>CANQTD010000016.1 GCA_947626685.1 uncultured Clostridia bacterium | reverse complement strand
CGCCGTGCCACCTTCCCCCCGAAGGGGTGAAGGCCCCGCTCCTCATTCGCCGCGCTTCCCCACCATAGACCACAAACGACGGGGGGCATGTCTGAGACATGCCCCCTTTTTTCGTTATTTTCCGCTTTGCTGCGGACGTTATGCGCCGAATTTGGCGAGGAGTTCATCCACCGTATAGAGCTCCGCGCCGTACACCTCTTTGAGATACTTGATCCCGTTCTTGTAGTCCTCTTCGGTGAAGGAGTCGGTCGCGTCCGTTGCGACGACGACGTGGTAGCCGAGCTGGAACGCGTCCGCCGAAGTATGCCGCACGCACATGTGGGCGTGGAGCCCCGTCATGATCACCGTGTCGACGCCGAGCTCGCGGAGAAGCAGGTCGAGGTCGGTGTGGAAAAAGCCCGAGTATCTGCGCTTGGGAACGACATAGTCTTTCTCGCAAAGGTGAAGTTCGGGAATGACTTCCGCCCCCTTTGTCCCCGCGACCGCATGCTCTCCCCAAACTTCGAACTCGCGGTCGATGCCCTTGATGTGCGCGTCATTGCAGAACACGACGGGGACGCCCGCCTTTCTCGCCCCGTCGAGGAGCCTTGCCGTAGCGGGCACGATGGCAAGCCCGCGGTCGCATTTGAGCGCGCCCGTCACGAAGTCGTTGAGCATATCCACGACGAGGATCGCCGTCTTTTTTGTATCCATTTCCGTTTCCTCCGATTTTTTTTCTCATTGTACACTTTCCCGCCCGCCCTGTCAAGCGATGGCGCGCCCTCTCACGAAAAAACCGGCCGCAAATTGCGGCCGGGCGATCTTGTGATCGAATATGTACTTTATCCGATACGTATGATCTTAAAAAACGATATTATGGCTTATACTTTCAATGAAATTCTGCAGGTAGACCGCGATATCGCCGAGCCCGGCGCTCTCCAGCCATGCAATGACTGCGCCGCCCATCGTAAAGACGAGCACCACGACCGCAATGACCGCCACGACCTCGAGAATGAGGAGGATCGTCGTGATCACGGTACCCGCGACGGCGAGCCCCTTGCTCCTGCCCGTCCTCTTGGAGATCTTTAAGCCGACGAGGGAGAGAATGAAACCGAGGAGCACGAAGAGCGGGAATCCCGAAAAGAGGGACAGGAGCGAGAACACAAAGCCCGCGATCGCAGGGCCGTTCGCCTTGCTCTCGGTCTTTTCCTCGGGTTCCGGGGAGCCGAAGCCGTAATCACCGCTCCGGTTGTAGTCGTACCCTCTGTTGTATTGGTCGTACCCGCCGTACTGCCCGCTCGGATAGCCCGGGTTGTATCCGTACTGCCTGTTCGGGTACCCCTGATTGTACCCGTAACCGTTGCCGTATTGGTTATACCCGTTATATCCGTACTGACCGTTCGGATACCCCTGATTGTACCCGTACTGCCCGTACCCGTTGTTGTACTGGTTATAGCCGTATTGGTTGTACCCATATTGGTTGTACCCGTTATACCCGTACTGACCGTTCGGATACCCCTGATTGTAGCCGTAACCGTACCCGTTGTTGTATTGGCCGTTGCCGTATTGGTAGCCGTTCTGCGCGTAAGGGTCATACTGCGCAAGGCTGTGTGCGGACGGCTGATCCTGCACGGGCGCGCCGCACTTCGCGCAGAACTTTTCGTTCGGCAGAACGGAAGCGCCGCAATGCTGACATCTGCTCATAGTTCTCTCCTTCTCTCTTTTTTCTGATATTATACAACACGCGGGAGGATTTGTCAATAAAATTTATGATCTCCGCCGTACGGGAGAAGAAAAAAATTCCCGACCGCGGTTTGCGGTCGGGAATTTTGATGGACTGAAATTACTTGAAGAGACCGAGTACCCAATCTACGGCTGTCTTCAAATATTCGCCGACAAACGGGATATTGACGAGCTGGTCCGCAAAGACGAACATTGCCGCGACGCCGCCGCAGATCGCAAGGAGCACGATCACGCTGATGATGATGCCCGCAATGGCGAGACCGCGCCCGGAGCCCTTCTTCTTGGCGACGCTTGCGCCGACGATGGAGAAGATGAGGCCGAGGATCGCAAGAGGGCCGAAGAAGGAGAGAATGAAACCTGCGATCGAGAAGCCGTTGCGCTTCTTCACGGGCTTTTCTTCGACTTCTTCGAGCTCTTCGATTTCCTGCGGAGCTTCATAGACGGGCTGCGCTTCCTCTACCGGGGTCTCTTCCTCGGGAGCGGGCTCTTCTTCCTCTTGCTGAGAGGGAAGGGTGCCGTGCACGTCGAGCAAGCACATCGTCTCGTCCTGTCCGTTCCCGCGGGGCTGCGCGTAGGGGCAGACCATCGGATAGGGAGTGACGCAAGGGGTGACGCAGGGCATGCCGTAGGGCATCCCGTAGGGCATCCCATAGGGCGCATAGGGGTTCATCCCGCCGTAGGGAATGATGATGGGCGCAGGGAATCCGTAGTACGGGTTCGCGTAGCAGTACCCTTGATAGTTGTAAGGCTGTAATTGCTGGGCGGGCTTGGATTCGGCGGGCTTGGATTCGGCCTTCTTGGGAACGGGCTTACCGCAGTTGGTGCAGTATTGCTGTCCGTTCTTGATCTCGGCGCCGCAATTTTGACAGAAAGTTGCCATGTTTTCCTCCTGAAAATTTGGTTTGCGTATATAGGATACACCATCCGCGCCCAAATGTCAATAATTTTTTTCATAATTGTGCAAAAAAAGAGGGAAGCCGCGCTCCCCTCGCCGCCCGCCTTCCCTTTAAGGCGCGGGCGGGGCATACAGATCGAACGCGTCGTCCACGTCGAAACTCTCCCCCTCGTCGAAGGCGGCAAGTTTGGAAATGGACACCTCATACGCGGTCATGGTCACCACGTCCGTCTCCGAAAGCCGCTTCTGATACTCCCGGCTCTGGATCCTGCCCGAGAGCGCGACCCTGTCGCCGACTTTGAGATTTTGCACGAAGCGGGCGTTTCTGCCCCATGCGATGCAGGGGATATAGTCCGACTTGTTGTACGCGCGGTTGACGGCGAGCAGCATATCCGCGATCTCGCGGTTGAAGGGGGTGGTGCGGTAGACGGGCGGCTTGCAGATATAGCCCGAGAGCACGATGCCGTTGGGGTTGCGCCCCTCCGCCGCGTCCACGAGTTCGCGCACGAACACGGTGAGCATGAGGCGGGATCTCCCCCCTTCGAGCTTGTTGTAGCTGCGGAACTGCCCCACCGCGGAGATCGTTTTCCCCACTTTCAGATCGCTCCCCTCGATGAGCCGCTCCGACACGGTGACGGGCAAAATATCCGCCTGCCCCGAGAGCCGCATGACCTTTACGAAAAATTCGTAGAAGCCTTCGCCGTACACCTCGTGCGAGAAGGTCGCCTCCGACACGATTTCTCCAAAAATGTAGACCTTGTTGTTCTTTTCGGAATTGTAATCCATATTTTTACCCTCCGGTATTTCTGTCGGTTTTGGTTGCGGCCGCACGCCTTACGGACGGGCCTCTTTCGGACATGGTATGCCCCTACGCGCTGTTCTTCGGGATCTGGCGGCCGCTCGCGTCGATCGTGTAATTCTCGCGGTAGATGAGCTCGCCCACGGGCACGAACTCAAATCCGTTCGCTTTGAGCGTGTCGATGACGATGGGCAACGCCTCGGCGGTGTGCAGCCCGTTGTTGTGCATGAGCACGATGGAGCCGCTCTTCACGCGCGAAACGATGCGGGCGGCGATGTCGGACGCGGACAGGTCCTTCCAATCGAGGGAGTCGACGTCCCACTGGATGGGATAGAGCCCCATCGCGTTCGAGGTGTCGATGAGCAGGTCGTCGTAGTCGCCGTAGGGCGGGCGGAAGAGCTCGACGTCCTTTCCCGTGACCTTTTCGATGGCGGCGCAGGAAGTCTCGAGCTCCTTCTTGATCTCCGTCTCCGAGAGACGGGACATGTAGGAATGGGTCGCGCTGTGCGTGCCGATCTCGTGCCCCGCGTCTGCGATCTTTTTGAGGTATTCGGGGTATTTTTCCGCCCAGAACTGCACGGTGAAGAAGGTGACGCGCACGTTTTCCGCCTCCAACGTCGAGAGCAGGGAATCGGTGTGTTCCACGCCCCACGCGCAGTCGAAGGAAAGCGCGACGCGATTGTCGTCCCGCTCCACCGAATAGATGGGCAGGGAGCGCGCGCCGCTCCAATAGACGCTCTCCGCTTCCGCGGCGTTCGCCGCCGCCATGCCCGCGCCGAGCGCGCAGACGATCGCCCCCGCGAGCGCGACCGACTTCAACCGTATCGTGATAAAACGCATGTCTGTTACCCTATATTTTAATGGCATTCGGACGGGGGAAATTGGAAAATTTTGGCGAAGAAGCACAACCTCTGTCAAATCCCTCTTCTCCCCGCCTGTGATACTATATGCGCCCCCGCCGCGCAGTATGCCAATGGGGGAAAGTTGAGAAAAAAGACGCACCCACCTCAGTCACTTCGTGACAGCTCCTCCCCGGGAGGAGCCTTGCCCCCTCCGTGGGAGGGGGGTAGGGGGGTGGGGCGGGCTTCCTTTCTGTACAAACATTGTCCCAAAGTCAAAAAAATAACCCCCGTGAGGGGGCGGAGCGAGATTGTTAGGGCGCGGTTTTGTTTCCCTTGCGGGGCACGCTCGTGAACGTATAGGCGTAGACCTCGGCGGCGCCCGCGCGGGTGAGGAGATCGGCGATCGCCGCCACCGTCGCGCCCGTCGTGAGCGTGTCGTCGACAATGAGGACGCGGCGACCTTTGATCTCTTTTCTCATGGTGACATGAAAACTCTCGGCAAGATTTTTCTCGCGTTCCTCGCGGGAGAGAAATTTTTGCTGGGGCGTTTCCTTGCGCTTGACGACGGCGCAGAGCATCGTCTTTCCCGTGAGCGTGGCAATGCGTTCGGCGAGCAGTTCCGATTGGTTATAACCGCGTTTCTTACGCGCCTTCTCGGACATGGGTACGGGCACGACGATCTCCGCCTTATGAAATTCCTTTTCGATGAGCGGGAGCGCGAGCTCGGCGAGAGTGCGGAAAAGGTACTTTTCGCCGCGTTTGAAGCGCACGACGAGGCGCGCCGCTTCCCCCTCGTGCAGGAACGAGGAACGGGCGCGGTACACCCCGAGCGGCTTTGCCTTGCATTCGATGCACACGCCCGGTTCCGCGACCTTTCGCCCGCAGAAAGGACAGATCAGACCGTCGTTCCACGGGAGAACTTTGCGGCAGGGCGCGCAGACGCGGGAGCCGTCGAAGATCTCCCGCCCGCACACGTCGCAGGTGAAGTTGTTTTCGTCGTCGTAGCGGCGCAACATGCCGCGCAGCCATTTTTTGAGCTTCATCCCGTTTTCCTCTCTTGTGGTTGTTTGGCTCCGTCTCGCTGTCCCCTTTGGGGTCGCAAAACGCACCGCCCACCTTGCTGTCCCCTTTGGGGAAAGTACCCGCGCAGCGGGGGAAAGGGGTTTTGAGCCCCCTCATACCGAGGCGAAGCCGAGTGTATCTTAAAGATTCGCTCCCTCGCCTACGGCTCGGTCGGAATGAGGGCTCCCAGAGGTGGAGCCGAGAAAGACGCACCCACCTCAGTCACTTCGTGACAGCTCCTCCCCGGGAGGAGCCGAGGCCGCCTATGGCGGCAAGAAGATTGGTAAGAAAAAAGTAAAACCGCGGGCGGTTTTACTTTTCAGGTCAAAAATCTTCGTCGGAGTCCTCGTCCTCGTCGTCGTCATCGTCGCCGCCGAGGGTGTAGATCTCGTCGCCCGTGACGTATTCGAGGTCCTCTTCTTCCTCCTCGACCTCTTCTTCGGGCTCCTCTTCGGTGTACTCCTCTTCGTCGAACTTCTCGTCGATCTCGCCGACTTCGGATTCCAGATCGGCGTCGGCGTCGTCGTCGAGGTACTCCCGCCACTCGTCGTCCTCGTCGGGATCGGGCTCCTCCGCCTCATACTCCGTTTTCTTGCGGCACTCTTCGCACATCTTTTCGCCCGGACGGATCATATTTTCACCGCAGATGGGGCAGAGCTCGGTGGGGATGTCGTCCTCCGCCTCGTCGATCTCGTCAAGCCCCGTGGGGATCCCCTTCATCTCTTTCAGACACACATCGCAGTATTCCTGCTTTTCCGCATCAATGTAGTTCAGCTCGCAGCGCGGACATTTCATGTAACGTACCATAAATTTTTCCTCCGGCGTCGCCTTTCCAACAGGCTAATAAATTATATTAGTATTCTTTGTTTTTGTAAACTGTTTTTTTACGCGTTTGACAAAAAAATTGCGGAATTTTTGAAATTTTTTCCCTCTCTGAGGCGAACGGGCTCCCCTTCCGCCCCTTTGCGGCCTTTTGCTCCGAAAAACGCCCCGCAACTGCGGGGCGTTTGACGCTTTTTTTACTCGTTCGGTCCGTCCGTATTTTCTTCGGACGCGCCGCCCTCTTCGGGCTCGTTCTCCTCGGGCTCTGCCGCTTCTTCGGTCTCAACGGCCTCTTCGGGCGCGGGCTCTTCTTCGGGCTCCTCGGGTTCTTCGTCGGCATAGACGTCGATATCCCTGTCGTCTTTGGTGACGACTTTGAGCCGCTCGGTCTTGGGCGCGTTCTTCTTCTTGTTCGTGTACCAGAGGGCCGTGCCTGTGACGGCGAACACGACGACGCTCACGACTTCCACGATCCCAATGGCAATGAGGAGCCATGCCCACCATGCGAGGCTGCTCTCCTCTTTTTCGGGGGCGACGTAGTGGTTGAGCACGGTGCTCTTCCAATACTCCGCGTAGCTCGCTTCATCCTCCGCCGTCCTCTTGCCGAGGCAGGTGCGGAAGTAATCGAGGGTACGGAAGGAAGTCTCTCCCTCAAAGTAGGAAGTTTCGGTGAACAGGACTTTCTCCTGGTTGTTCTTTTTGAGGGTGTAGCCCTTGCCTTCGACGAACGCGGCGAACGCTTCCTTTTCTTCGGCGGTGTAGAGCGCGGTCTCCTCTTCGCCGTTCGCGAGAGATTCCTCGATATTCGCGTCGAACTGCCCGCTCTTGCCCGTGTAGAAGTAATAGCGGATGGCGTTGGAGAGATCGGAATCGCCGAATGCGTCGTTGAGCTTGGCGAAGAGACCGACCGTCTTATCCGAATTGTTCACGACGGAATCGTATAAGTCTCCGAACGCTTTGAGCTCCACGTTGTCCATGAGATCGCCTTCGCCGTTTTTGAGGCTGATGCAGTTGACGTACGAATAGGTGCTGCCGCCGAACGACTCCGCGTCCGCATAGAACACAACGTCGTCGACGATCTCATAGTCGTACCACCCGCTGACGTGCTGCACGTCGAGGAGTTTCACGGGCTTGTACGCGTCGTTGTTCTCGTCGTCGTAGGTGAGGTTGGTGTAGTTCTCGGGCTTGCCGTTGTAGACGGCGCGCTCCACCGAGAGCCCCGCGGAATTGGTGCGGGTGAAATAGACGTAGCCGTAACCGTTTTCTTGGGGTGCGAGAGAGACGATCTTCGCAGAGCCGATATCGTATGCGATCTCGAGGGTCGTCTCCGCAAAGCCGCCTTCGCCGACGTCCGCGCGGTACATGCTCGAATTGCTCACATAGAGGTAGTGGTGAGTGAGGCTCTCGCCCTCGCCCTCCGTATAGAAGTACGCGTTCTCGGTCGCGGTGGAACCCGCTTCGATGGCGTTCGCGATCTTGGTGAGCTTGCCCGCCTTGCCGTCCGAAGCCGGATTGTCATCAACGCTGTCCCACTCTTCCCCGATCGCGCTCTCGGGGAGATAGTAGAGGTCGCCGCCGCTGCCGTTCGTCTGCTTGATGGTCAGATAGAGCGCGCCGTCCTGATAGGTGCGGAGCTCATAGACGTAGCCGACGGGAGAGTGCGGGGTGCTCTCGGAATGGTTGAAGTTGTCGAGCTTTTTGTCGTTGGTACCGATGCCGTCGAGCACGATCGTGCCGAGGTTGGTGTAGGGCGCTTCTCCGTCGTTCGCTTCGAGCGCCTTGTCGCTCCAATTATATTCGTAAGGAGCTTTCGTCGCGTCCGCGCTCACGCAGTACACCTGGTTGTAGAGCACGGGCTGGGAACCCTCGACGTCGACGTCGGTGACCCCCATCGTGTAGTAGACGACGGGATTTTCCTTATCCGTGCTGTCGAGCACATAGTCGGTCGCGCCGTCGAAGAGCACGGTGTCCTTCTTGGTGGTCGTGTTGAAGGAGTGCATCGTGACCGAGCTCGTCCCCTCCGCATAGAGCACATAGACGGTGCCGCCCACGTCGACAAAGCGGTAGACGGTGGTGTTGGAGGCGAGACGGAAGAGGTCCTGTATCCCCGTCCCGTCGAGCTTCGCGCTCTTGAAGTCGAGGCGGGAGTTCTGCACCACGCCCTTCGTGTCGCGCACGGTCGAAGGGGTCGCATAGTACACGCGGCCGTTGTAGACGAAGATGCCCGCGGTGGTGTCGCCCGCGACCATGAGGGACGGGATGACCGTCTCCGCGTTGTTCTCTTTGAGCTCCCCTTTCTTCACGCGCATGAGTGCGCCCTTGACGGGCACGCCGTAGGTATTGTCGGAAGTGGACGACCCGACCCCGTTGATGAAGTAGTAGTAGCCGTCCGCGCCGTCGCCGACGGAGACCACGAACCCGCCGTTGGAAGTCGCTTTCCCGTCGGGGTACCCGCTCGGCGGGGTGAAGTTGGGGCTGCACGCCGCAAACGAGAACGCGCCCATCGCCATGAACGCCGCCGCCGTGAATGTGATAAGTTTCTTCACTGTTTTACGCATATTGGTATGTCCTTCCGTTTTTTCGGAATTTTTGTTCTAAAAATTCAGTTTCCATTATAGACTAAAATAAGGTTTTTGGCAATCAAAAACCTATGAAACTTGCACTTTTTCTTTGAGAAAATTTGCTTTTTTCAAATTTTTCCGCAACGGAGGTTCCCTCGCGATGGAAAAATTCGGCATCTTTGAGCTCCTCGACGCCCTCGCGGCCCTCACCGAGGGGGAAGAAGGGCAGGGCGGCGCGCAGCAAGATCCCCCGCCCGCAGGCAAAAAACTGCCCGACGAAGCCTTCCGCGCGCCCGATTACGGCGACGGCGAAAGCGGCAAAAACGAGCCCGCCGCGCGGGACGGTTCGGCGATCGGCGGCTTTCTCTCCCGCCACGACGAGATCAGCAAAAAGGCGAAAAAGTGACGAAATAGCGGGCGGCTTTCCGCGAAACGGGGTTCACTTTACCGTAAATCCGCGCGTTCTCAGCCACAAAAAAGCGAGCTCCGTCCACTTGCCCGCGGTGCCTTCCGCAGGGGCGGCGTCGGTCACTTCGGCGTCCGCCGTGCTCATGCCGTGGCACCCCCTTTCGAAAACGTGGAGTTCGAAGGGAACGCCGCACTTTTGGCAGCTCTGTGCGAGCAGAAAGGCGTTCTGCACGGAGACAAGCCCGTCCTCCGCCGTGTGCCAGATGAACGCGGGCGCGCTCTCATGGGTCACGCGGTTTTCGACGGAAAGGCGGGCGCGGAGACTTGCGTCCCCGCCCGAGCAGATCTGCGCCGTCTCTTCGTGGGTGATCCCCGCTTGGGTCGTGACGACGGGATAGCCGTAGAGGACGGCGTCGGGCACGGCGTCGGGGCGGCCGTCCGCATGCGCGGTGGCGAGAAGTCCCGCAAGGTGTCCGCCCGCAGAAAAGCCGATCACGCAGACATGGTGTGGGTCTACGCCGTATTTCTTCGCATTGGAACGGATGAAGTTCATCGCGGCGCACCCCTCTTCAAAGGGCACGGGATACGCCGTCCGCACCGAATAGGAGAGCACGAACACGGCGAATCCCTCCGCGAGAAAGCGGAGCGCGACGGGCTCGCCCTCGCGGAACGAGACCATATTATAGCCGCCGCCCGGAATGACGAGTACGGCGGGACGCGTCTTGGGCGCGTTTTCGGGGTTGCGGGAGCGCGCGTAGACCGTGAGCGTCCCGCCCTCTTTTTTGTCCGTCAATGGAATGGTTTCGTAAAACATACCGCCTCCTTGCGGTTTTTCTTACCCGCCCCTCGAAGGGGAGCCGAGGCAACACCCCCTCCGTGGGAGGGGGATCAAAGGGGTGGGGCGAGTTCGAATCGTACCCACCTCAGTCTCGCTTACGCTCGACAGCTCCTCCTCGGGAGGAGCCGAGAGGCCCTTGCCCACCCCTCGAGGAGGAGCAACGCATTCTGCCAAAAGTCCAGTGAACTTTTGGCGCGTTGCGACAGGAGTGAGCGCATTATCTCGCGCGAACGGTGACCGAGGGCAGGAATCTACCTGCCCGAGAAGGGTGTCACCGTAGGTGACGGAAGGGGTGTTGCTCAATCGGGATGACACCCCCTACTTCGTCGCGCTTGCCCCCTCCGTGGGAGGGGGATCAAGGGGGTGGGGCGGGTTCGAATCGTACCCTCCTCAGTCTCGCTTACGCTCGACAGCTCCTCCTCGGGAGGAGCCGAGATCTCGCTGTCCCCTCCATGAGCAAACCCAAAGAAAAAAGAGGCATTGCGCTGCCTCTTTTTTTCTTTTAACGCTTCGAGAACTGAGGAGCACGGCGTGCCTTTTTGAGACCGTACTTCTTTCTCTCTTTGACGCGGGGATCTCTCGTGAGAAAGCCCGCTTTTTTGAGCGCGGGACGGGATTCGGGTTCCGCCTCAAGGAGCGCGCGGGCAATGCCGAGACGAATGGCGCCCGCCTGACCCGTATAGCCGCCGCCGATGACGTTCACGAAAATGTCGTATTTGCCTTCCGCCGCAAGAAGCGTGAGAGGCTGCTTGACGACGTACTGCGTCGTCCCCTGCGGGAAATAGTCTTCAAGGGTGCGTTCGTTGATGACAATAGCACCGCTCCCGGCGGGAATGAGACGAACGCGCGCGATCGCCTTCTTTCTTCTTCCCGTTCCCCAGAACTGTAACTTCTTCTTAATCGTCGCTTTTGCCATGTTTTACTCCCTCTCAAAATAATTTCAGCGTTTCGGGCTTCTGCGCCTCGTGCTTGTGCTCCGCGCCCTTATACACTCTCAGCTTCTTGACCATCGCCCTGCCGAGAGAGTTCTTGGGCAGCATGCCGCGCACGGCTTCGTAGACCGCGAGATCGCTGCGCTCCGCCATCATCTTGCTGTAAGGGACCTCTTTGAGGCCGCTGATATAGCCCGTATGATAACGGTAAAATTTGTTCTCGAGCTTCTTGCCCGTGAGAACAACTTTGTCGCTGTTGATGACAATCACAAAATCGCCCGTGTCGACGTTGGGAGTAAAGGTGGGCTTGTTCTTGCCGCGAAGGATCGCCGCCACTTTCGAGGCAAGTCTCCCGAGGGGAAGGCCGGCCGCGTCGACGACATACCACTTTCTCTCAACCGTCTGAGCGTTTGCCATATAGGTTTTCATATCCGTACTCCTTGTATCATGTCAGAAGGCAGTAACTGCTGATCGTCGGCGCATTCTTGGGTACGCCCGGGGCGAGCGTTTCTGCCTCTTTTGCCGACTACTTCTATATTATAGGTCGCAGAATTTTTTCCGTCAAGCTGTTTTGCATTGCGTTTTTAAGATTTTTTGCTTTTTTCCGAACTTTTTTCCGTTTTTCCCCGTCCGCTCCGCACCCGCGGAAAAATTTCCCGATCTTCGGAAAAATTTTCATAATCATGACAGGGATTGTCATATTTATCGGAGTAGAATGCGTTTGTAAGGGCGCGGGAATGCGCCTCGCCGCCCTTTTCCTCATTTTTACGCCCACCCACTCTCTTTATCGTCAGGCGCGCCCGCGGGAAACCGCGGGCGCGCCTCAATTTCGGATAACTTCAGACCTTTGAAAGGATCGTAAGCTCCTGCCGTGACTGAACGATCAGATACTCGCGGTACACCATCATGAAACCGAAATCCAACGGGATCCCCTGCGCATACTCCGCGATCTGTTCTTCATTGTCCCAAAACTCAAATTCCCCATAATTTTCCTTTTGGCAAATGGCGCTGCCCGCGTGCGCATTCAGCTCGTCAACGATCTCGCGGAAAGATTTTTCGAACATCCAACCGATCTCGTAGGACTCGAATTCTTTTAGCTGGGGGACGATGATGAAATGCTCTTCCCCGTCCTTTTCCCCCAACACATAGATCGGATAATTCGGCGTCTTTTGCGTCGTCAGAGTGCTGCCCGACGTCCCCGCCGCGACGATCCAGACCTCGTCCAGCCCGAACTGTTCGAGCGCGATCCTTCTCGCGTCGTCGGGGTGATTCTCACGCAATATCGTCAGGGGCAAAAGAAAGGGCAACGCCGCGGCTAAGGCGACCAGCGCGGCGGCAAGCAGGACCGCGCCCGTGATAAAGATGATTTTCTTTTTTTTGGTCATGGTCTCCTCCCAATGCGCGCTTAGTCCTTAAATACATTTATAGCGGCCGAACTGAATTTATTGCTTACTGTATAATTAAAATAACAACTCCCTCCCCAACCATTTGCAACTTTAATTAATTGCTCTTCGGAATTCTTCTCGTTATTATCATATAAGCTATAATAAGCAAAGCCATACCCTACAAAGGTGTGGGAATTTGCCAAGCCGCTTGATCTTTCGTAGGCAATAGTAAGTTTATTATCGCCCGACATATATGAAACGCTCGGAAGAGAAGTTTTGTTGGGAGTCGCCGAAAAGTAATAGTCAATCGAAGTAATAAAGATTGGAATACCTTTTTGAATATAGGAAACCATCTCATCATAAGACAAATCTTTATCTCTGCTTACTTTGTAACCCTTTTCTTTAATCAACTTTTCAAAACCGCTATAACAATCATTAGGCAATGTTCCGCCCGTACCAAAAAACCAATTAGTGTTCATGTATTTATAAAAAGTTTTCATGATCTCTGCTTTTTGGGCTCCATCAATATTGTCCTTATCTCGTGCTATTGAACTTTGGGACAAATCTGCTTTGCTTAATTTTAGTAAATCATTATTGTATTTCTTGTTCCAATAATTTACCGCAATTAATCCTGCGGCATTAGCGCAATTATTACTATGATTCGTTATAGATGTGGAGTATGATGTATAAAAGTCTGGAATTTCATCACTATAATAGAAACCATAATTATATTTTACTTCTCTTGTGGTAGCCACTCGAAATTTCTTGTCTGAGGACTTACAAGAAGCATAAAATTCAGGAGCATCTGTCGCAACATAACCATCCAACGCCTCCATAGTAAAAGCATCGTAATATTCGCCATCCACCTTGAGGTAGTAATGACCTAATGCTGGATATATTTTTAACCCCTTTTTGTTGTAATATGGCGAATGTGTATTAAAATTGATCTCTACAGCCTTAAGCGTCTTTCCTATCCTAAAGATTATCGCGTACCCCAAACACTCATCTGCCGTGAACTCAATCAAATAACCGCCCCTTTCTTCATTGGAGAAATATATACTATCCACTATGTATGAAAACCCGTTTAGTTCCTTCCCTTCTTGCAGAGCTGTTTCGTAAATCATCTCTTCAATGTTTTCTCGTTCCTGCTTTTGAAGCTCCTCTGCGGCTAAAGCAGTTTTGTTAGGAGTAGCAGGTATGAAATAAGCCAAAATCAACACAAGCACTATCATGCCCCAAATTTTTCTTAAAATACTTTTTTTCGAATTAAACATATAATTATTCACCCTCTTTATGAATTTTTAATTAAACATATTTTAATTTCACGACTGAATAAATGTATTGAATCTACGAAAAAAACGCAATGAGCCTGTTTGATAGCTCCTTGCGTTCCGTTTCATTGTGCATCGGCAGATACCTCCGTCATGAATTTTTTTGCACAAAAGATAAGTTTTTCCGAATGTTCCCCTCCCTATGGGGTTTGATTTTACCACAAACAAAGAAATTTGTCAATGGGTTCTAAGAAAATTTTTCAATCATTTTGTTAATTTTGAGGCGCGCCCGCGGGAAACCGCGGGCGCGCCTCAACTCTTTGGGAAATATCCACTTACTCGCCGTCGTGCGGCAATGTTTTGATCACCCTCGCGGGGACGCCCGCCGCCACGCTGTTCGACGGAATGTCGTGCACCACCACGCTGCCCGCGCCGATCACGACGTTGTCTCCGATCGTCACCCCGGGGAGCACCCGTACGCCGCCGCCGAACCACACCGAGTTCCCCACGCGGATGGGCTTGGCAAATTCGAGACAGGCGTTGCGCGTCTTTGCGTCGAGGGGGTGCCCCGCCGTGTAGAAACCGCATTGCGGGGCGATGAACACGTCGTTTCCGAACGTGAGCTTGCCCGTGTCGAGAAAAACGCAGTCGTGATTGGCGTAGAAGTTCTCGCCGATGACGGTGTTGTAGCCGTAGTCGAACCAAACGTTGCTCTCAAAGACGAAATTGCTGCCGTGACCGCCGAGGATGGAGCACATGATCTCTCTCCGCTTCTCCCGTTCCTCGCGCGGGGTGCGGTTGTACTCCTCGCACTTTTTCTTGCACGCCGCAAGCTCCGCGGCAAGTTCGCCGTCAACGGTGTACAGCTCGCCCGCATGCAGTTTTTCTTTTTCCGTCATAGATTTCTCCCTTTTCTTGAAATTCTTGAATTTCTTGATTTCCCTGATTTTTCGCCCGCCCTCTCTCGGCTCCACCTCCGGGGGAGCTGTCACGCTGCCTTTGCGTGACTGCCCCGCGCGCACTATTTGCGACTAAGCGCGGCACGAGGAGCGAAGCGACGAAGTAGGGGGTTCGCTCATATCAAAACCCCTTTCCCCCGCTACGCGGGTACTTTCCCCAAAGGGGACAGCGAGAGCGCATTACGCGACCCAAAAGGGGACAGCGAGGGCGCACTGCGAAAAGACTATTCCAACCCCAACCGCAACAGAATATCCTGCTTCACCATTTCAAATTCTTTCACGATCTGGTAATTGGAATATCGAACGACCGAGATCCCGTTCTCCGATAAAAACTCATCTCTGCCGCGGTCATAGTTCTCCCCCGTTTCCTCATAGTGTTGCGAACCGTCAACCTCTATGGCGAGTTTTGCTTCATCGCAGAAAAAATCAACGATATACTGCCCCATCGGCCTCTGTCGGGTAACTTTTACGGGAAGATAACGGAGAAACGTGTACCATAATTTTCGTTCTTCTTTGGTCATGTTTTTCCGTAGCTCCCGCGCGTATTTTACGAGTTTATGACGATAAACGCGCATAGGAACCCCTTTCGGCACTTCGTGCCACTTTCCCCAAAGGGGACAGCGAGAACGCATTACGCGACCCCACGGGACAGCGAGAGCGCATTACGCGACCCGCCCGAGAACAGTAAGCCCTCGGCTCCACCTCTGGGGGAGCTGTCACGCAGTGACTGAGGGGGTTCGCTTGTATCAAAACCCCTTTCCCCAGAGGGGACAGCGAGAACGCATTACGCGACCCCACGGGACAGCAAGATGGCGGTGCGTTTTGCGCCTTTGCAAAACAAAATTTGTGAACTTAGTTCCAATAACGGCGCGTTGCAAAACCACGCTTTTGCATAAGCGCACTCAATTTGCGCAACCCTTTGCGCTTATTGTATTTGAGGACAATTCAGGTCGCGGGCGACGGGGCGTAGAGATGAAAAAACTAACCCCTCACGAAATTTTGTTTGGGCGATTGTTGACGCACCCCCTCCCCTACCCCTCCCCCTCAAGTATAAGGGGGAGGGCAAGTGGAAGTGCCCCAAACAAAATTTGTGAACTGAACCTATTCCAAAATCGCCTTGATCCTTCTCACGCCGGCGGAGGAGGACTGTTCCTTCTGGATCTTGAAATGCCCCAAAACGCCCGTGCGCTCGACATGGGGGCCTCCGCACATCTCCTTGCTGAACTCGCCGATGGAATACGTCTTGACAACGTCGCCGTACTTCGAATCGAACACGCCGACGAAATTCTCCCTGCGCGCCTCTTCGAGGCTCATCTCGCGGAACACGACGGGAAGATCCTCCGCGATCTTCTCGTTGACGAGGTCCTCCACCGCCTGTATCTCCGCGGGCGTCATGGCGCGGTCGAAATTGAAGTCGAAGCGCATGCGCTCGTCGTTGATATTCGACCCCTTTTGGTTGCAGTCGGGCGAGAGCACCTGTTTCAGCGCGGCGTTGAGGAGATGGGTCGCGGTATGGTACTTGGTCGCCATCTCGCTGTGGCTCTCGAGGCCGCCTTTGGCCTGTCCCTTCTCGAGGGCGCGGCTCTTCTCCTGATGCTCCCTGAACGCCTCTTCGAACCCCGCCCTGTCCACGGTGAGCCCGTGCTCCGCGGCGAGTTCCTCGGTGAGTTCGAGCGGGAAGCCGAAGGTGTCGTACAGACGGAACGCCTGTTTGCCGCCGATCGTCTTTTCCTCTTCGTACGAGGGGTCGCTCTTCTTCATAAATTCATTCTTGCGCGCGATGCCTTGCAGGCACTTGTCGAACTCGCGCATGCCCGTCGTGAGGGTCGCCTCGAAGCGGGCCGCCTCTTTTTTCATCTCGTCGAGGATATACCCCTCTTTTTCGGCGAGCAGGGGGTACGATTCGTTATAGACTTCGCGGATGAAGATCTTGGCGACGTCGAGCATGGCGTCTGCGGAGACGCCGAGCGCGCGGCAGTAGCGGATCGCCCTTCTCATGATGCGGCGGAGGATATACCCCGCGCCCACGTTGGAGGGAAGGATGCCGTTTCTGTCGCCGATGAGCATGACCGTCGTGCGGGTATGGTCGGCGATGATGCGCATGGCGCGCCTGTCGTCGCCGCCGTCCGAATACTTCTTCCCCGAGAGCTCCTCGAGCTTTGCGATCGCGCCCGTGAAGAGGTCGGTGAGGTACGCGTCCTGCAGCCCGTTCAAAAAGAGGAGCATGCGGTCGAAACCGAACCCCGTGTCCACATTTTTGTTCTGTAAGGGCTCATAGCCCGTCTCCGTTTTTTTGTACTGCATGTAGACGTCGTTGCCGATCTCCACATAGTCGTCGGGAAAGACGGGAGCGTCGAGATTCTTGATGGGATAGAACCACTCATTGTCGGGTCCGCACGGCGTGCCCACCGTCCCCTCGAGTTCCCACCAATTATCCTCTTTGGGAAGATAGAAAACGTGCTCGGGCCTGATGCCGAGAGCAACCAGAAGCTGCGCCGTCTCCTCGTCGCGGGGCGCGCTGCCGTCGCCCTCGAACACGGTGGTGCAGAGCTTGTCCTTGTCGAGCCCGAACACTTCCGTGAGCAGTTCGAACGTCCACGCCGTCTTTTCCTTTTTGAAATAGTCGCCGAGCGACCAATTCCCCATCATCTCGAAAAAGGTGAAGTGGGAAGCGTCGCCGACGGAGTCGATATCCACCGTGCGCATGCACCCCTGCACGTTGCAGAGCCTCTTCCCGCAGACATGGGGTGCCCCGAGAAGGTAAGGCATGAGCGGTTGCATGCCCGCGACGTTGAACATGACGCCCGTCGTTCCGTCGCCGATGAGGGAGACCGCGCCGATATCGACGTGCCCCTTGCTCTTATAGAAATCCAGCCATTTTTGTCTCAGTTCTTTTGCGGTGATCTTCATACGATATCCTTCCATTTGAGTTTTTGTTTCATTGCACGGCGAAGGTGGCACGGCGTAGCCGTGACGGATGAGGGGCGAAGCGCGATAGATGGGTACGCCTTTAGAA
Source organism: uncultured Clostridia bacterium (assembly GCA_947626685.1). Taxonomy (GTDB): domain Bacteria; phylum Bacillota; class Clostridia; order Christensenellales; family Borkfalkiaceae; genus Gallimonas. The sequence goes on along the minus strand of CANQTD010000016.1, from coordinate 24,961 downwards.
CTCGCCCCACCCCCATATCCCCCTCCCACGGAGGGGGCAAGGCTCCTCCCGAGGAGGAGCTGTCACGCAGTGACTGAGGTGGGCACGAATTTGGGATCCGCCCCACCCCCTACCCCTCCCACGGAGGGGGCTTTCTACGCGACCCCAAAGGGGACAGCGAGGTGGGGTGTATTTCAGCGCGGGGACAAATCAGAGCTTGCTCAGCGTGTAGCCGTCCTTTTGGTCTTTGACGGCGTAGCCGAGCGATTTCAGCCGTTCGCGGAGCTCGTCCGATCTCGCCCAATTCTTCTCTTTCCGCGCCGCGAACCGTTCCTCCGCGACCGCGCGCACCTCTTCGGGGATCTCCTCCCCCTTTGCGTACTGCGCGAGATACGCCTTCGCGTCCTTTTTGAACAGCCCCAGCAGCCCGTACGTTTCGCGGATCTGGTTCACCATCCTCTTCGCCTTCGGGTCCCCCTCCGCGAGCAGTTTCGCCGCCTCTTTGAAGTAGCCGAAGAGATCGGAGAGCGCGAGCGCGGTATTGAAATCGTCGCTCATCGCCTCGTCAAATTTGGCGTCGATCTCGGACATGCCCCCCTCCTCCGTGGGGAAGGCGGTCTCGATCTTGTCGATGAGCGTGTAGAATTTGACGAGATGCGCCTCGGCGTTCGGGAAGAGATCGTCGGTAATGTTGAGGTCGCCGCGGTAGTTCGACGAGAGCAGCGCGAACTTCATCGCCTCGTCCGAATAGCGCGCGAGCACGTCCTCCATGAGGACGACGTTGCCGAGCGATTTCGACATTTTCTGCCCGTTCACCTTGATGAGCCCGTTGTGCGTCCAATAGTTGGCGAATTTCCGCCCCGTGCGCGCCTCGGACTGCGCGATCTCGTTCTCGTGATGGGGAAAGATGAGGTCTCTGCCGCCGCCGTGGATGTCGATGCGGTCGCCGAACGCCGCATGGTTCATCGCCGAGCACTCGATATGCCAGCCCGGCCGCCCCTTGCCCCACGGGGAATCCCACGAGATCTCCCCGGGTTTCGCCTTTTTCCAGAGCGCGAAGTCATAGGCGTTCTTCTTGCTCCCGTCGTTTTCCACGCGCACGCCGTCGAGCATATCCTCTTTGTCGCGGCCGGAAAGCTGCCCGTAGGCGGGGAAGGAATCGACGTCGAAATACACGTCTCCGCTATCCCCTTCGTAGGCATGCCCCCCGTCGATGAGGTCTTGGATGAAAGAAATAATGTCGCCGATATGCTCGGTCGCTTTCAGCCAGACGGTGGGTTCGCCGATATTCGCCTTCTTCATGATAGCGTCGATCTTCTCGATCATCATGGCGGCGTAACGGTCGGCGGGAATGCCCGTCTCGTGCGATTTGGCGATGATCTTGTCGTCCACGTCGGTATAGTTGCGGGCGTAGGTGACTTCATACCCCTGCTTTTCGAGGAATTTGCGGAACACGTCATAGACGAGCGCCTGAAAGCCGTGCCCTATGTGCGCCTCGCCCGAGACGGTGATCCCGCAGGCGTACATTTTGACTTTGCCCTCTTCGAGCGGGATAAACTCTTCCTTTCGTTTCGTCAATGAATTATAGATTTTCATAGCTTTCATTTTTTAGGTTCACAAATTTTGTTTTGGGGGCGGTTCCACTCGCCTCCCCCCTTTTACCAGAGGGGGGAGGGTAGGGTAGGGGGTGCGTCAACAATCCCCCAAACAAAATTTCGTGAGGGGTTAGGTTTTTTCATCTCAACGCCCCGTCGCCCACCACCATGTCTGTCCTCAAAGACATTAAGCGCAAAGGATTGCGCAAATTGAGTGCGCTTATGCAAAAGCGTGGTTTTGCAACGCGCCGTTATCGGAATGGGGTTCACAAATTTTGTTTGGAGGGCGGTTCAACTCGCCTCCCCCCTTTTACCAGAGGGGGGAGGGTAGGGTAGGGGGTGCTAAACTAAGGTCGGCACGCCCCACCCGCATCCTGTTCTCTAAGGGTGGCACGAGGAGCAAAGCGACGACGTAGGGGGGGCGCCTCGGCTCCACCTTTGGGGGAGCTGTCGAGCGTTAGCGAGACTAAGGGGGTTCAAAACCCCTTTCCCCCGCTCCGCGGGTACTGTCTCGGGCAAGTAGAACCTTGCCCTCGGTCACCGTTCGCGCCTTCCGATGCGCTCACTCATCGCAAAACGCCGCGAAAAGCGCACTGTGCTTTTCGCAAGAAATGCGTTTTGCGACCCCAAAGGGGACAGCGAGAACTGTGTTTTGCGATCCCAAAGGGGCAGCAAGAAATACGCTTTGCCCCCATTTTTCGTTTTCCCCCGCGTTGCTCCTATGGTTGCGGGCGGGGGTCAGTGTTGGATGGGCAGGGTGTCGATCTTGTACTCGGCGAGGCAGGCGTCGCGCATGTCGGCGTTGAAGATTTTCTGTGCGAGCAGGTATTCCACCACGACGTCGCGCACGTTCGCATGGTCGAAGGTAAATCCCCCCGCCGAAAGGAGCTCCCCGAGGTCCTCGAGCCCCATCCGCGTCACGAGCGCGAGCGCGAGCACCGTGCCCTTTTCGGGATAGAGCGTCCCCTTTACGAGCTTTTTCCAATACATGGGCTCGACGGAGAGCTTCTCCCCGGCAGACTGCGCCGTCTCGCCGCACCGCGCAAGGATCCCCGGAAGCAGCCGCGCAAACGTTTTCCGCTTGCGGCCGAAGAACGTCTTGATGCGCTCTTTGAGCTTGGGGAAGCGGAAAGAGAACGTAAATTCGGTATCCGTCAGCCCCTCTTTGAAGCGGGCGAGCAGTTCCTCCGCGTTCTCCTGATATTGGAGCCGCATGCAGGAAGAATCGCGGCGGGCAATGTTGCCGTCCTTTGCGACATAGACCACTTCGGGCATGGCATAGCCCTCGATGGCTGCGATCTTCGCATAATCGGAATACCGCGCGCAAAAGTGCTCGTCGAGCGCACGGAGATAGTTCGGCCGTTCCATAGTGCATATTGTACCATTCGCACGCAAAAAACGCAACTGTTTTGCAAGCCCGCTTCAAAATTCGTCCCGCGCGCACGGGAGAGCCGTCCGTGAAAAAATTTTTCGTCATTTTCATTCACGCAATGAAAAATTACACTTTTTCACAGGTATTTCATGAATTATTTTGTAAATTCGTGTAAAATCGCTTGCTATATTTCGAAAATCATGTTAAAATCTTACAAAAGAAGATCAGGAGGACGCTATCATGAAACGTGACCGTGTCGAAGAAATTGCGGAGCTGCTCGACAAGCGCGGCAAGCTCACGCTGGAACAACTCGACGATTATTTCCCCCATGTCTCCCAAATGACGCTGCGGCGCGACCTTTACCAGCTCGAACAAGAGGGACGCATCATCCGCGTGCGCGGGGGGGCAATGTCCGTCAAGGAAGTGCAGAAAGTCTCGGGAGAGCCCTATACCAAGAAAACGGCCATTCACACCGACGAGAAGATCAAGATCGCCCAAAAAGCGGCGCGCCTCGTCGACGAAAACACTTCCCTCTTTGTTGACGGCGGCACGACCGCCATGTACCTCGCAAAAGAACTGCCCGACATCAACGTGCATGTCTTTACGAACGGGCTCGCCGTCGCCATCGAACTCGCGCAGAAGAAGAACGTCCACCTCACCGTCCTCGGCGGGCAGGTGCTCAAAGACAATCTCTCGACGGCTTCCCCCGTGGCGAAGTCCTACTTCGACAATACGAACTTCGAGCTCGCCATCATTTCCGCCTCGGCGTTTACGCCCGAAAACGGGTTCTCCTGCGCCTCGCAGGTGGAGGCGGACCTGCTCAAAATGACGCGGAAGAAGGCCAAGTCGATGTATATGATGCTCGACAGCTCGAAGATCGGCAAGATCATGCCCTATACGTTCGCCCGCCTCGAGGATATCGACGTGCTCATCACCGACGACAATTTCCCCGCCGAGCTCAAAGATAAGTTCACCCAGAGGAATATTGTGGTCATGTAAGTTCACAAATTTTGTTTGGGGCACTTTTTCTTGCCCTCCCCCTTATACTTGAGGGGGAGGGGTAGGGGAGGGGGTGCGTCAACAATCCCCCCAAACAAAATTTCGTGAGGGGTTCAATTTGTGCATCTCAAAGCAATTCGCCCACACCCATGTCTGACCTCAAAGACAATAAGCGCAAAGGGTTGCGCAAATTGGGTGCGCTTATGCAAAAGCATGGTTTTGCAACGCGCCGTTATTGGAATGGGGTAGGAAAACAGAGTCTCTTGCCCACCCCTCGAGGAGGAGCAACGCATTCTGCCAAAAGTCCAGTGAACTTTTGGCGCGTTGCGACAGGAGTGCCCCGTGCGAAGATTCTATTTGTGATTCTAAGCACGGCACAAGGAGCGTAGCGACGCAGTAGCGCATTATCTCGCGCGAACGGTGACCGCCCCGCACGAAGTTTCTATTGTTTTCTAAGTGCGGCACGAGCCAAAGGCGAAGTTACGCGGGGCTCTACCCGCGCGAGAAGGGTGGCACGAGCAACGCGAGTGACGGAAGGGGTGGCGCTCTGATTATGCAACACCCCCTTAGTCTCGCTAACGCTCGACAGCTCCCCCTCAAGGGGGCGCCAAGAGGGTTGGCGAGCGGACAGCTCCCCCAAAGGTGGAGCCGAGGCACACCCTCATACCGAGGCGTAGCCGAGTGTATCTTTAAGATTCACTCACTCCGCTTTCGCTCCGTTCGGAATGAGGACTTCGCTTCTCGTGCCGACCTTAGTCTACAATAGAAGCCTCGGTCGGGACGGAATGAGGAATGCGCCGCGGTTTTTTCGACCCCATTCGCTATTTTACGAGATCAAGCCGAGCAAAAAGCTCCCCTTTGGAGGGGAGCTTTTTCCGAACTGCGCGGCATCGGGAATGCCGCCCGTCCTTTACTCTTCGCAGTTGCGCTTCAAGGTTTCGAGGCTCTCGCGGAGCTCCGCGGGCAGGCGGTCGCCGAACTGCTTGTAGTACTCCGCGATCTCATCCGCCTCTTTGCTCCAACGCGCCTTGTCGACGTAGAGGATGCGCTCGAGGGTCTCCGTGGAATAGTCGAGCCCTTCGAGGTCGATGTCCTTCGCGTAGGGAACATACCCGATCGCGGTCTCCTTTGCGCCCACTTTGCCGTCGCAACGCTTTAAGATCCACTCCAAAACGCGCATGTTGTCGCCGAAGCCCGGCCAGAGGAATTCGCCGTTTTCATCCTGTCTGAACCAATTCACGTTGAAGATCTTGGGCGGGTTTTTGATCTTCTTGCCCATCTCGATCCAGTGCCCGAAGTAATCCGCCATATGGTAGCCCGCGAACGGCTTCATCGCCATCGGGTCGTGCCGCAGAACGCCGACCGCACCCGTGGCGGCGGCGGTCGTCTCCGAACTCATGATCGAGCCCACGAATACGCCGTGGTCCCAATCGCGGGATTGATAGACGAGCGGGGTCGTCGTCGCCCTTCTTCCGCCAAAGATGATCGCGTCGAGGGGCACGCCCTCTTTCGAATCGAATTCGGGGGAAAGGCAGGGGCAGTTCACGGCGGGCGCGGTGAATCTCGAATTGGGGTGCGCCGCTTTCACGCCGCTTTCGGGCGTCCAATCGTTCCCGAGCCAATCGATGAGCTTTTCGGGCGGCTGTTTGGTAAGCCCTTCCCACCACACGGTGTTGTCGGAGGGATCGATGGCGACGTTGGTGAAGATCGTGCCCTTTCTCGTTGCGGCGAGGGCGTTGGGATTGCTCTTCTCGTTGGTGCCGGGAGCGACGCCGAAGAACCCGTTCTCGGGGTTGACCGCCCAAAGCCTTCCGTCTTTACCCACGCGGATCCATGCGATATCGTCGCCCACGCATTCCACCTTATATCCCCTTTCGAGATAGTGCTTGGGGGGAATGAGCATGGCGAGGTTGGTCTTGCCGCATGCGGAAGGGAAGGCCGCCGCGAGGTACTTCTTCGTCCCGTCGGGGAACGTCACGCCCAAGATCAGCATGTGCTCCGCCATCCAGCCCTCGTTTCTGCCGAGGCAGGAAGCGATGCGCAGGGCAAAGCACTTTTTGCCGAGAAGGACGTTCCCGCCGTACGCCGAGTTGACGGAAATGATCGTATCGTCCTCGGGGAAGTGCATGATATAGCGTTTTTCGGGGTCGACGTCGCACTTGCAGTGGAAGCCCTTGATGAAGTCGCCGTCCTCGCCGAGCGCGTCGTAGCAGTCGGTGCCGACGCGGGTCATGATCGCCATGTTCAGAACGACGTAGATGGAGTCGGTGACCTCGATGCCGATCTTGGAGAATGGCGAGCCGACGACGCCCATCGAATAGGGAATGACGTACATGGTGCGTCCCTTCATCTTCCCGCGGGCGATCTCGCGGCAGAGGGCATACGCCTCGGCGGGGTCCATCCAGTAGTTGATGGGGCCCGCGTCCTCTTTATTTTTGCAGCAGATGAACGTGCGGTCCTCGACGCGCGCGACGTCGTTCTTCGCGGTGCGGTGATAGTAGCAGCCGGGGAGCTTTTCTTGGTTGAGCCTGATCATTTCGCCCGTTCTGACGGCCTCGTCGCGGAGCTGCGCGAGCTGGGCCTCGCTGCCGTCGATCCACACCACCTTATCGGGCTGCGCGAGGGCGACGCTGTCGTTCACGAAATCGAGAACTTTCTTGTTTGCGGTAAGAGCCATTGGAATCCTCCTGTCTATGCGGAAAAAATGCCGCTTTTCGTTCATTGTACATTATACCACAATTCCCCTTTTTTGTAAACAAAAACCCCGCAATTTTTTGCGGGGTTTTGCGAATTTTCCGAAAGGTTTCCATTGGCGGTTTTTTGCGCTCAGCTGTCGTAAACGGTGACGTATTCGCCCGTGTCGGCAGACTGAAAGACGACAAAGAAGCCTACCATGTCCGAGACAGGGCTTTCGGGAACGAATCTGCACCGCCCTTTCATCTCGGCGGGCGGCTCCCCGTCCGCCCTTCCTTCGACGGCGACGCACAGATAGCGCGGCATGCCGCTCTCATAGAGAATGCCGAGCAGCGCGCCCTCCGCCCTCACCCACTCGGAACAGGGGAAGGCCGCGGTGAGGCGGTCGTCTTTGGGGAATTTTTCGAAGGCGGCGGCGAGTTTGTCGCGCACAGAGATATAGTATGTAAGCGCGCCGCGGGCGCGATAGAACGGATGGCGAGCGCCGTCATCCTGCGCAGTTTCATCCCCGTCTTGCGCCCCCTCTTCCGCTCCGCGAGCAGTTTTCCCATCGCCATCGACCGCAGTGCGGAAGTAGTCGTTCTCGGCAATGGCTTCGTCGTCGTAGGCCGCCCCCGACGCAGCCGCGCTCTCTCCGCCGCGAAAGGAAGGCATGCCGCCATCCTCCCCGGGACGCGCCTCTTCTTCTGCGTCCCCTTGTCGGGATTCGGCCTCGGCGGGCACTTCCTGTCCCTTTTGGCCCTCTTGCTCCTCTTCCTGCCTTTCGAACGCCGCGAGAAGCTGCGAATGATCGGCGGGCGCAACGCCGCAGCTTCCGAAGGCGACGGGTTCCGCCGTCGCGCGCAAATAGACGAGGAGCACGGCGACCCCCGCCTTGATCGAGGGCGCGGTGAGGTGCACGGACGCGCCGCTTCCGAGTTCCGCGACATATACGCCCCCTTCGATCCAGAGCGCGAGGGCGTACCGTCCTTCCCTGACGGGCGCGATCCCCAAGAGGCGGGGCGTGACGGTGAGTTCGTCCCCCATGCGCTCGAGATATACGGCGCCCGACAGCGCGCTCCCGTCCGCCGTGAAGCCCTTTTTCACTTGTTTCAGAACACAGACGCGTTTTTCGTATGACATAAGAAATTCTCCTTCGTCATCCTATCATAGCGGATCTTGGGCGGCGGACGCGCAGAGTTTGCGTCGTTTTTTCTCCCTTTGCGTCGGATCCCGCTCCTCCGCAAGGAAATTTTGCACAGGGTGCACCCACCCCCTCATTCCGAGGTCCGCAAGGACCGAGTGAATCTTAAAGATACACTCGCTGCGCTACTTCGCGCTCCGCGCTCGTGCCGCGCTTAGTCGCAAATAGTGCGCGCGGGGCACCGCCTGCGGCGGAGCTCCCCCTCAAGGGGGCGCCAAGAACTCGCTGTCCCCTTTGGGGAAAGTACCCGCGTAGCGGGGGAAAGGGGTTTTGATATGAGCGAACCCCCTCAGTCACGCAAAGGCAGCGTGACAGCTCCCCCAGAGGTGGAGCCAAGAGGGAAGGCTTCACCGCAAATAAAAAAAACGGCCGTGCCGTTCTTGCCGCGCTTCACGCTCCGCCGCGGTATAGCCTGACTTCCTTTCCGCGGGAGATCGCATACCGTACGGTGTACGCCGTCCCCCCCTTCGTGCGGATGCAGTAGGCGTAGAGAAGGTCGCACTCGTCCGCCATGTAGCGGTCCCTTGCGAGAAAGCAGCCGTTGAAATACCCCTCGGAGAGGACGCGCGTCTCGTCGCACCGTTCGAGCAGTTCCCGATAGATCTCCCGCTCCTTCGGAGGGTAATGTTTTTCCTGTCCGCGGAAGGGAATGCACGCGACAACGCGGACATGGTACCTTCGTTTGAGGTCAAGGAGACATTGGAGCGCGAGAAGATCGAACCCCTTCGCCATGCCGCAGAGGAACTCCGTGTACCCCTCCCGAATGATCTGTTCGAGGTCGTCGTAGACCGCGTTCCCGTCAAAATCTTCGGGAAGGTCGCGGTGTCCGCTGAGTGCGCAGCAAAAAATTCCGCTCATACGATGGGAGCCCTCCTCTCCGCGCCGTTGCCGCGCGGATATTTTGCAGGGGTGAAGGTGCGCTTTTCGGCGACGACGAGGGTACGCGCGCCGTAGCCCTGCGGAAGCGTGTAGGCGATCTCCGCCGTCTCCCCGCCGCCGAGCAAAGAGATCGCCCTCGCGCCCTCTTTGAGTTCCCCGTCCTGCCCCTTATAGGCGATGAAGAGCCCTCCCCTTTGGACGAGGGGCATGCAGTACTCCGCAAGGGTGTTGAGCTTGGCGACCGCCCTCGCGACGCACACGCCGTACCGTTCGCGGCGGGCAGGGTCCTTCCCCGCGTCCTCGGCGCGGGCGTTGACGACTTCGGCGTTGAGGCCGAGCTCTTTGACGGCCGTGCGCAGAAATTCGCACTTCTTCCCCGTGCTCTCGATGAGGGCGAAGGAGAGGTCCTCCCGCGCGATCATGAGGGGAATGGACGGGAACCCCGCTCCCGAGCCGACTTCCGCCACGCGGGCGCCTTTGGGAATGAGGCTCTCCGCGGCGAGGGAATCGAGAAAGTGCTTGACGCGCACGTCCTCTTCCTCCGTGATGGCGGTGAGGTTGAAGCGGGCGTTGTATTCGGTGAGGAGACGGAAGAACGTTCCGAACTTTTCCCTTTTCTCCTCGAGGACGCGCCCGAGCGTCCCGAAATCGGGCGGGAATGCTTTCATGCTTTGATTATATCATATTTTTTTTCACTTTTCAACCGTCTGCGCACAAGATGATTTCCACAATGTGGAAGTCTCTGTGGAAAATTTGCCCTCTTTGGGGGAAAGGAGCGCCCGCTTTCCCTTCCCGCCCGCACGCCGCTTTTTCCCTTTGGGGAGAAGTTCCACTCTCTCCACAGAGGAAAAGCGGTTGTCCACCGACATTTCCACCCTCTTTGTTTGCACGGTTTTCTCAAATCTTCCCCCAAATTGCTTGAAAAAATTTGCTTTTTCCTATATAATAGAGAAAAGTCATCGCTTAGCGCGGAGTTGTCCACACTTTCCACACCCCTATTACTATTACTAATGAAAATATTTTTTATATACTTTCATCATTGAGGGAAGGACGGAGCGGCTTCTTGCGAGGGCGAAAAGAAAACGGAGGTCTCATCATGAAATTCGTATGCGACGGTCTCACACTTTCCGAAGCGGTCATGAAGGTATCGAAGGCGTGCGCGGTCCGCACGACCGCGCCCATCATGGAGTGCATCAAATTTTCCGCGACGCTCGAGGAGATCTCGCTGCTCGCGACGGACGGCGAACTCTCCATCCGCAAGACGATCAAGGCGGAAGTTCTCGAAGAGGGGGAGATCTGCGTCCCCGGCAAACTGTTCGCCGACTTCACCTCGAAACTCAGCGACGAGGAGATCTGCCTCGCCACGGGGGAGAGGGGTGTGGAGATCAGGTACCGCGATTCCGTCTCCTACATGCAGGCGCTTCCCGCGGAGGAATTTCCCCGCATCGACCTCGAAATAGGGGAAGAGTCCTTCGTCATGAAGCAGGCGGATCTCAAAAAGATCATCGCGGAGACGGCGTTCTGCTGCGCGCAGGACGATTCCCGTCCCGTCCTCAAAGGCTGTCTCATGACGTTCGGCGACGAGCTCGAAGTCATGGCCCTCGACGGCTACCGTCTTGCCCTCTCGAAGGCGGCCATCGTCTCCAAGAGCGAGGAAAGGAGCATCATCTGTCCCGCCCGCACGCTGGGCGAGATCGCCCGCATGCTCGCCGACGAAGAGGAGATCACCCTCTACACGCAGGGCAGTATGCTCCTCGTGAGCTGCGGCGGCCTCACCGTCGTCTCCCGCCTCTATCAGGGGGATTTCATCAAGAAGGAAAACGTCATTCCCACGAGATTTTCCACCACAGTCACCCTTTCGAAGGCGATGCTCACCGTGAGCGCGGAGCGCGCCGCCATCATCAACCGCGGCGACAAGAACAATCTCGTCACCCTGAATATCGCGGGGGACGAAGTGCGCGTGACGGCGACGTCGGACAACGGCAACGTCAACGAGGTCGTGCCCTGCACCCTCGAGGGGGTGGACCTCACTATCTCCATGAACGCGAAGTTCCTGCTCGACGCGCTGCGCGCCCTCGACGAGGATACGGTGACGGTCTCCTTCGGCGGCGCGATCTCCCCCTTCATTCTGCAAAACGCGGGGGACAAGCACAGCCTCTATCTCATCCTTCCCGTGAGAAACGTCGCCTGAAACCGCAAAAAGCGCGTCCGTGCGGGAATTGCCCCGCGGAATCGCTTGACGGGGAGCGGAAAAATCTCTATAATCAAATAGAAAAAAGAAAACCTTTAAGGAGCGAACCATGAAAAGAACTTACCAGCCCAAGAAGAGACAGAGAAGCAAGGTCCACGGCTTCCGCAAGAGAATGGCGTCCAAGAGCGGAAGGAACGTCCTCAAGAGAAGAAGAAACAAGGGCAGAAAGCACATTTCCGCGTAAAATTACGGCATGAACTATCTGCGGATCAAGAAGGCGAAGGAGATCACGTCGCTCCTGCACAGGGGCAAGCGCGTGTATGCGGAGACGCTCATTTTCGTCTATGCTCCCTCGGACGAGACGGCGATGGCCGTCTGCGTGGGGAAAAAGTACGGCAGGAGCGTGCAGAGGAACGCCATCAAGCGGCTTCTCCGCGAGGCGTTCCGCAGTTGCATGCCGCTCGGCGTGCCCGCAAGCGTCCTTCTCCTTCCCAAGATCGCAGAGACCTACTCTTATGCCGCATTCCGGCGGGACATCCGAAAGATCCTCGAAAGAGAAAAGCTGGTGGACCGTGCGACTGCGTGACATGTGTATCGAGAATGCCCGCTATCTGAAGGGCGTTCTGTTCCGTCCGTACCTCAAGGGACTGTGCATCCTGCTCATCGTCTTTTACCAAAAATATCTGTCGCATCATACCTGTCTCTATACCCCGACGTGCTCGGAGTACACCAAACGATGTATCAACAATTACGGCGTCATCGTTGGGATCTTGCTCGGAGCATGGCGGATTTTACGTTGCAATCCCCTCTCGAAGGGGGGGATCGACCCCGCGCCCGAGGCATTCTGGAAGAAGATCTGGCTGATGTGAACGGCGCAAGCTGCGCGCAAGGCCGCGCCACAACGGACTAAAAACGCATCTATGATAGGAAACATTTTAAGCAGCATCGAATTTACCCTGCTCGGACAGGGCTACCAGATCGGGATGGATTGGCTCGGTCAGTTTGCGCGCGTCATCATCGAGGGATGCGGAAGCGTCGGCCTCGGCATCATCGTGTTCACGCTCGTGCTCAAAGCCATCACCCTCCCCTTCGATATCTACCAGCGCGTGAAGATGCGCAAGCAGAACCTCATCATGCGCGACATGAAAGAGGATCTCGACAAATTGCAGCAGCAGTACGCGAACGATAAGAACATGTACAACCAAAAGATGATGGAGCTGTACAAGAAAAACGGGTACAGCATGTTGGGAGCTTGCCTCCCCATGATCCTCTCTCTGGTCATCCTCATCGTCGCGTTCCAGGGGTTCCGCTCCTATTCGCAGTACGCCAATCTCGACCTCTTCGTCGGCATGTCGGAGAGCTACAACGCCGCCATTCTCGAAAAGGGCGTCGTCGGCCCCAACTACGCTTCCGTCATCCAGGAGGAGAACGACGAAGAAGAGCTCTCCAAATGGCTCTTCGCAAAGCCCTACCGCCTTCACAAAGAGGGCGTCGAGGACGACGAGTTCGTCCTTCCTTTCGAGGATGGGGCTGCCAAGATAGAGGACGGCATCGTCTATGAAATGTTCCTGTATTCGCCTGAGGACGAGAACGGGGACGTGTCGCAGGAGACGGTCCAGCACTACATGCGCGTCTATGCGCAGGATGAGAGCCGCTACGTCGAATATATTTACAATCTCGACGCAGACGCCATCTACGAGGCGTACCGCTTCGACAAAGAAAGACTGCTCTCCGACCCCGACGCGAAGGCGTGGGTGGATGAGAAAGCAGAAGAAATCGCCGAACAGAACAAGCCGGCCGAGGGAGAAGAAGTTCCCCCCGGAACCGAGGCGAGCGCCGAGGACACGGCATGCACGAAATACGTCATCCGCGTCGGAGCCCTCGCCGCGGCCGATTACTACGACCACAACGATCCCGGCTTCCTCTGGATCAAGAACATCTGGTATCCCGACGTCGCATACAGCCACCCCATCCCCTCCACGTATAAGACCTTCCAAAGCCAGCTCAATGTCAAGGTGACCATCGACGGGAAGAAAGTCCCCGTCACGAACGTGCTCACCAAGCCGCTGTACGAAAACCTCACTACCGAGCTCTCGGCCGCGCAGAAAGCGCCGAACGGCTACTTCATCCTTATCGTGCTCTCCATCGGCATGATGGTGCTCTCGCAGTTCCTCACGATGCGGAGCCAAAAGGAAGCCAACCAATACCAGACGGTGGACGGGCAAGGCGCGCGCACGCAGAAGATCATGCTCATCATGATGCCGCTCCTCTACGCCGTGTTCGCGTTCATGTACAGCGCGGCATTCAGTATCTACATGACGGTGTCGAGCGCGATCTCGCTCGTCGTCACCCTGCTCTCCAACTACTTCATCGGGCTCGCCTTCAAGAAGAAGGACGAAAAGAAGATCAAGGAAGAATACGGCCGCACGCTGAGCTGGATGAAAGAGGATAAAAAAGGCGGCAAAAAGGGCAAAAAGAATAAGAAAAACTGACCCCATGTCCGCAAAACACGGGTCTCCCCTATGGGGAGCGGAAAAAGTAAATCGGAATAATCTCATCGTATAGAGGGAAAAAATATGATTTTTCAAGGAAAAACGGTAGAGGACGCCATCGCGGCGGGCCTCAGGCAACTCGGGATCTCGCGCGACGACGCGGAGATCACCGTCCTCGAACAGGGCAAACGCAGGCTCTTCGGGTCCGTTCCCGCCAAAGTGGAGATGGAGAAGAAGGCAAAGCCCGCCCCCGTTCCCCAAGTTGCGCTCACGGACGGCGAGCGCGCGGTGGAGTTCCTGCAGGGGCTCTTCCCGCTCATCGGGTCGGAGGCCACCCCTTCCCTTGCGGCCGAGGACGAGAAGATCGTCATCCGCCTCGAGGGGGAAGCAAAGGGGATCATCGGCAGGCGCGGCGAGGTCATCGACGCTATCCAGACGCTTGCGGGCGCGGTCGCCAACATCGGCAGGAAGGAGTACAAGCGCGTGGTCGTCGACTACGAGAACTACCGCGAAGAGCGGGAAGAGACGCTGAAACGGCTCGCCGAAAAGCTCGCTGCAAAGGCGGTGAGGCTGGGCAAACGTGTGCGCCTCGAACCCATGAACCCCTATGAGAGACGCATCATCCACTCCGCCCTCGTCGACAACGAGGACGTCACGACGAAGAGCGAGGGAAAAGAGCCGGCGCGCTACGTCGTCATCACCCCCAAGCGGATGAAGACGGAACGCCGCGGCAGAGACGGAAGAGACGGCAGGGACGGCCGCGGAAAGGGTCGCTACGGCGACAAGCGCGAGAGAGGCGGCAAGGACCGCTACGGCGAAAAAAAGCCGTATCCGAAGCGCGATCTTCCCGCAGAGGCGACGCCCGAGACGAGCGGCACGAGCTTCTCGCGCGGCGGCACGCCCGGCTACAAGAAGGGCGGGTTCTCGGGATTCTTCGGGACCTTCCTCGGAAAGGACGAAGAAGCGCCCGTGACGAAAGACGAGGCACCCATGTCCGAAACGACCCCTTCGGAAACGCCCGAAGAGTAAGTCTTTTTAGACTCCAAGAATGAAAAAATCGGCGGCGCCGCACTCCACGGCCCGCCGATTTTTGTTACCCGATCAAGCTCTCGCCTCCCCCCTTTTACCAGAGGGGGGAGGACGTCGCGGCACTGCCGCGACAGGAAGGGGGTGTCACGGATCGACAAAGGCGTGCAAGGCCTCCCCCCATCGGGGGGAGGCTCCGCCGCAGGCGGTGGTGGGGGGCATGGCTCCACCTCTGGGGGAGCTGTCCGCGCACCAACCCTCTCGGCTCCTCCCGAGGAGGAGCTGTCACGTAGTGACGGAGGTGGGTACGGTTTTATAATCCGCCCCACCCCCATATCCCCCTCCCACGGAGGGGGCAAGCGCGACGAAATAGGGGGTGTTTCATCCTCATACCGAGGCGAAGCCGAGCGTATCTTAAAGATACACTCACCCTCGGCTGTGCCTCGGGTTCGGTATGAGGGGCTGTCACGAAGTGACTGGGGGTTCCCCCCCTCTCACCAAAAGAAAAAGGCGGGCAAATGCCCGCTTTTCTCAGTTCTCTTCCAGCCACTTTTTTGCAGCCGTCTTGGTGAGGCCCGTCTTTGTTTCTGTCGCGAACTCGGACGCCGCGCCGCCGAACGTGTAGAGGAAGTAGTCCCCTTCGGGCGTTTGGTACAGCGTCTTTTCATAGCCGGCGGGATCGCCGTAGTACCCCGACGTGACCTTCTTCACGATCGTAGCCGTCGCGGTATCATAGACTTTGGTCTTAACTGTTCTTGCCATTTTCCAAACCCTCCTTTGATTGGTAACTCTATTGTATGTTTTTCAAATTATTTCGTCAAGAAACGCAACGATATTTTCAAAAAAATCCAAATCGTGAACTGATTTTTCAAGTTTCCACCCGAACGATTGTTTTTTTGTGAACTACAAACACTTTCGGTCCGCGTCGATCCCCCTGCACGCATACGCGCCGATCGCGGAGGAGATCGTCTCCGCCATCGCATAGACCATGTTCAGCCGCGTGAGGTTCAAAAGGGAGTACGAAAAGGCCGACTTGCGCGCGACGATGCCGAGAATGGAAGCGTCCCCCACCTTGCCGAGCTTTTTGTTCGCCCCCGACCCCGGGCGGAGCGGGCCGCCGATGACCTTGATGAGCCCGACATCCGCCTCCTCCCCCACCGCCGCGTCGACGGCGATGATCTTGCTCCGCGGGTGCGTCTTTCGCAGGAAACTCTCGACGTAGCCGATCTCCTTTGCCGTGACGGGCGAGCGGAGCGTGCCGTAGACGAATCCGCGGAAGCCCTCCTGCCGCCGCAGCATCGTTCCCGTGAGCGGGCCGAGGCTGTCGCCGATCGCGAGGTCGCTCCCGATACAGAGCACGACGGGCGGTGCGGACGACTTCAAAACGTTCCCGAGCGCCATCATGATTCCCGTCTCCGCAAGCGTGTTACAAAAATGAAAGGCAAATTCCATGATCTCTCCCCTTTCGGGCGCAATGTTTGCGCCTCCGCAAATTTGGCAATATTCAGACGGCGCAAAACAAAATTCGGCAAAATGTTGCTATGCGCCATACGTCCCATATGTTTTTCCCGAACCGCACTTTTTTTATAACAATTTGTCGGCAAAGGGATGACAAAGCCGCAAAAAGGTGATATAATGAGGATAGTTTTACAGGAGGTTCCTATGCTACAATTACTTGCAACGTACGGCTGGATCCTCGACGTCGCGTTCTTTGCGGTCCTCTTCATCGGTCTGTTTGTCGGGATCGGCGTCGGATTCGTCCGCGGCGTCGGGAAGATCGCCGGGACCGTGCTGTCCTTCCTCGTCGCCACCACATTCTGTACCCCCGTCACGGGGCTCTTGGAAGATTGGTTCGGTCTCGTCACCATGTTCGGGAACGCGATCCACCTGAAAACGGTCGCCTATTGGCTGATCGTCGCGGCGTCCTTCGTCGTCCTCGCACTCCTCACCTGGCTAACCGTATTCTTGGTCTCAAAACTCGGCAAGAAGATCGTGCGCAAGTCGAAAGTACTCGACATCATCGACCGCGTCCTCGGCGGGATCCTCGGATTCTGCGAGGCGGCCCTCATCGCGCTCTTTCTGCTCGCCGTCTGCAAATGGATCCGCGTGGACGTCGTTGAAGAATATATCGCTTCGAGCAGGGTCGTCTATGCACTCTACGGCGGCGATTGGTTCAACTGGCTCGCAGGTATCCCGTGGCGGTTCTTGCAGGGCGGAAAAGACGCGATTTCCCTCTTGGCCGCATGGATATAAAGTATGCACCATAAGTTTCACGTGAAACATTAAAAACCGTAAATTTTTCGGTAGTGTTTCATGTGAAACAATAAAAAAGTATAAAAAGCACGCAAATTGCCCCGAAAACCGCGGGAAATATGCGTGCTTTTGCATATTTGCGAAAATATGGTGATATTCATGAAAATTGGAAAAGAAAGCGGGCGAAATGCTTGAAAAATCCCTCTGATTGTGGTACAATATTATGGTCATAATCCGCAAACTATGTTGCGGCGAAGCGAAAAGTCAGAAAAGGAGATAAAAATTGAGCAAGACAGTAAAAGCGATCATTGCCGCCGTCGTCGTGCTCGCGTTGGGCGTTGCCGCTTACTTCGGCATCTCCGCCATCATCCATAACAATAAGGAGATCAGATGGTCGGAATTTGAGGCTCGCGTGCTCGACGATTGGGCGGAAGAAGGCGTAGACGAAACACAGGAAGGGGCGCAGGTCGGAAAATATGCCAATAAGGACCAGATCGTCCGCGTGTATATCGACGGATTCACCGTCACGGGCTACACGCAGAACGGGACCGAGGTCTGGGCATACAGCCCGTGGGGGCAGAACAGCGTTCCGCTCTATGAGACGGTCAACGAATGGAAAACCTCGCTCGGCGAGGCGAACGTGGAGCTCACCGTCAGCGCGGCCGACCCGAATGCGGGTTCCGCATGGGGCAACATTCTCTATATCGGGATCCTCGTCCTCGGCATCGTCATGTTCTTCGTTGTGCTGCGCGCGACGAACGGCGGCAGCGGGAAGATCATGAACTTCGGCAAGACAAAGGCTCGCGTCACGACGAATATCAAGGTGCGCTTCTCCGACGTCGCAGGCGCGGAGGAAGAGAAGGAAGAGCTTGCCGAAGTTGTCGAGTTCCTGAAGAATCCCAAGAAGTTCGCCGATCTCGGGGCGAAGATCCCGAAGGGCGTGCTCCTCGTCGGGCCTCCCGGTACGGGGAAAACGCTGTTTGCGAGGGCTGTCGCGGGCGAAGCGGGCGTTCCGTTCTTCTCCGCCAGCGGCTCCGATTTCGTCGAAATGTACGTCGGCGTCGGCGCGTCCCGCGTGCGCGACCTGTTCGATATCGCGAAGCGCAACCAGCCGTGCATCATCTTCATCGACGAGATCGACGCGGTCGGACGCCAGCGCGGCGCAGGCCTCGGGGGCGGACACGATGAGCGCGAACAGACGCTCAACCAGATCCTCGTCCAGATGGACGGCTTCGAGACGAACGAGGGCATCATCGTGATGGCGGCGACCAACCGTGCCGACATTCTTGACAGCGCGCTGCTCCGTCCCGGGCGGTTCGACAGGCAGATCTATGTCCACCTCCCCGATGTTAAGGGGCGTGAACAAATTCTCAAAGTGCACGCGAGGAACAAGCCGCTTGCGCCCGACGTCAATTTCAAGGTCATCGCGCGCATCACGAGCGGGTTCTCGGGGGCGGACCTTGCGAATCTCCTCAACGAGGCGGCGATCCTCGCTGCGAGGAACGGCAAGACGCTCATCGGCAACCTCGAGTTGTACGAGGGCATCAACAAGGTCATCATGGGGCCGCAGAAGAAGAGCCGCGTCGTCACCGAAGCGGACAAGAAGAGCACGGCTTACCACGAGGCGGGCCACGCGATCCTTGCGAAGCTCCTCGAACACTGCGACAACGTGCAGGAAGTTTCCATCATTCCCCGCGGCATGGCTGCGGGCTACACGCTCACCCGTCCCGAAGCGGACGACAGGACGGACACCGTCAACAAGCTCAACGACGACATCTGCATGGCGTTGGGCGGGCGGGTCGCCGAGGAGATCGCCATCCACGACGTCTCCGCAGGGGCCTCCGGCGATATCCAGCACGTCACGAAGATCGCGCGCAAGATGGTGACGGAATGGGGCATGAGCGAACGGCTCGGGCTCATTTCCTACGGCAGCGACGCGCCCGTGTTCCTCGGCCGCGACTACGAACAGCACAACGTGTACTCCGAGGAGACGGCGGGCATCATCGACGAGGAGATCAAGGCGATCATCGACCGTGCGTATGCGCGCGCGAAGAAGCTGCTCGGCGAGAACCGTGCCATTCTCGACAACATGGCGCGCGTGCTCGTGGAGCGCGAGACGATCTACACTTCCGAAGTGGATATGCTCATGAAGGGGGCGACGTACACCGAGGTCCTCTCCTATATGGAGGACCACGACAAAGAGACGCCCGACAACCCCTTCGGCAGAATGAACGGGAGCGCGGAGGAAAAGGACGACGCGCCTTCTTCCGGGGAAAAGGACAGCGCGGCAGAAGCACCGCAAGGCGGAGAAAACGGGGACGCAGACGGCCCCGATGACGAAAATAAGGCATGAACCTCGGACATGGGTGGGCGATCCGTCGTCTGCCCATGTTGACCGCGAGAGAAAAAGGAGAAAATCACTATGGCGAAAGGAAGAGGACTTTCCTCGCTGTTCGACAGCGATACCGATTACAACTCCCTGCCCGAATACGCGGCGGGCGGCGCGGCTTCGGAGGCGCTCGTCTCCGAGGTGTTTCCCAACCCCGACCAACCGAGGAAGAGTTTCGACGAAAACGCATTGAACGATCTTGCCAATTCCATCCGCGAACACGGGGTGATCTCGCCCATCGTCGTCGTCAAAAAGGGGGACGGCGCGTACATGATCGTCGCGGGGGAACGCAGGTACCGCGCGGCCATCCGTGCGGGGCTGGAACGGGTGCCCGTCATCGTCAAACAGTTCGACGAGCGCGAGATCCGCGAGATCTCCCTCATCGAGAACTTGCAGCGCGAAGATCTCAACCCCATCGAGGCGGCATACGGCATGAAGCGGCTCATGGAGGACTATAAGCTCACGCAGGAAGTGCTTGCGGAGCGCATCGGCAAATCCCGCCCCGCGATCGCGAACACGCTGCGCCTGCTCACCCTCTCCGACGAGGTCATCGCCCTCGTGCAGGACGGGCGGCTCTCCGCCGGGCACGCGCGCACCCTCGTACCGCTGCAAAAAGACGCGCAGATCGCGCTCGCCCGCGAGTGCGTGAAGGAAGGGTGGTCGGTGCGCGAGATGGAGCGCGCGGTCAAACAGCGGCTCAATCCCCCCGAAGTGCTCGCACAGAAGCGGGAGAAGAAGAACGCCCTCGCGAACGCCGAGCTCAAACACTTCGTGGAGCGCATGCGCATGACGTTCAAGACGAAAGTCTCCCTCATCGGGACGGAGAAGAAGGGCAGGATCTATATCGATTACTACTCCCGCGACGATTTGGAACGCATCGCGGAACTACTCGACATTCTCGACAATATCAAGTGAGCCGAAACGGGCATACCATGTCCGCAGATTCGGCTTCGAAACGAAAAAAATAACGACGCTCCCGTCTCATGCGGACGGGGGCAGTCTCTATCAAAATGGAATTTATCAGGATCGAAAAAGAAGAGCTTGCAAAGCTCGCGCCCTACTTCTCCGTGCAGCCGTACCGCATCGGGGATTTCTCCGTCGCCTTCCAATTCATGTGGTACGACGCCTTGAAGCCCGCCTTCGCCATCGTGGAGAACTGCCTCGTCATACGCGAGTTTTTCGCAGGCAAGTGCTATTTCCACTTCCCGATCTCCCGCACTGGGGACCGCGAAGAGGAGACGCGCGCCATCGAGCGGCTCGAAACGTACTGCCGCGACGAATATATCCGCCTGCACTTTACGAACGTGCCCGAGGATCGCCTCTCCATGCTCCTGCCCCGTTACTGCGAGGCGCTCGTCACGAACAACCGCCGCTGGAGGGACTATCTGTATCATGCGGAGGACTTCATCGGCTACCCCGGGAAGAAGTACGCGGGGCAGCGCAACCATGTCCGCAAATTCGAAAAGTTGTACCCGGACGGAGTGTTTTCCGAGCTGTCCCCCTCGGACATGGTACCCCTCGTTTCCTTCTTAAAGGAGTATGAGACGGTCCAGCGCGCCAAAGATACCTACCTCGCCGACGAGGAGATGGAAGAGGTGTACGCCCTTCTTCCCCATATCGGGCGGTTCGGGCTCTTCGCGGGCGTTCTGCGCGCGGAGGGGAAGATCGTCGGCTTCTCCGTCGGTGAGAGGTGCGGCGACACGGTCATCGTCCATATCGAGAAGGCTCTCCGCGGCTACGAGGGGGCGTATCCCTACCTCGCGCAGCAGTTTGCGCGCGCGTTTTGTAAGGATGGGGTGCGGTTTCTCAACCGCATGGACGACGCGGGCGACCTCGGACTGCGCAAGTCAAAATTGCAGTACGGGCCGTGCGCGCTCGTCGCAAAATACAACGTTCTCCCGCGGAGGACGGTGGACCTCGTGACCCGCGCCCCGAAGATCGAGACGGAGCGGCTCGTACTCAGACCCGTGGACGACGGGGACGCGGAGGCGTATGCCCGCCTCGTCACCGACGGGGAGCGCAACCGTTATTGGGGGGAAGCGTGGGGCATGCCCAAGAGCCGCGGCAACCGCTCGGACATGTTCTACGTCAGGCTCGCGCGCAATGTGTTCGCGCACCGTCTCGAGATGCCGCTCGCCATTTACGCGGGGGGCATGTTCGCGGGGGAAGCGCTTCTCCACACGTTCGGCTACTCCTCGGAGGCGGAGATCGGCGCGCGCCTTCTGCCCGAATTTGAGGGAATGGGGTATGCCTCCGAAGCGGTGCGCGCGCTCACCGACTACGCGTTCTCCAAAATGAACGTCGAGCGCGTGACGGCGAAGTGTTTCCGCGAGAACGTCCGCTCGCGCAACATGCTCCTGCGCGCGGGCATGCGGGAGACGGGCGGCGACGGGACGTATTTCTACTTTCTGCGCACCCCCGAAATGTGACGCGCGGCGATCTCTTTTTGAAAGAATTTATCTCGAAAACGTGAAATTTATTTTCACAAGAACGCGCTCTCCGCAAAAATTGCGGGGAGATTTTTCAAAAATGAAGAAAATTTTTTTCAAACCCATTGACAAAACGAGAAAAGTATGTAATAATAAAACCACCACGGAAGGACAAGGAGGAAGGACATGAAGCGGAAGGGCGTATTGCTCTGTGCCACGATGTTCACGCTGCTCACGGCTTCCTGCGGCGGTGGCGGCGCGGCCGACGAATATGCGCGGCTCCCCGAGGTGCGGCTCTCCTCGCTGTACACGCTCGAGGAGGGAGAATATTGCAGGGTCAAGATGAAGGCTCCCTTCACCGACACCTATAATGTAAAATTCTCGAACAAGATCGTGGAGAGCGTGGAATTTTTCTCTCCCGACGGCACGCTCATCGCCTCTTCCGCGGAGAGTTTCGACGTCTCCTTTGAGGAAGGACAGGTCGTGAACGTGCGCATCAAGCCCGTGGACGGCAGGGTGCGCGTCAATATCGTCCCGAAGAACCATCAGCAGCTGCTGCCCTTCGACATCGGCGAAGTGCCCGACGCGAGTGCGATCCCGACGTCGTCCGCAAGCGCCGACGACCCGCTCAAACCCGCCGGGATCAACTATGTGAAGAGGCCGGAGACGCTCTACGTCTACTGCAACGCGCCCGAACAGCTCTTGCAGGGGCCGCAGGTCGTCAACCACTGCATCACGCGGCAGGATCTCTCCGACCAAACGGTGTATTTCACGATGGAACAGCAGAGCGATAAGATGGACCCCGGCGTGTTCTATGGGTACCGTGTCCGCAACACGGGCAAAGAGGACGCGTATATCACCGTCAAAAATATCGGCTACCAGCAGGCGGGCATGGGCTCCTATTTCGGCGAACGGGAATGGACGGAGTTCTACAATCTGAGGTTCAGGATCCCCGATCTCGACTCCTTCACCCCGAGCCAGCTCGCGAATTGGAAGGCTCTCATGAACTTCGGCGGTTCCTATCCGACCTCGGGCTTCGAGCCGACCACTTACCGCATCCCCGCGGGCAAATATATCTATGTGTTCGGCGGAACGACGGCGGACGCGTACGGCAATTTCAACGTCAACAACACGGCGGATATCCGTTTGAACGGAAACTGCCAGAACGGCGCGGTGCTCTTCGACGTCGTGGGCAAGGCGGAGGGCGCGTACTACGTCTATGACGACTACAAGAAGGTTCTCCCCGGGACGGAGGGCGGCGACGACCACCTCGGCATCACCGATCCCGAGACGTACGGCGTCGTGCACTGCGGCGAGGACGTCGGCTACGTCGTCGACAACCAAGCGGCGTGGACGTTCAACGACGCAACGCCCGCCTGCAAACTTCCCGTCACTTACAAGAATTACTATATGGAAAACGTCCCCGAGGAGGGCGAACCCGGCGCGAAGATCCCCTCTACCGAGCATGTCCAGACGCGCGAGGAGTGGGTCACGCACATCAACGTGCAGGGCTCACACGAAGCGGTTGGCACGGACATGACCGCCTTCCACACGATCTACGGTCCCGAGGGCAAGCCCGTCACCGTGGGGTGCGATTGGTATGATTCCCGCGGCAAGCTCGCCAATATCGGGAATTGGATGAAGGACTATCAGGACGTGTTCACGTTCACCAATCAGGGCGACCGGGAGCGCACGGTGACCGTGAATATCAATCTGAACGGCGGCCTCGTGACCTTTGTGCGCAATATAGACGGCTCTCTCGTCGAGGGAACGGAGTACTTCGCGTGCGAGCGCGGTGAACGGGACTTCGGCGAACCGTTCGAACGGGCGTTCCACTACACGGTGACCATCCCCGCCCATAAGACGGTGCAGTTCATCGTCGAATACAATCTCATGGCCAATTCCACAGGTTACGTCAGACACAGCGTAGATCTGGCGTGACGTTTCCCCCCCTTGAAGAATGGGGCTGCTCCTCAGCGTGCAGTCTCATTCTTTTTTATTTGCGCGAAGGATTTTCCGCACCCCCAGTACGAAGTCCGCCTCTTGGCGCCCCATCGGGGTCCCCGCAAAAAGGCGTAGGATTTTTGTGGGGCGATTTTTGGGGGAGCTGTCACGAAGTGACGGAGGGGGTGTCATTCCGATTGCGCAACACCCCTTCCGTCTCGCTACGCTCGACACCCACCCCTCGAGGGGTGGGCAAGGGCGCGACCTCATACGAAGAAGAGACGAGAACGTACCCACCTCAGTCCGCAATGCGGACAGCTCCTCCTCGGGAGGCGCCATTCTCTCGCCCCCTCCGTGGGAGGGGGATATGGGGGTGGGGCGACCTCTTGCTTTCCCTTTGGGGGGCGCCGCTTCTCGCGCGCGTACAATAATAATATATTATAACGGCGGGCAAAAAAAGATCCGCTCATGCGGGCGGATCGTTGCCGGGTTCATCCTTTTCGTTCTGCTTGCGGATCTCGGCGTTCTTCTCGTCGGAATTCATAAAGTCGGGCGCGGGCGGGGGCTTGGGGTCCGAACGCTTCTTGAAAAAGAGCATGAGGCCCGCGGCGAGCGCGGCGGCGACGGCGAGCGCGAGGAACCAGACCCAGCCGAAAATTGCCCCCACGGGGATGGCTGCGGCGGCGAAAAGGCAGGCGACAATGCAAAAAACGATTTTCAGTCGGCGCATAATTTCTCCTCAAAGCAGTATAAGAACGCCTTCATTGTACCATAAATGTAAACAAAACACAACCTGTTGTGGTCAAAAAATTTTTTTTGCAGAGAAAGGAAAAAAATCCGAAAAAGCCCCAAAATTCCTGCAAAAAACAGTTGACTTTCCAAAATCGGTGTGATAGAATGAACAGGCTTGCATGGAGGCAAGGCGCAAGATTACCGTAACGGAGAGCAAAAATTTCTCCGAAAAAAATTCGGAAATGTTGCAAAAATCAGTTGACAACATAAAAACATTCGTGTTATAATGTTCAAGCTGTCCGATGTGAGAGCCCAAGCTGTCGCTTGGTAACGCAGATTAAAAATAGAATAAGAAAGAAACGATTTTTTGTAACACTTTTGTAAGCGAGCAAAAATGCAGTTTCTGTCAATTTTTTGAGACAATAGTACTCAAAGCAAAGTCAGCAAAGAATAACGAATATCGTTAGAGCCATCGGCGCGTTAGCCCGCGCCGATTCTAAACAATTGAACTTAAGAGTTTGATTCTGGCTCAGGATGAACGCTGGCGGCGTGCTTAACACATGCAAGTCGAACGGACGTAGCAATACGTTAGTGGCGGACGGGTGAGTAACACGTGAGCAACCTGCCCATGTCAGGGGGATAACAGTTAGAAATGACTGCTAATACCGCATAGGACCACACACGAAGGCATCTTCGGGGGGTGAAAGATTTTATCGGACATGGATGGGCTCGCGTCCCATTAGGCAGTTGGCGGGGTAACGGCCCACCAAACCGACGATGGGTAGCCGACCTCAGAGGGTGATC
>CANQTD010000015.1 GCA_947626685.1 uncultured Clostridia bacterium | reverse complement strand
GCCGACGTGATCCTCGACCTGTTGGCGCAGGAGAACACCCTCCTCCCGCAACTCAAAGCGCGGCTTGCGGAAACGGAGACCTTCATCCAAAATATGCTCAACGCCATTCAGCAGGGCATCTTCAACGAATCGACAAAACAGCGGCTCGACGAATTGGAAGCGACCAAGAAAGAATTGCAGGTCGCCATAATGAGCGAAGAACTGCAACACCCCGAAATCACCAAAGAGCATATCACATTTTGGATCACCCGTTTCCGCGACATCGATCCCAACGATTTGGAGAGCCGAAAGCGTCTGATCGACGGGTTTGTAAACAGCATTTATCTCTTCGATGACAAAATCGTCTTTGTATTTAACTTCAAGGATGGGACAAAAGAGGTGTCTCTGCGGGAATTGGAAGAAGAATTGAGTTCGGATTTGGAAGCAAACGCTCAACCAAAATAAGACACGGATTTTTATCCGTGTCTTATTTTGTGCTGTCATGCGAATCGCCCGCGACCTCTTGTAGGCTCTAACCCAATATAGATTTGTGCCGTCAGCTAACGAAAATATCAACGATCTGTTTTTTCTTTCTCTTTGCGAATTTCCATGCCGCATATGCGCCGCCGTAATGGTAACAAACGCCCGAAATTACAAAATCAGCTCTTAAAATCATCTCTTGGTTGGTGTAGGAAATGGCATATTGCGGGGGAACGCGTCTTTCAAGCAAGTAAAGACTTTCGTCAAAATATTTTGGAAGAACAAAGTTCTGCCGGTTATGATAGGACAAGACCATAATGTTTTTGATAGAGGGATAGCGGCTTTTTAATCCAAATATGACCTCGGCGCAAACGCTGTCGAAATTCCCCCGAAATCCGCTCAAAAACTCTCTCACGCCGTGATTTTCAATGAGGTCTATTATAATCGCTTGTATCTTTTCCCGATACGGCGCATAATTGAAATCCCGATGTCCGAATAATGTTGCCGATGATATAAATTCTTTTTCTCCATATAGTCAATGTATATATAGGAATCGACCGATTTCCGCAAAATGATTTTATCATGAACTCGATGACAATGTCTATATAAACATGGTCTATTGAGGGAAATTTTTATGCGTATTTCGGTAGAATTTCAAAATCGTTTCAAAGAACTTGTAGAGGAAACGTGCGACAACGCCAAAACGCTTGCCGCGGAAAAGATCGGAGTCACCTATGTCACTTTCTCTAAAATCTATAATTACGGCATTCTGCCGAAAGTTGCCGTCCTTGTGCAGATCGCGGATTTTTTCAACGTCTCCTTAGAATACCTTTTGGCGCGCACTGATGATGACCGCTTTGTGCGCTCGGAGAGGCCGCAAACGTTTCAGGAACGGCTTGTTCTGCTCAAAGAAGAGAAAGGGCTGAAATCTTTTTATGAGCTTGCGGAGAAAGTCCATATCCATAAGAGTAACATTTCGCAGTGGCTGCTCAAAAATTATATCCCCGAAATCGAGAATTTGGAGATTCTTGCCGACTATTTCGGCGTGACTTTGGACTATCTGCTCGGCCGCACGGACGACTGAAATCAAACAAGGGGGTATCATTATAAAGATACTCAACCAAAACGAGGCACAGACGTTTGTCTGCGCCTCGTTTTGGTTTACGAATGCGCCCTCTGTTCAACATGGGGGGAAAGCTCATAAAAAAAGGAATACCTGCGGGAGCAGGTATTCCGGGTGAGGAAAGGAGGAAAGAAGTTCGCCTTCCCTGTGTAGGCTTTATGCGTTCTTCTCGTTCTTCTGGCGGCGGAAGCGGAGCACGATCGCCGTGACGCCCCAAGCCGTAAGCCCAGCCGTAACAGCCCAGACCGCGAAGATGATGAGCCAATAGTAAGCGAACGGAGCCGCGCCGACATCCGTACCGTGGACAAAGCCGTTCATCGCGTTGGAGTTGACGGTGGTGTACAGGACATGCTTCATCGCCTGCCGTGCGAAGTACTGCGTCGCCTTGTTGCTGATATCGGGGCCCGGACTCGTCGTAAAGTTCGTGAGTTTGAGGTCGCCGCCCGCGCGGAGGCACTGTTCGGTGTCCATGTAGCCGCCGTTATCGTAGTCGGTGATGACGGAGCCGTTGAACGCCCACTCCTCGCGGAGCACTTTGGTGATGAGCTGGTAGTTGCCGCCCGCCCAAGTGCAGCCGACGCGGTTGAACGCGGTCATGACACCCATGACTGCGGGGATATCAACTTCGATCATCTTATAGGTCTCTTCTTCGGGATCGTCGACTACCTGCACCTTGATCTTGGTCGTGCCACGTTCTTCAATACAGGTCTGGAAGGGCTTGAGGTAGATCTCGCGGATGGCCTGCTCGTTGGAGAAGGTCGCCACGCTGCTTCTGTGGTCCTCTTGGTCGTTGAGGGCGAAGTGTTTGATGTAGGAGTAGACGCCCTTTTCCGCCGTCGTGCGGGCAGCCTGAAGCGCCATCTCGCCCGACATGAAGCCGTCCTCGGAGTAGTACTCGAAGTTGCGGCCCGCGAAGGGGGTGCGGTGGATATTCATAGCGGGAGCGTACCAGCCCGAGATGATGCCCTTGTACCGGTGGCTGCCGAAGTGCGTCTCATTCGCATGGAGCGCGTCCTCGGAGACATAGTAGCCGTGGAGACGGGAATTCTCGGTGTTCCAGCTCGCTGCAATGTTCGTTGCGCAGGGATAGGTGATGGAGTAAGGGGAGTGGGTGACGCCGCCTTCGTTGAGGCCGGAAGGACCGTCGTAGTCGATGGCTTCGGGCTTGTTGATGCTCTGCGCACGATCGGTCTTATAGCCTGCCTGACGGATGATGGTTCTGATCTCGGCAGTGGTCATCTGGCTGATATAAGCGTCCCAATCGACCTCGTCAAACGCCTTGCCGCGGGCGTCGATGAGCTGAAGGTCGCCCGCCACGCCGAATTCGCCCGCCTTCGCAGCGGCCTCTTCCTCGGTCATGGGGTTGAGGGAAGCGTCTGCGCCCTGCTTTTTGAGCTGGTCTGCGGTCTCTTTATCGACTTCGACTTGCCAAACGTATCCGTTCTTCTCGCTGTAGCCCGACTTCTTCTGGCTGTCCTGGTTGCCGTGCGTCTTGGGGAAGGTGCCTTCCCAATCCTGACGGGTGAGGTACTGGCTGCGCTCGGTGATGTTTTGGTGGCCTGCCCAGAGCGCGTGGTCGAATTGGTTGGTGATCGTAACGCCTGCCACAGACTTGGAGTAGGTGGTCTTGTCGACGCCGCCGTTCTCGGTGTACGTGTAGGTGTACTTGCCGACGAACGTCTTATCGCCTTCGCCGAAGAGACCGTCCGTGTTGCGGTCGTTGTATTTGAGGAAGTTGTTGTTCGCTTCGTGGGCGTTGTGCGCCGCGGTGAGCAGATAATCGCCCGCCTCGAGGATATACGTCTTGGCGTTCACGTCGTCGTAGGAGATGAAATCCTTGACGTTGACGGTGATCTTGACGGTCTCGGTCGCATTGGCTTCGAGCGTCGCCGTCTTGCCGAATCCGACGAGGGAGACGGAGGACTTTTCGACGAAGTTCGTCTTATCGTACTGCGTGTAAGGGGATTGCAGATAGAGCTGCACGACTTCCTTGCCCGCGACGGACCCCGTGTTCTTGACGGTGACGGAGACGGTCATGTCGCCGTTCGCGTCGGGCTGGGTCATCCCGAAGTTGCTCCACTCGAAGGTGGTGTAGGAGAGGCCGTAGCCGAAGGGGAACTGCACCGTTTCGGCGTAGTCGTATTCGCCGACCTTTTCGGCGCCGTACTGCTTGTCGTAGTAACGGGTCTCATAGTATTTGTAGCCGACATAGATGCCTTCGTCATAGAACAGGCCGTTGCCGACGACTTTTCCGTCGTTGATGAGGTCGACGTCGCCCATGTTCTGCATGGCGGGCGAAGAGAACGCGTCATAGGCGAACGTATCCGCAAGGTGGCCCGAAGGGGTGATCTTGCCGGAGAGCACGTCTACGATGGAACGGCAGGTGTCGCCGCCTGCGCCGGGAGCCCAGAGGACGGCCGTGATATTTTCGTAATCCTCGACCCAGCCGAGCTCGAATGCGTTGTTGGTGTTGACGATGATGATGACGTTGTCGAAGTTCTGGTTGAGGTAGTTGATGACGCCGAGTTCGACGGAGTCGGGTTCAAGATAGTGCTTCGTCTTGTCCTCTTCGACGTTCGTCCAGTCGCCCATGTATCTGCCGAGGTCGCGGCCCTCGCCGCCCGTACGGGAGAAGATGAAGATGGGGGTGGTGCCCTGCGCTTCCGTCTTGGCACCGTTGGGGATATCGTCGATCTTCGTCTCGTTGATGGACCAGTTTTCCGCGCCGCCGTAGGAGATGGCTCCGCCGCCGCGCTTTCTGCCCGTGCCCTTATAGAAGTTCCAAAGGGCCTCGTTGATCTCGAATCCCTGTTCGGTGAACGCCGTCTTGAGGTCGGAGGACATCTTGCCTACGCCCGAGCCCGTGCCGCCCGGAACGGGGTCCACGGAGGATTGGGAGAAGAGGGAAACTTTGCTCTTTGCCGCAAGGGGGAGACCCTTGTTGCTCTCGCTGCTGTTGGTGAGGAGCACGAAGCCCTCCGCGCCGCCCTCGCGGGTGTACTGCTGTTCGGCCGCTTCGAGGTCATCGATACTCGTGAAGTCGCTCGTATAGTAATTGGTTTCCCCTCTGGTGGTGGCCGCTTCGCCGAAGATCGTGCGGAACACGCCGTCGTACATGGTATAGGAAACGATGGGGAGCGCGATGGAGACGCCCCAGAGGATCGCAAGGAAGGGGGTGATGATGCACGTCAACACCTTTCCGCTCAGCTTCTTGCGGGGTTTCTTTTCACTTGCCATAATATTTTCTCTCCTTAAGATATCGAATTTGATCAAAAAAGAGAGCCCGCCGCCGTGATGTGCGGCGGGCCGTACGTTAACTTAAAACCGATTAGCCCATCTGAGGAGCCGTACGGCCGCTGTTGTCCGTCTCCGTCCAGGTGAGTGTGGCGGGAGCCTGAATCACGATGTTGTCTACGTTGATGCCGTAGCTGATGGGCTGTGCGCCTTCACCCTCGGGCGTCTCGACATAGCCGAGGCTCGTGAGCGTGATGGTGTTCTCACCGGCGACGAGGTGGATCTTCGCCTTCGCGGTGCCGTAGTTGTTCATGTACGAACCGTAGAAATCCCCAAAGTTGGAGTAATCTTCGGCAGGGGTAAATTCAAGCCCGGGGAGCTTGCCGCTCAGGGAAGCCGCTTTGCCGTTGACTTCGAGCTTGACGAACTTGCCCGAACCGAGATCCATCTCTTTGATGAATCCGTGGCCGCCCTGCCAAAATCCGGAGCCGTCTGCGGAAGCGGAAGCCGCGCGGAGGGTGAGCTCTGCGTCGCATTCCTTATCGGCAGTGATCTTCCAGACGATATTCGCGCCCTCGGAGGTGAAGTAGCCGACGAGCTCGACGAGATCGCCTTCGCCATCCGCGCTGTATTCGGTCGCGCTCTGATAGACGGCAACGCCGTCCGCATTCTGGGAGAGCTGGGCCTTTTCTGCTTCGAAGGTGACCTTCTCACCGCTGACGCCGCCACCGCAAGCTGCGAGGACGGTCATGCCGCATGCGAGACTGAGCGCCAATCCCGCGATCAAAAACTTTTTGGACATTCTCATTTTCATTCTCCTTATCCTGTTTTTTTATTTTGCTTTGATAAAGGCGTTCCGCGCGTGAACTACCATCACGACTCATCCCCGCGCGGAGCGTCCGCTATCAAAATAGCCGAAAGTTACGCCTGCGGAACACGGGACGAATTGTCCGTTTCCGTCCAGGTGAGGGTCGCGTCCGCCTTGATCACGATCTTGTCGAGGTTGAAGCCCTTCGCTGCGGTCAGAACGATGGTGTTCTCGCCTTCGTTGAGGTGGATAACTGCCGTGCCCGTGCCGAAGTTCTTGAGGGGCGCGCTGTAGATCCAGCCCATGTCGCCCCAGCCGATGCCCGTAAGGGAGAGCCCGGGGAGTATGCCCGCGAGGGCGACGTTGGTGCCGTTGACGGCAAGCGTCGCGTGTTCGCCTTTGGAGAGGTCTGCTTCCTTCACGGTGAAGGTGCTGCCGCCCGTCCACAAATCCGTCTCGTTCTCGGTGGAAGCCGCGCGGAGGGTGAGAAGTGCGTCGCATTCCTTATCCGACGTGATCGTAAAGGTGACGGTCGCGCCGCCGTTGAAGTAGCCGAGCGCGGTCACTTCGGGGCCTGCCGTGTCCTTGTCGCCGCCCCATTCGGTACCCGTTTCCACGGTGACGGGCTGTTCCACTTCGCTTGTCTGCCAGTCGTATTGCTGCGTTTTGCCGTTGGTGATGACGCCCTTTTCCGCCTCAAACGTGTACTCCGTCCCTTCGATCGCGGGAGGAGGGGTGGGCGTTTCGCCGTCCTTCTTCTGCGCAGCCATCCACTGCCAGAGGCTGGCGTCCTTCGTGCAGTTTGCGGGGGTGAGATATTCCACGCCCGTCACTTTTTCGTTGTCGAATTCCTTCTTCACGCCGTCGTTGAACACATAGATCCAAGACCAGTGCCCGTCATACGTCACGCCGGGGGCGTCGGTGCCCACAACGCTTTCGAAGAGGGTCATGTGCACGTCGCTCGCGCCCGCCTTCAAGAGACGGTCGAACGTGGGCTTCTCGAAGTTGTCGGGGGCAACGGTGCCGTCGTCGTTGGAGAGGATGAACCAGATCTTATAGTCCTTGATCTGTCCGATCATCTCGTCCGAAATGCGGCCGTTGACATACGCCTCGCAGGTGGGATAGTACGCCGCGAAGTATTCGCCGTAATGGAACATCATGTTCATCGTCATGTAGCCGCCGTTGGAGCAGCCGCCGAGATAGATGCGGTTCGTGTCGACGTCGGGATTGCTCTCCACATACGTCGTGATCGCCTGCCAAAGGGCCTCGGTGTACCAGCTCTCCTGCGGGGAACCGTCGCCGACGTCGGTGTGATTGTAGGTGCCCTGTCCGTCCTGATCCATCCACATGGTGGGGGTCTGCACCGCGAGCACGTACGCGCCCGCGAGCCCGTCCTGTTTGAAATAACTCTGGATGGCCGTATCGGTGAGCGCGGTCACTTCGTTGCCGAGGAGGTCGATGTCGATGTCCGTGCCGCCCTCGCCCGCGCCGTGCAGCCAGATGACGAGGGGATCCTTGCCGCTGTCCGTCGCCGCGCCTTCGGGCGTCCAGCTCGCGCGCTGCAAGGTGATATCCTTCCCTTCGTCCGTGTAGTGCACGCTGTCCTTCGTCCAGCTCGCCGTCTGCGGAACGATGCGGTCCTTTGCGATATCGGCGGTGTATGTAAGCGAGTCCCCGCCCTCATACGTCTTGTTGCCCGCCGTGAAGGACTTGCCGTCCGCGACCTTGACCGCGATCTTCATGCTCTGCGACCAGGTGTTCATGCCGCTGTAAGTGAAGGGGTTGCCGAGCACGTTCGCGCCCTTGTACCCGCCCCAGTTATAGGCGGAAGCCTCGTAGTTCATCGTGACGGTGACGTAAGAGGAGTCCCCGGTCACGCGCTCGCCCTTCTCGTTGGAGACATAGGCGTCGGCGACGGTGCGCTTGTCGTTGCCCGTCGTCACGGTGAAGGTGTCCTTCGACACGCCCGAAACGTTCCCGCCGAGCCCGAGCACGACGCCGTCCACGGTGGGACCGCCCTCGTACCCGTGTACAACGATGCGGACGCTCGAAGCGTCGATCGTCACGGGGGTGTGCGGGGTGACAGGCTTGTCGGTGTTGTCGCCGCCGCATGCGCCGAGAACTCCCATTCCGAAGGAGAGCGCGAGGGCGAGCGAAATTGCTGCTGTTACCTTTTTCATTATTTCCTCCCCAAGCTCTTATATGAGCTTTTATCTTACGGAATGACATTATAAAAAGAAAAAAGCAACCGTCAATGGGGTTGCCCTAATCTTTCATTTTTCGTCCTATTCTTGTTTCAAGCTGACATTTTTTGCACTGTTACGTCATTTCTAAGCGGAGAGCGCTTTCTCCCTCGCAGGGAAGGCGAGATTGACGGAAAATATGCCGTCTCCGTAGGAGAAGTCGAGCTGGCCGCCGTATTTGCGGGCAAGTATCGCCATGCTCTTCATGCCGAACCCGTGGTTTGCGATATCGAGCTTGTTCGTCGCGGGCAGCCCGTTTTCGAGACGGAGACTTCCCTCGTAGTAATTGGAGCAGTTGATGACCACGACCCCGCCGCAGTTGCGCACGGTGAGGTCGATGCAGCGGCGGTCCTCGTCCTCGATGCCGCGCACCGCTTCGATGGCGTTGGAGAGGAGATTGCCGAACAGGGAGTAGAGGTCGTAGTCGCGGATATAGCCGAGCGGCTTGCCGTCCACCATGCAGCTGAGGCGGATGCCCGCGGCATTGCAGATGAGTTCCTTTTCGGTGAGGAGCACGTCGATGGGCTCGCAGCCCGTGGAGACCCTTGCGTCATAGATGGAGATGCACTTCTCGACCTCCGCCGCTTCCTCCGTGGAGAGCCCGCTCTCCGCATTCAGGGCGCGGATCTTGTGCTTCATGTCGTGACACTTGATATTGATGAGGTCGATGGTCTCCTTCGCGATCTCGTATTGCCGCTTGTCCTGCTGCCAGAGGTTGCGGACGGTCTCGATATCGCTCTTGAGCGCGACCCGCTCGAGCATCCCCGATTGGATCCAAAGGATAAAGATGTTGCCCACGATGGCGAAACAGTAGTTGACGAGGCTGAGCTGCGGGCTCATCCACCCGTAGCTGTTCGTCACCGAGCAGAACCCGATCGTGATGATGAGGGTGACGAGGGAGAGAAGGAGAACGTTCCAGCTGTAAAGGTGCTCCATGCCCTGTTTGCGCACCTTCCGCACAAAGGAGAACCAAAAGATGACCGCCGCAACGAGAAAGACGCCCACATGGACCGCGAGATCCGCCCAGCCGTATCCGATGCGGCCGCCGATCGCTCCCACGACGCCCGTGAGCTCGAGGATGGAAGCGGTGCGGTAACAGAGATTCTGAAAGGCGTAAGCCCCCGTCCCGAAGAAGAGCAGGACCTTGAACGGAACTTCGAAACACACCCTGAGAATGACGAGCGTGAATAAAAAGACGACGAAATAGCCGACGGCCCCCGCGATCGCGTTCCCGTTGCACAGCGTCATGATACAGCATACGGCAAAGACCACGGCGACGAGCAGAACAAGGCTCGAGATGAGAAATACCCAAAAATACGGCCTCCGCTTGCTCGCGCTCACGAGCATTCCCTCCGCCGTCAACAGCTCGGCGAGAAAGACGGGGTACATAAAGCCCATCATCCAAAGGGCGGTCTCTACGCTCATTTTCCCCCTCCCGTGTAGAGGTCCATGAAGTCCTTCATGAACTGTTTGTGGCGCGGGTGGCTGATCTTGAGAATGTGCCCGCCCACGTTGATATCGTAGCCGCGCACCCAATTCACAAAGCGCACGTTGACGAGATAGCAGTTGTTGCAACGCAAAAATCCGTGTCCCGCAAGCCGCTTTTCAATGTCCGAGAGGGTGCCGCGCACCTCGATAACGTCGTCCACGAATTGGAAGCGGAGCTGGTGGCCCATCACTTCGACGAACATGATCTTTCCCGTCGTCATGCAGATCGCGCCGTTTCCCGTCTGGACGGCGATCGTCTGCGCCTCGAGCGCGCGCGAAACGTTGATCGCCTTCTTCACCTTGAGGCAGAAGTCGGCGTAGCGGAGCGGCTTGACGATATAGTCGAGCGCGTTCACCTCGTAGCCCTTCTGCGCGTACTGCGCCATGCGCGTGATGAAGAGGAGCACGACGGAGTCGTTTTTATACCGCAGACGGTGCGCCGCTTCGATCCCGCTGATCCCGGGGAGCTCGATGTCCATAAAGATGATGGAGTATTCCGACCCGCGATAGCTCGCAAGAAAACTTTCCGCGTCCTTAAAATGTTGAACGCGGAACTCCATGTCTGCCTGCTGGCCATAACGGGCAAAGTAGTCGGTAAGATAGGTCACGGTAGAAACGTCATCATCAATGACTGCGATATTCATAAAACGGCTCTCTCCTGCGCGACATTATAACATGGTACTATACTATTTACAAGAGAAACTTTCGATTTATGTCGTAACCTTTCGATTTTTGTCCTAAACTTACAAATTCGGTTGGACGGTCTGCCCGCCCCCGGCAGAGGGGAACGGCTTTTTGCGCGCGACCTCTCCGCGGCGATGTGCCTCTTCCCGAAAAAGCCTGCGTACGCTTCTCACCGATAGCGTTCGTCTCTTCCCGAAAAAGCCTGCGGACGCCCTCGCCGATTGCTTCCGTCTCTCCCCGAAAAAGCCCGCGGACGTCCTCATCGGCCGTGTCCATCTCTCCCCGAAAAAGCCTGCGGACGCCCTCACCGATTGCTTCCGTCTCTCCCCGAAAAAACATGCGTACGCTCCTCATCGGCCGTGTCCATCTCTCCCCGAAAAAGCCTGCCGACGCTCATCATCGGCCGTGTCCGCATGCGCACGAAAAGGGGAATCGTCATCCCCTTCTCCAAGCCGTTTTTACCGCCTCACCTCGGACATGCTATGCCCGTTTTCGCTCAATAGCATGATTTTACAGTATTATGATAACCAAAATTTCTATTCATTTCTATCGATATTTCTCGCTTTCAATATTAGCGGACATAGGCGCGCCCCTCGTCGCCGTTCGAGAATGATTTGCGCTTTTCTGCGAAAAGCTGTTTTTTCTCGACGGCTCCTTTTCCTGGGTTCGTTTCAGTAAAGTCGCAAACAGAACAGCACAGTGTGCGAAAAATGGGCTCCCAAAAAATTAAGAAGTAATTTTTGATATTTTATTTGCCGCAAACTGCTCTCGCACCTCCACCCTCAAATCCCCTCTCTGTTCGTAAAACTAAAATCCCCGTGCCGCCCTCAAAGCGGCACGGGGATTTGGTCGAGGAGACGGGATTTGAACCCACGACCTCTTGGTCCCTCGTCGACATGGGCTTCGCTTAACACCCTTTCCGCAGGCGACAAGGGCAAGCTCGCTCCGCCATGTCTCCTCTTCCCGCAAAAATGCTGCACCTTTTTGCGGGAGCCCTCTCAATAACTCGCTTCGTTCCGCAAGAAGTTATGGGCAATGCCTCACATAGCACAAGAAAGAGGACGGTCAAAAAACCATCCTCTTTCTTGGTCGAGGAGACGGGATTTGAACCCACGACCTCTTGGTCCCGAACCAAGCGCGCTACCAAACTGCGCTACTCCTCGCAACGCATTCTATTATAACAGACATATTTTGAATTTGCAAGCGTTTTTTGCGGCTTTTCGAAAATTACGGTACTTTGCCTACGGCTCATGCGCTCCCTCGCGAGAGGAGCAGTTTTCTTTCGGGAGAAAGTTTTCGCAAGGTCTTGAAGTTTCCGCAGAAGTGTGCTATCATGTTTTTGAAAAAAGCGAAGAGGAGTGATTTCATGAAACCCATCTACTATCCCGAACCTTTCCGCATCAAGAGCGTAGAACCTCTCAGGATCCTCACGCGCGAGGAGCGCGAGGAGAAGATCGCCACGGCCCATTACAACGTGTTTGCGCTCGCGGCGGGCGACGTGTATATCATCGACCTTCTCACCGACAGCGGCACGGGCGCGATGAGCAGCGCGCAGTGGGCGGGTGTGATGGTGGGCGACGAATCGTATGCGGGCGCGGATTGTTATTACAAAGTGCAGGCGGCAGCCAAGCGGGTCTTTGGGCTTCCCTACGTCCAGCTCGTCCATCAGGGGCGGGCGGCGGAGAAGGTGCTTCTCCCCATTCTTCTCGAAGGGAAGAAATACGCCATCGCCAATATGCACTTCGATACGACCCGTGCGCACGTTGAGCTCGCGGGGGCGCGCGCGATCGACTGCGTTGTTCCCGAAGCGCTCGATACGACCGCATATTACGATTTTAAGGGCAACATGGACCTCGGCCGCCTCGAAGCGTATATCCGGGAGCTCGGCGCGGAGAATATCGGCGTCATCATCATGACGGTCACCAACAACTCGGCGGGAGGACAGCCCGTCTCCATCGAAAATCTGCACGCGGCGCGCGACATTGCCCACCGGCACGGCATCAAGTTCATGATCGACGCGGCGCGCCATGCGGAGAACGCGTACTTCATCAAACAGCGCGAAGAGGCGTATAAGAACTCCTCCATCGCCGATATCGTAAGGGAAATGTTCGAGGGCGCCGACTGCTTTACCATGAGCGCGAAGAAGGACGCGATCGTCAACATGGGCGGGCTCATCGGCTGCCGCGACCGTGCGATCTT
Organism: uncultured Clostridia bacterium; assembly: GCA_947626685.1. GTDB lineage: Bacteria > Bacillota > Clostridia > Christensenellales > Borkfalkiaceae > Gallimonas. The sequence continues at coordinate 32,061 of CANQTD010000015.1, read as the reverse complement.
CGAGCTCGTCAAGCAGCGCACCATCTCCTTCGAGGGATTTATTACATACGGCGGCATGTCGGGACGGGACATCGAGGCCCTTGCCGTCGGTCTTGAAGAGGGGATCGACGAGAATTATCTCCGCTACCGCATCGGGCAGATGCAATATCTTGCGGGCAGGCTCGAAGAAGCGGGCATTCCCTTCCAGAGCCCCGTCGGCGGGCACGCCGTATTCGTGGACGCCAAGAAACTCCTGCCCCATATCCCGTATTACGAATTCCCCGCACAGGCGCTTGCGATCGAGCTCTACCGCGAGGCGGGGATCCGCGCGTGCGATATCGGCTCCTACATGCTCGGCAACGACCCCGACACGGGCAAGCAGCTCGAGGCGGACTTCGAGTTCACCCGCCTTGCCGTGCCGCGCCGCGTGTACACGCAGTCCCACCTCGACGTCATCGCCGACGCGCTCATCAATATCAAAGAGCGTGCGGACGCGATCAAGGGTTATAAGATCGTGGAAGAGCCGCCGATCCTCCGCCACTTCACGGCGAAGCTCGCCCCGCTCGGCTGAAAATAGGCGAAAAACAAAATAGGCGTCCGTTGCAAATTTTGCAACGGACGCCTATTTTGTGCCCACCATGTCTGAGGTCAGTTCTCCAAAATGCGTTTTGCTTCCTCTTTTACGCGCTCTCTGAGCGAGTCGGGCGAGAGCACCTTAAAGCCTGCGCCCGCGGAGAGAATGATGCCCACGAGCATTTCGTCGTCGGGGAGAATGACGTCCGCGAAGAACTTGCCGTCCTGTTCGTAGATGCTCTCCACGCCCAACCATTCCTCCGCAAAGGGGAGCGCCTCGGCGGAGATCTCGAAGCGGGCGGAGATGGGGTCCTTGTTCCAGAAGGAGAGGGGAATATCGTCGCGGGAGAACGCCTTCGGCTCAAAGTGGTCGCCCGTCTTGGTAATGGCGCGCATGCGGCCGAGTTTGAACGTGCGGAAGTCGCCGCGCAGCTCGCAATAGGCGTAGACGTACCAGATATTTTGCTTGTAGAGCAGAAGGTGGGGCTGGATGCGCCGCTTCGTGCGTTCCCCGCCGCGGCTCGAATAATCGATCTCGAGCGTCTCCCGCTCACCGATGCCCTGTTCGATGAGACGGAGCTTCTCCGAGAACCGTTTTTCCCCACCCCATGTGCCCGAATCGACCATGATATTGCCCGTGATCGCCGAGTCGATGCGCTCCGACTTCATCTGCGCGGAGATCTTCTCGATCGCGCGCCCGAGCTCCTCGTCCCCCGACTGCGCGTGCATGGCGAGCATGGCGTCGAGGGTGCGGGCGTACTCTTCCCTCGTCAAAAAGTTCTTGGGGAGCTTGAAATTGTCGGGGATATAGATGCCGCCGTTCGCGCCCCGCGCGATCTCGATGGGAATGTTCGAGATACAGAGTTCGTCGACATAGCGGTAGATGCTGCGCACCGAGCAGCCGTTCTTCGCCGCAAGTTCCGCCGCGCTCACCCGCCGTTTTGCGAGCAGGGTGAAGAGAATGTCCGTCATAATTTGGTATTTCATGGAGGATCCCCCCGAAAAAATTTTTTTCTTCCGAAAAGATTTTACCATATATGACAGATATTGTCAAGTATCGCGCCATATAATAGGGGCATGAAGAATGAAATCGCAGCCGTGATCCAACGTCACAGAGAGGAAGAAAAGAACGCGCGCAACGAACAGCTCCGCGCCCGCCTTTTGCGGGACAAGTCTTTCGAAGAAATGCTCTTCGAGCTTGAAAACCTCAAAGGGCTCAACAAAGAGGAACGCCTGCCCGCCACCGCATAAAGAGAAAAGGGGCCCGTTGCGTCATGGCAAGGCGGGTATTCGTTTTACTTATGATACATATTAGTTTTTCTTATAGATCGCGGGCGCGGGGGTGCGCGTGTGCGTTTCAGAGGGCAAAATGCGTTTTGGACCCGCCAAGCGTTTGACATTCGGGTGCGGGCGGCGTATAATGTTTGTAAACGCAAAAAGGAGTTCTTATGGAAAACGTCATGGACACCCTGCGCGCGCGGGGGTTTATCAAACAGACAGTCTACGAGGAGGAACTTTACGATCTGCTCGGGCGGGAGAGCGTGCCCTTCTATATCGGGTTCGACCCGACGGCCGATTCCCTGCACGTCGGGCACTTCATGCAGCTCGTCGCCATGCGCCACATGCAGAAGGCGGGGCATAAGCCCATCATCCTCATCGGCGGCGGCACGGCGATGGTCGGCGACCCCTCGGGGAGAACGGACATGCGTTCGATGATGACGAAGGAGACGATCGCCCACCATGTCGAATGCTTCAAAAAACAGATGGCGCGCTTCATCGACTTCGAAGGGGAAAACGGCGCGATCGTCGTGAACAACGCCGATTGGCTGCTCGGCCTCAACTATGTCGACTTTCTCCGCGACATCGGCGTCCACTTCTCCGTCAACAAAATGCTGACCGCGGAGTGCTTCCGCTCCCGCATGGAGCGCGGGCTCTCCTTCCTCGAATTCAACTACATGCTCATGCAGGCGTACGACTTCCTCGTCCTGCACCGCGAGTACGGCTGTTCCCTCGAGCTGGGCGGCGACGACCAGTGGAGCAACATTCTCGCGGGTGCCGACCTCATCCGCAGAAAGGAGAGAAAGCCCGCCTTCGCCATGACCTTCACCCTGCTCACGACGAGCGAGGGCAAGAAGATGGGCAAGACGCAGAAGGGCGCGGTCTGGCTCGACGAGGAGAAAACCTCTCCCTACGACTTCTACCAATATTGGCGCAACACGAGCGACGACGACGTTGAAAAGGTGTTCAAGCTCCTCACGTTCGTTCCGCTCGATGAGATCGCTTCGCTCTGCGCCCACCGCGACGAGCGCATGAACGCGGCGAAGGAAAGGCTGGCGTTCGAGCTCACGAAGATGGTGCACGGCGAGGAGAAAGCGGCCGAGGCGCAGAGGCAGGCGAAGGGCGCATTCGGCGGCGACGAGGGTACCATGCCCGAGGTTCAGGTGTCGAAAAGCTGCAAAAACCTCACGCAGGCGCTCGTGGAAGCGGGGCTTGCGAAGTCCAACGGTGAGGCGAGAAGGCTCGTCGAACAGGGCGGCGTCTCCGTGGACGGCGTTCGGGCGACGGATCCGCTGATGGGGCTTCCCGAGGGCGATTTCACCATTTTTAAGGGCAAAAAAGTGCGCGTCCGCGCCATCCGCGTGTAATGTGTTACCTCGGCGTATACGGCGAGGCCGTCTTTGAAAAGACGGTCGAAAAGTCCCGCTTCATCGGCTATTGCGCGCGGACGGCGGGGGAAGAAGAAGCGAAAAATTACCTCGAACAGGTGCGCCTTCGCCACATCGGGGCCACCCATGTCTGCTATGGGTATGTCGCGGACGCGCTCGGCAACTTACAGAGGTTCTCCGACGCGGGCGAGCCGCAGGGCACGGCGGGGCTCCCCATTCTCGGGGCTTTGAACGCGCAGAAGCTGTGCGAGACGACGGTCGCCGTCGTGCGGTACTTCGGCGGCGTCAAGTTGGGCGCGGGAGGGCTCGCGCGCGCTTACGGTTCGACGGCGGGCGAAGTTCTTTCCCGTGCGGAGAAGCGCAGTTTCGAGGAATGCGTGGAACTGCTCCTCACCGTGGGCTATCCCGAAGTGGGCGCGTGCACGCGCTATCTCGAGGGAAGCGAGGCGGAGCTCGTCCGCCGCGAGTTCGCTTCGGGCGCGACCTTCACCGTCGCCATACGGAGCGGGCGTGCCGCGGCCTTTTGCGCCGACCTCACGGGCGCGCTCAACGGACGGGTGCAGATCGCGGAAGGGGCGCGGTATATCCGCCCGTTTTCGCTGTAAAATCAAAAAAAGACCGCGGGAACGGTCTTTGGTGCGGGCATAACCCCCGGGTTTCCGGAATAGGATATCGGTATGAGACTGCGCGCACGCAAACTATGGATCGCCGTCCCGCTCGTTTTGCTTGCCGCGGCGGTTCTCTTCGCCGTGCTTTTTCATTATAACGCCGTCCGCGTGCTCAAAGCGATCGCGGAGGCGAACATGCGCTCCATCACCACGGTCGCCGTCAACGACGCCATCTACTACACGCTCTCGGACGGCATCCGCTACGAGGAGCTCGTCACCGTCGAACGGGGGGAAGGGGGCGAGATCGAAGCGATCACCTCCAATTCCCTGCAGATCAACCGCATCGCGCGCGACACGGCGTACATGTCCCAACAGAATTTGCAGACGATGAGCGAACCGGGGGTGGACGTCCCCCTCGGCGCGTTCTTCGGGATAGAGGCGCTCGCGGGCTTCGGGCCGAAGATCCGCATGAAGATCATCCCCATCTCCAACGTGGCGTGCAGGTTCGTCTCGAGTTTCGAATCGGCGGGCATCAACCAGACGAAGCACTCCATCTACCTCGAGATCGTGGCGGACATCTCCATCATCATGCCGTCTGGAACGAGCAATTTCGCGTCCCTCACCGAGGTGCTCATCTGCGAGAGCGTGCTCGTCGGAAAGGTGCCCGACGCCTATCTGCAATCGGAGATCTTCGGCGAGGGCTATTCGCTCGCGCCGCCGCGCTGATCTTCGGGAAGGCAGAACCCGTCCTCGAGGAGTTCCTTTATGATCCTCAGGATCGCGCCCGTGCCGTCCGCGACGTCCGCCCCGGCGAGATTTTGTCTGAGAACGGGGTTCTCCGCGGCCGATCTCACCGCGTCCGCAAGATTTCCTATCTCTCCCTCGCGCAAAACGCGGACGAGACCGCGCGCCTCAAAGTAGCGGGCGTTCTCGAGCTGGTCGCCGCGGCTCGAACGCTCCAAAGGCACGAGCACGGCGGGCTTTTTGAGGGCGAGGAGCTCGAACACGGTATTGCTTCCCGCACGGCACAGTACGACGTCGGCGGCGGCATACGCGCTACCCATGTCCGCGATGAAGGGTGCGCAAACGTATTTCCCCACACTTTGCTGCGGGGATTTTTTTTCGCCGTTCGAGCCCGTGATATGCAGGACGGAGAAGCGTTCGAGCAGGGCGGGGAGCGCGGCATAGAGGGCGGAATTGATGGCTTCGCTCCCGCTCCCTCCCCCGAACACGAGCAGAACGGGCGTCTTTTCGGGAAGGGAGAATTTGTGCAGCGCGCGGCCGCGGTCGCCGCCGAAGAGCTCCTTGCGGATGGGGGAGCCGACCCATCTTCCGTTGGAGAACTTTTTCGCCGTCTCGGGGAAGCTCGTGAGCACGAACGCGCATTTTTTGGCGATGAGGCGGGTGCAGAGCCCGGGGGAGAGGTCGCTCTCGTGGGTGAGGACGGGGATCTTCAGCTTATGCGCCGCCCACACCGCGGGATAGCTCGCGTAGCCGCCTTTTGAGAACACGAGGTCGGGCTTTTCCTTTTGCAGCGTGGCGAGGGCCTCTCTCTTCGCGGCGCGCAGTTTCTTCGGAATGCGGAAGTTTTCGGCGGAGAGGGAGCGGACGAGCTTGGGCGTCTCCACGGTGAAAAAGGGGTAGCCCGCCTCGGTCACGAGTTTCTTCTCGATGCCCTCCGTGCCCATGTACGACAGGGCGTAGACATAGCGGAGCTCGCGCATCAGCGCAAGGTTGGGAACGACGTGCCCCGCGCTGCCGCCCCCCGTAAAGAGAATGCGTTTCATGCCAACAGTATATGAAGATGGGGCGGTTTTTATTGAACGGAGGGGCAAAGAAAAAACCTCGGCGCACAGGGTCAGCCGAGGCTTTTGCGTTTGAAAAAAGGTCAAACGTCGCCGTTCTTTTTGCGGGGTAGAAGGTAGAAGTACGCGCCGACGATCCCGACGGCCGTGACCGTGAGAATGACGATGAGGCTGATGCGGAGGGCGTCGCTCGCCCCGCGGTCGATCATGCCCGCCGCAACGTTGTACGCCGTATAGACCTTCCCGTCCACCGAAATGCGGGCGGTATAGGTGCCGTCCCCGTTCTCGGAAAAGTAGGCGCGGGTGCGTTCTTTGACGGTCAGCGTCTCCCCGTCGTCCGCGGTAAAGACGACCCCGTTTGCAGAGGCTTTGAGCCACGCGGGTTCGAATTTCCCCTCCTCTTCGGGAATGGGCGAGACGTCGGAGAGATAGGAAGCGGGCACGAAGAAGATCGTTTCCGAAGTCTCTCTTTCGGACATGCCCTGCCCGTTTTCGGTGTACTCGATGAGCGCGTACGACCGTTCGGGGGCCTGTGCATAGCCGAGCACGGAGACTTTCGCCCCGCGCGGAAGCTCGGCGCAGGCGAGCGAAGGATGCAGGCAGGGGAAGTAATATCCCGAGACCGCGCTCGTGAGGTAGCGCGTTTGCTGCGCGCTCTGCCAATATTCCGCTTCGGGAACGGGCTGCCTGAGCTCGGGCTCGACGCGGAACAGGTTCACCGTGAACACGCGGTCGTAATCGGAGACCTCATAGAGGAGCACGAGGACGTAGTCGCCCTTTTCCGCAAGGAGCACGCCGCGCACGTTCTCCGCGGTGCGGTAGTAGAAGGAATAGGGGAAGCAGGCGGGGCCCTCTTTGAGCGGTTCGAGCTCCGTGCGCACCCCGATCGTCCCCGCAGGGATGTCGATGAAGAGATTTTCGCCGTGGGGGGCGAACACTTGTTCCGCGACCCCGTCCGCTTCGATGCCCGAGAGCGTCGGAATGCCGAGGTCCTTCTTCACGATGTAGTCGCCGAAGAGGAAATAGACGCCGCTGTCCTCGAAGCCGACCGCAAAGGAGAGGGGAATTGAACCGGCGGACTGCAAAAACACATAGTCGCCGCCGTCGCAAGTGGCGAGCTCGCTCCCGTCCGCGCCGCAGAGCGCGTCTCCCGTGAGGGTGTAGAGGTTGCCCTCGAAGTCGACGCCGAACGCCGTGCAGCCGTCGGGCAGGGTCGCGTCGAGCAGTTCCCCGCCCCCTTCTTTGAGGAATTCGCTCTCGGCGAACCGCCGCACTTCGCCCGTGACCGCATAGGAGACGAAGAGGTCGCCATAGAGATCGGCAGCAAGACCGGAAGGCGTGCCGTAGCCGCCGCGGATGATCTCTTCCCCGCCGAGTTTGCCATAGACGTTGTTGTCGGTGACATAGTACACGCTCCCGTACACGCACGCGAGCCCGCGCACGTTGCTCGTGGGAAGGTCGGGGGATTCGGTGAGGTTCTTTTCTCCGTAGGTGCAGGTGAAGATGCGCGCCCCCGAGGAGACGGCGATGAGGTCGCCGTCCGTGGCGACGAGTTCGGGCGTGAAGTCCGCGAGGCCGTCGGGCGGAAGAACGGCGGAGCACTCTCCCGTGGCGGTGTTGCAGACGGAGATCCTGTTGTTGCCCGCGTCGGCGGCGACGAGCAGTTTCCCCGCGCGGGCGATGTCCACCGCCCCCGCAAGTCGGTTCTCCGCGTCCGAAGCGGAAGTGATGCGGTAATCGGTGAACGCCTGCGTGCGCAAGTCAAATTCGGCCGCCTCGCCGTCTTTGATGCAGTAGAGCTTGTCCCCCGCGCGCGTTAAGGCGCGGTAGCCCCCGCTCCCGTCGAGAAGCTCGGCGTTCCCCGCAAGGTCGGAGCGGTAAAAGCCCGTATCGTCGATGAAGTACATCTTCCCGTCCGCCGCGGCGATCGCTGCGGGATGGCGGTTCGTCGCCGCGCCGTCGAGCGGCATCATGCCCCCGCTCTCGCTGTTGTCCGCAACGTCCACCGTGTACACCGCGTTGTTGTTGGCATAGTAGAGCACGCCCGCGTCATACGTCATGGGGAGCTGCGCGGGAAGATTGGAGGCGATGGGGTCCACGTCGGGAATGCTCGTCTGCCCCTCGAGGGAGAGGGCGTAGAGTGAAGTGGTGTTGCCCGCCGTCGTAGCACCGTAGAGGCTCCCTTCCGCGATGAGGAAGTTGGAGAGGCTGTATCCGAGGCTCTTTTCCGCCAAAGTTTCAACGGTGAGGTCGATGGCGTAGAGGTTCATGGCGGAATCGGTAAAGTAGAGCGTGCTCCCGTCGAGCTGGATCTGCCCGAAAGAAGAGGACTCCGCGCCGTGGGTAAAGACGTTGTACTTTCCGCCTGCGCGCGCGTAAATATAAATTCTGTTCCCGTCCGCGATGGCGAGGTGCGTATCGCTCACGGCGATGTCCTTCGGCGCACGCAGTTCGAGATACTGCTCGTACGAAGAGGGGAGAAAGACGGACGCGTCCGCGGAGGCCTCCTGCGCGTGTGCGGAAGAGGGCGCGGGCAAAAGAAGAACGCAGAAAAACGCCGCGAGCAACAGAAGAAGCGCGGCGGCCGCTGCGATCGTTTTCTTGGCCTTTGTGTTCATACCGTTTTCATTATATCACGCGCGCGAGGGAAACGCAAATCTTTTCATCAAAAAATTTTCCGAAAAATCGTGTCCTCGGTGGCACCCATCTGTCATATTTGCATGCTATAATAAAATTAGAACAAATGTTCGGAAACATGCGGCGGCGGAACGCTTCGGGGAGGAAGGGGACTGCGGGCCGTACGGGAGGAGACGGAAATGAACTTAAATATCGTAAAGACGCTCTTGTACGCGTATCCCTATTTGGAAGAATTGGCGGAGGCGGAGGAGACTTCCGCGCTCAACAGGGCGGTGCTGTCGTACCGCCGTCCCGAATGCGTCGCCGAGGAAGCGGCGTGCGTTGCGGAACGCTCCCTCATGGCGGGAAGGCTGCGCTCCCTGCATGCGGAGCTCACCGCTCTCGTCGAAAAACTGCCCGCCGAGGAGAGGCTCATTCTCGAGGCGGAATATTTCCGCAAGAAGGGGGCGATCGGGGAGTACCGCGCGCTGTGCGGAGGGCTCTCGGTTCGGACATGCCTGCGCCATCGCATGTCTCTGCTCTCCCGCATGCGCCTCGCGCTCCTTGTAGCGGGATGGACGGACGACGCTTTTTTTCTGCGCTTTTCGGCACACCGTCCGCTCATGCGGATGCTCTCCGCGGTCTCCGATCCCCCCTATTGGGCGGGGGTGATCCGCCGTCACGGCTCGGTGCGGTCCTTGCCGCCCGCAGACCTTCGCCCCCTCAAAACGAGAAAGGCGACCGCGACCGCCGCGACGCAGGCCGCGCACAGGAGCACGATCTGCCACACGGGGGAAGAGGGCTTTTCCGTGCCTTCGCCGCCCGTTCCTCCCGACGGGACCGTGGGAGGGGCGAGCCAGTCGTCGTTGCGCTCGAAGTCGAGGGGCTCCTCCGCGGGGATGAAGCCGAACGTCTCCCCCTCGAGGACGTAGAAATAGAGCTGGCCGTGCTCGTACCGCTCGCCGTAGTAGACGAAGGTGCGCTCCACGTCGGCGAACTCATAGCCGGGCGCGGCGCCCGTTCCGCCGAGGGTGTAGCTCACCGTGATCTGGCGGCGCAGGAAGGGGCGGGAGGGGATGAAGTCGACGAATTGCAGCGCGTCGGTGCGGCAGTAGCCCATGACTTTCCGGTAGGGGGGATCGTTTTCGAGGTATTCCGCGGCGGTGTACACATCTCCTGCATGCAGAACGCGCACATAGTACGTTTCGGGCAGCAGGAAGAGGCGGCTGTCCTCCGATTCGGAGGCGTAGAACCAGACGTTCGTATCGGGAGCGACGGCATAGCGGAGCTCGTCTGCCCGCGCATGGGTACGCGGACCGCCCGCCGCGAACGCGAGAAGGAGCGCGAGAAGAAGGGGGAATTTTCTCATAGAGTACATGGTAGCACAGCGCGCCGTGCATGAAAGGATAGATTTTATCGAATATGAACGAAATTCTGCAAAAAATCAAGGCGATCGAGAAGGAGCAGGAGACGAGGAGGAGATCAGACCGTCTCGCGGTCTACAACACGGGCAGGAAAAAGCACAAAAAGCAGCTCGCCTTCCACCGCTGCAAGAAGCGCAACCGCTGGGTGTTCGGCGGCAACCGCTCGGGGAAAACCGAGTGCGGCGCGGTCGAGGCGGTCTGGATCGCCCGCGGCGTCCACCCCTACCGGAAGAACCGGAAAAACGTGTTCGGCTGGGTGGTCTCCCTCACTTCGCAGGTACAGCGCGACGTCGCCCAGCGCAAGATTTTGAGCTACCTCCGCCCCGATTGGATCGAGGACATCGTCATGTCGAGCGGCAGAAAGGACGCACCCATGTCCGGGATCATCGATCAGATTTACGTCAAAAACGTGTTCGGCGGCACCTCCGTGATCGGCTTTAAGAGCTGCGATCAGGGCAGGGAACGCTTTCAGGGCAGTTCGCTCGATTTCGTTTGGTTCGACGAGGAACCGCCCGAGGACATCTATGACGAATGCCGCATGCGCGTCGTCGACCGCGCGGGGGACATCTTCGGCACGATGACCCCTCTGAAAGGCTTGACGTTCGTCTACCGCGACATCTACCTCAACCCCAAGAACGACCCCGAGATCTGGTACGAGTTCATGGAGTGGGCGGACAATCCCTACCTCTCCAAAAAGGAGATCGCCCTCCTCGAGGGGACGATGGACGAGACCGCGCTGCAATCCCGCCGCTACGGGAGATTCTGTTCCCGCGAGGGGCTCGTGTACCCCGAGTTCGACGAGAGCGTGCACGTCATCGAGCCCTTCGACGTGCCCAAGAGCTGGCAGGACACCATCTCCATCGACCCCGGGCTCAAAAATCCGCTCTCCGCGCATTGGTACTGCACCGACTACGACGGCAACGTGTACGTCGTCGCCGAGCACTATCTCGCGGACGCGGGCGTCGACGAACATGCGGCGGCGATCCACGCCGTCTCCGACCGCATCGGCTGGAAGCGCGACGAAAAGGGCAGGCTCTCCGCCATCATCGACTCCGCGGCGGAGGCGAAAACGCTCGCCGCACAGCGGAGCGTCTCCGAACTGTTCTACGACAGGGGCATCCTCGTGAGCCCGCGCGTCGACAAGGACCTGTTCAGCGGCATCGCGCAGGTCAAGAGCTATCTCTCGCGCAAGAACAACTTCCCCAATCTCTACATTTTCAAGAACTGCGTGAACCTCATCCGCGAATTCAAGGGGTATTTCTGGGGTGCGGAAGAGAGGCCCGTCAAGCGGGACGACCACGCGATGGACGAGCTCCGCTACTACCTCATGACCAAGCCGCGCCCCGCCGTCCCCCTGCACGAAAAGTCGGAGATCGAACGGGACATGGAGCGCAGGATCAGGAGGCTGAAAAGGAGGAAGTGAGTGGATAAGATCAGGGAAGCCATCCTCAAAGTCGCGCTCGGGTTCTCCCTCGAGGAGGTCACCGAGGAATACGACATGAAGGACGGCGAGATGCGCCTCATCAAGCGCAAGGAGACCAAAAAAGACGTCCCGCCCGACCTGAAAGCGGCAAAACTGCTCATCGAAGAGCGGGACTATTCCGCCCTCTCCGACGAGGAGCTGGAAGCGGAGAAACGACGCCTTCTTCTCCGTCTCAAGGAAGAAGAACAAAAAAACAAGGAGGAATCATGACAGAGCAGGAACTTATCGAAAAGAAAGAGGAGCTGCGCAAAAAGCGGCTCGCAGAAGAGGTGCAGGCGGACTTCGCCGCAAGGCGGGAGATGCGCCGCCAGCTCGAGAGGGGCTGGGAACTGAACATGAACTTCGTGAGCGGCAACCAATTCTGCGACCTCACCCCCGGCGGCGAAGTGGAGGAGGAATCGGCGGATTTCTTCTGGCAGTCGCGGCAGTGTTTCAACCATATCGCACCCACGGTAGACGCCCGCCTCGCGCGCCTGTCCAAAGTGAGCCCCACCCTCGAAGTGCGCGCCTTCTCGGACAGTGAGGCCGATATCCATATCGCGCGCGTCGCCTCGAACATCCTCAAATCGGTGAAGAACAAAGTCGACCTTCCCGCCGTCGTCTCACAGGCGACGCTCTGGTCGGAAGTGTGCGGCACTTCCTTCTATAAGGTCGTATGGAATTTCGACGACGGCAAGCTCCTCGGCACCGACGAGAGCGGGCATGCGCTCAGGGAAGGGGACGTGAACATCATCGCGCTCTCGCCCTTCGAGATCTACCCCGACAGCTTATCCGCGGCCACCATGTCTGAGGTGAAGAGCATCATTCACGCCAAAGCCGTCCCCGTTTCCGAGATCAGGGAGAAGTTCGGCGTGGAGATGGCGGGCAGGCAGATGGACGAATTTCCGCTCGCGCCCTACTCCTCGGCGAGCGGCTGGAAGCACCCCTCCGACGGGAATTTCCGTCCCGCGCAGGAGGACTGCGAGATTTTGATCGAACGGTATATCCGTCCCACGGGGGATGCCCCCGACGGGCGGCTTGAGATCGTGGCGGGGGACAACCTTCTCTACGAAGGCCCCTTGCCCTATAAAAACGGCGACCGCGGCGAACGCACCTTCCCGTTCATACGGCAGACGTGCATTCCGCTCGCGGGGGCGTTCTTCGGAACATCCGTCGTCGACCGCATGATCCCGCTGCAACGCGCTTACAACGCGGTGCGCAACCGCAAGCACGAGTTCCTCAACAGGCTCTCTGCGGGGGTGATCGCGGTGGAGGACGGCTCCGTCGACGCCGAGGCGCTTGCAGACGAAGGACTGTATCCCGGGAAGGTCCTCGTCTACAGACAGGGTTCGCCCGCTCCCGCCTTTCTCGACTGCGGAAAACTCCCCGCCGAGTTTGCGGAAGAAGAGGAGCGCATCGCGAACGAGTTCATCCTCGTATCGGGTGTGAGCGAGATCTCGCGAAACTCCTCAACGCCCACCCATGTCTCGAGTGCGGTCGGGATCCAGCTGCTCATCGACCAAGACACCAACCGTATGCACATGACGGCGGAGAGCATCGAGCGTGCCGTAAAGGAAGCAGGGAAACAGATATTGCACCTTTATAAGCAGTTCGCGCACACGAAGAGGCTCCTGCGCATGACGGGAACGAGCGGAGAGACCGAGCTCTACTACTTCGACGCAAGCGACATCTCCGCCGACGACATCGAGTTCGGCACGGGATACGACCGCACGCCCGCAGAGATCGGGGAGGACCTCGTCAAGCTCCTCGAACTCGGGCTGCTCGCCGACGAAGAGGGCAAAATTTCGGGCGAGGCAAAGACGCGCATCCTTGACGCGCTCGGCTACGGCTCGTTCGAAAACGCGCGCGATATCTCCTATCTGCACACCCGCAAGGCGCAGAGGGAGAACGTGCTTCTGGCGCATACGGAGGAGGCGGTGGAGGCGGACGTCTATGACGACCACGCCATCCATATCGCCGAACATCTCCGCGCCCTGCTCTCGGGCGGGGAAAACGACAGCGCGGTGAAAGAAAGGCTCGTGCGCCACCTCACTTGTCACCGCGAAATGGGAGGAAAATAATGGAAGAGGAAAACAAGAACACGAATTCCGAGGCACCCATGTCCGAAGATGGGCTGCTCGCGGGCAAATTCAAAAGTGTCGATGCCCTCCTGCATGCGTACGGGGAGCTGGAGGCCGAATTTACCCGCCGCAGCCAACGGATCAAGGCTCTCGAGGAGGAGCTCGCGCAAAGCCGAGAGGAGGCCGTCTCCGAAAGTACGCAGACAGCGCATGGGAACGAGCTCTCCCGCGCGGTCCTTTCCGACGAAGAGCGGGAACGCGTCGCGTGCGAATATTTGCGGTCGCTGCGCGGCGCGCCCTTGCTCGGCGGCGCGGGGAGCGGCGTCGTCGCGCCCGTCAAGAGACCCGCCACCATCGCCGAGGCAGGCAGCCTTGCGCTGGGGTATCTGAAAAAAAAGAACTGACCGCAAACCATCATTCAAAATACAGGAGGAATCATGATCACAACCGAAAGTGCAGACAGCATTTTGAAATCTTACTATCTGAGCGCGGTCTCCGACCAGCTCGACAAATCGGCGAATCCCTTCCTTGCCCGCGTCAAGAAGTCCGCTTCCGACGTATGGGGCAAAGACGTGCGCAAGGCCGTCCGCTACGGCGTGAACGGGGGCGTGAGCGCGGGAACGGAGGCGGGGGATCTTCCCGCCGCGGGCGGCAACAGCTACGCGCAGTTCGTCGCGACTTTGAAAAATCTCTATGGCGTCATCAAGATCTCCGATAAGGCGATCCGCGCCTCCCAAAATTCGGCGGGCGCGTTCGTCGACCTCTTGAACGACGAGATGGAAGGGCTCGTGCAGAGCTCCTCCTACAACTTCGGCAGAATGCTCTTCGGCGACGGGAGCGGCCTGCTCGCCAGCATCACGGGAGCCGACCCCGAAGATCTCTACGGCTATTTCGTCGACTCCGTCCGCAACCTCGCGGAGGGCATGATCGTCGACGTGCACACGAGCTCGCAAAAAGTCGGCCCCGGCCGCGTCATCACGAAAGTGGACCGCGCGAAGAAGAAGATCGTGCTCAGCGGCGAGAGCTTCGCGACCCCGAAGGGCTACAAGCTCTTCGTCCAGAACTCGAAGGGGGAGGAGATCACGGGCCTCGGCGCCATCTTCGGCACGGGCGACCTCTACGGCATCTCCCGCAAGGACAACCCGTGGATGAACCCCGTCGTCAAAACGGAGGCGGGCGCGCTCACCGAGGACCTCATCCAGACGACCATCGACGAAGTGGAGGCGAACTCGGGCAGCAAGATCAATTTCATCATCTGCTCGTGGGACGTGCGCCGCGCCTTCGTCAAGCTCCTTTCGAAGAGCCGCGTCGTGGATTCCACCGTCCTCGAAGGCGGGTTCCGCGCCGTCTCGTATGACGGCATCCCCGTCGTCGTCGACCGCTTCTGCCCCGAGGGGACGATGTATCTGCTCAACACCGACGACTTCACCCTCCACCAGCTCTGCGACTGGCAGTGGCTCGAAGGGGAGGACGGCAAGGTGCTCAAACAGATCGCAGGCTCGCCCGTCTACACGGCGACCCTCGTCAAATACGCCGAGCTGCTCTGTTCCCGTCCCGCAGGACAGGCCATGATCTCGGGGATCACGGGGACCGAGGGCTGAGGAGGCGAAGCATGACGACCGTCAAAGAGGTGCTCATGACGGCGGCGGAGCTCATCGGCGAGGACGGCCTCAAAAAATCGGTCGGGGAGGGGAGCTCTTCTTCGGAAGAGCTTTCCCTGCTCCTCAAATGCTTCAACCTCGTGGAAGATGAGCTCGCCCTCGATTACTTTCCCCTCAAGACCTGCGAGAAATTTGCCCCCGCAGACGGGAAGATCGCGTTCACGGCCTTTTCCGAAGCCCCCGTGCGCGTGCTCAAAGTGACGGACGCGGAGGGCGGCGGACTTCCCTTCGACGTGTTCTTCGACCGCGTCGAGGTGCACGGATCGCGGGGAGACGTCGAAGTGACGTATGCGTTCGCGCCCGCGACGAAAACGCTCGAAGGAAATTCCGACTTCTCGGGCAGGGTGTCCGCGCGCCTCATCGCGCTCGGCGTCGCGACGGAATATCTGCTCGCGGTGAACCGTTTCGGCGAGGCGGCGGCATTCGAGAAGAAGTACCGCGAGGCGATCCGCGCCGCAGGCGACCCGCGCAGAAAACTCACCGCCCGCGGGAGGAGGTGGGCGTGATCCTTGAAAAGAAATTGCAGCCGCCCGACGTCGGAGAGAAGATCCTCCGCGTCACCCCCGCCTATCTCGACAGCTCGGAGCGCGTGTTCCGCTCCGTCGCCGTCGGTTTCCGCGAGGAGGACGGAAAGTTCGTGACCGCGGAGGGGAGCCAACAGCTCAGCACCCTGCAATCTCCCGTGGCCGCGCTGTATGCGACGCGCAGCGGTGTGATCTGCCGCACCGCGTCGAACGGTTACACCCGTCCGGACGGCTCTTCCTTCGGCCTGAACTTCGCCGCGGAACAGGCCGTCTCCGTTCCCGAACCCGCGGGCGGGGTGGCGACCCTTTTCGTCGGCGGTGGAAAAACGGTGCTCGTGCGCAAAGATTCGTTGAAGGATCTGACAAATATCGCGGGCGGGGCGGACTGCGCCGCCGTCCACCATGAGCGTATCTTCCTCGGGGCGGGGAACGTCCTCTCGTACAGTGCGCCCCTCGACGTGGAAGATTGGAGCGGCAACATGGCGGGGAAGGTCTCCCTCCCCGAGACGGGCGGAGCCATCCGCGCCCTGCTCTCCTTCGGCGAACGGCTGTATGTGTTCCGCGAACGGGAACTGCTGCGCCTGCGCGCCGACGCGAACGACCTCAACTTCTCCTTCGAACGGGTGCACTTCGGCTGCGGCAACTTTTTGGCGGGCACGTTGCAGCCGTGCGGGGAGAAAATGATCTTCGCAACGCCGCGCGGCCTCGTCTCGGGGGACGGAAGCTCCTTCCGCTATCTCCCCGGTTCCCGTTTCGGCTTCACCTTTCCCGCAAGGCCGCAGACGGCAAATTCGGGCGGAAAGTACTACGCGCTCGTGCTCCGCGGCGGGAAGAATTGCGTGTTCGTCTATGAGCCCGAGACAGATCGCCACCACTTTCTCGACCTCTCGGCGGAATGCCTCGCGGGAGCGGGCGACGGGGTCTATTTCGTACATGGTATGGGCCTACGCGTTCTGACTGCACAGGGATTCCTGTACGGCGAGGCGCAGGAGAGCACGCTCGAAGGGGAGATGGAGATCGGCGGCGGAGGCGGGGAGACGCGCAGGATCGACGCCGTTTCCGTCACGGGGACGGGGAGCTTTCTGCTCGACCTCGAAACGGAATACGGCAAGAGCTCGATTTCCCTCGAAGCGGGCAGAAAGACCAAACTTGCGCGCGTGCTCCGCGGGACCTTCCTCAAATTTTCCCTCCGCGGACAGGAGCCGTCGTGCGCCTTCCGCGCGCTCAATCTGCATTTCAGGGAGGAAACGCCGTGACCATCGACATCATCGACCTCTCCGATCCGCAGTTCGCCGATCTAAGCCCCGTCCAGCTCGCGATGGTACGCGTTGCGCAGACCAAAAAGGACGGGATCCTCGCGAAAGCGGAAGCGGAGAGCGCAGAACTTCTCTATCTCGTGCTCGCGAACAACTTCGCCCGCAGCACGGCTTATTCCCGCGAGAAAGAACTCATCGCGTCGGGGGCGGCGGCGGATGTGGAGGCGGTGAGGGAGGATCTTCTCTACCAGCTTGCGTACGAGGCGCTCGGCAGCGAGGGCAACGAGAACGGCCCTTACCGCTATCCCGAGAACCCCAACTACAATCTCTCCTATTCCCAACGCTTCCTCGTCGTGCGCAACTACTACATGCAGGTGGAGACCAACCCCGCCGCACGGCTCGCGGCATACGGCGCGGATTCCCTCGCCCGCAGCTATCTCGGCGAATTTTACCAAACGCTCTACGACCTTCTCGCAAGCTATGTGAAATAAACGTTCCGCTTCTCTTTCCCCTGAATATTTTTTGACGCGGTGCGCCAAATTAGATATATGAAAAAAGTTCAGAGCGACCAGCTCGGAAAGCGGAAAGAGGAGCGGGAAAGCTGTTTCGCGGAGACGGCACGCGAGGAGGTCCGCCCGTGACGGGGAGATCGAAGGAGAATTATAACCGCAACTATCTGCGCTACGTCAATTCCTTCGACCCGCCCACCCAGCACTTCAAGACGTGCGGAAGGGCGTTCCTCGTGGGCGGTTTCATCTGCTGCGTCGGACAGTTCTTCCGCTATCTTCTCGAATATGCGGGGCTCACGGGCGACATCTTGGCGGGAACGGTCTCCGCCATCCTCATCTTCCTCGGGACCTTGCTCACCGGGCTCGGCGTCTACGACCGCATCGGCAAAAACGCGGGCGCGGGGAGCATCGTCCCCATCACGGGGTTCGCAAACTCCGTCGCGTCTCCCGCCATCGAATTCAAGACGGAGGGGTACGTCTATGGCATGGCGGCGAAAATGTTCATCGTCGCAGGCCCCATCATCGTGTTCGGCGTGACGGCGGGGGCGGCGGTCGGGCTCGTGTATTGGCTGCTCGCCCTGTAAAACATTTTTCTCTTGCCCTCCCCTCAGGCATAAGGGGGAGAGGTAGGGGAGCGGCACGGGGCGATTTTATGGGAAAGGGGACGCATTCTCCGATTTTTCTCGGAAATTTCACGCAAAACAGTTGAAATCGCAAGGGGGATGTGATAAAATGAAAGGGACAAATCTGAAGGAGAAAGGATATGGCAAAGATCACTGAAAACACGCTGATTTCGGACTGCCTGCAACTCAATCCCAACGCGGCCGAGATCCTTCTTGCGTACGGCATGCACTGCTTCGGCTGCGCCCTTGCGCACGGCGAAACGATCGCGGAGGCTGTCTCCGTGCACGGCAACGATCTCGAAGAATTGCTCGCAAAGCTCAACGAAGGCGTGGAGTAAATTTCCGCGAAGCTCAACAAAGCTGCGGAGGAAATCATCGCTAACTTAACACGCGGAGGAAATTCTCCGCAACCGCTTGTACGGCGCAAACCCGAGGGAGACATTTTTGTCTCCCTCTCATCATGTAAGCCTTCCCCCTTTGGGGGGAAGGTGGCACGGCGGAGCCGTGACGGATGAGGGGCATTTGTTGCTTCCCTCTCTTACGAGAAAATCTTTCCTCGGCTCCCCCTCGAGGGTGGGCAAGTCGTTGCCTCCCCCTTTTGCGTTGCAAAAGGGGGGAGGGTAGGGGGTCTCGGCTCCTCCCGGGGAGGAGCTGTCTGCTTAGCAGACTGAGGTGGGTGCGATTTTTATTGCGTTGGCATTATTCAGAGCCCGCCCCACCCCCTTGTATTCCCCCTCCCACGGAGGGGGCAGCTGTGGCCATTCCTCATACCGCCCCGACCGAGGCTTCTATTGTAAACTAAGGTCGGCACGAGCCGCAGGCGAAGTAGGCCCGTAAGGGCCGAGCGAATCTGAAAGATACCCTCGGCTTCGCCTCGGTATGAGGGATTCTTGGCTCCATGTTTCACGCAAGCTCCCCCGATTTGCTTGACAACCGTATCCCTTATCCATTATAATAACGTTATCATCATCAAAGGAGGGGCAAAAATGGAGCGGGAATATGCACGCAGGATGCGCACGATCTACGGAGTCTTTTTCGGCGGGCTCACCGTTCTTGTCGCCGCGCTCCTCATCTTTGCCGCTGCCGATCTCTATTACGACGGAGCCGCGTCGGGCGGTCCGATCTACAGCCGCGAGATCGTCGGAGAGAGGCTTCGTCTTATCCTCATTCCGATGGTCGTCTGGCTGATCGCGGCGGTGTACGGCTATACCATGTCCGTGGTCATGCCTTACGAGGAGAGCCGAACGCACACGCCGAACGCCCTCGTCACGCTCCGCCGCCTCAAAAAGCGGATTCCGCAGGGAGAGAGCGAAGAATTTTTGAAAGAGCGCAAAAAACTCGTCCGTCTCGAGTGGGGGCGCGTCGCCGTCTGGACGTTCGTCCTCGGCTTTTCCGTCGCCTCGGCGGTCGTTGCCATCGTCTACCTTGCGGACAGGTCGCACTTTTCCTCTCTCGATCTGAACGGAGAGATCCTCGCCCTCGTGAAAAACGTGATGCCGTGGGTGGCGGCGAGCTTCCTGCTCGTCTTTGCCGCGCTCGTCTATGAATCGCTCAGTGCGAAGCGCGAGATCGGGATCGCGAAAAATTTGCTCGTCCTCGGGAAGGGCGCGCCGCTCCCGTCCCCCGGCCTCTTTGCGCGGGCATACGGAAAGGCGTGCGCATGGACGCGCTCGAACGCCTTTCTCTGGACCGTCCGCGCCGTCCTGCTCGTCCTCGGCGTCGTGTTCCTTATCCTCGGCGTCACGAACGGGGGCGCGCGCGACGTGCTGATCAAGGCGATCAACATTTGCACCGAGTGCATCGGGCTCGGGTGAGGAGGTGGATATGCAAACGGCAGCTCTCGTACTCAGTATCCTCGTTCTCGTCCTCTTCGTCGCGCTCCTCGCGGTGTTTACGGTGATCGCATGCCGCTGGCGGACGCTCTCGGGCGCGCCGAAGCGCAAGAAGCAGACCCCGCGCGAATGGTGGGCGACGCACAAGCCGAGCAAACGGCGGCTCATACAGGTATATGCCGCCCTGCTCTTCAACGCCAACATCAAGGGCTTCGTCACGGGAACGATCTCGACGGACGCGGCGAAATACGCCTGCGTTCCCGGGCTCAACTGCTATTCCTGCCCCGGTGCGGTCGGGGCATGTCCGCTGGGCGCCCTTCAAAATGCGTTGGCGGAATCGCACACCCGCGCCCCGTACTATGTCCTCGGCATTCTGATGCTCTACGGGGTCATCTTCGCGCGCACGATCTGCGGATTCCTCTGCCCCGTCGGGCTCGGTCAGGAACTCCTCTACAAGGTCAAAACGCCCAAGATCAAGAAGAACAAGGCGACGTATGTGCTCTCCTTCTTCAAATACGTCCTGCTCGCCGTGTTCGTGGTGGCGATCCCGCTCCTCTACGCCAACAACGGAATGGCGCTTCCCGCCTTCTGCAAATACATCTGCCCCGCGGGTACCTTCGGCGGCGCACTCGGCCTCCTCGTCAATCCCTCGAACGCCGACATGTTCAGCTATCTCGGCCCGCTCTTCACATGGAAATTCGTCGTGCTGGTCGCGGCGGTCGCGGCGTGCATGTTCCTGTACCGCGCTTTCTGCCGCTTCCTCTGCCCGCTCGGCGCGATCTACGGCTTCTTCAACCGCTTCGCCCTCCTCGGCATAAAGTTCGACCGCGACAAATGCACCGAGTGCGGCCTCTGCGTGGACGCCTGCAAGATGGATATCCGCAAGGTGGGCGACCACGAGTGCATCAACTGCGGCGAGTGCATCGGCGTCTGCCCCGCGAACGCGATCAGCTGGAAGGGCTCCAAGATCTTCGTCCACGCGAACGTCGCCGCGGAAGCCCCGTCCGTACCGCCCGCTCCCCAAGTTGCCAATACCGTTTCGGTAGGGTCGGAAATGTCGCCCGCACTTCAAACGGCGAATGCTGTTTCGGAAGGGGCGGAAGGGGGAGAGGGGACTCCCGAGACCAAAAACGAGGCACCCATGTCCAAGAAGAAGGGGCGCGGAAAGAAATTCTGGCTCCAAGTCGCGGCATGGGGCGTCGCCCTTGCGGTGCTCGCGGGCGCGCTCCTTTACTTCAATCTTCCCTCGGGAGAAGGCGGCGGACCCGCAGTGAGGACGACGTACACCTTCGAAGTGGACAGCCGCAGCGGAACGGCGGACTTCTTCAGCTTTGAGATCGGGGAAGAGGGCAAGCACGGCCTGCCCGCCATTGTTTCCAAAGGCGGCATGGGCACGCAGGACGATCCCTATCTCATCGCGGACGCGGTCGGCAGATACGACGGCGCTTTCCGCAAGGAAAACGGGGAGACAGTGCCGCTGTACTTCACCTGCACGATAGAAAAGACGCGCGATCTCGTCCTCACACCCATTACCGCGGGCGACGATCTCGCCTTCACCGTCTTTTACACCGCCGCGGACGGTTCGCTCATGACCGCTTACGATTTCGGGAGGGACGGCCCGTCCTTCACCCTCTCCGCCTCGCCCGAGGGCGGCTCGCTCGCCTACGGGAACAAGGTCGGCGATTTGTGCTACGATTTCACCCTCCCGCTCTACGGTGAGGGCGGCACGCTTTCCCTTTCTTCGCTGAAGGGGAAGGTCGTCGTCATCAATTTCTGGGCGACATGGTGCACGCCGTGCGTCAACGAGCTGCCCTTCTTCGAGAAGATCGCCGAAGAATTTTCAGACAGCGCCGTGTTCCTCGCGATCCACAGCGGCTTTGTCACGACCGATGTGCAGGGCTACATCGACGGACAGACAGACGTCTACGACACGTCGCGCAAGTGGAAGGATTGGCAGATCAAATTTTTGCAGGACGCGGGCAGCGGATATAACAGCGAAGTCTACCAGCTGCTCGGCGGGAAGAACGGGGCTTATCCGCGCACGCTCATCGTGGACGCGGAGGGGCACGTCGCGTATATCTTCCCCGGTTCCGCCAACGAGACGGAGCTCCGCGCGCAGCTCTCCGCCCTCTGCAAGGCCGAGTGATCGGCGCGCTCGCAGGCGAGAGGTCTCAAAACAGAGGTTTTTTGCGGATTTTCCGTATGAGAAAAGAGCACCCGTTTGGGTGCTCTTTTTTGGTGGGGGCAACAGGACTCGAACCTGTGACCTCACGCATGTGAAGCGTGCGCTCTAACCGGCTGAGCTATGCCCCCGTCGATGGTGGAGATAGCGCGACTCGAACGCGTGACCTCTGCGTTGCGAACGCAGCGCTCTACCAGCTGAGCTATATCCCCTCAAAACCGACTGTAATGATTATACCATAACCGCAAAAAATTGCAAGCGATTTCCGCGGCGTTTTCGAAATTTTTTTCGGAAGAACATGTTTTTCGGAAGAAAATTTTTTCATGTCCCCGGAAGGCGCATGCGCCAAATTTCGCCGCCGTTCGACGGGAAATCGTTTTTTGCTCCCTATGGGAGCAAGTTTTTTGGGAGAAAGGCATTTTTTCTGTCATACGCCCTGTTTTTCTGCGCATTCTCTTGACAACTCGGCGAGGCGGATTTATAATGAACAAAAGAACGGATATGCGGAAAAATTCTCTCCGCGGTCCCGGATTCGGGAGCATCCCGTCGCTCGGAGGGCAGTATGAAAACTCGGAAAAGTGTGTTGAAAATTTTGGCGGCGAGCCTGTTGCCGCTCCTTTTTTTGGCGGTCGGATTCGGGCTGCTCTTCCCGCGGCGCGCGGTCTCTGCCTCTGAGGAGGAACCTTTCGCCGTACAGACGTCGAAGAACGTCTGGCGCACCTTTGCCTCCTTTGACGAAGCGTTGCGGTCGGCTCCCGAGGAAGGCGGCCTGCGGACTCTCTACGTTCTCGCGGGGGAGCAGGTCCCCGTGGGCGGGACGATTTCGATCGCAAGCGGGAAGGTCCGTCTCGAAAGCGTCACAAAGACGGGGAACGGCTGGTCGGTCGACGGTGCCGCGACCCTTGTCCGCGCTTCGGGCAACGCGGGCGCGCTGTTCGAGATCGGCGGCGGCGCAAGCCTCACCCTCGCCAATATCACGTTGAGCGGGGGCGGGGAAGCGGTTTCGCACGCCCTTCTCGAAGTCAAGGGCGAGCTCTGCGTCTCAGACGGCGCCTATCTCGAAAATAATCTCAATTCTGCGGGAACGGGGGACGCCGTCACCGTTTTTGCAGGCGCGTCTCTCACCGTCTCGGGCGGCAAGCTCTCGGCGGGCAAAGAGGGCGGACGTGCCATCCATGTCTGCGAAGGGGGTGCGATCTCCGTCACGGGGAGCCCCGTTTTCAACCAAAATACCGTCTACCTCGACGACGGCGTGACCCTCGATCTTACGGGCTATCGCGGAAGCAAACTTTCCGCCGAAGTCTCACCTGAGCGCGGGGACGGCGCGATCGCGACGAGGACGGGCTCTTCGCGCGACGCATTGGAAGATCTCATCTCCGTGGGTGTTCCCTCCGCGGAGGGCTATCTCGAAGAACACGAGTTCACGGCGAGGTACGCCCGCGTGATCGGGACGGAAAGCGGCGAGGAATTCGGTTTCGGCGGGTTCGGCGTGGACGTCTCACAGACAGATCCCGCCAAGCGCGCCGCCATCACCGTGACGTTTACCGACCCCATACAATCCGCCGCGCTCTCCCTCGGGGGGACGCGCTATCCTCTCGCAGAAGAGGGCGGCTCCTACATAGCGCGCGTCGAGCTTCCCGCGGACGGCAACGAGATCGCGGCATGGTCCGTCTCGGTGGACTACGGCGGCGGCGAGCAAGAGAAGTCGCTCTCCCGTCCGCTCGGCTATGTCACGGTCAACGCTTCTGCGGGCACCTTCTCCGCGCCCGCGGGGACGAGATTCAAGGGGAAGGACGGCATGTGGCACCTCTTCCCCGAAAACAACGTCATACCCAACGAGCTCGGGCTCGACGCCGCAGGCGTCGCCGAGTTCGAGATCGGCGGCCGCACCCGCTCCGTGTTCGTCGGCGTGCGCGCGGTCATCGCGGAGGGAGCGGACTATCGCGGCGGCCTCTATGACGCCCGCAACGATTCCGCGAATGCCTCCCTGTTCATCGAGGCGGCGGAGGGGTACGAATACACCCTCTACCAAAAGGACACGGGCGCGTTCTATTCCTCCGCATACGGCATTCTCTGGAAGAATGTGAAGAGCAGCGAATACGAGGGGGTCGTGCTGTTCAGCGGCCTCTCGGTGGATACGGAATACGTCGTCGTCGTGCGCGCGCTTGCGGACGCGGAGGGCGGGCTCCCGAGCGACCACAAGGACGTATGCACGGTCCGCACCTTAAAGACGGCGGAGGATACCCTGCGCACCGACTTTGTCAACCGCTTCACCGAGATCGGGATGGGAGACCCCACGCCCGCGATGATCGAGGGCGCGTTGCAGGCGTACGGCGCGCTCACCGAAGTCATGCAGGGCTATCCGTCCTTGCTCGAAAAGCTCGGAGCCGTCAAAATCGCCCTGCCCGACGCGTTCGCGGGGGAATGGCATGAAAAATACGACCCCATCCTCAGTCTTGAGATCGGAGAGGACGAGGAGAACTACCTCGCCGCGCTCGACCGCATCCGCGAGGCGGACGGGGCATACGACGGCATGGAGGAACATATCCGCACCGCGTTGCACGGGCTGATCACCGACGAGGAGTGCGGGGCGGCGGCGCAAAAGGTGCGGGAGATGCTGCGCGAAGCGCACGCAAAGGTCATCGGACAGGCCCGCGTCGTCGCGGGTTACCGTTTGCAGGACGCGCGCGGCTATGCTCTTTTGCACTTCGGGCTTGCGGACGACAGCGCGGCGATGGACGCGTTGCAGGCGTACGGCGAATACCGCGGTCTCGTCGCGGGCTGCGATACGCTTGCGGGCATGGATTCCCTCGTTGCGGAGGGCAGGGCGATGCTCTTGCTCGAGGCGTACTGCGCCCTGCGCGCGGAGAAGTTCGCGATCCTTCCCGAGACCGCCGAAACGGAGGCGAAGGAGCCCGTGCGGGCGGCGGAGGACGGCGAAAAAGAGAACGCCGCATACGAGGCGATGCTCGGGCTGTACAGGGAGTACGCGCTCTCCGTTCTTCGCCCCGATTTGGACATGGTAGGCTTCGAAACGCTCTTTGCGCGCGAGCGGGAGGGCATCGAGGGGGTGCGCTTTGCCGACCTTCACACGAAGGACGAGCTCTTCCGCCTCGAAGGGGAGATCGATCTCATCGTCGCCGAGGCGCGCGTGCTGCAAGGGGTGCAGGCGTACTATAACGGCCTCTTTGAGGAGACCGAAGGAAGGATGTACGCAAACGGCCTTTCGGAGGAGGACGGGGATGTCCTCGTCTCCGCGCTCTATGCGGCGTTTGAGGCGGTCGAGGCCGCTTCGGACGGAACGGAGGACGCGGAGAAGGCGCGTTCGGAAGCGGCGCTGGCGGGCGAAATCGCCCTCTACCGCACCCTTGCCTCCCTCCTTCTCGCCAAGAGCTACGCGCAGTATGCGGAGCCGTCCGCTTCCCTCGCCGCGCTCTACGGTTCGGAAAGGGAGCGGCTCGCGGAGGCGGGCGAAGGCCTTGACCTTGCGGCAGCGGAGGACGCGATCGAAAACGTCTGCGAAAGCGCCGTGCAGAAGCTCGCGCTGCGCAGTTACTATGACGGGCTCGCCGCGGCACACGCCGAACTTGCGCCCGAAGAAAACTTGCTCGAAAATCTCTACTTGACCGTGGACGGGGCACCCATGTCCGAAAAGGCGGCTTCCGCAAGCGAGGGCATGGTCTCCCTGTACCGTGCGTACGGCCATCTGGCGGCCGCTGCGAAAGCGGGGGAGACCGCCGCGCAGGACGCCTCCGCCGTGACGCAGTTCCAAGAGACCGCAAACGCGCAGATCGACGCCGTTTCGTACTCGGAGGAGAGGGACGTTCCCGCCTGCGAGAGCGAAATCGACGCGGCGCTCGAGGGGCTCGCCCAAAAGCTCCTCGTGCAGGAATATTTCGAAAAATTGGACGCGCACGACGCCGCTGTGCTCCAAGCGCGCGAGGACTACCTCGGCGAGGGCGGCAAGATCGACAAGGCCGCCACTTCCGAAGAAAAGCGCGCCGCGGGAGAGCTTGCGATGCGCGCCGTCTATGAGGCGTACGTTTTCGCCGCGCTCCAAGCGCATTTCGACGAAACGTATGCAGACTCTGCGGACGAAACGCTCACCGCCCTGCTCGAAGAGGCGAAGGCCCGCCTTGCGGAGATCGGGAGCGGCGAGGGCTTCGAGGAGAAGATGGACGCCGTATGCGCCTCCGCAAAATACAAACTCGCCCTTCGCGCTTACTACAACGCGCTCACCGCGGAGGGAAAGCCGAACGCGGCATATCCCGCGGCGGGCGTCGACCTCATGCCCGTCTTGGAGAATGCGTTCTCGCAGATCGACGGCGCGGCCGTTTCCCAAAAGGAATACGCCGCCTATACGGGCATGTTCGGCCTGTACCTCGCCTACGGACGGGGCGTTCTCGAAAGGATCTTGCAGACCCGTCCGTCCCAGAGCGGCCTGATCGGGCAGATCTACGCGGGGGCGTGTGCGGAATTGGACGGCATGACCCTCGCGGAGGGGGAGGATTACGCTTCCCGCCTCTCCGCCGCAGAGCACGCCGTCTCCGTCCTCATCGAAGATTTCGACGGCGAGACCAAACTCACCGCTTACTATGAGACGCTCGTCCTTCTCACCGACGAAGAGGACCGCGCAACGCTGGGCGAAAGGCTTGCCGAGCTCGTTCTTGCCGTCAAGGGGGAGGAACTCGGGCAGAAGCTCCCGCGGGAAGCGCGTGCGGAAGAAGAGCTTCTCGAGACCTATCTCGTGCTCCTCGACGGCGAACGGGAGAAGGTTTTCGGCGCGGCGAAGGAGGCGGCGCGCGCCGAGATCGAAAACGCCTATGCCGATCATTCCGCAGACGAGACCTTAAAGGCCGCGCTCGGACAGATCCGCGCCTCCTATCTCGCCCGGCTCGAAGAGATCGTCTATGAAAAATACGACAGGGAGGGCCCCAACGCAGACCCCGCCAAAGAGGACTATCTGAACGGGCTCACCGAAAAGATCTCCGCACTCTGCGCACAGGCGGAGCGCGCCCTTGCGGTCTGCGTCGCAGACAGCTTGCTCGACGCATTCTGCGCTTCCCTTTCCGAAGAACTTTCGTCGTACGCGCTCTCCCGTCTCGCTTCCATCGACAAGGAAGAGGTGGGCCGCGCGCTCGCACAGGCGCAGGAGACGGCAAAAGCCGCCCTTTCGGAGGCGGAGGACTGCTTTGAGGAGGAACAAATTCAGCAGCTCGCCGTCCGCACCGTCTATGCGGAAGCTGTCCTCGCCGCGTATGCGAAACTGTTCGAGATTTCGGATGTCTCCGACGGGAACGCGCAGATCTCGGCGGCGCAGACGGACGCGGAGAAGAACGGGGCAATGTTCGCCGCTCTTTCCGCGGTGTATGCGGCGCAGGCGGCCGCTTCCGTCCAAACGGAGAACACATTCTATGAGAACGCGCTCGCGCACATCGGCGAAACGGTGAGCGACGGGGCTTCCGACGCCGCCCTCGCCGCTTGCGAAGCGCAGATCGGGGCATATCTCGAAACTGCGGCGGAGCAGACCCGCCTCTTCCTCTTCTACGGCAGCCTGCTCGAAGAGCAGCAGCTCGGCGGCGACGCTCTCGGCGGGGTCTGCGAACAAGCGCTTTCGGCCATCGGGGAGGCGGCCGCGGGCAAAAAGGCGGAGAAAGCGGAGGAGGGTATCCGCGCACTCGCGGCGGGCGCGTTCGGGCTCTACAAAGACAGTTTATGCGCGCGTTTGAAGGAGGCGGGCGAAGAGACGGCTTCCCTCGAAACGCTGTATGAGGAGGAGAAGGCCTCCGTCTTATCCGACGCCTCGCTCCTTCTCGAAAAGGAAAAAGTTCTGCTGTGCGAATATGTCCGCTGCATGCGTTTTGAGGACGCTCTTTCGGACATGGGTGCCCCGCTTTACGCCGAACTCCTCGCGCTTCTCGGCGGAATGGAGCAGGAGACGGCCGCGATCGCGTCCGCGCAGACCTTGCAAGAGGCGAACGGGATGGCGGCGCAGCTTCTCGGCGGCTGGGCGCAGGAGCTTCTCGAAACGCTCTACGCCGACATTGTGCGCGCGTCGATCGGCGAAGAAATTTCCGCGGAGATCGCGGCGGAAAAGGACGCGCTCCTCTCCACTCTCACAGGGGACGTGAGCGCGCAAACGGCATATGGGGCGGCGGCAAACCTGCTCGCATGCTATGCGCGCGCCTCGCTCTCCGCTGCGTTGGCGGAGGACGACCCGCAGTCCCTCAAAGACTTGGCGGAGAAATTCGGCGGCGAGATTGAAAGCGAACTTCTTAGTGTCGCGACTTTGCAAGACGTCGCCGACGGCGCAACTTCTCTGCATGAGACGCTCCATGTGTACGCGCTCGCGATCGGGGCGGAACGCCTTCTCCTCCGCTGCGGCTATACCGCAAAATCTTTCGCGGAGATCGGGGAGGACGACGCCGCGTCCGTCGGGGCGATGCTCGCGGCATACAATGAACTGTCCGACGGCGCGCTCAAAGCGTATTTCGACGGGCAGATGAAGGGGATGTATCCGAGCTTCGGCGACCGTCTCGCCGACGAGGCCGACAAGGCGGCGTTCGAGGGGGCGAGAGCGGAAACGCTTGCCGCCATCTCGTCGCTCGGGCAGGACGGCGGGCTCGCCGCGGAGCGGACCTCGGAATACGGGGAAGAGGTGCGTTCGCTCGAATTTTTGCCCGCCTATGAACGGGATGAGGACGACGGCCTCCATGAGAAGGAAGTTCTTCTCTCCGAACTCGGCGCATGGGCGGCGGCGGAAGCGGAGCTCGCACATTTGCAGACGGAGCGGTGCGCCGCGCTCGCGGAGAGCTGCCAAAGGGAGAGGGAGAACGCCTTCGTCCGCTACGGCGACGACGTGCTCGAAGAGCTGTCCTCGGTCTGCGCGTCCGCGCAGGATAGCCTTCTCTCGGTGCGCCCCGACAGGTCGCTCGAAATCGGCGAGGCGGTCCAAAAAGCCTCCGCGCAAATAGAGGAAATTTTCGCACAGGGGACGGCGGAGCTGGGGGGCATGTCCGCGATCGCCGTTTCAAAAGGCGTCAGAGCGGACGGAACGGGCGCGTATCCCGCAGACTGTTCGGAGCTGTGGGGCGTCATCGAAAATAAGGACGGCATTCCCTCGTCGGCACGTCCGCATTTCGACGAGATCGTCGCGGGATCGCCCGTAGGTGCGGGCGCGCTCGTCGGCGACAAGATCTGCCGCTCCGTCTTTGAGATCTATCTCGACGGCGTGGACGAATTCCGCGGCGTCTATACCGTGAAGATCCTTCTCACCGAGGAGATCTCCGCGATCGTGGGCGCGCAGGTGCTCGCGCTTGACGAAAACGGTGCGCCCGAACTTCTTCAAATGCGCGTGGAGGGCAAGTGGCTCGTGTTTGAGACGACGCATTTTTCGACTTTCTACCTGTACGGCGAGCGGGAAGTGAACCTGTGGTGGCTGATCTTCGTGCTCACCTTCATCCTGCTCATCGAACTCGTCGTCATCGTCCTGCTCTCGGCGAAGCTCTACCGCCGTGCGGAGGCGCGCAGATCGGAGAAGATGCTCTCCCTCGCTCCCGCCGCGCTCCTCGCCGTCCTGATCCCGGGCGGCGCGGCAGTCGTCAGTATCGTGCTCGGCGTGCTCATCGTTCTCTCCGCGATCGCCATCGGCGGCCTTCTCTACGCGCTCTACCGCAAGCCGAAGTCCGCAAGAAAACCCGTTGAGGAACCCGAAGAGCCCGTTGAGGAAGAGCCCATCGAGGAGCCCGAAGAGGAGCCTGTTCCCGAAGAAGAGCCCGTTGAGGAACCCGCCGAGGAGTCTGTTCCCGAAGAAGAGCCTGTTCCCGAGGAAGAGCCCGCCGAAGAGATCGAGCCTGTTTTCAAGGAGCCCTTCGAGATCAAGCCTGTTTTTGAAGAAGGACCCGAGGAACTCCCCGAGGAGATCGAAGAAGCCGAGCCCTACGAGCAGCTCACGATCTTCGATCTGCCCGAAGAGGTCGAGCCGGAGCCCGAGGAAGAAGCGGAAGAGCAGCTCAGCATCTTCGACTTGCCCGCGCCCGAGCCCGAAGAGCTGCGGCCCGTCGTCGTACTCGCCGAGCCCGAGCCGGAAGAACAGGTTTTCGAGGAGCCCGCCGAAGAAACTGCCGAGGAGCCCATTCTCGAAGAAGAGCCCGAGGTCGTCGAGGAGATCTTTGTGGAGCCCGCCGAAGAAGCTCCCGAGGAGGCTGTTCCCGAAGAGGAACCCGAAATCGTCGAAGAGATCTTTGAGGAACCTGTCCAAGAAGCTGCCGAGGAGCCTGTTCCCGAAGAAGAACCCGATGTTGTCGATGAGATCTTTGAGGAGCCCGCCCAAGAAGCTGCCGAGGAGCCCATTCCCGAAGAGGAGCCTGTTGAAGAGCCCGCCGAAGAGTTCGGGTGCGAGGAAGAACCCGCATGGCAGGTCGTGCCCGTTCAGGCGATCCTTGCGGACGACCCCGAGGAGACGACGGACGCGTTTGAGCCCGAGGAGCAAGACGCAGGCGTCACGCCCGTGTGCGTCATAGAAGCAGAAGAGCCCGAACCCGAGGAAGAGGCAGAGGAGCCCGCTTTCGAGGTGGAAACGGTCGAGCCCGAACCCGAGGAAGAGCTTGTTCCCGAAGAGGAATCTACTTCCGCAGAGGAGCCCGTTCCCGAGGAAGAGCCCGAAACCGATGAAGAGGCAGAGGAGCCCATTTCCGAGGAAGAGCCCGAACGCGTGCCGACCGACGAGGCAGAGCCGCCTTGCGAAGATGAATTGGTCGTGGCAGAGGAATCCACTCCCGTAGAGGAGCCCGTTCCCACAGAGCAACCTGTCCCCGCAGAGGAGCCTGTTCCCGAAGAGGAGCCTGTTCCCGCAGAGCGGCCCGTGCATGAGGCGGAGGTCGAGACGCGGGCGTACTTCGTCTGGCGGCCCGTGATCGTCCCCGAGGACGTGCCCGAGGAGTATCGGCTTCCCGAGGAGGAGATGCGCGGCGAAGTGGCGGCGTCCGAGGTCAACGGCCTCATGCAGGACGACACCGCGAAAACGCTCATCGAAGTGGGCGAGCGCGTCGCGAACAAGCAAAAGACGGCCATCGTCAACGTGGATACGCTCGGCGAGTATTTCGAAAACGGCGAGAGGGTCACGCTGGAAGAGCTGAAAAAGCGCATTCCGTATTTCAATAAAAAGGTCACGTTCGTCAAGGTGCTCGCGCGCGGCAGGCTCAATAAAGCGCTTGTGGTCGAGGGTGACGACTTCTCTCTCGAGGCCGTCAAGATGATCGCGATCACGGGCGGGCACGTCATCCGCACGCGCAGAAAGTGACCGCGCCCTTTTGAGCAAAAACGGGCATACCATGTCCGCGAGAAGCCCCTTCCAAAACGCGAATATCCGTCGCCTCCCCCCCTTTTGCCTTACAAAAGGGGGTAGGGTAGGGTAGGGTAGGGGGTGTCAAGAACACATCGCAAGCCTTCCCCTCATCTGGGTCACAAAACGCCCTCACCTTGCTGTCCCCTCTGGGGAAAGTACCCGCGTAGCGGGGGAAAGGGGTTTTGACACAATCGACCCCCTTACTTCGTCGCTCCGCTCCCCGTGCCGCGCTTAGTCGCAAATAGTGCGCGCGGGGCAGTCTCGCTAACGCTCGACAGCTCCCCCAGAGGTGGAGCCGAGAACCCCCTACTTCGCCGCTTCGCTCCTCGTGCCACCCTTAGAGAACAGAATGCGGGTGGGGCGTGCCGCGCTTAGTAGAAAATAGTGCGCGCGAGGCAAGGCTTTATTTGCCCGAGACGGAAGGCGTGCCGTTCTGATGCGGGCCGCCATTTTACGCATAAAAACATTTTCCGCGCAGCGAAAAAAATTTTACGAAATAGGCGAGAAATCACTTGACATTTCCGTGCATTTATAATATGATAAACAAGCATTGCGATGCGACGGCGTTCACGTGGGCCTTTAGCGCAGTGGTTAGAGCAGTCGGCTCATAACCGATCGGTCCGCGGTTCGAATCCGTGAAGGCCCACCACTGCGTCGGAGCGAGGCAACCCGTACGGGTCGCACACAAGCATGCTTCCGCAAGTTGTGCCGTGCAATGTGAAATGGCCCAATAGCTCAGTTGGTTAGAGCGCCAGCCTGTCACGCTGGAGGTCGACGGTTCGAGCCCGTTTTGGGTCGCCAAAGCTTTAAGCCTCATTCGGAGGAATGAGGCTTAAATATGGCTTGGTAGCTCAGTTGGTAGAGCGGAGGACTGAAAATCCTTATGTCGGCGGTTCGATTCCACCCCAAGCCAC
>CANQTD010000014.1 GCA_947626685.1 uncultured Clostridia bacterium | reverse complement strand
AATACGGGAATTGGCAAACGACCCGCGAGGCGACGCACCTTCAAGAGGGCGAAGAACAGCGTACATGCCCCTGCGGTGCAGTCGAAAAACAATCGATCCCCAAGACGACTGCGCATGAATACGGGAATTGGCAAACGACCCGCGAGGCGACGCACCTTCAAGAGGGCGAAGAACAGCGTACATGCCCCTGCGGTACGGTCGAAAAACAATCGATCCCCAAGACGACCGCACATGAATACGGGAATTGGATCGTAACAGAGGAAGCGAGCTGCACCCAAACGGGACAGCAATATCACGAGTGCCCCTGCGGTCACACGGAATCCGAAGTTATCCCCAAGAAGGCACACAGCTACACCGATTGCGTCTGCGATACGTGCGGTGCCATAGAGCCGGGCGCGGTAGAGGTCAAGGTCTATATCGATAATCAATATCAAAACAGCCTTTATACGGGCGCCTCAAATGGCTATAAAATTCAGCTTCCGGATTATTGGGAAGACTACCGGTATTTTGACGGGTGGTATGCCAACACGGAATATATGGAACCGCTCACGGGCGACGAAACGTATCAAACAAGTTCGGTAATTTATGGGCGTTGGATCCCGTTCCTGAATTATAAGGTGACGGTCAACAAGGGAGAAGCGACGATCGTAAAATGCAATTCCACTACGGCAACGGCCGTTGTCGTCCCCAGTGGATGTGGGGACTCGAATGTAAACTATCCGATCACGAGCATTGCAGCTGACGCTTTTAAGGGAATGACGATGATCCGCTGGCTCATTATTTGTTCCCCGATGCGGACGATCGGAAGTTCGGCATTCGAGGGTTGCAATTCGATGAAAAAAGTCGTTTTGCCCGATACCCTGACCTCGATCGGAGATCGCGCATTCAAAAATTGCAGTTTCATTGAAAAACTTGAAATACCCGACGGCGTGACCGAGATCGAAGACGCGACATTCTATGGTTGTAGCGGGCTGACGGGAGAATTGAAAATTCCCGACGGCGTGACCTCGATCGGAAGTTCTGCGTTCGGAGGTTGTAGCGGGCTTGAAAGTGTAACGATCGGCAGCGGCGTAACATCGATCGGATGGAGCGCGTTCTCGGGTTGTAGCAGGCTGGAAAGCGTCATTTGGAATGCGGAAAATTGCACCGATGTAGGCATGTATTCAAATGGAAATAATCAAACGATTTTCCAATCTTGCACAAATCTGAGCACAGTGACCTTCGGGAAAAATGTCAAGACGGTACCTGCTTATGCGTTCTATGGTTGCAGTGGAATGACGGGAGACTTGAAGATCCCCGACAGCGTAGCCTCGATTGGAGAGTATGCGTTCTTAGATTGCAACGGACTTGAAAGCGTGACGATCGGTAGCGGCATGACTTCGATTGGAAATTATGCGTTCTCCGGTTGCAACGGACTGACGGGAGACTTGAAGATCCCCGACGGCGTGACCTCGATCGGAGATGAGGCGTTCTCGGGTTGTAGCGGGCTGACGGGAGACTTGAAGATCCCCGACAGCGTGACCTCGATCGGAGATAATGCGTTTGATGGTTGCAGCGGGCTGGAAAGTGTTACGATCGGCAGCGGCGTGACTTCGATCGGAGATCGGGCGTTCTATGGCTGTAGCGGACTTGAAAGCGTTATATGGAATGCAGAAAATTGCACCTATGCAGGATATTATTATTCAAATGGAAATAATGATACGATTTTCCAAGATTGCACAAATCTGAGTAAAGCGGTCTTTGGAGAGAATGTCAAAAAGATACCCGCATATGCATTCTATAATTGCAGCGGGCTGACGGGTGAGTTAAAAATTCCCGACGGCGTTACTTCGATCGGAAGTTTTGCGTTCAGAGGTTGTAGCGGGCTGACGGGAGAACTGAAGATCCCCGACGGCATGACCTCGATCGGAAGTTCTGCGTTCTCAGGTTGTAGCGGGCTGACGGGAGAGTTAAAAATTCCCGACAGCGTGACCTCGATTGGGGCCGGTGCGTTCGGTGGCTGCAGCGGGCTTGAAAAAATCGAAGTGGCGGCGGGAAATCCGAATTACAGCAGTCAAGACGGAATTTTGTACAATAAAGAAAAGACGGAGTTTATCCACATCCCGAAAGCGATCAAAGGCGCAGTGACGATTCCCGACAGCGTGACCTCGATCGGATGGGCTGCGTTCTCCGGTTGCAGTGGGCTGACGAGCATTACGATTCCCGACAGCGTGACCACGATCGAGACCAGTGCGTTCAAGGGTTGCAGTGGGCTGACGAGCATTACGATTCCCGACAGCGTGACCACGATCGAGGCCAGTGCGTTCTCAGGTTGCAGCGGATTGAGCTCGGCTACAATCGGAAGTAGCGCCTCCTCCAAAAGCCGCTGCTACCTTATAGGAGAGAGTGCATTCAAGGGTTGTAGCAGTCTTAGAACAATAACAATTCCCAAATCGGTGTGCTATATTGGGAAAGCCGCTTTTTCGGGATGCAAAAATCTTACGGAGTTGATTTTTGAGGACGCAGATGCCCACTGGTTCAACGGTGAGTCGTACACAGGCCAAGATTCTCAGTACTTGTATGACACTTTTTTTCATACTTCAATCCAATGGAGTAGTACTGTGACGAGCTTTTCCGATCCGAGAGATGACGCATCCGAACTTTCCGATCCCCATAGTTGGCAATCGGATCGGTATTGGCGCAAAAGCTGAAAAATAAATAAGGAGAAAAGATTATGAACTTCACCGAAAACTGCATGAAATTTATGGAACGTTGGAACGAAGGCGAGAATCATCGCTTCCGTTCCTACGACTACTGTAAGAACTTGTTCGATAAATATTACCAAAAAGTCTTGGATGGCGCAACGCTCACCAACGAAGAGAAGGATTATTTCGCCCTCAATCTCTTTTGCTATCTCGCGAGCTGGGGAATGCTACGCGGGAGCGGTTGGCTTTTGGGACGTTCTTATAAGTTCTTTATTCCGCTCTGCGAAGTTTTATTTGATAGAAAATACAAAAATCTTCGCACGACGGATCCTTTGCGGGGAAACTATAATGCAAGTGAAGTCGTGACATTACATGATGCGTTGGATGAAAAAATCAAGAATATTTTACAAAACGACAATCTTGAAGATAAAAAAGCGTCGCGCCTCATGCTTTGCAAAATCATGATGGGAACGTACGGTTGCGTGATTGCTTACGATGATTATGACATAAAAGGGCTTGCTGCGCTTGGCGTACACACAAACAGCGCCGCTCCTTTATCAGAAAAACTCTTAGAAGATACATACGGAATCATCATCGATCACAAAGAAGAGTTCGAAAAAATCATGAAGAACATGGAAACATACATTGACCCCGAAACAAAGAAACCCGTCAATTACACCGTGTTCAAAGTTCTCGATATGATTTTGTGGATTTACGGAGAGAATATCGGGACAAACAAATCGGAAGAGCCCATGAAGTAATTCTTACGTTGGAACAATCGTCTAAAAGCTCCGTTGATTTTCGACGGAGCTTTTATGATATGCAGGTCAATATTTCCCCGCGCCAATTTGGTGTGGGCAAGCCTTCCCCCTTCGGGGGCCTTCCTCGGCTCCTCCCGAGGAGGAGCTGTCACGAAGTGACTGTGGTGGGTACGATTTTAGAATCCGCCCCACCCCCTTAATCCGTTGCGATGGCAGGGACCATCGCAACCCCGTCGGCGAGGCCGCGCCTCCTGTCGCGGTGCCATTCACAGCCCACTGGGCTGTTGAATGAGAATTGCACCGCTCCACCCCCACGGAGGGGGGCAAGTCTCGCGTGGCGGACCGTACCTTGCTGTCCCCTTGAGGGGAAAGTGGCGCGCCAACCCTCTCGGCTCCACCTTTGGGGGAGCTGTCGAGGCACAGCCGAGACTGAGGGGGTGTCGTTCCAATTACGCAACACCCCTTCCGTCACCTACGGTGCCACCCACCCCTCGAGGGATGGGCAAGGGTTTTCCCACGGAAGGCTTTGCGCTTTGGGAGGGAACTTTTCCGCGGCGGGAAAAAATTCCGCAAAAGGGCATAAAACAACTTGCTTTTTCCGCGCGTGCGTGCTATACTGAATAAGTCTGCGGGCGTCGAAAAGGGGCGTCATGCGGGCAAATCCACATTTTCGCTTGCGCCGCTCGCCGTGCCCGTAAATCTTTCATGCGGGTCAGGAGCGGAACTGCCGCGGCGGAAAGAGGGAAAACGGAGGTTTTTTATGGCAGTTATCACAATGAAGCAGCTTCTCGAAGCGGGCGTCCATTTCGGGCACCAGACGAGAAAGTGGAACCCGAAGATGAAGAAGTACATCTTCGCCGCCCGTCACGACATTCACATCATCGACCTCGAAAAGACGGCCGCGCTCATCGAAGTGGCGTACACGTTCGTCGTCGAGAGTGTGAAGCAGGGCAAGAGCGTGCTCTTCGTGGGCACCAAGAAGCAGGCGCAGGACGCCATCAAGGAAGAGGCGGAGCGTTGCGGGCAATTCTACGTCAATTCCCGTTGGCTCGGCGGCACGCTCACCAACTTCAAGACGATCCGCTCCCGTATCGACTATCTCGAAAAGCTCGAGCGCATGGAAGCGAGCGGCGAGTTCGACCTTCTCCCCAAGAAAGAAGTTTTGGGGCTCAAGAAGGAAATGGGCAAATTGCAGGAAAACTTGGGCGGCATCAAGCAGATGCGGGGCATGCCCGGCGTCATGTTCGTGGTCGACCCTCACAACGAGGACATCGCCGTTGCGGAAGCGCGCAAGATGAACATTCCGATCGTCGCCATCACCGATACCAACTGCGACCCCGATCTCATCGACTATGTGATCCCGGGCAATGACGATGCGATCCGCGCGATCAAGCTCATCTCGTCCGTCATCGCGAACGCGGTCATCGAAGCGAACCAGGGCGAGACGCCCGTTCCCGAACTTCCCGCAGAGGACGCGGGCGAAGCGGCGGACATCGAGGAAGTCGTCGCAAACAGCGAAGAATAATTTGGAGGAATAACCGATATGGCAGAATTTACCGCAAAGGACGTGATGAAGCTCCGCGAACAGACGGGCGCGGGCATGATGGATTGCAAAAGGGCGCTTGTCGACGCGGACGGCGACTTTGAAAAGGCGGGCGAACTGCTCCGTGAACGCGGCATAGCGAAGGCGGCAAAGCGCGCTTCCAAAGTCGCGGCGGAGGGCATCGTGTGCGCGCTTGTCGAGGGCAAGAGCGGCGTACTCGTCGAAGTCAACTGCGAGAGCGACTTCGTCTCGAAGGGCGGGAAGTTCCACTCCGTGGTCGAGGCCATCGCAAAACACATTCTTGCAACGAAGCCCGCAGACGTTGCGACGCTGCTCTCCTCGGACATGGGTGGGGGCAAAACGGTCGACGCCTTTGTTTCCGAGCAGACGGGCGTCATCGGCGAGAAGATCTCCGTGCGCCGTTTCACCGTGTATGAGACGAACGGATTCCTCGAGACCTATATCCACATGGGCGGCACGATGGGCGTCATGCTTGACTTCAACTGCGCCGAGACGGACGCGACGAAGGAGCTCGCGCACAACCTCGCGCTCCACACCGCTTTCACCAAGCCCTCTTATCTCAAAGTGGAGGACGTCTCCGCCGAGACCATCGAGAAGGAGAAGGCGATCATGTTGCAGGAAGTCCTCAACGACGAGAAAAACGCGAACAAGCCCGAAAAGGTGATCGCGAATATCGTCGAGGGCAAGGTCAAGAAGTTCTACGAGGAGAACTGCCTTCTCGAGCAGAAGTTCATCAAGGACGACAAGGTGACCGTGAAACAGCTCATCGCGCAGACGGCGAAGGAAGCGGGCACGCCCGTGGAACTTGCAAGGTTCGTGTTCTACGTCATGGGCGAGGGCATCGAGAAGAAGGCGGAGGACCTCTCCGAAGAGGTTGCGAAGCAGGTCGAAGCAATGAAGAAGTGATTCTCTTCGAAAAATCACGGCGGGGCATCTTGCTCCGCCTTTTTTTTGTGGAAAACTCGGCTCGTACGTCACGGGCCAAAGGAGAAGCTGTCACGAAGTGACTGCCCCGCGCGCGTAGCGCGAAGTAGGTGGGTACGATTTTAGAATCCGCCCCACCCCCTTAATCCCCCTCCCACGGAGGGGGATTAAGGGGGTGGGGCGGTCAGTACCTCGCTGTCCCCTTGAGGGGAGAACGCGCACACGCGATCTTGGCGCCCCCTTGAGGGGGAGCTGTCGAGGCACAGCCGAGACGGAGGGGGTGTCATTCCAATCGAGCAACACCCCTTCCGTCACTCGCGTTGCTCGTGACACCCACCCCTCGAGGGGTGGGCAAGTGGTTTCCTCATACCGAGGCGAAGCCGAGCGTATCTTAACGAGCGTATCTTAAAGATACACTCCCTCGCTCTGCTCGGTCGGTATGAGGAGCTTTCTCGGCTCCACCTTTGGGGGAGCTGTCGAGCATAAGCGAGACTGAAGGGGTTCGCTTGTATTAAAACCCCTTTCGGCACTTCGTGCCACTTTCCCCAAAGGGGACAGCAAGAGCTTGCCCCTTTTTCCCACCGCGGAGATGTCAAAAATGGGGGTGGATCGCGGACATGGTATGCCCGAAATGCGTCGGGGCGGGCGAAACGGGGCGCGGAGAGGGCGGTTTTGGTGCGCTCACCGGGGCATTCGGGAGCGAGCTATAAGAAAAACTTATCCGTGCTATAACATAAATTTATACTTGTGTGCGCGCAAATGATTTGACACGCACGGGTGGTTTGTGGTATCATATTCTAACGTAGCACATAGAAATTGTCGCATGCCCGCGCGTGAGCGGGCGGCGAAATACGAAAAAAGGAGATCCTCATGAAGAAAGCAACGAGAAAAGTTTTGCTTGCCGTGCTCACCGCGCTCGCCGTGCTCTGCACCGCGCTGCTTGCGGGCTGCACAAAGGACAGCTACAAACTTTCCTTCGAGACGGGCGGCGGCACGCAGATCGCCGCCATCGAAGCGGTGGCAGGGGAGGACATTTCGGAGAAACTTCCCGCCGATCCCGAACGGGAGGGCTTTGCGTTCGCGGGCTGGTATTTAGACGCGGAATGCACGGGCCCGAAGCAGACCCTTCCCACGGTCATGCCCAAAGAAAACAGGACGTATTACGCCAAGTGGGACGCGCTCACATACGCCGAGCTCACCCTTGCCGCGGGGAACGGCGGCGTTCTCTCGGAGACCTCATTCCAAGTCCCCGTCGGAACGAAACTCGCCGATTTTCTCACGGATAAGGCTCCCGTTCCCGACGAGGGGCTTTCCTTCGGCGGATGGTTCGTCGGCGGCGCGCAGATCGCCGAGGGCGCTACCATGCCCGCGAACGGCCTTTCGCTGACCGCAAAATATCTCGCTTCCTATACCGTGAACGTGTATGAAATGGACGCGCTCGGAAGCTATCCCGCACAGCCGCGCACGGAGACGGGGAGCAGCTGGTATCTCGAACCCTTCTCCTATACCGCGGGAAGCGGTTTCACGGTCGACGAGAGCGGCGAGGGGAGCCGCACGTCCTCTTCCTCGCTCCAAAAGAATGAAACGTTCACCGTCTGGCTCGCGCGCCCCGTCCGCGTCGGGTTCCTGCCCGACCTCACGGCGGGCAGCTACACGGGTTCGGTGGAGGACGTCGAGTGCTATCTCAGCGACGAGATCGAACTGCCCGACGGCGCAAGCTACGGCGCGCCCGAAAATCTCCGCTTTGCGGGCTGGGCGAGGACGGAAAACGGCGCCGTGGAATTTCTTGCCGGCGAGACGGTGAGTTCCGCCGAGATCTGCGGCACGAAAACCCTCGTCATGCTCCATGCGCGTTGGGAGACGAGCATCGACGACGTGTTCGGGGGGAGCGATTACTTCTTCCCGAGCATCGTGAAGGAAAACGAAGTCCATCTTCGCCGCGGCCCCGTGGAATTTACGGGCACGTTCGACCCTTCGACCGGTCTCTTCTCCTTTGAAGAGGGTGCGCTCGAAGGCAAAGTGATGGACGGGGAGCACTATTTCTACTTCGACGATCTCAAAGACAAAACCTTTACGTTCGGCGGCGCGGAAAGCGAACCCGCCGAGCCCGAGACCCTCAAATTCGGGCAGGGCGACACTGTCGTCTACCATTCCGCCGCGGGCGACGAGGAAGGGGTGTACACCGTCGACCTCGTTACGGGCGAATTTATCTTCGAGGGAAAGAGCGGGACGAACTTCCCGTTCTCGCTCAACTCCCAGGAGGGGGATGAGGGGACCGTCCTCGTATTCAACCGCCCGACGAGCGATGAGCGCGGCTTCTACGCCTACCGCGGTTCGGACGGCGTGGTCGACACCTCCCGTCTCTTCTTCCTTGACGGCATGGTGGACGCGAACGGCTTCGGCGGCTTCCGCATGTATTCTTACAGTGCGGCGGAGGGCTTCGGCGTCGCGCTCCGCGCCTTCTACATTGCCGAAGAGGGCGGCGTTTACTCCATCGGCGTCTCGGCGGACGGCTACCTCCAGGAATTGTTCAAACTCAAACCCCTTCCCTACACGGGCAAGGTGGAGGATGTTTCGCTTGCGGGCGCGGCCGTTCTCTCCGACGGACTGAACGGCACCTATACCGATTACGAGAACCTCATGGACGAGAAGCTCTACTTCGATCTCGAGCTCGACGGCTTCGGGAACGGCACGTTCCGCGGCGAGAAAGGCACCTACCGCGTGGAGACGCTCTCCCTCCTCGTGCACTCGGGGTCAGTTGGCGACT
Source organism: uncultured Clostridia bacterium (assembly GCA_947626685.1). GTDB lineage: Bacteria > Bacillota > Clostridia > Christensenellales > Borkfalkiaceae > Gallimonas. Next base: position 40,564 of record CANQTD010000014.1, on the reverse strand, counting down.
ATGAGTGGGAGGACCTGTGGATCGTATTCCGCACCCAGAGCGGCAAGGAGACGATCATCCGTCCCGTCCCGGGCGATATCTACGGCGACATGTACTATGTGCTCGACAAGGCGCCCTATTTCGAAGAGTGGCAAGACGACCCTTACAAAGTGTACGGCTCGTTCGACCCGTCCCTTCCCAAGCACGCCTCCTTCTATCACTATGTGGACGACGACGTCGTCTATGTGATGGTATGGTATGAGGACACATGGACGGGCGAGACGGTGTACGAGCTCTTTGACAGCGGAGAGGTGACCTCGGAAGAAGGCTCTCTCATCTTCCATTCGGAGACGGTCGGCTACGGCTTCACCTTCTACTATGTTTTCCGCCGCGATAAGGAGGGGCGCATCGAGGTCTCCATTCCCCTCGGCGCGGAGCAGGAGATCCACGCGCCTTATTTGAAGGACAAAGAGTCCGATAACCCCGAGGACGTCCTCACCCTCGACATGTGGGGCAACCTCCACTACGACGGGGAGACGTATGCGTACGGCGAGTGGGAGGAGTATCTCATCCCCGCGCATTGGATGTACGAGAATATGGAGACTGTCAATCTCTCCGTGTTCTATCTCGGGGATGACGCCCGCGAGGTCTACTGCCTCTACACGGAGAATTACGACGAAGAGACGGGCGACATCCTCTCCGTCAGCTACTATGTGCTCGCAAGCGGCAGCGTGCTTGCCCTTGAGGGAGGGGATGGGGCGGTCGCGCCGTTCATCTGGTTCCTCGACGATCTCGGCAAAGAGGGCGTGCTCGCGATCTCCCTTCCCGATCCCGATGGCGACGAATACTTCTTCTTCGGCTACGTGGAATACGACGAATCGGACGGGACTTACTCCTTCACGCCCGATGCGGAGACGGACGTCGAGGCCTATATCCGTGCGCGCGAATACGCCTCCTACTTCGCAGACGGGTTCTCCTTCAAAGTTTCCGAAAAGGACGGGGCCGCGCATATCACCGATAACGGCGACATGTTCTCCGCAGTGAACGGGGACGGTTCCGCCTTCAAAATGGACGGCTACGGCAACGCCGTCTACACGCCCGCGGGCGGAGAGGGGATTGAGGGCGCTTACGAAGTGCTTGCCCTTACGGTCAATGAGGACGAAACGGAGTACAAACTCCTCGTCTCCTTTACCGCGGGGCGCACGTCGCGCTACTTCTTCATCCATGCCGTTATCAATGACGATGGCGATGCGTTCCTGATCACTTTTACCGAGCCGCAGGGCGCGGAAACGGGTGCGTACTATTACTACTCCAACGACGGCTATCTCTACTACAACGACTATCTCGTGTTCTTCGGCGACGGGACGGACGATGCGGCGGGGACGGCGTTCTTCTCCGAATACGGCATTGCGGGCACTTACCGTCCGACGGGCAAGACGTTCACCTACTTCCTCACGGACACCGAGTTCGCGACGTATGAGGTCGCGATGGAAGGCGGCGAGCCCTTCATCGTGGCGGTCTCCGTCGACCCGATCACCATGCAGAGCGGCACGACTTGCCGCGTCTACATGCAGGCGGTGAGCGAAGAGTACTCCTTTTCCACCGACGAGGGCGAGATCGAATGCGACGGGTTCATCGCCTCTTACAGAACGGACGACGGGCTCTACTACGGCTACCTTCTCATCGGCAACTACAACGACGGTTCCGCGTTTGCAGACGATTTCTCCTTCGACGAGGATCCCGACGGCAAACAGGCCGAGTTCATGGCGCTCTATATCGAAGTGGACGGCACTCTCTATGCCGCGGAAGGCGTGGTCGTGTTCGATTTCGACGAAGAGGACCGCAGCGTGCTCGTGGAGAGAGACGCGGTCTCGGGCACTTACGCGCAGTTCAAGGACGGCGCGATCGGAGGCCGCAGGCTCCGCCTCGACGGACACGGGAACGCGACCCTCACCGACGAATACGGCACCGTGATCGCGCAGGGGAGCTATGCCCCGAGCGGGGATTCGGCGACCGAGTTCCTCTTCGTCTCCGAAAAGCTCAACTTCCGCTTTGTGCTCAGTATGTACTCCACGCGGGAGGGCGACTACTATATCTATAACGATTCCGCCGACGAAAAGGTCTATGTCGGCGCCGACCTCTCCGTGCTCGCCCTCACAGGTCTGCGCGAGGTGGACGGCAGCATTGCGGACGCGACCTATTATACTTCGTACGGCGTCCGCTACGACGGGGTGTTCACCCTCTACACCGATGAGCTCATCCGCTTCGTCAGCCAGAACGCGACCTTCTACTTCAACCTCAAAGGGACGACGTTCACCCTCAACGAGGAGGATTTCATCGTCAGCGGCGGCGTGCTCTACGCCTATCAGGGGCCCACTTCCGTCGACATGCTCAAAATCCCCGACGGCGTCACCGAGATCGCGGACGAAGTGTTCGCCTTCATGTATTATATCGGCGGCCTCGACCTCAACAAGGTGGAGAAGATCGGCGACTACGCCTTCTACAGCGTGCGCGAACTCTTGGCGACGGAGCTCTCCTCCGAATATCTCACCGATATCGGCGACTATGCCTTCACGTCCTTCCTGCGCTATGAGGTGGGCGACACCCTCTATTGCCGCAGCCTCATCAACAGCATGAATTTGCCCAACGTGACCCATATCGGCGCGTACGCCTTCTACGGCAACACCTCGCTCAGCGTGGATAAAGATTCTCTCGAAGGCGGGCTCGGCAACGTCAAGCTCAAAGCGATCCAATTTATCGGCGAGCATGCGTTCACGATCACGCGCTATGCGGAACCGGATAGGGTGCTCTACCTCGACCTCACCGAAGTAGATCTCTCCAAGCTCGAGATCGCGGACGACGCCTTCGACGCGCATCCGAGTTCGCAGGCTCCCGAGAGCCTCGGCGCGCCCGTGCATATCTTGATCGGCGCGAACGGCGCGTTCACGTTCATCACCTCTCTCCCCGATTCTTTGCAGGGCAACGTGGAGATCGTAGGCATGTCCGAAGAGGACACGATGGCGGGGAGCGGCTGGTTCGGGTTCTCCGCGGAGGAATACCTCGAATTCAGCGGTGAAAAGGGCACGTTCGGCATGAACACGGCGACCCGCTACTACTTCGCGGAGGGCGGCTTCTTCGGCGAATGGGCGCGCGGGGAGCTCTTGTACAGCGTCGCGGAATCGGGCGAGGTGACTCTCTACGCCCAGACGGACGGCTGGCAGGTCTTTGGCGTCGTCAAGCCCGAACAAAACTGCTTCACCCTCGGCGGAACGACGTATTTCAAGACGGGTGCCGACCACACCGTCAAGCTCAACGACGGAGAGGATACCCTCGTGTTCAACTTTAACGTGACCTTTGAGGAGAGCTACGGCTCGATCGCTCCCGACTTCACCGTAACGTCGGTCACCTACAACGGCAAACCGGGCTTGGAAGGATCGGGTATCAATTCCTACACTCCCACTGAATTGACCTTCGAATACGCGGACGGCGACTACACCTATCTCGTCACCGCAGATCTCGCCGAGGGGACGGCGGAGGAGAGGGCTTCCTCCTTCACCGTCTACAATTCGGAGAAGAAAGCGCGCGCCGCGTTCTCGAATCTCATGGAGGACGGCTACTATTACAGGCTCGAGCGCTTCGAACTTCTCGACGGCGAAAGCTGGACGCAGGTGGGCTCCTCCGCCTACCGTGTTGAGGACGGAAACGGCGGCTATACCTACCCCGTCACCCGCACGCTTGAAAACGGCGACACCGAGACCTACACCGTCGTCTATCACAAGGCGGAAGGAGAGGCCGCGGCGTATTTGACCTATACCATGTCCGTGACCCATACCCTCAAAAAGGTGGCGACAAAGGATACGGCGTTCTGCGCCGACTTCACCTACACGGGCGAAAACCCTGACGACGTGGAGCTCACGCGCTTCTACGAAAATAAGGACTACGGCGGCGAAAGCAAATACGCCGAGGAGATCTTCGGCGATATCAAAAAGACGGAGAAGAACACCTTCACCGTCACTGTGAACAGCGCAAACGGGGTCACCGTCTACACCGTCGTGTTCCACGCGGCGCAAGGGGACGAGGCCGCCTATATCGAGGTCGCGAAGAAGGAACAGAGGGTGGTCACGGTCGAAACGAAGCACGCGGAAGGCGATGACTATTACACCATCGACGTCACCGTGGACGAGAACAACAAGATCGTCGGCGTCACGGGCGAGATGTTCGTCTATGAGAATTACAACGAATATTTCGGCTATGAACGCCGCTCGGTGGCGATGTTTTCGCTGGCGACGAACGTCACGATTGAGGACATGGTGGTCACCTTTGAGTATTTCGGGACGAAATACACCGTTACGTTCACCTACGAGAACGACGCGTTCTCCGCGACGGTCGTATCGGGACCCGCGGACTGACCCGGGGCTTCAACTCACACGAACCTATCGGCTCACTTGAAACAGAAAAACAGACCCCTCGGGGCCTGTTTTTCATAATATGGCGATGGGCAAGCCTTCCCCCTTTGGGGGTCGCAAAACGCATTTCTCGCGCAAAGCACAGTGCGCTTTGCGCGGCGTTTTGCGGTGAGTGAGCGCATCGGAAGGCGCGAACGGTGACCGAGGGCAAGGTTCTACTTGCCCGAGACAGTGGCACGGCGCAGCCGTGACGGATGAGGGGAAGGGAGGATAGGGGTTTTCTGTCCTCATTCCGAGGTCCGCAAGGACCGAGTGAATCTTAAAGATACACTCGGCTTCGCCTCGGTATGAGGGTATTCTCGGCTTCAGCATCGGGGTCCCCGCAAAAAGCCGTAGGATTTTTGTGGGGTGATTTTTTGGGGGAGCTGTCGAGCGTTAGCGAGACTGCCCCGCGCGCACTATTTGCGACTAAGCGCGGCACGAGGAGCGGAGCGACGAAGTAGGGGGGGTGCTCATATCAACACCCCTTCCGTCACCTACGGTGACACCCACCCCTCGAGGGGTGGGCAAGTACGGCGAAGTAGGGGGCTCTCGGCTCCACCTTTGGGGGTGGGCAAGAAAGCCTTCCCCCCTCGGGGGGAAGGTGGCACGGCGCAGCCGTGACGGATGAGGGGCATTCCAATTTGGAGCACCCCTATCATCTCCCGCTCCGCGGGAGCTTCCCCCCAATGGGGGGAAGCCTTTTCCGCGTCCCAAAGGGGACCCGAGAGGCGCGAGCGCGCATTCTTGCCAACTCTTCCAAATTTTTCCCGAATTCCTTGCAATTTTCACGGGAATATGATATACTGTGAGAAAATGTGATCGGGAGAGTATCATGGAGGCAAAATACAAGCGCATCGTACTCAAAATCTCGGGCGAAGCTCTCGCGGGCGAACAGCGGTTCGGGCTCAACGAACATGTGGTCGCGGGCGTCGTCGACCAGATCGTAAAAGTGCACGAAATGGGCGTGGACATTGCGCTCGTCATCGGCGCGGGGAACTTCTGGCGGGGCAGACAGGGCGTCAAGATGGAGCGGACCACCGCCGATCAGATGGGCATGCTCGCGACGGTGATGAATTCCCTCGCCCTCATGGACGCGATCGAACAGCGTGGCATTCCCACCCGCGTGCAGACCGCGCTCAACATGATCTCCGTCGCCGAACCGTACATTCTCCGCAAGGCGCTCAGCCACTTCGAGAAGGGGCGCATCGTGATCATGGCGTGCGGCACGGGCAACCCGTATTGCACGACGGACACGGCGGCCGCCCAGCGCGCGTGCGAGATCGGCGCGGATATCCTTCTCATGGCGAAGAACGTAGACGGCATCTACGACAGCGACCCCCGCCTCGACCCGAACGCGAAGAAGTACGAGAAGATCACCTTCCGCGACGTCGTTTCGGGCGGGCTCAAAGCGATGGATATTACGGCGGCGACCATGTGCATGGAGAACGATATCCCCGTGCTCGCGTTCGCCCTGAACGAGCCCGATTCCGTGCTCCGCGCCGTGTGCGGGGAGAAGCTCGGCACCCTCATTTCCAACGAATAAAAACCCCGCGATAAGGGAAAAAGGAGAAAGAATATGGTCAATAACGAAAAAGTCGAGGAGATCTTCCTCACGCTCGAAGAAAAATTCGAAAAGACGGTGAACGTCATGAGCGGGGAATTTGCGGCGATCCGCGCGGGCCGCGCCAATCCGCATGTGCTCGATAAGGTGCAGGTGGAGGCGTACGGCATGATGACCCCGCTCCAACAGCTCGGCAACGTCTCCGTTTCCGACGCGCGCTGCCTCGTCATTTCCCCGTGGGATAAATCGCTCCTCAAAGCGGTCGAGAAGGCGATCCTCGCCTCGAATGTCGGGATCACGCCCACGAACGACGGCTCCGTCATCCGCCTCGTGTTCCCCGAACTCACCGAGGAGCGCAGAAAGGACCTCGTGAAGCAGGTCCGCAAGATGGGCGAGGAGAGTAAGGTGGCGGTGCGCAATATCCGCCGCGAAGCGATGGAGGCCATCAAGAAGATGAAAACGGGCAAGGAGCTCTCCGAGGACGAGGCGAAGAACTGCGAGCAGGACGTCGAGGACAGCACCGCAAAGGCGATCGCAGAGGTCGATAAGGTCGTCGCCGCCAAAGAGAAGGAGCTCCTCACGGTTTGAGCCTTCCCCGTCATATCGCCATCATCATGGACGGCAACGGCAGATGGGCGAAACGCCGCCTGTTGCCGCGCACGGCGGGGCACCGCGCAGGTCTCAAACGCATGATCTCGCTCACGGACCATATCTTCGCGAGGGGGATCGAATGCTGTACCCTCTTCGCGCTCTCCGCCGAAAATCTTTCCCGTCCCGAGGAGGAGCTCAACGCGCTCTACGGGCTTTTCCGCGTGTATTTTACAGAGCAGATCCCCGTTCTGCGCGAGAGGGGGATCACCCTCCGCGTCATCGGGGAACTTTCCCTTCTTCCCGCAGACGTCGCTTCCCTCATCGGGGAGAACACGGCGAAAACGGCGGGAGGGGAAAAGGGGACGCTCACGGTCGCGATTGGCTACGGCGCGCGGCAAGACATCGTTTCCGCATGCAACAGGGCGGTCCGCGAGGGGAGGGAAGTCACCCCCGAAACGTTCGCCTCCATGCTCTCCACGGGGGGCATGCCCGAGCTCGACCTTTTGATCCGCACGGGAAAGGAGAAACGCGTCTCCAATTTTCTCCTCTATGAGGCTGCGTATGCGGAACTGTATTTTTCAGAGAAACTGTTCCCCGATTTCACCGCGCGCGACTTAGACCGCGCCATCGGGGAATTTGAAAAGCGCGAGCGCCGGTTCGGAAGGATCGACGCCGGCAGGTAGATCATGGAAGAAACACAAACGGTCAAAAAGCATCATATGGGCAACTTCGGCAAGCGGGTGGTCACGGGCGTCGTCTACGTCCTCATCCTGCTCTTCTTCTTTGCGCTCAAACTCTTCGTCGGAGTGCCCTATCACCGTCTCAACGGTACGGACGGGGTCTTGCGCATCGGGAATTTGTTCTTCGACGCTCTCATCCTCGCCTTTGCCTTCATCGGCACATGGGAGATGACGAACGCCTTCCGCGGCAAGATGCACGCCTCGCAAAAGACGCTCGTGCTCGTCTTTTCCATGCTCACCCTCTTCTCGTACGCGCTCAGCGACTTCATCTTTGCCGATATTCTCGGCGTCCATCTCCCCACTCCCGGGTTCGGCGAGCAGGAGATCGTCACCGCGGAGGGGCGGAATTACGCCATCCACGTCACGGTCATCGTGTTCATGGCGGGGGTGTCCGCGCTCTCGGCCCTCCTCGTGTTCGCCCACGGAAAGGTCACGCTCGAATCGACGGGCTACTCCATGCTCTGCTACTGCTACCCGTCCCTCTTCCTGCTCATCCTCGAGATCTGCAACCACCTCGAACTTTACTCCGAACTCGCCATTCTCTTCGTGTTCGTCGTCGCGCCCATCACCGACGTGTTCGCCTACCTCTCGGGGAAGCTGCTCGGAAAGTACCTTCCCGCCAAAATGGCGCCCACGATCTCGCCGAAAAAGACGATCATCGGCGGATTCGGAGGACTGCTCGGCGGTGCGGTCGGCGGGGTCGCGATCTTCTTCCTCTATTACGGGCTCATGCGGCTCGACAATGTGGGCGCGACCGCCGTTCCCATCCACGACGCAAACATCGACGCCCTCAACCTCATCTTCTATATCGGGCTCGGCATTCTCACGAGCGCGTTCGCGCAGTTCGGCGACCTCGTGGAGAGCGCGATCAAGCGCAAGGTGGGAATTAAGGACATGGGGCGCATTTTGCCCGGTCACGGCGGCATTCTCGACCGCATCGACTCCTCCCTCTTCGCCGTGCTCATCGTCTGCTTCGCGATGGTGCTCCGCGTCATGATCACGGGGTGAAGCGCATACAATAGAATTCGGGACGCCCGCTCACCGGCGGGCTTCTTTTGTAGGAACGCCCATGAAAAAAATCGCTCTCATCGGCTGTACGGGAAGCATCGGCATGCAGACGCTCGACGTCGTGCGCCGCTATCCCGGCGAATTTTCCCTCACCGCGCTCGCCGCGGGGCACGACCGCGCAAAACTCGAGCGCGTCGCCTCGGAGTTCGGCGTACGCAATCTGTACTGCGCTTCGGAAGGGGGAAAGATCCCGTCCTCCCTCTTCGAGGACTGCGACGTCGCCTTCATCGCGGCGGGAGGGTTCGCGGGACTCGGCTATACCATGTCCGCGATCGGGGCTCATAAAACGGTCGCGCTTGCCAATAAGGAGAGCCTCGTCTGCGGCGGCGAACTCGTGACGGCGGCGGCGAAGCGCGCGGGGGTGGAACTTCTCCCCGTGGACAGCGAGCACTCCGCGATCTGGCAGTCGCTCGGGTTCAGAAGGGACGCGCCCTTCGAACGGCTCGTCCTCACCGCGAGCGGCGGCCCCTTTTTGCACTGTACGAAGGAGGAGCTCGGGCGGGTCACGGCAAAGGACGCCCTCCGCCACCCGACGTGGGAGATGGGGGCGAAGATCACGGTGGACAGCGCGACCCTCCTCAACAAGGGGTATGAGACGATCGAGGCCAAATGGCTATATGGGGCGGACTTTTCGCAGATCGAAGCGGTGGTGCACCCCGAGAGCGTCGTGCATTCTCTCGTCTATTTCCAAGACGGCGCGGCGGTCGCCCAGCTCGGCTATCCCGACATGCGCGTGCCCATCCAGCTCGCGCTCACTTATCCCGAGCGGCTGCCCTGCGCAAAACCGCTCGACCTCGCCGCGGTCGGCGCCCTTCACTTCGAGCGGCTGCCCGCGGAAAAGTTCCCCTGCTACACGCTCGCCCTGAACGCGGGAAGAGAGGGGGGAACGTCGCCCGCCGTGCTCAACGGTGCGGCAGAGGAAGCGGTGCGGGCATTCCTCGCGGGCGGAATATCCTTCCCGCAAATCGCAGAAACTATCGAGGACGCGCTCACGCGCATTCCCCGCACCGACGCGCTCTCCTACGAAGCGGTCGCCGAGGCGGACGGAAAGGCGCGCGAGACCGCGAAAAAATTCATCTATGGGAAATAACCTTATGAGCGTTGGGAGCACCGTGCTCGGCATCGTCCTCGCGGTCCTCATCCTGCTCGTGATGATCACCGTGCACGAGTTCGGGCACTATCTCGCGGGCAAGCTCCTGAAATTCAATATCAACGAGTTTTCCATCGGATTCGGCCCCGCCCTCTTCAAGCACAGGAGCAAGAAAACGGGCGAGGTCTTTGCCGTCCGTCTCATTCCGCTCGGCGGCTACTGCTCCTTTGAGGGAGAGGACGGGCTGGAAGAGGAGAAAAAGGGCGGAAAGACAAAAAAGGGGGCTACCATGCCTGAGGGAGAGCCCTTCGAAGAGATGAAACAGGCGGAAGAGGAGGGCGCGCAGTCCCCCGCGGAGACCCACGAAAAAGCGCCGCACGCTCCCGCAGAGACCGACGAAAAAGCGGCCCCGAAGCGGGATCCGAACGGCGCGTTCACGAAAAAGAAGCCGTGGCAGCGCATCATCGTGCTCGTCTCGGGCGCGCTCATGAACTATCTCCTCGCGCTCGTCCTCATCCTCATCCTGTTCGGCGGCTTCGGGCAGGGCCTCATGCGGGTAAAGGGGGTGGACATCTTCGACGAATACACGGGGCGGGAAGAACAGGTGGAGATCTCCGCGAAGTACTCCTTCCGCGAGGGGGATATCCTGCTCACGGCAAACGGCAAAGAGCTCTATCTGACCACGGACATCGCGCAGGCTCTGAACGGGAAAAAGAAGGGGGACGTCGTCAAATTCCGCGTTGCGCGGGAGGAAAACGGCAAGACCTCCGTCGTCGAGCAGGAGATCGAACTGCGCAGCGACGTCACCGTCAAGAACAGCACGCAGCTACAGGGCGTCTGGAAGGCGATCGGCGTCGGCGTGGAGGAGAGGGAAGAGGGCGCCTACTACATGCTCGACACGGCGGCTTACCGCTTCGGATTCTTTGAGACGATCGGGCGCTCCTTCGTCTACTCCTTCAAAATTGCGGGAAGCATCTTCCGCGTGCTCGGCGAACTGCTCACGGGCAAGCTCGGGCTCACGGCGTTCGGCGGCCCCGTCACGACGATCAGAATGACCTCGCAGATCGCGGGCACGAGCGTGCGCAACTTCCTCGAGATCTCGTCGTATATCGGGGTCAACCTCGCCGTGTTCAACCTGCTGCCCATCCCCGCGCTCGACGGCAGCAAGGTGGTGTTCACCGTGATCGAATGGATCCGCAGAAAACCGATCAGCCGCAAGGTGGAGGCGATCATCCACGCGGTGGGATTCGTGCTCCTCTTGGGATTTGCGATTTTGGTCGACATTCTGCAATTCATCTGAAAAAAGACGCGCCCCCGTCCGTTCGGACAGGGGCGCATTTTCGCTTATTTGAGGTCAGTTCTCGGACATGGGTGCCTCATTTTTGTTCTCTTCCGTCTCCGCAAGCCGTTTTTTCGGCACATTGACGCGGCGCACCGTCCTCACGAAAGAGGGCGAGCAGAAGAGGAGCACGCAGACGGCGATCGCGATCGCGATGTCGGGAAGGACATACGCCGATTGGTAGATGAGGCTGTACAGCCACACGGGTTGCCCTTCGGGAGCCCACATGCCGAAAGCGAAACAGCCCGAGAGGTAGTGGGCGAGAAAACGGGCGAGCCCCGCGACGATCCCGCCGAGCGCGATCTGGATCTGGGGGAGCTTGTCGAGCTTTTTGATCTTGCCGAACGCGCCCGCAAAGCCGATGCAGGCGAACGCGATGGGGTAGTCGAGCAAGAACTGCGCGGGGTGCAGGATATACAGATCCTGAAAGGCCTGCAAAATGCCATAGACGAGCCCCGCGAACACCCCCTTCTTCACGCCGAACATGTAGGAGTAGATCATGAGGGGGACGAGGGACGCGATCGTGATGGAGCCCCCCTGCGGCATCTTCACGACGCGCAGATAGGAGAGAGCGTAGCTCATGGCGACGCAGATGGCGGCGTAGACGATGGATCTCGAATCGAAGCCCTTCTTCTCCTTGCGGCCGATGAGGAGGACCGCGCCGATGATGGCGGCGACGAGCACGCCCGCCGAGAGATAGAGCCCCAGCTGGCTCACTTTGGAAGCCAATTCCTCGGGGATCTCGTTGGAGATCAGGCTTTCCCCGCTCGCATACAGGACGCCCATGCACACGAGCACGGCGACGGCCGCGGCTCCCGTGAGACAGCCCGCGGCGATGTACGCGGCCTTGCACGGCTTTGCCGCGATCGCGGCGAACGAGCCCGCGATAGCAAGGAGCAGGGCGAGGAGGGGATAGAAGAGCAGGGCGGAGATCCCGTCCTCCGCGAAGGAGAGCACGAGCAGCACGATCCCGACGAGGCAGGCATAGCTTGCGGCGACGAGGAGTGCGTACCACAGAAACGTCTTGCGGCGTTCTCCTTTGAGTGCGATCACGCACACGAGAAAGGCGAGCGCGAGCAGGACGGCCAGCCAGAAGAATACCGCGCGCGTTGCGTTCAGAGGGGAATCGAACAGCACGGGGTACCATTTCGTGGCGAGCAGACCGAATGCGACCATAAAAAACCTCCCGCGTCTTACCCGTCTTGCGGGGGCAGAAAAAATCGCCCGCAAAAGCGCAGGCGAAAAAGTCATAAAAGATCCCGTTCTTTCGTGCAAGCATTGCCTTGCCCGATTCCAATGGTATCATCTCAGCCTTCCGGCACCCACGACGGATAAAACAAAATAAAATTGTATCTTCATTATAGAACGGATCTTTTGGAAAGTCAATGATTTTTCGCGCATTTTGTGATATAATGTTTTACGGCTATGAAATATGACTTTGCGGCTCTGCGGTTCACGGAGGATGAAAACCTGCGCGGCCGCGTATATTGGTATCTGATCGGCTTTCCCGCGGAAGAGGGAGAAGAGGTGCTCGCGCCCGTCGGCCCGCACGACAGGCTGCAGAAGGCGCGGGTGGAACGTCTGCTCTCCGCATGCGAAGAGGACGCGCCCTACGACGTGCGCTTCATCAAGCGGGCGGCGGCGAAGTACGGCGAGAGGACGGTGGATGTCGACGGCGTTCCCTGCCTCGAATTCGGGGGCGTACGGTGCGACGGCCGCCACTTCACCCGCTTCGGCGTGCTGCTCTCCGCGGAAGAAACGCCCGACCTTCACGGGCTCGGCGCGTACGCGGATCTCGCGGTCTTTGTCTCGCCCAAAGCGGACGACGAAAGGGTATTTCGGGCGGTCGCCCTCGGACATGGTGCCCTCCTCGTCGGCGGAGAGGCGGCCGTGATCTTCGAAATTCTGCTCTCGCTGTCGAAGGGGGAGAAGGAGGCGGAACGCCGCATGGGCGCGCTCGGGCTCGGAGAGGAAGAGGTCTGCGCCCTGCGGAAAAAACTCGGATAAAAAGGCGCGTCTTTCGGGGCGGCGGCGCGGTTGCGCCGCCGCCCCGAAGCATAGGATGAAAAAGGGGGAAAGGGGCGACGCGGCGGACAAGAGAGTAGGCGGCGTTTTGCCCCCGTGCGGCCGATTATGCAAATATAAGTTTTACTTATACCTTCTATACAAAAAACTTATACCTCGCGCTTTCGGGGCGAGATGAAAACGGCTTGAAAGGAAGTTGAAAGGCGTGTGAAAGCGTTGTGACGAGATCTTGGATTTGGCAGAAAATTTTCATAAAAAATGAGCAGAACCGTTCGTGTTTTGTGATTTTTTATCAAATCGGGGCAAATCGATTTCGAAAAAGAATTCGATTGACAGTGTTCGCTTTTGCGTGGTATAATTTTTCCGCTATCAATTATATATGGTGCGCGCGGGCATATTAGATTTATGCGCATAACCCGCAGAGAATACGAAAAGATTGCGATTGTAAGAAATCCAGCGCAGAAAGAAGGAAACAGTATGACAAAATTCCGAAAGAACCGCAAAGTTGCAGCATTGGGCGTGACCATCGCGCTCATGACGGGCACCCTTGTGAGCTCCCAGCTCCTTCCCCTCTTTCAAGGGGTGAACGGGACGGCGACGTCCGTCTCCGCCGAAACGCCTGTCGTGGAAGAACTTAAAGGGGTCAAGTCCGATCTGACCTCCAAGTTCGACACGAACGTCGTGCAGAAACTGCCCGAGGCGCTCGACGAGGACCGTGAGATCTCCGTGATCGTCAAGACGACGGACGACGACTTTACCCTCCTCTCCGCATTCGAGGCGCAGAGCGGCGTCTCGCGGTATGCCACCGTCTCCGAGTTCGCTTCCTCCCCGAGCGGGATCCGCGCGATCGGCCGCATCGAGGACAATAACGCCGCCGCCAAGACGGTGATCGAGAAAACGGGCGTCAAAATCGGCTACGGCGCGGAATACAACGTCCTCACGGGCGGCTTCGAGATCACGCTCACCGCAAAGGACTATTTCACCGTGAAGAACGCGCTCGCCGCAAAGGGCTTTTCCGCCTATATCAGCGAGGAGTACGCCCCCTGTGAGGCGAAGGCCGTCACCAACGAAGTCAGCGTGCACGACACGGGTATTTTCAAGCGTCCCGACGGGTTCGAATACGACGGTTCGGGCATGGTCGTCGCCGTTCTCGACACGGGCCTCGACTACACGCACTCCGCGTTCGACCCCACGCTGTTCACCTCCGACACGCCTACCATGACGACGGAGACCATCGCCGCGGACATCTCCAATCTCCGCGCCGCGGAATACACTCCCGGGCTCTCCGCCGCCTCCGTGTACCAGAACGTGAAGGTGCCCTTCACCTATGACTACGCCGACCGCGACACCGACGTGTACCCCCTCAACAGCGAACACGGTACCCACGTCTCGGGCGTCATCCTCGGCAACAACATCGGCTCGTCCCTCAACGGGAAGGACGACCCCGAGATCATGGGCGTTGCGCCCAACGCGCAGCTCGCCGCGATGAAGGTCTTTTCGGATACCTCCACGGGCGCAAAGACGTCGTGGATCCTCGCCGCGCTCGAGGACTGCGTTACCCTCGGGGTGGACGTCATCAACATGTCCCTCGGTACTTCCGCGGGCTTTACCGACGCGGACAAGGACGAGGACGCACGCGTCTATAACCAGATCGCGGAACACGGCATCAGCCTTGTCGCGGCCGCTTCCAACGACTACAACTCCACCTTCGGGTCGGAGAAGAACGGCAACCTCGGGCTCACGACCAACCCCGACTCCGGAACGGCGGGTTCCCCCGGTTCTTACAGCTCCGCGCTCTCCGTCGCCTCCATTTCGGGCGTCGAGACGCCCTACCTCACCTACAAGGGGCAGATCATCTACTTCACCGAATCTTCGGACGCTTCCTCCGAGCCGAGAGACTTCGTCGAGGACATTCTTCCCGCCAACGTGGACGAAATGGACTTCGAGTACGTCACCATCCCCGGCATCGGGCGCACCGGCGACTACGGCACGCTCAACGTCAAGGACAAGATCGCTCTCGTGCGCCGCGGCGATACCACGTTCGAGGAAAAGGCGCGCATCGCCCAGAGAATGGGGGCGGCGGGCGTCATCATCTATAATAATGTCTCGGGCGACATCTCCATGACCGTGGGCTCGGTCACGACGCCCGTCTGCTCCATCTCGCGCGACAACGGCGAATTGCTCGCGTCGGCGGGAACGGGCAAGATCCACGTCAGCCGCAGCCAGAAGGCGGGCCCGTTCATGTCCGACTTCTCCTCGTGGGGCCCCACCCCCGACCTGCGCATCAAGCCCGAGATCACCGCGCACGGCGGCGAGATCCTCTCCGCCGTCCCCGGGCAGGCGTATGACCGTCTCTCGGGCACGTCGATGGCGTCCCCCAACCAAGCGGGCGTCACCGCCCTCGTGCGGCAGTACGTCTCCGAGAAGGTCCTCCCGAACGGCGACCCGAAGGAGATCATGGCGGCGGTCAACCAGATCATGATGTCCACCGCGGACATTTCCCTCAACAAGAACGGGCTGCCCAACTCCGTCCGCAAGCAGGGCGCGGGGCTCGCCAACCTCACCGAGGCGACGACGACGCCCGCCTATATCACGACGTTCGCCCGCAGCGACAGTGCGGTCGCGGCGCAGGAGGAGAACCGCTTCACCGACGAGATCATCGACAAGGCGAAGATCGAGTACGGCGACGACAAGCAGGGGACGGGGAAATATGAACTCCGGTTCAAGATCAACAACATTTCCGACAGTCCGCTCTCCTACAACGTCGACGCGATCGTCATGACGGAGGGCATCAGCGAAGTCAAGACGGCGCGCGGCGACCAGACCGTGAACCAAGAGGGGTATCTCCTCGATCCCAAGACCGTGGAGGTCAGAGACGTCACGGGCGGCGTCCATGACGGCAACACCGTGACCGTCGCGGGCAAGACGGCGGCGACGGTGGTCGTGTATATCGAACTCTCCGACAGCGATCTTCAATATCTGAACCAGACCAACACCGCGGGCGGGAAAGTGTTCGCCAACGGCATGTATGTGGAGGGCTACATCACCCTCGCTCCCGAGAGCGGAACGAAGATCTCCCTCAACGTTCCCTTCCTCGCCTTCTTCGGCGACTGGACGCAGGCTCCCATCCTTGACCTCGACTATTTCGAGACCGACCCCGACGAGAGGGACAACGCGATCGACCCCGACAAAAAGACGATGGCGGACTCCGTTCCCACCCGTCCCATCGCCGGTATGTATGAGGACTATATCACCTCCCTCGGCTCCTTCTATTTCATACAGGACGAGAGCGCGTCGCAGGTAGCGGCGGACCGCGATCACATTTCCCTCACCAACCAGGAAGGGGAGAGCGGCGGCGCGAACTATATCTATGGCATCTACGCGGGCATGCTCCGCGGCGCGAAGCGGGTGGAGATGTCCATCACCGATTCGGCGACGGGCGAGGTCATCTGGACAAAGACGGAGACCAACCAGCGCAAATCGTACAACGGCGGCGGAAGCATCTACTCCTCGTTTGTGGACGTCGACTTCCACGTCTCCGACTACGACCTCAAAAACAACACGAAGTATCTCTTCCGCATGCAGGCCTTTATGGACTACCCGGGAGAACAGAACAACCTGAGGGATACGTTCGAGTTCGAGTTCACGACGGACTTCCAGGCGCCCATCCTCACGGACGTGGACTTCCGCGTCGAGTACGACAGGAACACCAAGCAGAACAAGCTCTACGCGCACCTCTATATCTATGATAATCACTTCCCGATGGCGCTCAGCACGGGCCGCGTCTACTACGACGCGGCGCAGGACGGCATCTATATCGAGAGTTTCAGCCGCTATCCCACGCCCATCTCCGCGTCCCGCGCCAACACGACTTCGGAAGTGGAGATCGACCTCACCAATTATGTCGAGAAGATGAAGGGCTCTTACCGCCCCAACACCTTCGTCGTCGAGCTCTACGACTACGCGATGAATCTCGGCTACTACGAGGTCACCATTCCCTCCTCCGTGCGCGCGCTCTACTTCAATGAAATGTTCAACGAAGATAAAACTGTCAAGAGCGAGGAAAACGGGGAATACGGCGTATATCTCAGCCCCAACCAGACCTATGTGCTCGAACCCCAATTCTATCCCTCCACCGAGTGGAGAGAGACGCTCGACTACGAGAGCTCTGACGAGAGCGTCGTGCGCGTCGTGGACGGCAAGCTGTATGCCGTGGGCGCAGGCACGGCGACGGTGACGGCAAGCAGTTCGGTCGATGAGAGCGTCACCGCGGAACTCACCGTAAAGGTGTATGCCGAGGACGAAAAGGGCTGGCAGTCTTACGACGATCCCGCCGCTTCCTATTTCCGGCTCACGGGCTACACGACCGACTACGCGTTCTACTTCGTCTCGACGGACGACCGCGATATCGGCATCACGGGCAGCAGGACGCTGTTCTCGGCGAACGCGTCCATGTACGGCGTATCCATGTTCCCGAGCGAAAAGATCACCCTGCAATACGACCTCGCGGCGTACAGGCCCGAAAAGACGAAAGTGGTCTATTTCTCCAACGACGAGAGGATCGTCCGCGTCGACGCCAACGGGCAGATCACCGCGGTGAGCGAGGGCATCTCCTCCGTTTCGGCGCGCGTCGTCATCGTGCGTGAGGACGGCACCGAGGGCGGCACCCTCTACGAACAGGTCGTGTACGTCACCGTCAAGAATCCCTACGAGCGGAACGGTCCCTATCTCTTCCGCTACACGGGCGGCGGCATGGAGACGTATATCGACGAAGAGGGCGCAGCGCACGAGAACGTCGTCAACATTTCCCCGCTTCTCGGCTTCACGCAGATCTACCAGTTCGCCTTCTCGGGGTACGAGTTCATTCCGAAGGATCTCGACGCGGGCGATGAGATCTCCGAAGAGGATCCTTCCTACACCAAGATCTGGTATCACGGCGACAATCCCGACGTGAAGGGCGTCGTGATCCCCGAGGGCATCGAGGTCATCGGCATGCATGCCTTCGCGGGCATGGATAGCCTCGAAGAGGTCTGGCTTCCCAAATCTCTCACGAGGATCGACGCCTACGCCTTCTACGATTGCCCCAAACTCATGACCGTCCACGGGCTGGAAAACGTCAAGTTCATCAACTACTACGCGTTCTCGGGCCCGCTCGTCGAGGGCGAAAACGGCGCCTTCGATTACAACGCCGCGCCCCTGTACAACGTCACCGCGGATTCCTTCGCCTCGGCGATCGGTATCGGCGACAACGCCTTCCGCGGCACCAAGATCACGCAGGTCAACCTGCCCAAGACGGCGCAGTCCATCGGGCAGTACGCCTTTGCCGACTCCGAGCTCCGTGAGATTAACATCACCGCGGATAAGATTAAATTGGGCGCGTACGCGTTCGCGAACTGCCCCAACCTCAACCGCATCAAGGTGAACGCTTCGGTCATTCCCGACGGCGTGTTCGAGGGCGACAAGACGCTCGGGTCCGTCGAGCTCGGCGCGGACGTCGAGAGCATCGGCGTCAACGCGTTCAGCGGCACTGCCGTGAGCAACTTCACGGTCGCCGCGGGCAACCAACACTTCAAACAGCAGAGCGGTTCGGGCAACCACCCGTACCTTTTGAGCAATGATGAGGACAGCACGCTCGTCTACGTCGCGCCCTCCATTCAGGGCAACAAGTTCACGCTTGAAGGCGTGACGGCCATCGCCGCCAATGCGTTCTCGGGCAACGAGAACTTGCTCTCGGTGACCATGCCCGACGTGACGAAGGTGGGGGACTACGCCTTCTACGGCTGCTCGTCCCTGTCCGCCGTAAGCCTCGGCGCCCTCGAGAGCATCGGCAACTATGCCTTCGCGGGGACGAAGATCAACAAACTCCCTGACTTTGCGAATAGCCTCAACTATATCGGCAGCTATGCTTTCGCGAGAACTGCGCTCACTTCCGTCGACATCGGTGCGGACATCGAGATCGGCGAAGGCGCGTTCTTCCGCACCACCGCGCTCCGTACCGTGACACTCGGCGACGGCGTAAAGGTGGGCGCGGGCGCGTTCCAGGCGGAGGCGTACCAAGTCGAGCTGGATGCGGGCAGCGACAGAAATTACAACTATTTCGCGCTCGTAGTTCAGGCGAACAGCCGTCTGACAAAGGTGGACATCGGCGACGACGTCACGGTCGGCGAGGGGGCATTCTCCTATCAGACCAAGATCGAAACGCTCACCTTCGGCGAAGGCGTGGAGATCGGCGACGGCGCGTTCTACGGCGCGGCCGACCCCACGGCCAAGAACACGGTCTCCGTCGACCTCTCGGGCGTCACCCGGATCGGCATGTCGGCATTCTCGGGCGATCCCGCGTATGCGTATGCGGAAAGAGTGAGCGACGGTTCGATCGCGGGCATCGCGGGCGTCGTGGGCTATCAGGTCATGCGCATTCCCGAAGCCGATCTTTCGGGCCTTACTTCGCTCGGCGCACAGGCGTTCCTGTATAACCGTTCCCTTGCAAGCGTCACGGGGCTCGGCGACAAGGTCACCGTGATCCCCGCCCTCGCGTTCGCCTATACCGCGCTCTCCGACTTCACCCCGTTCGAAAACGTGACCGAGATCGACGTGGCCGCATTCGCCGCGACGTCGTTCTCCTCCCTCGATCTTACGAATGTCGGCTTCATCGGCGGCAGTGCGTTCGAAAGCGTGAGCGGCCTGTATGACGTAACCCTCAAAGAGGGCGTCATCATCGGCGACAACGCCTTCTACGGCGCGGCCGACCTCTTCACAGTGACAAATCTCGACAAGGCCGTGTATATCGGCGGGCTCGCCTTTGGCGGCACCGCGCTCTCGGGGCCCGTCGACCTCTCCTCGGCGATCTCCATCGGCGACTACGCCTTCGTGGACACCGCGGTCACCGAAGCCGTGCTCTCGGAAAACCTTCTGAATGCGCAGGCGGCGGCACAGATCGCAGACTTCCCGAAGGATGAGAACGGGGAATTCCTCCTCGTGCTCGGGGAGAACCCGTTCGCGGGCTGCAGCGGCCTCGCTCCCTTCGCCCGTGCAAAATCGGTGGAATTCAACGGCGTCACGGTCGATACGATAGAGGAAACCACCTTCGACTTGGGCAGCCAAGTGAAAGTCATTGACGGCGCGCTCTATAAAGTCGCTCCCAACGGCGGGCTCGTGCTCGTGTGCTATCCCGCAGGCAGCGGCGCGCGCGAATTTACCGTCGCGGACGGCACGGTGCGCATCTCGGCGTATGCGTTCGCGGGAGCGGGGCTCTTCTCCGTCGTCCTGCCCGATACGCTCCTCTCCATCGGCGACAGGGCGTTCGTGGACTGCCTCAACCTCAACGTCGTCACCTTCCGCAGTCTCAACGCGCCCATCCTCGAAGAGCAGTACGACGACAGCTGGCCGTCCTCCGCCTTTGCGGATTGGAACGGCACGGTGCGCATCCCTTGCATCGGCACCAATTCGCCCTATATCGACGAGAACGAAGAGATGATCCCCGGGCTCGCGCTCGTTCCCTTCGCGACGTGGAACAATCCCGACCCGATGTATCTCTATGGCGCGAACTTCAAGGGCAACATCGGCATGTATAAGCCCGATATCGTCATGGTGCGCCCGTCCAACGGCGTGGGGTACGATTCCTTTGTCTACGCGCAGTACTTCGGGCAGCAGCTCAAAGGTGCGGTCGCCATCTCCGAGGACACGCGTGCCGCGATCAAGGCGATCGCGCTCATCCCCGAGAACAGCCTGATCACGAAGGAGACCGCTCCCATCATCGAGCGTGCGCGCGCGCTCTACGACCTCATCGCGACCGCGGAACAGCAGGCTCTCGTCTCGGGCGCGTACGACAATTTCGATTACTACAACAAGCTCACCAGCGCGGAGAGCATCCTCGCGTCCATCATGAGCGAATCGGGAGAGAACCCCGAGACCCCGCCCGCTACGCAGGGTTCCAACAACCTCGGAGCCGTCATCACGCTCGGCGTGTTCACGGGCGTGTTCGCCCTCACGACGGCCGTTCTCGCGGCGGTGTGCGCGGTGCTCCTCGTCAAGAGGAAGAAGAGCGTGAACGTTGCCGACGCAGACGCAGACGCGGAGCCGCAGGATCGCGACGAATAACAGACGGAAGTGACCTATGAATAAATTGTATAAAATCATTCTCGGACTGAGCGTGGGGTGCTGCGCGGCTTGCCTTGCCGCGGGCTGCGCCACCGCCGATAAGACGCTCAGCAACCAAATCGCCGCGGGGAACAACGTCGTCGTCGAATACGATAAGATGGGCGGCGGATTCGCGGGCCAGCAGAACGCGTATCTGTACGATCTGTTCACCTCTGAACAGCTCGGCGAGGGGATCGCTCTCGTCGCGCCGGGCGATCTCAGCGGGCGCGGGCCCGAGATGGGGCCGAACAGCGTCGTCTCCCGCAGCGGGTACTCCCTCATCGGCTGGTACAGGAAGTGCGAACTGCGCGTCGACGAAAACGGCGAAGCTCTCGACGAGTACGGCGAACTCTGTTCGGAATCCAAGCGGGAGCAGGGGTACACGTTCAGCGGGCTCTGGGACTTCAAGACCGACCGCGTCACCGAGGACATGACGGAGGACGCCACGTTAGAGGGGAAGAAGGTCAAAAAGTTCACCCTCTACGCCGCGTGGGCGCCCAACTGCACCTATGTCTTTTACAGGCAGGAGACGGTTGGCGGCAAGACGGAGTGGGTGGAATACGACACGGCCGTGCTACCCGTCGGCGCGAGTTCCATTCCCGTCCCCGCATGGAGCGACGAGACGGGCAAGCTCGATTACAAGAGCGTCCCCGAATATTCGGTCAAGAGCGAGGAGATCCTCGACGAAAACAAGAACCCGACGGGGCAGTTCACCGAAGCGAGATCTTTTACGCTCGCGGGTCTCTATAAAGATGAGAACATGAGCGAAGCCTATGCCGTGTACAACGACGACGCCGAGTCGGAGGTGACGGAAGAGACCATTCCGCACCCCGGGGCAGACGCCGTCGACCTCACGACGGGAACGGCTTCCCATATCATCCAGAGGGTGTACACGACATGGCGGGAAGGAAAGCTCTTCCGCGTGACGACTGCCGACAACTTTGCGACGAACATCCTCGAAAATGCGGGCGAAGGGA
Organism: uncultured Clostridia bacterium; assembly: GCA_947626685.1. Classification (GTDB taxonomy): domain Bacteria; phylum Bacillota; class Clostridia; order Christensenellales; family Borkfalkiaceae; genus Gallimonas. Next base: position 18,610 of record CANQTD010000014.1, on the reverse strand, counting down.
AGTATATCTTCAAAAACGATATCGACTTCACCCCCACGGCGGGCGAAAACGGCGTAACGAACGCGGTCGCATGGGGCGCGTGCACGCTGCAATTCAAAGGGACGATCGTGGGGAACGGCTTTACCGTGAAGGCCCTCGCGTCAACTGCCCAGAGCTCGTCGGTCACGGCCGCGGGAGGCCTGTTCGGGACGATCGCAAAGGACGCCTCCATCACGGATCTCAAATTTGAGGGGATGAAGTTCACCGTCCAGACGGACATGGTGCGCTCGACCCTCGGCTACTACGGGCTGCTCGCGGGCAGGATCGAAAAGGGCGCGAAGCTGGAAGGCGTCGAGATCGCGGGAGAGCTGCATATCGGCGATCTGCGCGGCGGGAACGTGTACGCCGAAACCGACTACGCCCAATTCGCCGTCGGGCTCGTGTGCGGCAATCCCGAGGACGGCGGCGCAGACGCGATCGGAAGAGAGAACATTGACCTCAAGGTCGACGAAGTCTCGATCGACATCGACAATACAACGTGGGAGAGCGTGTACGGCCTCGCCACGGCCGCCGTAGCAGACGAAAACGGCAAAGTTACCCTTTCGAAGTACGGGGACGCGGAAAGCGATCCCTCCTGAGCGGGTCCAAAAAGAAAATAAATCGGAGGATATAACGATATGAAACACAGCAAAAGGATAGTACGCGTCGTATCGCTCGCAGTGACCGCTGCACTCTGCACGGGGTTGTTCACCTTCCTCGCGGGCTGCAACAACGGCAAAAAAGACGTGCTTACGATCATGACGCAGGATCTGAACGGTCTCTACAATCCGTTCTTTTCCACGGCAGGCACCGACATGGACGTCGTGGGCCAGACGCAGATCTCCATGTTCTCGACGGACGAGAACGGGAATATCTCCTACGGCGACAACGAGGCGGTCGTCGTCAAGGACTACATGAAGCGCGCGGCGGGCGCGGAGACGGAGTATTACTTCGTGCTCAAAAACGGGATCAAGTTCTCGGACGGCGAGCCGCTCACCATGAACGACGTGCTCTTCAACATGTACGTCTATCTCGACCCCGCTTACACGGGCTCTACGACCATGTATTCCACCGATATCGTCGGCTTGCAGAGATACCGCCAGCAAAAGAACGTCTCGGGCGAAGGCTCCCAGCAGGACGACCAGCTCACCGCGATGGCGAACAACAGGGCGTTCGTGCGCCGTCAGGAGCTCATCAACGCGTACACCGCCGCCGATCTTGCGCTCAAGGGCGGCGTGAGCGATCCCAGCTCGACGAGCAAAGACGTTCCCGAAAATGAGATGCGCGAATTCCTCAAAACGTACAACCCGAGCCAGGGGTATAAGAACGCGGTCGCGGTGAACGGCAATATCACCAACGAGGAAGCGCGCGAGCAGCTCACCGAGGACTACGAGGAGACCCTCCGTCTCTTCAAGGAAGAGCTCGAACGCGACTTTGCCTCCGCGCAGGACGCCTACCAGTCCGCGCCCTACTCCAACGTCGACAGCGACGGTGACGGCAAGGTCGAGAAAACCAACGAATCGGATATCGATTTCTCCAACCCCGTCGTCGCCTTCATGTACATGGAGGGCTACATAAAACTTGCCTATTACCGCGATTCCAAGACCAACGAAGAGGACTACAACCATATCGTTTCCGAGAACTCGCAGGGTGAAAAGAGCGAGAAGGGCTACGATCCCGCCCAGCTCGAACTCAAGAACAAGGACAGGGCGCGCGAAGCGGCGATCAAGTACGTCTATGACTCGAAGGTCGCGAGCGAGCTCCATCTCATCCTTCAGTTATGGGCGACGGGCGGCACCCTGCTCACCAATTATGTCGGCCGCGCGAAGGATATCTTCCTTCACGAGCAGGCGGGTTCCGACCGTCCTTATCCGAATATCGAAGGCATCGTCTCCCTCGGGCACAGCAGCGAGCAGGAGACGATCACCATCACCCATGAGGACGGCACCACCGTCGACTACAAGATCGCGCACAACCACAACGACGACGGCACGCCCGTCGATCCCGACAACGAATACGACGTGCTCAAGATCCGCATCAACGGCACCGACCCGAAGGCGATCTGGAACTTCGGCTTCACCGTCGCGCCCCATCACTACTATTCCGATCCCGACAAGTATCCCGTCAATATCGAGAAGAACCAATTCGGCGTGGAGTGGGGCAGCTTCGACTTCATGCAAGACGTCATTCAGGGCACGTCCGCCGCGAAATTCGGCAGCGTCAGCAAGAACATGATCCCGCTCGGCGCAGGTCCTTACGTCGCGACCAACCGCCAGAACAGGGATTACCCGAGCGGCTCCGAATTCTACTCGGACGGCATCGTCTACTACAAGGCGAACCCGAACTTCATCTTCGGCGAACCCAAGACCAAGAAGATGCGCTACGTCGTCGTCTCCTCGTCCAACGCGATCGACCGTCTCAAAGCGAACGACGTCGACTTCGTGGAACCGCAGTACACCATCTCCAACTACAAGACGCTGCAAGGCCTCGAAAAGAAGGGCTACAAATATGTGAGTTCTTGGCAGCTCGGCTACGGTTATATCGGCGTGAACGCGGGCAAGGTCGAGAATATCAACCTCCGCAAGGCCATCATGTCCGCCATGAACACCCGCCTTGCTCTCCAATACTACGTCACCGGAACGGCGGCAAACATTTGCTACCCGATGTCCCTCGTGAGCTGGGCATATCCTCGCGAAGGGGGTACCTTCAACGGTAACGATCCTCTTGCGTACAGGGTCACGAACAACGGCAAGGACTACATGACGTTCCCGTATTATGGCGATAGCGAGGACAAGGTGAAGAAGGCGGACGACGAGGCGAAGGCCAAGATCAACCGCTACACGCGGGCGGCGGGCGTCTCGAAGGGCAGCTCCGCGCTCACCATGAAGTTCACGATCGCGGGCGCGAACACCGATCACCCTTGCTACGCCGTGTTCTTCCATGCCGCCGAACTGCTCAACGCATGCGGCTGGAAGGTCTCCGTCGAGCCCGACCTCAACGCGCTCACCAAGCTCGCCACGGGTTCGCTCACCGTATGGGCGGCGGCTTGGGGCTCCACCATCGACCCCGACATGTATCAGGTCTACCACAAGAACAGCACGGCGACCTCCGTCTATGCGTGGGGCTACCGCGAGATCCTCGCCAACCCGTCCAAGTACAGCGCGGAGATGGCCATCCTCAACCCGCTGTCCAACCTCATCGACGACGCGCGCGAGACAGATGTTCAGACGGAACGCGCAAAGCTCTACAAGCAGGCGATGGATCTGGTGCTCGACCTCGCCGTCGAAATGCCCGTCTATCAGAGAAAGACGCTCTACGCGTTCAACTCCAAGACCATCGATCTGAACTCGCTCACGCTTGAAACGTCCGCAGACGGCCAGCTTCTCGGCAACTCCTACCAGTCCCCGCTCTCGAGGATCTGGGAAGTCGAGCTCTTATAAGCCCGCACGCAAAAGCGGCCCTCAGGACACACAGGTATGCGACCTTCCTTCCCCTTCGGCGGGGGAGGAAGGCAACGCCGTTTTTTCGGGACTCCGAAAATAGCATAAAAAAGACTCACGGAGCAACTCTATGCTGAAATACATACTCAAACGATTGGGGCAGACGCTGCTCATTCTGATCGGCGTTTCCCTGATCATCTACTTCCTCGTGCGGCTCATGCCCATCGACTTCGTCCTGACCAAAGTGCAGGCGATGAATCAGAAGGGGAGCCTTTCCGAGGAGGACATCCGTATGATCTATGAGTCATACGGCCTCGGAGACAACAGCTTCTTCGGTATCGTCAAGGGATATGTCGTCTGGTTGTTCGACGCCGTAACGGGAAACTTCGGCAAAAGCTTCCTCTACGGGATCCCCGTCGTACAGGTCATCTCCAAGTATATGGGGACGTCCTTTGCGATCGCCGCCATCGCGATCGTATTCGAGTATCTCATCGCCATTCCGCTCGGCGTCACCGCGGCGACCCATCAATATTCCATCCGCGACTACGCCGTCACCGTGTTCGTCATGGTGGGGATCTCGCTCCCGTCCTTCTTCTTCGGGCAGATCCTGAAAAAGTTCTTCGGCGTGGGAGGGGGATGGCTCGAATGGTTCCCCATCGGCGGCACGATCGACGCGAACAGCTCGGCGACGGGCCTTCTCGATATCGCAGACCGCCTCTACCACATGGCGCTTCCCATCATGGTCATGGTGGTGCTCTCCATCGGCGGCACGATGCGCTACATGCGCACCAACATGCTCGAAGTGCTCAATTCCGACTATATCCGCACGGCGCGTGCGAAAGGGCTTTCGGAGACGAAAGTCATCTATAAGCATGCTTTCCGCAATACGATGATCCCCATCGTCACGATGCTCGCGGGGGTCATTCCCTCCCTGTTCTCGGGCGCAATGATCACCGAGCAGGTGTTCGATATCGAGGGTATCGGAAATATCGCGCTCAAAGCGATGAATGCGGGCGATATCCCGTTCATCATGGGCTACAACGTGTTCCTCGCGCTATTGAGCGTCATAGGCGTGTTGCTGTCCGATCTCATGTACGCGATCGTCGACCCGCGCGTAAAACTATACTGAGGAGGGGAATGTCATGGACGAAGAAAACAAGATCCCCGGAACAAACGAACAAAACGGACCCGCCGATCCCGGGTTCTCCGATCTTACCCCGGACATGGGGGAGGGCGAAGGCGCACCCGCAGAGATGGGGGACGCAGAGGCTGTCGCCGCCGCGCACGACGAAGAGAACGCGCTCGACAAGAACGTGCGCCTGCTCTCGCCGACCCGCATGGTCATGCGGCGGTTCTTCCGCTCCAAGCTCTCCGTCATCGGCCTCGTCATGATCGTCGCCCTCTTCCTGTTCTCGTGGTTCGGCCCCATCGTCTACAACGTATGGGGGGAGATCGAGGTTGACAGATCGCCCAAGAGCGAATTTATCAGCGAAGAGATCACCATTTATCAGAAGGACGAAAACGGCGACTATGTGCGCGACGAAAACGGCGATCCCATCGCGCTCTATACCTTCCATCAGGTCACCGAGACGAGACAGCCCATCAATACGCTCGCGCCCATGTCGTGGAAGCACCTTCTCGGCACCGACATCTCGGGCACGGACGTGTTCACCCGTCTCATGTACGGCGGGCGCATCTCGCTACTCATCAGTTTCATCGCCGTCTTTTTCGTCACCTTCCTCGGGATCGTGTTCGGCGGCATCGCGGGGTTTTTCGGGCGATGGGTAGACAATATCATCATGCGTATCTGCGATATCCTGATGTGTCTGCCGAGCCTTCCCATCCTGCTCATCCTCGGCGTGCTCTATGAGTCGTGGGTGGAGATTATCCTCAAACAGCCCGATCTCGCGTATATGTTTCGGAACATCGATCTGATGCAATACCGCATCTACTTCTTGATGTTCTTCCTGTCCCTCATCTCGTGGCCGGGAACGGCGCGCCTCGTGCGCGGGCAGATCCTCTATCTCCGCGAACAGGAATACATGGTCGCGGCGGAGGCGATGGGATTCTCCACCGCGCGCAAGATCTTCATGCACCTCATTCCCAACGTCATGCCGCAGCTCATCGTCTCGATGACGCTCGGGCTCGGGGGCATGATCTTGCAGGAGGCGTCGCTCTCCTTCCTCAACCTCGGCGTCCAAGCGCCATATGCGGCATGGGGGACGATGGTCAACGTCGTCAACAACAGCAGCTTCCCCATTCTCGAGAGCTACTTCAACGTATGGGGTCCTCCCGGGATCTGTATCATCATCGCCGTGCTCGGGTTCAACTTTATCGGCGACGGCTTGCGCGACGCGCTCGATCCCAAAGCAAGGAGGTAACGTATGGCTAAGGACAAGAAAGATCGCCATTACCTGACTTCCAAAGAGATCAAGGCGATCGTCAAAGAAAACAATAAAGTTATCCGCGTCCTCGAAAAGAAAAAGAAGCGCAAGGCGCCCGAGAGCGAGTTTACAAGCGAGATGAAAGATCCCGCCCACATTCTCGAAGTCGAGGACCTCAACACCTATTTCTTCACCGATCAAGGGGTCGTGAAGGCGGTCAACGGCGTGTCGTTCGAGATCCCGCAGGGTTCCACCGTCGGCGTCGTCGGCGAGTCGGGCTGCGGGAAGTCGGTCACGAGCATGTCGGTCATGCGCCTCTTGCAGGGCCCCTACGGGCAGATCGTCTCGGGCAATATCCGCTTCAAGTCCTACGATTTCAAGCGGGACGCAAAGGGCAAGCCCATTCCGGTCTGGGAAAACGATGAAAACGGCGAGCCCATCTACGACCCCGCCTATAAAGACGGAAAACTCCACGTCGCGGAGACGGATGAAAACGGCGAGCCCATCATGGAGGAAGTGCTCGACGAAGCGGGGAGGCCTGTTCTTGGCGAAGGCGGGGAACCCGCAAAGGCTTACCACTATTCGAAGGACGAAAAGAAGGGTTTGACATGGCGGCTGGCATTTACCATTTCCAGCTATCTGCCCGGGGCTCTTTTGGGGCTTTTCTCCATTCTTCTCCTTGTGTTCTTAGCGCTCCCCGCGATTTCCTCATCCGCCCTCTCGGAAGGGAGTGTGAATTTTTATCAGCTTCTTTCAAAGATAGAAGGCGCCCACCAAGATATCTCTCCGATTCTTGAAGAATATTTTCTACAGGCTTTCGGGCTCATCATCTTCGGAGTCTTGGGAATGCTGATAACGGGTGCGCTGATCGCAGTCGTCACCATGATCCCCCCCGAAAAGTTCGCTAACGGGAAGGATCCCGTAATATATTATAACCTGCTCACCCTGCTTCCCTGTCTCTTGGTGCTTTTTGTCATCTTGTCAATGCGCGGGGCAATTTCTACGGATGCAAGTACATTAAGAGAGGACATTACTTTTGAAGCAGGCAATGCCATTACAGGTCTGATTGCACTATCCGCCTCGGTTTCTGCCATGATCGTTGTCGTGCAGATTATTCACATTTTCCTTTATAGGCAATATAGGAAATTCTGCTTCGTCCACGAGAGGGTGATCAAGACGGGCAAGGACGGTAAGCCCGTCCTCGAACGCAGGCAGAAGCGCGACCAATACGGGACAAGGCAGTTCGAGATGGAGGAGAAGGTATTCGACATTGCCGAAATGCCCACGAAAGAGATGTACCGTCTCCGCGGCCGCCAGATCGCCATGATCTTTCAGGAGCCCATGACGAGCCTCAACCCCGTGTTCACGATCGGCAACCAGCTCGACGAAGTTACCCTTCTGCACTTCCCCGGCTCTTCCCGCGAGGAGGCGAAACAGCGTTCCATCGAGATGCTCAATCTCGTCGGCATCGCCGCGCCCGACCGCGTGTATAAGTCGTACCCGCACGAGCTCTCGGGCGGCATGCGGCAGCGCGTCATGATCTCGATGGCGCTTGCGGGCGATCCCCGCCTCATCATCGCCGACGAGCCGACCACTGCGCTCGACGTCACCATTCAGGCACAGATCCTCGACCTTCTGCGCGACCTCAAAAAGCGCATCAACGGCTCCATTCTGCTCATCACGCACGACCTCGGCATCATCGCCGAAATGGCGGATTACGTCGTCGTCATGTATGCGGGCCGCATCATCGAGAAGGGAACGGCTTCGGAGATCTTCCACAATCCCATGCACCCTTACACGATCGGATTGCAGAAGTCCAAGCCCACGATGGATTCGAACAGCGACACGCTGTTCAATATCCCCGGCAATGTCCCCAACCCCATCGACATGCCCGACTATTGTTACTTCCGCGAGCGTTGCTCGGGCTGCGTGAAGGCGTGCTTCGGCGACTATCCGCCTATGGTGCAGGTCAGTCCGACGCACTTCGTCGCCTGCCATCTCTACAACAAGGAGAAAACGGAATGATGGACGAAAACCAATTGAACAACCGCACCCCCGAGGTTCCCGAAACGTCAGAGGAGGGGACCATGTCCGAAGAGAAGGCCCCCGAAAAGGCTCCCGAAACGGCAGAGAAGGGGAAGAACGCGCCCACGCGCAAGGAAAAGGCGCGCCTTCTTGCAGAGCAGTTGGAGGCGACAAATGCTGCATGCCTCGAACGGGGAGATTTTACGGACTTCTCCGATGAGGCGCAGGCCGCGAAGGAGAGGCGGGAACGCGAACTCGTCGCCGAGCGGGATTTTGCGGCGGAACCCGATCCCGACGCCCTTCTCGAAGTGCGCCACCTCAAAATGTACTTCCCCGTCGCCAAGTCGCTCACGGGCAAGGTCACGGTATGGCTGCGCGCGGTGGACGACGTTTCCTTCAAACTCAAAGCGGGCGAGACGCTCGGTATCGTCGGCGAATCGGGCTGCGGCAAGACGACGATGGGGCGCGCCATTCTCAAACTCTATAAGCCCACGGGCGGGCAGATCTTCTTCGAGGGGAAGGACATCGCGAAATACCGTTCCTCCGAGATGCGTCCGCTCCGCACGAAGATGCAGATCATCTTTCAGGACCCCTATTCCTCCCTCCCGCCCCGCAGTACGGTGGGGGGCATCCTCTCCGAGCCCGTCCGCGTGCACAAGATCGTGCCGAAAGGGCAGGTGAAGGATTATGTTCTCGGGGTCATGGAGCAGTGCGGGCTCAGGGATTACTATTTCGAGAGATACCCGCATGAGTTCTCGGGCGGCCAGCGCCAGAGGATCTGTATCGCGCGCGCTCTTTCGGTGAACCCCCAGCTCGTCGTCTGCGACGAACCCGTGTCCGCGCTCGACGTCTCCATTCAGGCGCAGATCATCAACCTCTTGCGCAACTTGCAGAAGCAGCGCGGGCTCACCTACATGTTCATCTCGCACGATCTGTCCGTCGTCAAGCACATTTCAGACAGGATCGGCGTCATGTATCTCGGCTCGATGGTGGAATTCGGCGACAAGCACTCCATCTTCTCCAACCCGATGCACCCGTACACGCAGGCGCTCTTCTCCGCCGTGCCCAATCCCAATCCCGACGTGAAGATGGACCGCATCGTGCTCAAAGGGGACATTCCCTCCCCCGTGAACCCGCCGATGGGGTGCAAGTTCCATACGCGCTGCCCGAAGGCGATGGAGATCTGCAAGCACGTCGCGCCCAAGTACCTCGAATACGAACCCGGCCATTTCGTGGCGTGCCACTGCTATCCGCAGGAGGAAGCATGAAGAAAAAGAAGTCCGCACAGGACGGAGAGCAAAAACAGGACGGGGAGCAGAAAAAGAAGGAGCAGAAGATCGTCTACATCGACGACGGCTCCACGGTCGCGGATATGGGCGGCACTTACAAAAAGAGCAAGCTGCCGCAGAGCCGCGCCTCGTTCAAGGAGCAGGCAAAGACCTTTTTCACCACGATGAAGAAGATGGTCCTTCCCATGCTCGTCACCCTTCTCGCGCTCGCGATCGTCTATGTGGTCGTGCTCGTCATAGCAAATTTCCGGTAAAAAACACACCGAAGAAAGCCCCGATGGGGGCTTTTCTCATACCCATGTCCGAAGGAGGGGCTATGAAAACGACTTCTGCCCGCATGCGCACGGGAATGTGCGCGGGTCTGACCGCCATGACCGTCAACCTCTTGCTCGCCTGCGCCAAGATCGCGGCGGGCGCGTTCACGGGGCTTGTGTCCCTGATCGCAGACGGCGTCAACAACCTCAGCGACTGCGGAAGCGGCGCGGTCTCTTTGATCTCGTTCCGCGTCGCGGCGCGGCCCGCGGACAGCGAACACCCCTTCGGGCACAGGCGGGCGGAATATATCGCCTCGTTCGCCATCTCCTTCCTCATTCTCTTCTTCGGTGCGGAACTTCTCATCGGCTCCGTGCGCACCGCGGTGGGCGGAAAGTTCTCTATGCCCGACGTCTGGACGTACGCCGTGCTCTGCGTTTCGATCGCCGTGAAGGCGGGCATGGGTGGGGCGTTTTTGGTCATCTCCAAGAAGATCGGCTCCGACGTGCTGCGTGCGACCGCCATCGACAGCTTCTGCGATCTGTTCGCTTCCCTCGCCGTGCTCGCGGGTGCGGCGATCGGGCAGACGACGGGGTTCCCCGCCGACGGCTATGCGGGAGCTCTCGTCGCGCTCTTCATCGTGTGGGAGGGCATCCGCCTCGCGCGGGACGCCGGCTCCAAACTGCTCGGCCGCGCGCCCGACCCCGCCCTTCTCTCCGCCATCCGCGCCGAGCTCCTCTCGGAGGAACGCGTCCTCGGCGTGCACGACCTCAAAGTGTATCCCTACGGCCCCGACGTCTGCTTCGCGACCGTCCATGTCGAAATGGACGCAAACGTTCCCGCCATGCGGTCGCACGAGGTGATCGACGGGCTGGAACGGCGGGTCGGCGAGAAATTCGGCGTGCCGCTCACCGCCCATCTCGACCCCGTCGACAGGACGGACGCACAGGCGGTGGAGCTCGAGGAGCGCGTCCGCGCCGCCGCCGAGGGCATGGTGGAGGGGCTGGACCTGCACGACTTCCGCCTCATCCGCGGCGAAAAGCCCCGTCTCGTGTTCGAAGCGGGCGTGCCCTTTGACTGCAAAAAGAAGGACGCGGAGATCGCGGGCGACCTCGCCCGCATCGTGAAGATCCTCGGCGACTATGAAGTTTCGGTCACGGTGGAGCGCGAGTAGGGCGCGCGCAGGGCGAAAACCAAGCGAAAAGCAAGCATTTCCGGCTCGCGCGCGGTTCCGCGCGCGAAATTTTTTTCACAAGATATCGTTTTTTTTCGTAAATCCTTTCCAAAGGATTGTGTTTTCCGAAAAAAAATGGTATAATTACCCCGTACAATACCGTACGCTTGGGAGAACTGTCTATGTTGAAGATCATTGTAGACGCGATGGGGGGAGACCACGCCCCCGCGGAGATCGTGAAGGGCGCGATTTCGGCGCTCTCGCAGCGGCCCGATTTCATGGTCGTCTTTACGGGCGACGAGACGCTGATCGGGAACGAACTCCTCAAACTGCACTACGATCCCTCGCGCGTCGAGGTCGTCCACTGCTCGGAGGTCATCACGAACGACGACGTTCCCACGCACGCCGTGCGCAGCAAGCGGGACAGCTCCCTCGTCGTCGGGCTGAAACTGCTCAAAGAGGACAACGAGGCGGGCGCATTCGTCTCCGCGGGCTCGACGGGCGCGGTGCTCACGGGCGGCGTCATGCACATCGGGCGGCTCAAAGGCGTGCTCCGTCCAGCGCTCTGCCCGGGCATGCCCAACGTCACGGGAGGGAGGACCCTTCTGTGCGACTGCGGCGCGAACGCGGAGTGCAAGCCCGAGTATCTCGTCCAGTTCGGCATCATGGCGTCGGCGTATGCGCGCGCGGCGTTCGGGAAGGAGAACCCGACCGTCGCCCTCCTCAACAACGGCGCGGAAGAACACAAGGGCGACCCCCTCCACCAACAGGCGTACGAGCTCCTCAAAGAGACCAAGTCCATCCGTTTCGTCGGCAACATCGAGGGAAGGGACATCATGTACGGGAACTACGACGTCGCCGTGGCGGACGGTTTCTCTGGCAACATCGCCCTGAAATCGTGCGAGGGGTGCGGGAAGGCGGTCTCCGCCGTGCTCAAACAGGAATTTATGCGCGGCTTCGGCAGCAAGCTCGCCTACCTTTGCGCGAAGAAGCAGATCAACCGCCTGCGCGAGATGCTCGACTACGACAAGCTCGGCGGTTCCGTTTTCCTCGGGCTGAGGCAGATCGTCCTCAAATGCCACGGTTCGGCGAAGGCCAAGCCCGTCGCGGCGTCCGTCTGCCAGGCGGTGGACGCCTACCGCGGCAATCTCATCCCGTCCATTTCCTCCATGCTCGAAGAGGCGGGATTCGGCGCGGGGGAACCCCGTGACTGAGGACCTTTCCGTCGCCGAGCGCGCGCTCGGCTACACCTTCAAGGACAAGTCGCTGCTCACCGCCGCCTTCACCCATTCCTCCTACGCCTATCTGCACGGCACGGAGAGCAACGAGCGGCTGGAATTTTTGGGCGACTCCGTCCTGCAACTCGCCGTCACCGAACGGCTGTACAAGACCGTCCGCAAGGACGAGGGAGAACTCACCGACCTGAGGCGGCAGTACGTCTCGCGCGCCGCCCTCGACAAGGCGGAGGAAAAGCTCTCCCTCATGCGCTTTCTTTTGCACCACGCCGAGGAGAGCGCGCTCGCGGGCAAGACGCGTTCCAATCTCTTCGAAGCGGTGGTCGGGGCGATCTATCTCGACGGCGGCATGGACGCGGCGAAACGCTTTCTCGAAAAGCACCTCGTCCGCGCGGAGAGGGAGGACTACAAGTCCGCGTTGCAGGAGCTTGTCCAGGAGCGCGCCAAGACGCCGCCCGCCTACACCGTGACCGAAGCGGAGGGAGGATTCCGCTGCCGCGTCACCGCGCTCGGCGTTTCCGCAGACGGAGAGGGAACGAGCAAGAAGTCCGCCGAAACGCAGGCGGCAAAGAAGCTGTACGAGATACTAAAAAATAAAAAAAGCTGAGAGATAGGGGAATCATGAATTTCAAAGAAGTCAATCTGATCGGCTTCAAGTCGTTTGCCGATAAAACATCCATCAAATTCGAGGACGGCGTGACGTGTATCGTCGGTCCGAACGGCTGCGGCAAGTCCAACGTCGCCGACGCGGTCCGCTGGGTGCTCGGCGAGCAGTCCGCAAAGACGCTGCGCGGCTCCAACATGAAGGACGTCATCTTCGCCGGCGCGGATACCCGCCGCCCGCTTTCCTTCTGCGAGGTCACCCTCGTATTCAACAATGAGGAAAAGCGGCTCTTCGATTTGGAATTTGAAGAAGTCTCGCTCACCCGCCGTCTCTACCGTTCGGGCGAGAGCGAATATCTCATCAACAACCAGCCCTGCCGCATGCGCGACATCACCAATCTTCTGCACGGCGTCGGCATCGGAAAGGAGGGCTACTCGATCATCGGACAGGGCAAGGTCGCCCAGATCATGAATTCGAGACCCGAGGACCGCCGCGCCATCTTCGAGGAAGCGACGGGGGTCATCCGCTTCAAGTCGCAGAAGGGGGAGATCGAGCGCAAGCTCGAGAGCTCCAAAGACGATCTCGCCGTATTCATCCAGCGCATGGACGAGGCGGAGGACCGTCTCCGTCCCCTCGAAAAGCAGGCGGACACGGCGAAGAAGTTCCGCGAATATTCCGCGCAGCTCAAATACGAGGAGGTCAACGCCTACCTCGTCCGCAGCGACACGTTCGAGCAGGAGACCTCGAAGTACCGCGAGCGCATCGTCGCCGCAGACAAGACGCTCGAAGAGGTGGAGGAGCGGCTCAAAGCGGTGGACGGCGAGCAGACGGCGATCCGCGAGCAGATTGTGAGCGCGGACACCAAGCTCCGCGACGTCAACGAGAATCTCCGCCGCTATGAGGTCGGCCTCGAACGCAGGACGGGCGAGGCGAACGTCGTCGGCGTGAAGATCGGCGACTTCCAGCGCCGTCTCGGCGAGGCGAAAGAGCTCATCGAAAGTTCCGAGGAGCGCGCCTCGCAGATCGACGAACAGGTCGCCCGTAGCACCGAGAAGGTGGAGGCGAACGACAAACGGTACATAGAGCTCGAGAACGAGACGCGGGAGATCATGAAGAAGCTCACCGACGCGGATACCCGTCTCGCGGCTTACGAGCGCATCAACAACGAAAAGCGGGCGAGCGAGCTCTCCTCGGTGGAGGATCTCGCCGATCTGCGCGCCACACAGGGCAGCCTCAACGCGAAGAAGGACGCGGCCGAAGAGCGCATCTCCGAGATCAAGGAGGCGATCACGAAGGCGGAAGTCCGCTGCAACGAGTTCGACCGCCAGCTCGCGGAGACGCGGGAGCAGAAGAGCGCGTGCGAAAAGTTCCTCAGCGAAAAGCCCTCCCGCGAGGAGGATCTGCTCGCCGAGATCGACGATCTCTCCCGCTCGGAGAAGCGGCTCACGCAGGACATTGCGGACTGCAACATGTCCATTTCCAACCTCACCAACAACCTCGAGATGTACACCGATCTCAAACACAAGTTCGGCGGCTACAAGGAATCGGTGCGCCGTCTCCAGCTCGAGGCACAGCGCAATCCCGAACTCAAAAAGCGCATCGTGGGCGCCATTGCCGACATCATCACGACGGAGAAGAAATTCGAAGTCGCCATCGAGACGGCGATCGGCGGGGCGATGCAGAACCTCGTCGTCGAGCGCGCGGAGGACGGGCGCTGGCTCATCCAATATCTTAAACGCGCGGGCTACGGCATCGCGACCTTCCTCCCCGTGGAGACGGTGCGCGGCCGTGCGGATACCCGTGAGGCGGAGTCCGCGCTCCGCGAAAACGGCGCGCTCGGGCTTGCGACCAAGCTCGTCAAATTCAATTCTTACTACGACGGCATCGTCCGCTATCTCCTCGGCAACACCCTCGTGTGCGACAATATCGACAGCGCGACCAAGATCGCGATGAAGTACCGCAACGCCTTCAAGATCGTCACCCTCGACGGCGACACGGTGGCGACGAGCGGCGCCATGACGGGCGGTTCGCGCAGGGCGGAGACGGGCAATCTCCTCTCCACCGAGCGCAACATCAAGGAGTGTCAGGAAAACATCAACCGCAAACGCGCCGCGCTCGAAAAGCTCAAGACGGCGCTTGCAGCCGCGACGAGAGAGCTCGCCGAGGCGCGCGAGGAATACGAGAAATTCCGCGTGAAAGTACAGGAGGAGACGGCGAACTTCGCCGCGCTCTCCCAGAAGGAGGCGACCCTCTCCGAACTGCTCGCCGACGCGCGCGCAGACGCAGACGGGTACCATTCCCTCCTCGAACGGCTCACGAGAACGGTCTCCGAGATCGAAGGGGAGGTGCAGTCCTCTTCCGAGAACGAGGAACTTCTCAACCGCATCCGCTCCGAGGCCTCGCAGGACGCGGCAGCCCGTACCCGCCAGATCGAGCAGATGCGCGCCAACCGCGACGAGCTCGCCAACAAGCGGCAGGCGATCCGCGTCGAAGCGGCGACCGTGTCCTCCGTCCGCATCGCCGAAGCCGAGAACATTGCCCGTCTCAAAGAGGAGAAAGGGGAACTTCTCAAGACGGTGGAGCAGACCCGCGTCACCGTCCGCGCCCTCGAGGGCGAGATCGCGCGCCTTCGGGCAGAGGCGGAGAAGGTCTCCCTCACGAAGGAAGAACAGCTCATCGTCTCCACCCTCCGCGCCCAGCTCAGCCAGCTCGAAGAGGAGAAGAACGGGCTTGCCGAACGGCAGGACAAGCTCTCCGAAGAGCACCGCGACCTGTATGCGAAGCAGTCGGAGGCGACCGACGAGCGGCTGGCGGCGGCGACGGCGATCGCCCGCGCGGAGACCACGCTCGAAAACATGAAGCTCCGCCTCGAAGAGCAGTACGGGCTCGACTATGTGAGCGCGCACGAACTTCGCGATCCCGACTACGACTTCGCACAGTCGAACGCCAATATCAATTCCCTCAAACACAAGATCGCCGCGCTCGGGCCCGTCAACCAGAACGCGGAGGAGGACTACGAGACCCTGCTCGCCCGCTTCACCGAGATGAAGACGCAGAAAGAGGATCTCGACAAGGGCATCGTCGACCTCACCAACGTGCTCGACGAACTGCGCGCCAACATGCAGAAGCAGTTCGACGAGGGCTTCGCAAAGATCAACGAGAACTTCTCGCAGATCTTCAAGGAGCTCTTCGGCGGCGGCAAGGCGGAGATGCAGCTCGACTATGCGGACGACGTCGATCCCCTCGAAGCGGGCGTCGAGATCGTCGCGTGCCCGCCCGGCAAGAAGCTCACTAAGATCTCCCTGCTCTCGGGCGGCGAACAGGCGTTCACGGCGATCGCGATCTTGTTCGCGATCCTCAAAACGCACCCCATGCCCTTCTGTATCCTCGACGAGATCGAGGCCGCGCTCGACGAGGCGAACGTGGACCGCTTCGCGCGCTACCTCAAAAAGTTCTCGAAGGAGACGCAGTTCATCGTCATCACCCACCGCAAGCCCACCATGACGCAGGCAGACATGCTCTTCGGCGTCACGATGGAGGAGAAGGGGGTCTCGAAGATCGTCTCCGTCAAACTCTCCGAGGTCGAGACGAGGCTGGGCGGCGACACCGTCATGTAACGCTTCCGCGGGGGAGATACGGCTATGGGTTTTTTCAGCAAGATCAAAGAGGCTCTCAAAAAGACGAAGGAGAACGTCTCCGCGAAACTTCGCCAGCTCTTTCTCAAAAATAAGATCGGCGACGCCTTCTACGAGGAGCTCGAAGAGGTGCTCATCTCCTCCGACGTCTCCGTCCGCACCGCGGAGGACGTGGTCGAACAGGTCAAGGAAGAGGCCATCGAGGGCAAGATCAAAGACGAGCAATTCGTCACCGATCTCCTCAAAGATATTTTGGAGGACACGTTAAACGAGGCACCCATGCCCGAGATCAAGTATCCGTGCGTGATCATGTTCGTGGGCGTGAACGGCGTCGGAAAGACGACGACCATCGGCAAAGTCGCCAACTATTACGTCAGGCAGAAAAAGAGCGTCACCGTTGCGGCGGCGGATACCTTCCGCGCGGCGGCGATCGACCAGCTCGCAGTCTGGGCGGACCGCGCGAAAGTGCGCGTCGTCAAACACGAGGAGGGGAGCGATCCCTCGGCGGTCGTCTATGACGCCGTCTCCTCCGCAAAGGCGCGCTCGACCGACGTGCTCCTCATCGACACGGCGGGCCGCCTCCACGTCAAAGACAACCTCATGAACGAGCTCAAAAAGATGGACCGCGTCGTCACGCGCGAGTATCCCGAGGCGGCTTTCTATAAGTTCCTCGTGCTCGACGCGACCACGGGGCAGAACGCCTATTCGCAGGCGCGCGCCTTCAAGGATACGGTGGAACTCGACGGCATCGTGCTCACCAAGCTCGACGGCACCGCAAAGGGCGGGTTCGTGTTCTCCCTCTGCGGCGAGCTGAAGATCCCCGTCGTGTTCGCGGGCGTCGGCGAGAAGATCGACGACCTCGAACTCTTCGACGCCGAGCAGTTTGTCGAGGGCTTCTTCTGAGATCAGACCGAAAACGGGCATACCATGTCCGCGATATAAGGCAAATTTTTATATGAAACAGAGAAAACAACAGAAAAAAACGGCCGCGGGAAGAGGATTTCTTTCGAAATTCCGCTTCGGGTTCGACTTTTGGGGGCTCGGTCTCTTCGTGCTTCTGCTCGTTCCCAATATCGTGTGGTGGTGCTTCTCGCCCGAGAACGACGTTTTGCGCCAAATCTCCGCTCCGCCCGCGCTCGACGTGTTTGCCTATATCTTCGAGGCGGTGACCGTCGCCGCGATCCTAATTATCGTGCGGCGGGAAGCGAAGGGGCTTCCGAGGTTCGATTCCCCGTTCTTCACGTTCACGGTCATGTCCGTCGTGCTCTATATCGCGGCATGGGTGTTCTATTTCTGCGGCAACGTCAACTTCGCCGTGCTCCTCTTTATGGGGGTGTTCCCGTGCACCGCGCTCGGCTGCTACGCCGCGATGCGGAAGAATTGGCTCGTTCTCTGCCCCCTTGCCGTGTTCACCGCCCTCCACCTCGCGTGGATGATCTATGTGATCGTGCAGCTGTATTGAAACAGTTCATAAAAATCCTCCGAATGCAGAACCTGTATCCGGAGGATTTTTTTATGGATGATCATGAACAGGCCCGCCTGCCCGACCAATATCTGCCGCTCGGGGCGTGGGCGTACTTCGGCTATTCGCTGCTTTTCTCCGTCCCCGTCGTGGGATGGGTCTTTCTTTTTATCTTTGCGTTCAGCAACGCGAACATCAACCGCCGCAACTTTGCCCGCAGTTACTTCTGCATGGCGGCGCTCGCGGCCGTCTGCGCTCTTATGGTCTGGCTCATACTCTTGGCAACGGGCGTAACTTTTAGCCGTTTGTAAATATGTGAATGGGGTCGGAAAACAGAGCTTTCTTGCCCCCTCCGTGGGAGGGGGTAGGGGGGTGGGGCGAACTCCCAATTACGTCACCCTGAGCGGAGGCGCAAGCCGCAGTCGAATGGGTCTCCACATTATAATAAGGACATGTTTCGACAGGCTACTTCGTCGCTCCGCTCCTTGTGCCGCGCTTAGTCGCAAATAGTGCGCGCGGGGCAGTCTCGCTTATCGCTCGACAGCTCCCCCAAAGGAGGAGCCGAGAAAGGCTTCCCCCCACGGGGGGAAGCTCCCGCGAAGCGGGAGATGAGGGGAGTTTCCAATTATAATGCCCCTCATCCGTCACGGCTACGCCGTGCCACCTTCCCCCCGAAAGGTGAAGGCTTACCAATCTAAAGGTGGAGCCGAGGCGAACCCCTCATACCTGAGGTTGGAGAATGCGCCGTTATAGGAATAGGGTCGGCATATTGCAATTCCCGCCCGCGCAGTCTGCGCGGGCGGGAATGTTTTTATTGAGGCAACGTTACGGACGTCGATCCGTAATTTGAGAACGTGTAGGAGATATGGAATCTGCCTCCACCGCTGTTACTGCCGACAACTTCCGCCGAGGTAAATTTGTTTTTACGCAATTTGACTTGTGCGCTCGTCAGAGTAAAGCCGAGCGTCTTGGAGTACGTTTCGAGCACGTTATCTTTCAAATAAAAAGTATCTCCTTCCTATTTGCTCCATAGGGATAGGACAAAAAGAAAAACGACGTAACCGTTTCAGTTACGCCGTTCGGCTATGTTTT
>CANQTD010000013.1 GCA_947626685.1 uncultured Clostridia bacterium | reverse complement strand
TAGGATGATTTTGGGATAGAACTCTTGGTAAATAGGAATAATCGCTTGCTTGTCATATTTGATTTTACTGAGTATCCGATTAAACTTCTGTGGATTCATCGTCTTGTCGTGCGGTTATTCGAGGTAACTATCAAGCATGGTCATGATGGCCGCCCTTTGCTTTGGAGTCAGATTGTCGTACTTTTCGAGAAGTGTTTTCTTTTCGTCCGTCAAGGGGATGGCGTCGTCTCCAATGTCGCAAAACAGCTCAAAGGGCTGTATTTCAAGCGCGGCACTAACCTTCTCGATGTTGGCTAAACTCGGAGAGTAATTTGCCGCGGAAAACCAATTACGGATAGCGACTTCAGTTAGACCGGTCCGCAGAGCCAATTCACGAACAGTAACGCCCTTCTGTATCATGAACTTCTGTATGTTGGTTTTCACCAGTGAAATCATAGGAGAATTTTTCATGGCCATCATGAAACAATTATAATACATTCACGGGAATTGCATAAACAACTCTTCTTTATAAAATTTTCGTATTTTATAATGTCAACTTTCGATTTGCGCCCTTGCAATAGAAAGGGTGCGATGAGAGACGCTCTGTATGTATGAGTCGTAGTGATTATGTCCTTCATGAAAAGGGAAGATTATGTCGATTTTCTTGTTTAGGTGATTGTCGGAGAAATTTTACGGCATTGCGGCGCAGAAGGGGCGGATTTCTTTCGTGGAGACTTGGCTCTGATGATCTTAAAGTTGGACGACTTTTATTGCAGTATATTAATAGCCAATCTGATAAATTCGATCTTTCAAGGTCATATAAAATGCTCGCAGATCAATTATTCTCAAGAGTATACAGTAAGAGTCTATATAAATCACTCATTCGTCTTATCACAAGAAAATTCAAAAATCCAAAATTTTTTTGTAACATTTTGCCAGTTTAACTCGTCTCTATTTATGGAGAAATTTCTCCAAACCGATAACAGGAGGGGGCTTTGAAGTGAGGTGTCAAATTGTCTATATTGGAAAAGCGCGTAATGGAAAACCGAAATATTGGTGCACAGAACATCATGCCCCAGTATTCTTTGTTGACGGCACATTGGACGCGACCTGTCAATATGTTCAAACAGTAAGAGAGAATCGAGCAGTTGAAGAAATGTTTGCTATTGATCCCCAAGAATTCCCCGGTGGGATTGCGCTTTGGGGTGCATTACCCGCTGTTTACGATACAACCCGTTTCCCTATGGATTTTGGGATTCATGTTCATGCCCGTAAAGAGGTGGGCGGGAAAAAAGTATATGATAAAACCTTTGCGCGTGTCGCTGTTAAAACCGACACGGACACAGTGGAGTTCGATGCGGTTGCTGCCGTCTCTTATACTTTTGCAAATATTTTGAATTTGCCCATAGAGTATGTAGAGTGTCCCCGATGCGGTTATCCGCATTTGGACAAAGATTGGTTTTCCATTAATCCTCATAAAAAGCACTTATGCGCCGGCTGTGGACGTGAATTTTTTGATTCTAAGATCAGCGTAGGGAATCCCATCATCAAAGCGAAGAAATTTTTTGGTGACAATTGTGTACAAAGGCAGGTAATTTCTCCGCATCGAACCTTAGCCATTAAGCAAAGTGACTTCCCGTATGGGCTTGCTATTTGGGGATCGAATACAGCATTACTATGGACATCACCCAAGACTGAGGAGTACGGCATTCACGTTCATGCCTATGCAACAGATAGCCGCGAGCCAACCATTGATGAAACCTTTGACAAAGTGATAATAGATGGGGCCGAACTGCCTGTTGAACAAGTGAGGCTACTGATGATTCAGCAAGCATTGCCTTTTTTGGAACAGAGAATAGCCACACTTCAATGCCCCACTTGCGGTTCAGCGGTATTCGAAAGTGGTACGGAAGGCTGTAAATTGACCACCACTCATATTTGCCAAGACTGTCAAACAGAATTTAAGTCAAGGAAAAAAGTGGTCAGCAATCCTTTAGTCGCTACGCTTGCAGGTTTAGAGAAGTTCGCCGTAAATCCTCGCAAAGAAATAGACCTGTTGAGCGCGTATCCTACCCTTAAAGGGTGGTGAAAGGACTATACAAAGAAGGTCAAAGAAGTTTTAAGAGGCAGAGATGATGCCCCGGGGGGTGTACGTTCCCGTTTTGTCGTATGTTTAATGGAGCTCATAGAGGGGTAAATTATCATTGGGACATGAGTCATTTTAGACAAAAATAACCAAGTTGCCCTATTGTCTGCTACAAAATACTCTTGACAAATGGGACTAAGTGCATTATAATAGTATTGCATTCCAAAGATAAGCTCTTTACTGTACGAGAATTTATTGTTAGGTCTTACTCAGTAGATTTGAAGAACGGGAAAGTGGCTAACCCCGTTCTTCTTTGTATCTATGGAGTAATTCGTAACAATGAGAAAAAGTACATTTGTGGCTATGGGATCGGCCATAGCGAAAGCAAAGAAAGCAAGCACCTTGGTGAGCTGCTCTCCATCTAAAGGTACAAGAAAGGTAACTTTTTGGGGCGCGGTTTGCAATATACTGGTAATATCCATAAGTTTTATTCCGCTAATCTGTGTCCGCGGGTTGATGAGCCAAGGAGTTCCCATTGGAACTTTTATGGAAGCTTTATTCTCCATGCCTGATGTTATGCTGCTCAGCTTGACAATAGTATTAGCGACCATAATGGGGATGGAGGGAGACTTCAGCGATGATAAAAGACGAGCCCTTTTACTCTTCATACTCCTCTTGATCCTTGTGGAGGGGATAACATATGCCGTTGAGTCGGTACGAGGCGATCATGGAGCACTCATTGCTATTACCAATGGCTCGCTTTTAGCCGTGACGATAGTGATTGGATCTATTCCGTGGTTTGTAAGATTGATTAAAGGAGAAGAAAAATGATTTACTTCTACATTAGCATACTGGCAGTGTCAGCAGTTTTCATTGTGGGGACTATAATAGGTTGCATTATATATGCGCTCGGCCAAAGGAAGCGGCGCAACAAGGACAGTAAGCCTATCATACCTCATGTTTTGAGCGTGGCCGAAAAGAGGTTGCTAAAGGATTCTTTCGGGAAAGAAGAACAGGCTGCCAAATACTTTTATGCCTTGATTAGGAAGGGAAATATTCGAGTGGAATGTATGAGTAATAGCGGCAAGAAATTTAATGATAAAAAACACAGAAGAATTTTTTCCAAACGAATGACGGAAACTTTGATGATGAAAGCGAAGGCCTTAAACGAGGCAACTGGAAGGTTGTATGAATTCAATTAAAGCTGAGTGTATGCTAGCGTCAGAGGTGCTAGCAAAATATGGTATATCTGAAACCAAATTTCAAGAGAGATATCGGACCTTATTATCTGAAATGAACCACTTTCTACAGGAGGGGCATTACAAGGAAAAGGGGGCAAGCGTCAATACATCGATTCTCGGTAATGCATTAATTGATTATTTCATTGACATTAAACGTCTAGAAGATTTCCATCAAATAAAAAATGGCAATAGTATTAAGATTATTGCTTACATGGCATATTGGTTATTGAGACGTCAGCCCATTCAAATAAGCGAATCGGATTCAGATTTATTGTATTTAAACGAGCTTTTTGTATATATGTTTGTTCTTGATGCCCTATGCGTGGAGGGACTTGGGAATATATTACAAAGAGAAGAGTCGGGGTTGGAAAGCTTTAAAAGTACTTTTCTGTATTTTTTGAAATTCAGGTACTATAGTCCTCAAGCCCTTGAGATGATTATAATGGCGTTTATGGCGGGACAGATTTATCAAGAATCAAAAAAAGATATAAGTGATTTCTTGACAAAGAATTTTGCTGAATCAGATTAGTCAAATTGGACGAGAACAACTGATTCGCAAGAAAGCCTTGCGATGATAGAAAGAGCTTGCTGCGCCCACCAAAAAGACAGAATTTTATCCGAATGATGCACGGCGCGGTAAGGCGATGGTTCAAAGAAACGGCTTTGGCCGTTTCTTTCATATCTAATAGGAAATAATCCATCGGCTATACGGTGGCGGCTTGGGTAACGAAGAAATCTTTAAAGGAAGTGCTGTTGGGCTGAAAAAACACACAAATGTCAATTTGCTTGTTAGTATACCGCTGAATGAGAGTATCGTCGTTTTAGGGGGGCACACCGATCATTTAAAAGGTCACCAAGAAGAGTTACAATCATCTTTCGTAGTACAAAGCGATTGAAGTAAATGAAAGAAGATAAAAGAGAACTGTAATCTTCATTCGTTTTACAATATTGACTCCAAACGGGCATACCATGTCTGAGGTTTAATGTTGTTTTGCTTCTTGTGCGATCGACGCGCGCAGCCCCAAAAAGAATGAGTTGAACCGATTTTAAGGTTGGCTCATTTTTTATAAACGAAGCGCAAACGTTATTCGAAATGTGATATGTTCCGATTTTGTCACGTTTTATAGTTGATTTTCGGAAAAACTTTATGATACGATAGAGAAAATGAAAGGTAAAACTTAATTCCCAATATTGGAATGCTATAAAGAAAAGTCGTTCATTTTAATTTGTGTGGAGTTTATGCCATGACCTATATTTTATCCGATATTCACGGCGAATACGAACTCTTTTGCCGGCTCATGGAGAAGGTGGGATTTTCGGACGGCGACGCCCTCATCTGTTGCGGGGACATGATCGACAAGGGCAAGCAGTCTGTCCGTCTTGCCGCGCGCCTCTTCTCCATGAAAAACGCCGTGCTTCTTGCGGGGAACCATGAATACGATTTTCTCAAATATTATTGGTCGCTCATGCGGGACGCGCGGGACTATGACCTTATCCTGTCGAGGCTGAGGGAATATTTTCCATATGACGGCGAGCTACTTGATTGGGAAACGGTGGACCGCTTCGAGGCGCTTCCGTATTTTTATGAAACGGAAGAATTTATCTGCGTCCATGCGGGCGCACCGCTTGACAGGGAGGGGCATCTTTTGCCGCTCAAAGACGCTACCCCCGAGCAGCTCGTCTACGACCGCACCTTCAAGGATCCAGCCGTTCTTCCACGCGGCGGGAAGAGCGTCTTTTTCGGCCACACGCCCACCTTCTTTTTGGGAGGCGAGCCGAGAATCCGATGCTATCTCCGCGAGGGAAAACGCGGAGGCCGCGTCTCGGACTATTGTAAGATCCACCTTGACACGGGAACCTACCTGAGCGGCGTATTGGGCTGTTTCCGCATCGAAGATTGCAGAAGTTTTTATGTCGGAAGATAAACTTATAAAAGGCGTGTTTTGGGAGAATGGGCGAGGGGCTCCTCGCCTTTTTTCTTTCATGCGACAAGGACGGCAACGTCCTCGGAATGACCAAAAACGGGCGTACCATGTCTGAGATATGGCGTTTGATTTGCGTAGGAAAGGCGTTGGGACAATGGGAGTGGGGATCGCAAAGTATGGGCAAAGCGATCATCGTCCGATAGTATCGAAAAAGAGGGGTATGATAAAATATCGCGCAAAGAATTGCAATTATTTTCCGCTTGTGCTAAAATGTCGGTAGGCGAAGCGGTGAAAATCCGAAGCGCAAGCGCCCGATCGAGATCATTCGGGGCAAAGAAAAACAATCAGGATGGTGAAATAGGATGAAAAAGATCGCTTTTATTATGTCGGGAGGGCAGACGGGCGTCGAGCGCGCGGCCCTCGATTTCGCGAGGGAGAACGAGATCCCCATTTCGGGTTGGTGTCCTCAAAACGGGTGGGCGGAGGATACGCCGAACCCTCCCGGGCTCAAGACGCATTTCCCCGAGCTCAAGGAGACCCCGTCCTCCGATACCGCGCAACAGGCGCAGTGGAACGTGAGGGATTCACACTTGACGCTCATCATTTATCCCGGCACCGAGGCCCTCTCGGGCAATGCGAGCGTTGCGGAAAAGGCCGCCAGAGAGATGGGGCGTCCTCTTTTGAAGGTTTGGAACGCGGACAGCGCGTTCGCGGTCGCGGCATGGCTGATGGCTTTCGGCGAAGGGTTGACCTTAAACATTACCGGGCCGAGTGCAAGCGAATGGCCGCAGGCGCACAGGACGGCGACGAAACTCCTTTGGGGGTTGAGCTGCGCGCTCAACGAGGCGGAAAAGCGTGAAGAGGCTGCCCTTCAAAACGTTCAAATCCTTCAAAATGTTCAAAACGAAACGGCCGAACCGGAGGCCCCCGAGTTGAACCCCGTCTATCTCAAGGCTCTGAAACTTGTGATCAAGGAGGGGAAGGCGTCGATCTCTTTCATCCAACGCAAATGCGCCGTCGGTTATAACCGCGCGGGAAAGATCATAGAATGGATGGAAGATTTGGGGTATGTGACGCCGTTTGACAACCGTGCCGAGTCGCGCAAAGTCCTCATCACATACGAGGAATTTCTCGCCAAATACGGCGACTCAGACTTCGATCAATAAATGGGAGACCGAGGCCGCTATGCTCTTTATTACAGGCGACACGCACGGTGGGTACGATTTTGCAAAGCTCCTCCGTTTTGCGAAAGCGCATCCGGAGCTCACGAAGAAGGACTGCCTGATCGTCGCGGGCGATTTCGGCGCGGTATGGGACGCTAAAACATGGGAGGAAGACCTTCTTCCCTATGAAGAATTGCCCTTTACGGTGCTCTTTGTGGACGGCAACCACGAGAATTTCGATCTTCTCGACGCCTTCCCCGTGCAGGAATGGAAGGGCGGAAAGGTGCATTTCGTCAAGCCGACCGTCATTCACCTCATGCGCGGGCAAGTCTATGAGATAGAAGGAAAGACCCTCTTCACGTTCGGCGGTGCGACCAGCACCGACAGGTATACGCGCACGGAGGGGGTGAGTTGGTGGGCGCGGGAAGCGCCTACCTATGAGGAGCTCGACGAGGGCATCGCCAACCTCAAACGGTACAACCATACGGTGGACTATATCGTGACCCATTCCTGCGATGAGAAGGCGCTCTGGTATCCGCCGCTCCGCGAACGGGGCGTCAAGATGGAGACGTTTCCCGAGAACAGGATGCTGTCGCTGTTCGAAGATACCGTCCGATACAAGCATTGGTATTTCGGGCACTATCATATGGACGGGGACTTGACCGAGAATAAGACGGTCTTGTATCAAAAGATCGTTCGTCTCGAATAAACCGAAAGCGAGAAAGGGAAATATTTCCCCAAACAAAAACGCCTCAAAAGCCGTTCTGCTTTTGGGGCGTTTTCCTTACATTGACCAAAAACGGGCATACCATGTCCGCGATCTGACGCTGTTTTTACCATGAGGCCGGCAATTGTTCCAAAGTGGTTTTATAATGTTCGAACAGACCTGTCTATCGTCACATTCCACTCCCCGTCGTTGTCCCAAAGGTTCATATCAGAAGGTAGCGGACAAATATCATCCATGTCTTTATCTATATTGATATATATTACTTCGTCAAACCACACATGGCTTTTTGAAAAGATATATGTGTGGTTTTCCGTCCTTATGATCAAGGCCATATCGATAACGATATTCATGCCGTGTTCAACACATTGTATTGTATCGGAAACAATGGCAACACTCACAACAAGTTCATCGACAACATGCTTTTTTATAGCGACTCCGACAAGCCCGGAAGGAAATGGCTGATTCGGATCGCTTATGGTGCATGTGAATTTTGCCGCTTCTTCATAAGACGCGACATTGTCTTCAAATGTAGCGATCTCCTCTTCTTCGTTTTTCAGCAATAAAGAGGTATCGTCAAAATTGAGACGAACCGCACAATAGGACTGTCCTTCCGCAGAAGTGTCGCGTTCAAACGATAAGAACCGCCTGCCGATCATGCTATGAAGCATTTGTATCATTGTATTATCAAATTGCCACCTTGTCATTTTTTTCTCTCCTCGAAGTGGATTTTTCCTCGCCATATAAAAGAGCGACGATATCGCTTTTGTCTTTCTTGGTCAAAACATGCCTGCTGCGTGTTACCATTTGTTTCAATTCCGCTCGAGACATTTTTTCTCTTCCAAAAGCCTTTTTACGCGTTCACAAAACTTTTTCATTTTATCACCTCTGCCAGTATTGTATCATTTTCTAAAATGAAATGTCAAGTGTTTCCCTACATTGACCAAAAACGGGCATACCATGTCCGCGATTCAACGCGAATAACCGTTCAAAATCGGAAGCGGACGGCTGAAAGTATAAAAATTTTTTTAGTAAATGTCTGCTTTCATCTTCGGTTGTTGTATTATATATGAGAGAACTTCATCGGAAGGTAAAAGAGTATGTACAAATCATGTATTGACGACGCCTTTGTGCAAAGCGTAGTAGAGCGTTATGCGAATATGCTTTTCAGGGTGTCGTACCAATATGTGCGGAATGCGCCCGACGCGGAGGACGTCGTGCAAGACGTTTTGCTGCAACTCATGGACCGCGCGTTCTGCGTGGGCTTTGAGAGCGACGAGCACATGAAGGCATGGCTGATCAGGGTCGCCATCAATAAGAGCAAAAATCTCGCGAAGGGCAACGCGCGGCGCAGGAAACGGGAAACGACGTACGGCGCGTCCCAACAGCGAAACGGAGGGGAGACCGAGGACCTCGAAACGGCAATGGACAAGTCTCTGTGGTTGCGCGGGAAGCGGTCTATCTCCATTATTACGAAGGATATACCGCGAAGGAGATCGCGGGGCTGCTCGGCAAAACGGATCGGGCGATCCAGAAATGCCTGTCCCGCTCACGCGAAAAGTTGAAAGTGTATCTTTCAGAGGAGGAAGTATGACATACCGGGACTATATGACACAGTTTGTGTTTATCGACGAAGCGAAGCCCGCTCTCACCGGCCGTATGAAACAACGGGTACGGCAACTCCGCGCCGCAGAGGAGGGGACGGAGCGCGCCCGCCGTGCCGCACCCGAGGCGGCCTCTTCCAAAAAGAACACTTTGCGGCGTCATCCTGTTCGGTGGACGGCAATCTTTGCAAGCGTCGCGCTGGTGGCGGTCGTGACGCCTCTGCTCGCGGTTTTCATTCCTCGCATCCATATCGTAAACTCCATCAAGTTGGAATATATGGAAAATCTCATGGTGGACAACGAGGGCGTTACGGCTTATAGCATCCGCAGGGAAGCGGGACCCGCCGCTTCGCCCGCCTCCGCAGGCCGTGACGTGGGGCCCGCCGTCTCCCTTCTTTCCGGGCAGATCGTGGAAAACCGCGGCGTTCAACCGCTCGACAAGTCGGATAGGGAGTACAACTACCTTTACAGCACCACGGAGAGCTATGAGGCGGGCAATGTGGAGTACGACGAGGCAAGCGTCGCCAAAGTGACCTTCATGAAGAACAGGGAGGTGACGGAGGACGTCTACGACAACAACGGCAATCTCATCGATGAAGACCGCCGCATTGAGCAGGAAGAACTTGACGCGCAGATCAACCGCCTGTACACGACGGAGCGGTTCACCTTCATCCAATATGTGGCGAAGGTGGAGAAGTCGGGCTATTACGATTACAGGGATGCGAACGGAAAACGCAGCTCCGAGTATGTCGATATCCGTCCGGAAGGGTTGATGTATGATGAGAATGGGGCGACGAGTTTTGACGCGGAACGAGTCCAGTATGAAGATAGAATCGCAGGAGGCAATCCTATGTATTACACCAGCGCGCTCTCGGCCTCCTTTGTCATCGACAACAGCACGGGGTATATTTATAAGATCGAGGGTCTGAATATCTGCGGTTTTGTGAACGGCCTTGCCGTCGGCATTGACGTTACGTCAGCGGTCTCATCGGTCTACACCCTCTCTGTGGACGGGGATAACAATCTCATTTTTACCGACGTCATGCCCAACAAAGATGTTTTCATACAAGAAGCATTTTGGGCGCGTGACGGTTGGGCATACATCTGCAATTCCGTAATTAAAGGGATCGATCGAGATAAAAAACTATTTTATACCGAGCGGGGGGGCTATGTACAGGCAGAGGGCAATGTTTACCGCTTGGGTACTCTTAGCGTGGGTAATTATCGTACGATCGCCCATCAAATGGTCGAAGGCGTCCCTGTTCCGTACGAAAATCATGGACTTTTGAAGTTGCATTGGGATAACCGCGAATGGGCGGAGTATTATAACAAGTTTCTCGGAATGTATGAGAACCTTTCCATCTTTGACGGATCGGGGTCTGCCTATGTCCGTGACGGATCGGTGCTTGCCTGCGGGGAAGGATTGGAGACGGGGCTCGTTTCGGAAGCGGAGGCAGAGTGGTTCGACGACGAATTCGATATGTTGCTTGGAGAGATCGGCGGCAAATTGTCTTATTGCCCCGTTGACCTCGCCGAATGCGTCGGCAAATTGGTGACGGTCATGAGCGATGACTTTATCCCGTTGGGCGATTTTGAATTGGAGAGTGTAGACAATTATTACCTTCACGTCGGAAACGACTCCTACAAAGTGGACCATGTATACCGTCACAGAGGGATGAACGAGACGAAATACTACCGCGTCGTTCGCACGGAGACGGGGCTGGGGCTCGAAGAACTGACTTCAAAATCTTATGAACAAAACGTGTTCATCTTCCAACCCATCAACAAATAGCGCGTATGCGGCGCAAAAGTCTTTTGGGAAGAAATATGGACGGGGACTTGACGGAAGATAAGACGGTCTTGTATCAAAAGATCATTCGTCTCGAATAAAGCAAAAGCACGAAAGGGGAATGCTTCCCCAAACAAAAACGCCTCAAAAGTCGTTCTGCTTTTGGGGCGTATATTTTTATATTTCGAGAGTATATTCGTCACTTTTGTCTGTAGGTTTGAATGCCAAGCCTCTACAAAACGAAAGGAGGGTTTTGTGTTTTATGCATCTTGAGCAAGACGTAGTGCTTGCGGCTTTTGCATCGCCTTTGTGGCGCAATTAAAGTGGGGATTGATTTTTCATTGATTGTTACTTTGGAAAAAATTGTAACATTTTGTCGTTTTATGTCGTCTTATTTATAAAACGATATTATTTATAAAATTAAGCGAGGGTGCGTTATGACTGAATTTGATATGTCTAAAGAAAACACTTTCGAAAGTCCAATTGGATCAGTTGCTTATTATTGGTTGAGGAAACTCAAAGCACTCCTCTGCAAAACAGAAGAGCCGACTTTTTAATTGGTATAATATAGCTATAAAATTAAAGGAGTATTTGTACAATGAAAGCCAACAAAAGCAAAAAAATCGGAATGGAACGTTTTGGTGCACTTGCATTGAGTTGTGTATTTGCGTTGACGTGTTTCGTCGTCGGCGGAGACCTCACCCATGCAAGCGCAACGGTGAGCGTTCCCGAGGAAATCAATGACCTCGGCTATCTTGGCCGCGGCGTCAACTTGCTGCGCACCATCGATACGAACGATAGGTCGGATGATCTTCTGTCCCAGAATCATTTGGTTACCATACTCGACGACAGTGACTTGAGCGCGTTTGAGGTCAGTAAAGACATGGTTTCCACAAGCTATGGGAAAGGCTTTACAAGCAAGAGTTTTGCTTCTCTTGCGCTCGCAATGGGGGTCGATCTCAATACTAAAGCGAGTGCAAGCACAAACTTTGTCATTGGATCCGCCAAAATGGAGGCGGGTTTCTCCATGGGATTGGACACCTCACTCTCCGCTTCTGCAGAAATCGAGTACACGATTTATAATTATCAAAAATATCTTGATTCGTGGACGTTGAATTGGGACAATGGTGGCGTCATGGGGAGCGCGGCGGCTCTTCGCGAGCATCTACGCTCCAATGTCTATGGCGCGTTGACGGATTCCTTCCCGCAGTACACTTGGTCGCCCAAGGACTTTTTCGATACATACGGCACGCATATCATTGTGTCCTATAAGCGTGGCGGCGAGTACACCTTCTCCTCCATGTATGCCAACGTGGCAATATCTTCCTCCGTTGAGCTGTCGACATCGGCAGAGGCGAGTGGAAGCACGAAGGTGTCCTCCTTCGCCGATGCAGAATTTCAGACCAAGGTGGAGAACAAACTAACGCAGTCCGTCAACACAAAAGGAGAAATCAGAAGCACTTCTACTTTTTCGCGAGGCTCCTCTAAGGGACAGCTCAATGTGACCGACGTTTCTTCCGTGAATGGTTGGGGGGATGGCGTCGACGACGAGAACGCCCAGGTACTGTCCAGCGGTCTGACACTCATTGCCATGTGGGATCTGCTTCCCTCCCAATATGCGGAGAGAAAGACCGAACTCCAAAATTATTACAACGAGCAAGTCGCCGCCAAGAGCAACTCCCTGTTGAAAAAATTTGTCTATAAGACCGTCAACGAGGGGGATTTCGACTACAACGCATATGACAAAGTCATCTCCTCTGCAAGACAGCTGAACGAGATCCGAAATGACTTGCGCGGCAACTATATCCTTGCCTGT
This sequence comes from uncultured Clostridia bacterium, assembly GCA_947626685.1. GTDB lineage: Bacteria > Bacillota > Clostridia > Christensenellales > Borkfalkiaceae > Gallimonas. Next base: position 37,099 of record CANQTD010000013.1, on the reverse strand, counting down.
GATATCGATATGTCTGCCTATCCCGATTGGCAACCCATCGGCTCCAAGAATACGCCTTTCAGGGGTACCTTCGATGGAAACGGAAACACGATCAGCAACCTTAATATTCACATGACGGACGGGTCGAGTACACCCTACGTCGGACTGTTCGGGTACAACACGGGTACCATCAAGAACCTCAGCGTAGAGGGGAACATCATGCTGGAAGATGAATCGGTCGAATATGCGGGCGGCATCGTCGGCTATAACGGGGGCAGACTCCAAAATTGCCACAGCAATGTGAACATCAATTCTAACCTCGTCTATGAGGGCAAAGTGGAGGAGAATGAAGTCCCCGACGACGCGCCCACGCTGGACATGGAAACTCTCTTTGCATCGGCAGAAACAGTGACGCCCGCAACGGTAGCGGAGATTCCCGCAATGATTGGGAAAACGACCATCCTTGACTTGCGTTCGTTAGATGCCACAGAAATTGGAAAAATGATTACCCTCGGTGCAGGCGCATCGGCCATTCGTGTGATCGGCGACCCCGACAAAGTTTACAGCGGCCTTGCGTTCTTCGTGGAAAATTCCGAACAGGATCGCGTTATCGCGCTGCAAGATGTACACTTTACTTATACCTTTGCCGACGGTGCGATCAGCACCAGGGCAGAAAAAACGCTTTGGATCGTCTCCGAGGGCAGTGGCAATGAGATTGCAGCCGCAACGGAGGGAATCGCGAGCACGATCAGCGCAAAGAACGACGTCGTGATCACGGGGACCGCCCCGCTTACGATTTCCGGCGCCTGCGGCGTGACGGGCGAAAAGGGCGCAGACGGTGCCCCCGTCGGCAATGCCTCCGGCATCACACAGACGGGGCCGAAGGGGAAAAGTGGCAGCGTCGGCTTTCCGGGCGGGTGTGGCGGCACGGCCATGAGCGCCAAGCGCGTATCGGTCGCTCTCGGCGCCGGTTTGACATTGAATGGCGGCTTGGGCGGTCTTGGCGGCCAGGGAGGTAACGGCAGCGCAGGCGGAAAGGGAAGCGGCGGCGGTGCCTTCAGCTACAACGGTGGTAACGGCGGCCAAGGCGGACTTGGAGGCGATGGCGGTCAAGGGGGCATCGGTGGAGACGCATTGGCTTCGGAATGCTTGGTCGTATATGACGGCATCGTGGTTTTCAACGGTGGGCAAGGCGGCCAGGGCGGCAACGGCGGCCAAGGCGGTAACGGAGGAAGCGGCGGCAATCACTGGGGCGTCCTGGGCAATAACGGCTCCCGCGGGCTCGGTGGCCAGGGCGGCAACGGCGGCCAGGGGGGACTTTTCGGCTCAGCTATCTCCAATAAGGATATGGACATCATAGCTCGCGGGAATGCACAGATCATTCTCGCAGACAACGACGTGGGGCTTGGAGGAGCCGGCGGCGCAGGCGGTACGGGCAGATCCGCACAGGTCAACGGCACCGACGGCGCAAAAGGCGCAGTGCCCGATGATGATGAACTGCTCGAACGGGTCAAATTATACACCGCAAGTGCACTTTACACGCTGTACGACGGCTCCAAACCATACGAAGAGGCGCTCGGCTGTGTGGATTCCGGTGCCGGAGAGAAATTGATCTCCATTCATTCCCCAAACGAACAGGAACTCATAGAAAAGCTGTTCACCTACCACACCGTCACCAATCAGATGTTTTGGTTGGGCGCAAAACGCAATGGCGAAAATGTCAATAGTTGGACGTGGGAGGACGGGAACGCTTTCTTCTACAATTATAGTGATGAAAAGTACTACGTAAGCGGAACGACGAGGGAGGCTTTCACGAACTGGGGTACAAACGAACCCGATTCGCAGGCGGACAAGAACCAGCTTGCGATGACGGCCGACGGACTCTGGTTTGCCTCCGGTGCAGACGCGGCGGGCGGCTATATCTCCAGGCGCAGTCTGGATATCGATATCTCTGCGGGTAGCAACACGGATCTTGCAGTTGGCGGGCTTGTGGGCTTCAATCACTCGACGGGTACGATTGAGGAGTGTTGGAGTGCGGCACAGAATAGCGCGCTCGAGATTGCGACGAGCAAAGATCTTCAAATCGCCGTATCCGGCATTAGCGGCATCAATGCGGGCCGTATCGTGCAGTCCTGTTCCAGCGGCGTCATCAACGCAACCGGAGCCTTCAATGACCCCGCTGCTTCCTTTGTACTCATCAAACACAAGATTGCGCGCAATGTCGGCGAAGGGAGCATTGAGACTTCGTTGGGCAAAGGTTCCATTACGGTAAAGCAAGTCCTCGGCACTATGAACGTTGTCGAGGCGTCGAATCAAAACGAAAATAATTCCCAGTTGTACAGCGGTACAGTGGAGGCAACCTGGGCAGAGAACCGCGTGAGAGTCGCCGCCATCACACAGACGCAGTTTACGGAAGGGGAGCTCCTTACCGATCCAGTCATTGAGTTGACCTATATGGATGACGGTGTGAGAAAGACCTCCATGAATTATTCTTTCAAATATGATTTTAGCATGCACGGCTCAGACAAGGATATTTACGTCACTGCAATTAGATTATCCTATGCATACGGAGAAGAGGAGCAGACGCGCTTTGTACCTGTGGAAGTTGTCAAGGTCAAGATGGAGAAAATCGAGATCGATCTGACCCAGACAAAGACGGACTATCAATACAACGACGTTTTCGAATATCCTATTCTCAGACAGACGATGAGCGATGGCATGGTGTATAGTATCATGGCGGATGAGGAATGCCTGTTCGGTATTCCCGAGATGACGAAATATGGTTCGCATACGATCACGGTCGTGTACGACGGCTACGAGATGACGTACGAGATCACGATTGCACAGAAAGTTATCGAGTCCACGGCCGCACAACTCAAGATCCAAAATAGAACGTCGGTTGCGGGCGGAGAAGTCGTGGTGCAGTTCAGTTTTGCGAATATGCCTGCAGTCAAATCTGTGCTACTTCACTCCTTCCTCTATGACAAGACGCATCTTGAGATCGTTGAGGGAAGGTGGAAGGTGGAAGGTGTCATCGCCGACTGGGATGCCCAAAATGAGATGGCGACTTTTACATATGATGCAAATACCGAGTCAAATACATATATCTTTGAGCTCGTGCTTAAGGTCAAAGATGGTTGCCCTGCCGGGGATTATACCATCTCCTGCTCTGCACTGGTCAATGCAAGCAATGATGGTGGCTCCGATCGTGCGGTTACTTTGGATGTCGCTCCTGGTAACGTGAGCGTCATCGACGTCCCGCGCGGCGACTTCAACGGTGACGGTTCCGTAGATGATAACGACGCCGTCTACCTGTTGCGGTACACGCTCTTTGGCGGCTCGCTCTTCGGCCTCAACCAAAGCGGCGACATGAACGGGGACGACACCGTCAACAGCGACGACGCGATCTATTTGCTGAGAAACACCCTCTTGCCGGATGAATATCCTCTCTATTGGTGATATATGTACATGAAAAGGTTTTTTATCACAGTCTTTATGGCGTTGATGATGTTCATATATCCATGTATTGGGTTGCCATTGACAGTTTCGGCTGAAGAGACAGGCGCTACGATCACCTTTTCAGCGGCGGCGGCGCATAAGGGAGAGACTGTGGAGATCAAGGTTGTTCTCTCGGGCTGCCCGTCCATCAAGTCGATGGCGCTTGTGCCGCAGTACGACTCCGATATGCTCGAATATGTTCACGGCGAATGGCTGGTAGGGAATGCGCTTATGTCCGACTGGAGCGACACAGATCAAAATGGCGTTATTCTTTTTTCCTCCGCGTCTGATCTGAATGGCGAGGTTGCTCTACTCAAGTTCAGAATCAAGGAAAGCGATAGCTGGGCAGATATCCCGCTCACATGCCGTGCCGTGTTGAAAAACAGTGAACAAGATATAGACGTTGTCGTACTCCCGTCCGTCGTCGGCATTCTCTGTGACCACATATGGGCGGCGGAGACTTTTACGCAGGAGGCAACCTGCTCAGAGGAGGGGCGCACCTACCAGTGTTGCACCGTCTGCGGCAGGGAGGAGACGCTCACGACATCCCCAAAGCTCCCGCATACGCCCGGCGATTGGATCACAGATGTGGAGGCCACAATAAACGACGGCGGTCTCAGACACAAGGATTGTACAGTCTGCGGCGAGAAGGTCGTAGAAGAACACACTCCGCCTCTCGGTCAATGTGCTCATGTCTGGAGCGAAGAGGTATATTTGCAGAAGGCAACTTGTAGCGCTACGGGGTATGTTTATCGCGTCTGTCTCATTTGTAACGCACAGATGACATTATATGAGACCGAGAAGACGCCCCATTCTCCGGGAGAATGGATCGCGGATCTCTCCGAGAATCCCGATGTACAGACTTGGCACAGGGAGTGCACGGAGTGCGGCGAAGTGATCGATACCTTTTTGTTTACAAGTGCCGAGAATTCTTCCACGGTTAATGCTCCGAAGTCATCTTGGGTTGTCGGCATTATCTTCGGTGTGGCAGGCATCGCAGTTGGAGCCTCATTGTGCGGCTTGATTGTATTCTTGGTCAAGCGGCGCAGAATATAAAATTAACGGCCCCCAAAAATAGTCGGAATGCGGAAAGATATGAATTCGCATCAAACTTGTGCGTATTCCGGATCGCTCCCAGATGCCGCTTGCGGATTTGGGAAACCCGTGATATAATATCCGCATGAAGAACTTTCTTTTCGATCTCTATGGTACGCTTGCCGACATTGAGACCGACGAGGAGAGCCCCGAATTTTGGGAGCGCGTCGGCGGAATGCTACATACCGACGGCAGGTCGGCGGCGCAGACGTACCGTAAGCTGTGCGGAAACGGGCTCCCCGATTGGCGGGAGACCGATCTTCTTCCCGTGATGGAAAAGCTGGCCGCGCTCTACGGCGCGCAGTATGGGGCTGCGGACTTTGCTGGGGCGTTCCGCGCCGCTTCCGTAAAGAGGTTGCGCTGCTATCCCGCGGTCTTTGAACTGCTCGCGGGTCTTCGCCAAAGAGGGGCGAAAACCTACCTTCTCTCCAATGCGCAGGCGTGCTTCACCTATCCCGAGCTCTGCGCCCTCGGGCTGGCGGACAAATTCGACGGGATCGTGCTCTCCTCGGAGATCGGGTGGAAGAAGCCGTCCCCGCACTTTTTCGAACGGGCGCTCAAAAAGTTCTCCCTGAAGGCGCACGATTGTGTCTACATCGGGAACGATCTGCGCGACGACGTCGGGGGCGCACAGGGCGTGGGTATCAAGACGGTCTATATCCAAACGGCGCAGTCGGGCCGGTACGCGGACCCGCCCGCAGCGGACATAACGGTGACGAGCCACGAAGAACTTTTCTCCACGCTCTTCTCATTGGCAGAAGAACCGCAGTGACGACCCTCTTTTAGGTTCACGACGATTTCTTGTGCCAAGAAATCGTCGTGAGGGGGGGGTAGGGTAGTGCGTCTTAAAACCCCGTTGCCCGTAATCCGAATTGTCCTTAAGATAATAAGGCGCAGTGCAAATTGATGGCAAAGCCATCGCCCTAAGCGAAGTCGAAGGGTCGCGTTTAGTAGAAAATAGTGCGCGCGGGACATCTCTTTGTGACAGCTCTCCCAAAGGTGGAGCCGAGAAAGGCTCCCCCCCCCGAGGGGGTGAAGGCTCCCACCCCTCATTTCGAGGTCCGCAAGGACCGAGTGAATCTTAAAGATACGCTCGGCTTCGCCTCGGTATGAGGACGGCTCCTTTGCCCACCCCCTCGCTGTCCCCTTTGCGGTGAGTGAGCGCATCGGAAGGCGCGAACGGTGACCGAGGGCAGGAATCTACCTGCCCGAGACGGTACCCGCGCAGCGGGGGAAAGGGGTTTTGATATAAGCGAACCCCTACTTCGTCGCTACGCTCCTCGTGCCGACCTTCGTTTACAATAGAAGCCTCGGTCGGGGCGGAATGAGGAAAAACCCGCGTGACGAATACACTCGTCGGGAGTACCACGGAAACCGCGGTCGTTGCGGTTTTTCTTTTTACGGTAAAAATTGTTGACAAGACAACAAAAACATAGTATGATAAGCGGGTGAGGTTTTTATGGAACAAAGATACACAGTATTTACGTTGCTACTCATCCATATCACGAGGTGCGTCCAAAGGATCAAGAATATCGAGATGGCGGCGCTCGGGCTCAAGGGGAAACAAGTGCAGTGCCTGTTCGGGCTGTACAACTGCGCCGAAGGGATCAGTCTGACAAAGCTCTGTGAACTATGTGGCGAGGACAAGGGGATGATGTCGAGAACGGTGAAGGAGCTTGCCGTGGCGGGGCTCGTCTATGTCGATGTGAAGAGCGAACGAAAGTACAAAAACCCCATCCGTCTCACGGAAAAAGGAGGGCAGATCGCTCAAATCGTCGCCGAAAAGATTTCAGAGATTCTGGAAGAAGGCAGCCTCGGGATATCCGACGAAGAGCGGGCAGGGCTCTATCGCTCGCTCGGACGCATTTCAGACAATCTGACGGAAATTTGTAAAAGATACAACCTGTAAGCGGGTCGCAAAACCAATATATATTATCGGAGGATGGATCCCATGTGTAAAAATTTAGTCACGCAACTCATCTATCGCGTCGTGCTGTGCGTCGTCTCGGCGTTCGCCTGTCTGCTGTCTCTCGGCATTTTCTATATCGGGCAGAACGGCGGGAATGTCTTTTCGTGGGACTTCTTGAAGTTCTACACCAACATCAGCAATTATTTTGTGTTCGTTGTCTCCGTCATCGTCCTTGCCGATACGGTGAAGCAGGTGCGGGCGGGCAAAACAGAAGGGTACAACCGCAAGCTGCGTACGTTCAAGTTCATGACTGTCATCATGATCCTCGTCACCTTCCTCGTCGTCATATTCCTGCTGGAATCTCCCCTGCAAGCGGGTTATTGGCAGAACGTCGGGAATATGTCCTATCATTTCCTCGCGCCGCTTCTCTTCATCCTTGACTATGTTTTGTTTGACGAGAAGCGCACACTCTCCGTCTTTGCTCCCCTGTACAGTCTCATCATCCCGCTCGTTTATGTCGCCTATATCTTTTTGCTCGGCGCCGTGATCCCGGGGTTTGAGTATCCGTATTTCTTCCTCAATGTCAATGAGCTCGGCTATGGCGGCGTGTTTTTGTGGATCCTCGGGCTGCTCGGCGTCTTTGCCGTGCTCGGCTACCTCCTTTGGCTGTGGAACCGCTTCGACAAGATCGACGGCAAATGGAAGTTTGACTTTCACGGCATCATGTTCCCGAACAGATCTCGCGGGAAAAAGGCCGCGGCGCAAGGGGCAGGCGCCGAGAGGCAGGGAGAAGAGACGGATGATAAAGATATTGATTGACAGCGCCTCCGATATCGAACAGGAGGAAGCGCAGGAGATGGGGCTGTCCATGATCCCGATGGAGATCGGGTTCGGCGGCGAAACTTTTTTGGATGGGGTCAACCTTTCGCACAGGCAGTTTTTCGAGCGTCTGATCGAGAGCGACGCGTTCCCCAAGACCAGCCAGATCAACGAATACCGGTGGGGCGAGGCGTTTGAAAAACTGACGCAAGAGGGGGACTGCGTGATCGCCATCACGATCTCTTCGAAGCTCTCGGGCACCTTTGCCTGCGCCCAAAAGGCGGCGAAGCGGTTTGCGGGGCGGGTATTCGCGGTGGATAGTCTGAACGCCGCCGCAGGGGAGCGCATTCTCGGCGAATATGCGCTGCGGCTTGCCGCGGGAAGCGCCGATTCCGATGCGGCATCGATCGTCGACGAATTGAATGAGAAGAAAAAGAAAATTCAAGTCCTCGCCGTCGTGGATACGCTCAAATATTTACGGAAGGGCGGAAGGATTTCGGGTGTGGCGGCGCTCGCCGGAGAGGTGCTTTCGGTGAAGCCCGTCGTCTCCGTCTCGGGCGGTGAAGTGAAACTCGCCGGCAAGGCGATCGGAAGCAGGCGGAGCAACAACTTATTGATGCAGCTTGTGGATAGATGCGGCGGGATCGATTTTTCCATGCCGTACGGGCTCATGTATTCGGGACTTTCCGACGAATATCTCAAAAAATATCTGCAGGACAGCGCGGCGCTCTGGAAAGATCACATCGCCGATCCCGCAACGATCCCGGTCCATCAGATCGGAAGCACGATCGGAACGCATATCGGTCCCAACGCCGTCGGCGTTGCCTTCTATCAGAACTGAACGAGCGTATCTTTAAGATTCACTCGGCCCTCACGGGCCTCGGAATGAGGGCTTTGCTCCTCGTGCCGACCTTAGTTTACAATAGAAGCCTCGGGTCGGGGCGGAATGAGGCAAAACCCATGACAAATACACCCGCCGGGGCTACTTCGCGGGCGGTGCCCGCTCGTTCCGCCCTTCGACGACATAAAGAACGTGCGGGCGGGGCGAACCCACGGGTTCTCGCTATTGACAAATACACAAGACGCCCCTGCGCAAAAGCGCAGGGGCGTCTTGTGTACCACGAAAAACCTTAGTCGAACTGTTTGCGGTTAAGGTTTTTGCTTTTCTGACGGTTTTCTCTTGCAAAAAAATTGTGTCCATGTTATAATTTATCAGTAACTAATGAATGGAGAGGGATTTTATGACTGAAAAGTTCGTGTGCCCTATTTGTGGAGAGCCTACAAGTTCATATATGGGAAAGTATAGAAAGGATAGGTTGTGCAGGAAACATGCAAATGATTTGAAAAATGGCGTAATTAAGATTGAGAATATTGACTTAAATGTAGCCGATAATGCCAAAGTTGACGCTGATAAAAGAGAAGCCACTGTCGCTACTCAAAGTTTTTGTGTTGTTTGTGGTATGAGAATAAAAAACAAATACAAACAATGCGCGGATTGTTATCAAGAAACAAAAGAGTATATGGGAGGCTTAGATAAAAATTCTACAATATCTGAGTTTAGGCAATATTACTTTAATTTGAAAGATTATATTTTTAGAATGAAGGATTTTGAGCGTGTCAAAACAAATTGTAACAAGTTGATTGCTATTGCAATGGCTGACAATAGCTCAAACGACGATAACGCTTTACTGGAAAGAGCTTATAGAGATGTACAAGAGTTAATAGAGAAAAAACAAAAACTTGACACCGAAAATGCGCCCAAAGAGCAGGGCAGAATGCGCGATGATAAAAATAAAGAAACGGAAGTGCATTTCTATTATTCAACTGACGGTCATGCATTAGATAGCGATATGGAAGTCAAAATTGACGATATCCTTTATGCATCTGAAATTTTCCATTGTTGTCACAAACCGGTAATCGATATAACCGAAAAGTCGGTGAGGAGTGATTGGTTTATCCCTATTGACAGCATAAACAAAGGAATTTATATTGAATACAATGGTATGGATACCCCGAAGTATAAGAAAAACAAGGAAGAAAATATTGCATTATATCGACAGCATAAGCTTCCGTTAATTATTATTGAAAAAGATGAGCCCAAAAAAGATACTCAAACGTTCACAGCTAATTTGATTAAAGATATTCAAACGATAGCTATTGAATGTTTTGGCGGTATGCCGAAATGGAAGAAGGAAAGAAGCTGATGTACGTAAAATGGCGGGGGGAGGAAGGACTGCTTTCGTTTTCTTTCGGTGTGCCCGCCGGGGCTACTTCGCGGGCGATGCCCGCTCGTGCCGCCCTTCGACGACATAAAGAACGTGCGGGCGGGGCGAACCCACGGGTTCTCGCCCGTGACAAATACACCAAGACGCCCCTGCGCAAAAGCGCAGGGGCGTCTTGGTGTACCCGCCGGGGCTCGAACCCGGAGTCGACGGCGTCGGAGGCCGTAATGTTATCCAATTACACTACGAGTACGTTATAACGTCTTTCCGTTTCGAGAAGCATTATACCACATTCTACGGAAAAATGCTTTATATTTTTCGCCGAATATGGTAAAATGGAGAAAAAAATTTAACGGGAGAGCGGTTATGGCGCAAAAGACGGTCGTGATAGGGCTTTCGGGCGGGGTGGACAGTTCCGTCGCGGCTCTGCTGTTGAAAGAGCAGGGCTACCGCGTGGTGGGGCTCTTTATGCGGAATTGGGAGGAGACGGACGAAAACGGCGTGTGCACCGCGGACGACGATTTCGAGGATGTGAAGCGCGTCTCCGCTCTTCTCGGCATTCCCTACTTCTCCGTGAATTTTGCCAGGCAGTACATGGACCGCGTGTTCTCCTATTTCCTCGCGGAGTACCGTGCGGGGCGCACGCCCAACCCCGACGTGCTCTGCAACCGAGAGATCAAATTCGGACCCTTTAAGGAGTATGCGAAGGAACTCGGCGCGGACTTCATCGCGACGGGCCACTACTGCGGCATCTCCCACGAGGGCGGCGTACACCGCCTGCTCAAAGCGAAGGACGGGGGGAAGGACCAGACGTATTTCCTCAACCAACTCACGCAGCCGCAGCTCGAGGGGGTGCTCTTTCCGCTCTCTTCCCTCATGAAAACGGAAGTGCGCGCGATCGCGGAAAAAAGCGGGCTCTCCACGGCGAAGAAGAAGGATTCCACGGGCATCTGTTTCATCGGCGAGCGCAATTTCCGCAAGTTTTTGCAGGAGTACCTGCCCGCACAGCCCGGCAAGATCCTCACCCTCGGCGGCGAGGAAGTCGGCGAGCACATGGGGCTCATGTATTACACGCTCGGCCAGCGGCGCGGGCTCGATCTCGGCGGGAAGAAGGGGGAAGAGGGGCGTTGGTTCGTCGTCAAAAAGGACCTTGCGCACAACGTCCTCTACGTCTCCCACGGCGACGAAACTCCCCTGCTTTCCAACGGCTGTTATGTCTCGCACATCAACGATATCCCCGCCATGCCCGCGGAGAAGTCGCTCGACTGCACCGCCAAGCTGCGCTACCGTCAGGCCGAACAGCGGGTGCGCGTGGAGCGGACGGGGAAAGCGGAGGCGAGGGTGACGTTCGCCGAGCCGCAGCGCGCGGTGACCCCGGGGCAGTACGCCGTCTTTTACCGCGGGGAGGAATGTCTCGGCGGCGGCGTCATAGAGGAGGCCTTTTAGATGACGGCGGAGGAGATCTTCGGGGGCTTGAAGCCTGATCCCGACAAGCTCAAAGCGTTCGGATTTTCGTTCGATGGCAAAGAATGGGGCACCCATGTCCGACTTCAAGGCCTCGATCTCGATCTTTTCGTCACCGTGACGGAGCAGGGCGGGGTGCGGACGGAGCTCATCGACCCCGCCTTCGGAGAGCCGTACACCCAGCACCTCGTCGCCGAGGCGGAGGGGGAATTTGTGGGGAACGTGCGCGCGGCGTATGAGCGCGCGCTCACGCAGATCGCGGCGGCCTGCTTCGAAAAAAACGCCTTCCGCGAACCTCTCACGGCGCGCGTGATCGCGTATGCGCGGGAGAAGTACGGCGAAGAGGCGGAATTTTTATGGGAGAGGTACCCCGACACCGCCGTCCTGCGGAGAAAGGACAGCGGGAAGTGGTATGCCGTCTTGATGAACGTCGGGCGCGGGAAGCTGGGGCTTTCGGGGAGCGGACAGGCCGAGCTTGTCGACGTCCGCACCGACCCCGTTTCCCTTCCCCGCCTCGTGGACGGGGCGCGCGTGCTTCCCGGCTGGCACATGAACAAAAAACATTGGGTGAGCGTGTTCTTGGACGGCACCGTCCCCTTCGATGAGGTCGCCGCCTTTCTCGAAGAGAGCAGACGCCTCGCCAAATGACCGCGTTCTAATCGGAGAAGAACTGCTCGATGATCTCGGCGATCTTGCTCCGGTAGACGACGTTGCCGCCCCCGCCCGAGAAGCAGAGGGGAGGGTAGACGACGCACCACCAATTATCCCCCTTGCCCGAGCCGAGTTCGAGAATGAGCGCGTCGTACACGCCCGCTTCGAGTGTGACGCGGTCATAGACGCGGGTGGGGAACTCCTCGCGGCGCAGGCTCGCTTTCGCGCCGTACCCATAGCCGTTCGCGGCCAGAACGCTTTCAGCCGTCTCTTCGATCTCGCCGAGTTTTTCGGCGATTTTTTTCATTGCCGCGTCCTTCGTGCCGCAGTCGGCGACGACGGGCGTGAGGAATTTGACGACGGCGTCCCGCACCTTATATTTGACCGCCTGCGCCTCCGCCTCATTGGAATCCGCGCGGATGTGAATGCGCAGATACGCGTCATTCGCACTACCCATGTCCGAGAACCCGCCGCACCAAAACGCGATCGCCGCGATCGCGACCGCAAGGATCGCTCCGATTGCAAACTTTTTCATATCTTCCTCCGTCGCGAAAGTTATTGCCGTGACAGAATGTTTTTATACATGAAATTTTTTCGCCGCCTCGCTTTTCCTCCGCGGGGTGCGTTGAATAAAATTTTTCTCCTTGCACACATTGCGCATAGGAGGAAATCATGAAGAAGTTTTTGTTAGTCGCCGCGTTTTCGCTTGCGATCCTCGGGGCAACAGCCGCGGGTACGGCCGCAACGGCCGCCTTCAACGCGCAGGCGGAGGCCGATCAGACGCTTGACCTCGCCGTGGAGACCGCCGTGCTCCGTCAGGGCAGTACGGGTGCCGAGGTCAAGGAAGTCCAGCGCAGATTGAAAAATTGGGGATATTACACGGGCTCCGTAGACGGCATTTTCGGCGCGGGGACCAAGAAGGCGGTCATCGCTTTCCAGAAGAAGAACGGGCTCACCGCGGACGGGATCGTCGGTAAGGCGACGTACGCCGCCCTCGGCATGAACGATTCGTACAACAGCTTGCAGGGCGGGAGCGGGTCGAGACCGTCCAACTCCGGTTCGTCGAACTACACCTCGTCCGATCTGTATCTCCTCGCCAAGTGCATTTACGCCGAGGGAAGAGGGGAGAGCTACACGGGGCAGGTCGCGATCGGCGCGGTCATCATGAACCGCGTGAGGAGCTCGTCCTTCCCGAACACCATCTCGGGCGTCGTCTACCAGAAGGGCGCGTTCACCGCGGTCACGGACGGACAGATCAATCTCGAACCCGACCAGACGGCATACAACGCCGCGCGCGACGCCATGAACGGCTGGGATCCCACTTACGGCTGTCTCTACTACTATAATCCCGCTGTCGCGACGAGCTCATGGATCTTCGGCCGCAAGACGGTCACGGTCATCGGCAAGCACGTCTTTGCCATTTAAGGAGGAAATATGGAGAAGAAAATCGGAAAGAATATCTCGAGCGGAGCAGAAAAAGTAGAGCGCGTGGAGAGCTTCACGCAGGAGACGGTCGATTCGCAGAAACCCGCACCCGAAAAGAAACAGACCAAAAAGGAGGGTACCATGTCCAAGACGGGCAGTAAGACGCCCAAGACGGCGCAGCTCAAAGAGGAGGTCGCCGCCGAAAAGAGGGTGAAGGAAGCGAAGAAGCGTCTTGACAAAAAAGAGGCGGAGATCGAAAAAAAGACGTCCGTGCGCGAAAAGAAGATCGAAAAGAAGGCGGCCGTGCAGGAAAAGCGGCTCGCCAAGCAGCGCGCGATCGCCGAAAAGAAGCTCGCCCGCAGGGAACTCATCGCGAAGAAGCGGGCGGAGAAGAAGGAAAACGACGCCCGCCGCAGGGCAGAGCTCAAAGCGAAGCGCGCCGAGCGCAAGGCCGAACGCGTCGCGAGAAAAGAGCTCTTGAAGAACGAGACGAAGGCGGAGCGCGAGAAGCGGCTCGAACGCGAAAAGCGGGAGCGCGTCGCCCTCGCACGGGCACGCCATGAGGCGAAGGAACGGGCGCGCGAGAACAAGCTCAAGGCGAGAGAGGCGGCCCATGCCCGCAAGGCGGAGGACAGAAAGCACAGGCGCGAACAGCGCACCGAGCGCAAGCGCACCTACGGGTTCGGCGGCTGGCTCGCGGCGGTGATCTCTCTCGGGACCGCCTGCCTCATCCTCTCCGCGATCGTCACGGCGGGCGCGTTCCGCATGAACGATATGTCGGTGGAGGCGGAGAGCGGCGCGCGTTCCACCCTCTATGAGATGGTCTCCGTCTCCGAGGACCTCGACGAAAATCTCGGCAAACTCCGCGTCTCGGCGGGTGCGAACGAACAGCGGCAGCTCCTCACGGATATCCTCGTCGACACGGCTCTCCTCGAGAGCGCGATCGAGAAGATCCCCGTGGACGCCGCGACGGGGACGGATATCTCCTCGTTCGTCAACCGCACGGGGGCTTACGCGCGGCAGATGCTCGCAAAACTCGCGAGAGGGCAGGCCCTCAGCGCGGAGGAACGCGAAAACGTCGTCCGTCTCTATGAGATCAACGACAAGCTCTACAACGAGCTCAACGAACTCGTCATGAACATGAGCTCGAACGATGTGCGCAACATGCTCTCGGGAAGCGGCAGCATGATCGAGAAATTCGCCGAGCTGGGTCAGGGCACCCGCCCGCAGCCGCAGGACGGCGAGATCTCCGAGGCTCCCTTCTCCAAAGAGGGCAATATCGGCGAGAACCGCCTCACCCTTCTCGACGAGATCAGCTCCTCCGAGGCCGAAGAGCTCGCCAAGCAGTACTTCGAGAGCTACCATATCAAAGAGATCAAATATACGGGGGAAACGGTCGCCCGCGAGATCGCCTGCTACAATTTCGTGCTCACCGACGAGAACGGGACGGAGATCTTCGCCGAGATCGCCAAGCGGGGCGGCAAGCTCGCCTTCTTCGACACCTATGAGACGTGCACGCAGAAGAATTTCGACCTCGAAACGTGCGACGCCATCGCCCGCGAGTTCCTCTCCGGGCTCGGGATCGGCGAAGTGGAGGCGGTCTGGCTCTCCGACGGCGGAATGGTCGCCAATATCACTTACACCACCGTGGTGAAGGGGGTGCGGGTGTATCCCGAGATCATCCGCGTCCGCGTGTGCGAAGAAAAGGGCCGCGTCGTCGGCATGGACGCGCGCGGATACCTGCTAAACGACAAGGAGTGGACGTTCGAGCACGCGGCCTCCGAAAGCGAGGCGAGGAATGCGCTCGCGGAAGGGCTCGAGCCGTATGCCGTCAACCTCGCGGTCATTCCCGCGGAGGGCGGCGAGGTGCTGTGCTATGAATTCGGCTGCACCTACGGCGAGGACGAGTATATCGTCTACCTCGACGCAAACACGCTCGAAGAGGTCCGCATCTACCGCGTCCGCGAGAGCGCGCGAGGCAGCTATCTCAGATAAAATAGGGGAAATTTTCTCAAAAAATCCCCGAAAAACGATAAAAATCCGTTATTTCGATGAACTTCAAAATAACGGATTTTTCGATTGAAAAAAAGCCGCGGTCATTCCTTCCTGCCGATCAGTTCGTCGACAGAGACGTCGAAAAAATCCGCGAGTTTCCAAAGGTCCCCGAGGTCGGGCTCCACCTTCCCGCTCTCCCAATAGGAGACCTTTCTCTGCGTGACTGCGAGCTTCTCCGCAAGTCCGCTCTGCGTCAGCTTCCCCGCGATCCGCAGGTTTCTTACATTTTCGGCGAGCCGAATGTTCATAAAAAAATTATAGACAAAATCTTTCTGAAACAGTTGACTTAGACATTTTTTGTCTGTATAATGAAAAAAAGGAGGAATTATGAAAAGAATTGCGGACGTTCTGTATTCGGGGAACAACCGGCAGCTTTTTGAGCGCGTGAACGTTACGGATCTGGACGCGGGCGCACGCGTCATCGTGCCCGACACGCATGCGGCGATCCTGATCAAGGACGGGCAGATGATGGATACCCTTCCGGCGGGGCCGCACAATATCTTCGAATCGCGCGACGGGAAAAAGACGGGCAGCATCAACGTGGAGGTCATCTGGATCTCGCGCACCTATAAACTCAAGCTGAATTGGGGCACGGCGAGCAGCTTTTCTTTCCGCGACCGTGAGACGGACGAGAGCTTTTCGGCGAGAGCTTACGGGGAATACGAGGTCAAGATCGCGAATCCGAGGAAGTTCTACCTCGAACTGATCGGCAGTGAGGGAAGTTACACGGCGGAGATGCTCTACGACCGCCTTTTGGGCAGGCTTCTCAGCGCGATCGAGCCCGCGATCGCCCGTGAGATCGGGGAGAGGTCGCTCACCTTTGAGACAATGACCCAAAATTGCGATTCGATCGCGGCGGGGATCATGCCCGCCCTTTCGCAGATGTTGGAGCGGGAATACGGCTTGACGCTTTGCAGTTTTGTGATCCGCTCGATCGGCATTCCCGAGGAGGACAGGGCACGCATCCTCGCAGCGCGGAGGCAGGCCGCCGACGAAAAAAAGGCGGAGAGGGAGCTTTCCCTCCGCGAGGAACGGGAAGAAAAAGCGCGGCTCGACGCGATCTCCGATGAAGAGCGCAGAGAAGCGCGCGCATGGGAGAGAGAAAAATACATGAGGGACAAGCATTCCGAGGACCTCGCGATGGAGCTTGAAACGAGCAAGGCGATCGGATGGCGTCCGCAGGGCGGCCAAGCCGGGCGGTTCTGTCCCGATTGCGGCGCACAGCTGGCGGCGGGCGCAAAATTTTGCAGCGGCTGCGGGAAGCCTCTCGCCTCCGAAAAGAAGAAATGCCCCGCATGCGGACGGGAGCTGCCGCCCGACTCGAGATTCTGTTTCGCCTGCGGGAGTAAATTATAAGGAGAATACCATGAAGCCCATTTACTACGTTGTGATCGGCGTTGCGGCTTTGCTTTTGGCAGCGGTTTTGGTCACGCTTTTGATCGTATGGCTCAAAAAGCGGAAGAAGCCCGTTTCCGACCCCATGTCCGAAGAAACGCTTCTCATCGAGAGCCGTGCGCGGATCGCGAGGAACGCCAAAACAGCCGAACTTTTGTGTGCGCTTGCGGGGGAAGAAACGGCCTCGCTGCTGAGGGCGGCGGGGGAGCGGATCGCCTATCTCACGCCCTCCGCGAAGGAGGAGGTAAAGCGCGTCGACGAGCGGCTCGCTGAACTTTTGGCGGGGATGCGCGCTGCGCTTGAAGCGGGGCAACCTGTCGACCCCGCGCAGATCGACGTCCTGCTCGCCGAGCGGGAGATCGAAACGATTTGATCACGGTACGGAGGAACCCGAAATGGAAGCATTCACTTTACAGTGCGAGCGTTGCGGCGCGCCCATGCGCCTTTCCGACAAATTGCATGCGAAATGTCCGTATTGCGGGAATGAGGTCATTTTCCGCGAGCCCAAGAGCGACCGCCTCACGCAGGAGATCAACCGTGCGAACCGGCTGCGTAGCGAGAGCAGATTCGCAGACGCCATCCGCGAATACAGGCTTATCGCGGAGCAAAACGGCGGGGACGCCGAGGTCCTCTGGGGTCTTGTGCTCTGCGAATACGGCGTCGAATACGTCAAGGATCCGCGCACGGGGAAACTCGTCCCCACCTGTCACCGCACGGTCAGGCAGAGCATCCTCGAAGATCCTGATTATCTTAGCGCGCTCAAAGCGGCCTCTTTCGAACAGCGCGGGAAATACGAGGCGCTTGCGAAAGAGATCGACCGTCTGCAACGGGAGATCGCGAGAAGAACGGAGGCGGCGGAGGATTTCGACGTCTTTCTCTCCTTCAAATCGACGGACGACGACGGAAATCCCACACAGGACGCCCTTATCGCGCGGACGATCTACGATGAACTCGGGCGGCGGGGGTTCAAAGTCTTTTTCTCGGACGTCACGCTCAGCAATATGCTCTTTTCCGACTATGAGCCCGTCATCTTCCGCGCGCTGTACAGCTGCAAGTTTTTCATCCTCGTGGCGACCAAAGCCGAGTATGTGCAGGCGCCGTGGGTGAAGAACGAATGGTCGCGCTTCGAGGAACGCATGGAAGAGGAAAAACTGAGCGGCGTCGCATGCGCCGTATTCGACAGCCGCAATGTGACCGACCTCCCGCCCTTCCTCCGCGCGCAGGGCGTCGATCTCGTACGGCACGGCGCGGGCGGTTACGAGGTGCTGCTCGCCGACGCCATCGAGCGGAAATTGGGCCGCAGCCGCAAGAGCTTGGAAGAGGAGGAGAATGCGAAGAAGCTCGACCGCCTCGAGGAGAACATGAAAAGGTTGCGCGGAAACATGTCGGCGGGAGACGGCAGTACAGTGGACACCCTATTGAAGCGCGCAAGGCAGTTGATACCGGAAAAAACACATGAAAGTTACGATAAGGCACAAGAAATTCTCTCGCGGGTGCTCGAGACCGATCCCGAAAACGGCGAGGCGTGGTGGCTGCAATTCCTGTCGCAGTGGTGGTGCGTCACCGGGAAAGATTTAATAAAGTATATCACAAAAAATAGTTCTGCGGGAGACATCATTTCGTTTTGGGATCAAATCGGACAAAACAACGCGCTCGTTCGGGCGCGCCAATACGCCGATGGGGAGACCGCGGAGGAGATCGAGGAGTTCATCCGTTGGTATAAGAATACATACCAAGCAGAACTCAACAGGAAGAGAACAGCCTTGAGGGAGAAGAAAGCCGCTCTGAACGAGAGGATCGAAAAGGGAGAGAGAAAGAGTAAAAAAGGGAAGCGCTTGGCAATTATCATTGCGATCGTCATCGCAATGGGGATCCACGTCGGGCTATTCTTGGTATTGACACTTTTAGTCCATGTTTCTTTCCCCGAGAACCTCTTATTTTCAAGTGCTCCGATGGTGCCTGGATATCCCACCATCATATTTTTAGGGTGGTTTTTATCAGGTAATTCCGACGACACAAAAGCAAGGGAAGAACTTCGAGGGTTGGAATCTCGCGAAAACGATCTGAAAAAATATGAAGAGAGTTTCAGAAACATGAAGATCTGAGCCCCAAAGAAGCTCCGTCTCCCGCTATGGGAGACGGAGCTTCTTGTCTATCAGTCAATCTTGGCTGCCCCTTGAGGGGGGCCGCTGTATGCGGGGAGGGGTGTAAATTCTTGTCGTCATAATTGGGAGCGCACCCCCTCCCCTACCCCTCCCCCTCAAGTATAAGGGGGAGGGCGAGTGCGTGAGGTATCCGTCGCCTCCCTTTGAGGGATAGGAGGGCGAGTGCGTGAGGTATCCGTCGCCTCCCTTTGAGGAATAGGAGGGCGAGAGTGTGAGGTATCCGTCGCCTCCCCCCTTTTGTCTCACAAAAGGGGGGAGGGTCAGGGTGGGGGGTCATTCAAATCAAGAAACACCCCTTCCGTCACTCGCGTTGCTCCTCCTCGAGGGGTGGGCAAGGACAAAAATGAAATATCACCCGCTTGGCGCGTGGATAGTTCTTTGATAGCGCGGGCGGCATTTTCGGAAATGTACGCAAAGTACTTGTCAAAAGCAAAAAAATAAATTACAATATAGGCATGTTCCACATTGTTCTCGTTGAGCCCGAGATCCCGCAGAACGCGGGCAATATCGCGCGCACCTGCGCCGCGACGGGGTGCGTATTGCACCTCGTCAAACCGCTCGGGTTCGAGATCTCCGATAAATATCTGAAACGGGCGGGTCTCGACTATTGGCCGTTCGTCGACGTGCGCGTGCACGAGAATTTCGCGGAGGCAGAGGCGGCCCTTCGCGGCGTTCCCTTTTACTTTTTCACGACGAAGGCAAAGAAGTGCTACACCGAAATTCCCTTCGAAAAGGGCTGCGCGCTCGTATTCGGCAAGGAGACGGCGGGGCTCGGCGAGGAGCTCCTCAAAGCGCACAGGGAAAGCTGCGTCCGTATCCCCATGCTCGGGGAGAGGCGTTCGCTCAATCTCTCCAACAGCGTGGCGGTCGCCGTCTATGAGGGGCTGAGGAAGCACGATTTCGAAGGATTGGAGAAGCAGGGCGACCTGCACCGTCTGAAATGGGACGATTGAAGAAAACTTTGCCGTACCTGTTCGCCGCCGCGGTCTTTGCGGCGTGCGTGCTCATGCTCTTCCTCCCGCCTCCCCGCACGCTGGCGAGGGGCGCGAAACGGTATGTCTGCACATGGGAGGACGGAACGGAGACCGCGCTCTCCGAGGCCGAGGCGTTCGATCTCCTCGAAGGGGCGGACGGCGGCGGCATCGTCCTCTTTGACGGGGAGAAGCACGGACGGATCGCGTCGGACGCGCAGATGCGTGCCGCGTACGAAATTCTTGCCCGCGGGTCTCTTCTCTCCCTGCTCGCCCTCGACGTCTCACAGCTCCCCGGTCTCGAAAGGACCGCGCTCTTTTGCGAATACGGCGAAACGCTCTGGTACGCGGGCGGTGCGTTCGGCTTCGACGGCACCTCCGTCTCCCCGAAGGAAGCGGAGTACGCGCGGCGGGTCGTCCTTCTCAGCGGTCAGCTCCCCGCGGATTTTCTGAAAGAGACGGGTGCGCGCGAACTCGGTTTGGCGTACGACGCGGAGCTCGAAGCCTCTGCGCTCATCGGGAGCGAAGTGGAGGCGGTGACCGCGGAGCCGCCCTACGCGTTTGAGGACGGCGCCATTTATCTCGATACGCCCGGGGGAAGGCGGTTCGTCGCCGCTCTGCCCGCTCTCACGGAGCTCACCGTGCGCGGCTGTGCGTTTGCCGACCGCGGCGCGCTGCTCCCGTGCAAGGCTTTGCAAAAGCTCACGCTTCCCTTCGTCGGAAGCAGCCTTTCGGGTATGGAAAGCGGCTTCTCGGGAGAGCTCTTATGGCTGTTTCAGACCGCGGACGGCTATACCATGTCCGAGACGTTGACCTCTGTGACCGTTACGGGAGGCACCCTCGGAGCGTATGCGTTCTACGGCTGCTATGCGCTCGAAGAGATCGACGCATGCGGCGTTTCGCCCGAAAAGATCTCCCCGCAGGCCTTCCTCGGGGCGAACGGGCTCACCCGCCTGCACACGCCGCGTTCGGACGTGCTGCTCGAGGGGGAATTTTCGTCGCACACCGCCCCGTGCGGCTGCACGGTGTATGAACGGGCGCGGCATGAAGATACGAATGAAGAGGTGATCCGATGAAGAACAAAAAGCTCAAAAAGGTATTCAGCCGTTTTCCCTTTGTCGCGCTGACCATTATTTTTCTCTTTGTGCTCTTTTTTGCGGCGATCCTCTCGGGGGTGTTCGCCCTCAACTTTCTGCTCGTCGCCTTCTTTCCCGATCTGGAGAGCTATCTCGCCGCCCTGTTCAGCGTCGCCTCGTGGCTCGTCGTGGTCGTGACGGTCATCCACGCCGCCAACCGCGACATGGTGCCCGAGACGAAGATTCCGTGGATCATCTGCATCATCGCCCTCAACCTCTTCGGCGTGGCGATCTACGCCGTCTTTTCCTCTCACAGACCGAGCGGGCGCACGCGCAAGCTGTACGCACAGCTCCGCAGGGAGACGGCGATGCACGAAAAGCGCGTGTTGGCGAAGGAGACCGTCCACCGCGAGCTCGGAAATTGGGCGGCCGTGAGCGAAGCGCTCGCGACGTCCAATCCGCAGGCCGTCCTCCACGGGGGGACCAAGACGGAGTATTTCGCTTCGGGCGAGGAGATGCTCCCCCGTCTGCTCGGGGACCTCGAACGCGCCGAAAAATATATCTTCCTCGAATTTTTCATCATCGAATACGGCAAGTTTTGGGGATCTGTCCTCGAGATTTTGGAGCGCAAGGCCAAAGAGGGCGTGGAAGTGCGCGTGATGTACGACGACATCGGCAGCATGGGCAAGGTGCGTTCCAACTACTACAAGACATTGCGCAAGAAGGGGATCGCCTGCGTGAAGTTCAACCCCTTCGTGCCCGTCGTCACCAACGTGCACAACAACCGCGACCACCGCAAGATCGCCGTGATCGACGGAAAGGTGGGCTACACGGGCGGGATCAATCTCGCCGACGAATATATCAACGAGACCCATCCCTTCGGCTATTGGAAGGACACCGCCGTCCGCCTCGAGGGGGAAGGGGTCAAAAATCTCGCGCTCCTCTTTTTGCGGCTCTACGGGGTGCAGACGAGAAAGGCGGAGGACGTCTCCCGCTTCATTCCCGCGGAATATGAGTTTGCGGAAGGGGAGGGGTATGTCCAGCCGTACGGCGACGGGCCGCACCCCCTCTACGGCAGACACCTCGGCGAGGACGTCTATATCAACATTTTGAGCAGCGCGAGGGAATACGCGTGGTTCACGACGCCCTACCTCATCATCGACTACCGCATGCGCGAGGCCCTCATCCTCGCCGCCAAGCGGGGGGTGGACGTCCGCATCCTGACGCCGCATATCCCCGATAAAAAGCTCGCGTTCTCGCTCACCCGCTCCAACTATATGGCGCTTCTGCGCGGCGGCGTGAAGCTCTACGAATACACGCCCGGATTCGTCCACGCGAAGATGTGCCTCGCCGACGGGGAGATGGCGGTGATCGGAACGATCAACCTCGATTACCGCTCCTTCCTCTATCACTTCGAGAACGCGGTGCTCATGTATCGCACGAAGGCGATGGAGGGCATGAAGGCGGACATGGTAGCGGCGTTTTCCGTCTCCAAGAGGCAGACGGAGGAGGACGCGAAGAAGAACGTGGTGTGGAGAGGGCTCTGCGAACTCGCCAAATTGTTCGCACCGCTGTTCTGACGGAGGCAATATGATCCATTCTCTTTCGGGCGGCGTGCTCGCCACAAACGGCAGTTTTCTCTTTGCGAAGGTGGAGATCGCGGGCGCGCCCTATTGGTATCTTTCCCCCTTTGCCGTGGAAGCGGGGGACAGGGTGCTCGCGCCCCTCGGAAGTGAGGGCCTCGCGGAGGGCGTCGTTCTGCGGACGGAGGTCTGCACGCCGCAGACGGCCCCCTTCCCCATGAACCGCGTGAGATCTCTCGAAAAGAAGTTATAACGACCTACTGAATATCATATAGAGGAATTATGGCAGTCTGGGAATTGCTGCTCATCGGCGTCGCGCTCGCGATGGACGCGGTCGCCGTCGGCATGACGGACGGCATGACGGAGCCGTCGATGAAATGGTGGAAGCCGCTCCTCATTGCGGGGGCGTTCGGCTTCTTCCAATTTTTCATGCCCGCGGCAGGGTATGCGTTCGGCTACGCGTTCGCGTTCGTCGTCGAGAAGATCGCGCCGTGGCTCTCGTTCGCTTTGCTCCTTTTCATCGGCGGGAAGATGCTCGTCGACTGCGCCCTCGACGCGCGCAAGAAAAAGAAAGGGGAAAAGGTGGAGGAGAAAAAGCCGCTCGGGGCAGGGAAACTTCTCTTACAAGCCGTCGCGACTTCTCTCGACGCGCTCGCCGTCGGCGTCACCCTTCTCGCCTTAGAGACGGAAAACGGGCTACCCATGTCCGCGATATGGTGCTCCGTCGTGATCGGGGCGATCACGTTCGCGCTCGTTCTTCCCGCCGTATTTGTCGGGAAAAAGGCGGGGGACCGCTTCTCGGACAAGGCGGAGATCGTCGGCGGGATCATCCTCATCGCCATCGGCGTGAAGATCTTATTGGAAGGAATTCTCTGAAAATACGCCGTCATTTTTGTTGACAATGGGGCCGCCCCGTGTTATAATCATTTTGTTCGATAAATTAACGAATGATCTGATAGAAATATTAGAGAGAGATATGGCAAAAGTCAAGCACTACGATTTTTCCCGCCGTCCCCGCAAGCCGAGCAAGTTCTGGATGTGGATCGCAAGGACGTTCGGGATCCTGCCCCGCAGGGTGGGGCGTCCCATCACGATCGAGAAGATCCGCATGGACGGCATCAAGCCGCCCTATCTTCTCATTGCGACCCACCAAAGTATGCTTGACTTCCCCATAGAGTACGCGGCAATCGCCCCTTACGACGCAAACAACGTCGTCTCCCTCGACGTGTTCCGCGACGTGGGCGACTATATCATGCATGTGATCGGGAGCATTCCCAAACGCAGGTTCACAAAAGACTATCACGTCATCCGCCATATGCGCTACTGCATCGAGCACAACAAGTCGATCGTGTGCGTCTACCCCGAGAGCGGGTTCGGCTACGACGGCACGACGGGGTACATCCCGAAATCGCTCGCGAAGATGGCGAAACTCCTGAAAGTGCCCCTCGTATGCCTGCGCATGTACGGCGCGTTCGTCTCCGCACCGCAGTGGAATAAGACGGAACAGCGCATCCCTCTGCGCGGGGAGATCGAATGCCTTGCGACCGCCGAGGAGATCCGCACCCTCCCGTGGCAGGAGATCGACGCGCGGATCCAAAAGGGGATGCAGCGCGACGATTACGCCTACATGCTCGAATACGGCATCACCATTCCCTTCAAGAACCGCGCCTACGGATTGCACAATATCCTCTACCAATGCCCGCACTGCGGAAAGGAATTTGAGATGGATTCCAAAGGCACCAAGCTGTGGTGCAACGCGTGCGGCAAGGTGTGGAACATGCTCGAGACCTATCAGCTCGAGGCGGAGGACGGCAACACCGAGTTCTCCCATATCCCCGATTGGACGAAATGGGAACGCGCGAACGTGCGCGAAGAGGTGCGCAGCGGGAAATACCGCTTCGAGGCGGACGTGCGGGTGCGCACCCTCCCCAACGCCAAGCGGTTCTACGATCAGGGCATGGGCAAGCTCGTCCAGACCTGCGAGAGCACCCACCTCGAATGCACGGCTTACGGCGAGCCCGTCTCCCTCACATGGGCGGGCACCGAGCTCGACGGCGTCCACGTCGAATACGACTACCCGTGGCGCAAGATCAAGTATTGGCGGAACATCTTCGGCGACAGCGTGGTCCTCTCCACGCCCGACGAATCGTATTGGCTGCACCCCGTGGGGCTCCGCGACCGTCTGACGAAGATCGTGTTCGCGACGTTGGAGATCCACTTCCTCGCGATGGAGAACGTGCGCAAAGACCGCACCTGAACAAGTTTACGGATATAAAAATGCGCCGCGCGGCTTCTGCCGCGCGGCGCATTTGACAAGAAACAGCAGGGGCATGTCCGAAAGACATGCCTCAAAGCCTTCCCCCCATCGGGGAAGCCGAGAGTCTGGTACTCCTCATTCCGAACCCCCGAAGGGGGTGAGTGAATCTTTAAGATACGCTCGGCTTCGCCTCGGTATGAGGAAAATCCTTGCAGTAGCGTAGTCGAAACATGTCCTTATTATAATGTGGAGACCCATTCGACTACGGCTTACGCCTCCGCTCAGGGTAACGTAATTAAAAGCTTCCCTCATCTCCCGCTCTGCGGGAGCTTCCCCCCACAGGGGGAAGCGTTTTTCGGCGTCCCATTTGTGGAATGGGGTGGGAAAAGGCTTCAATAATCGCGCAAGCCGAGCAGATAATCTGCGGACACGTCGAACTGTCTGCACATTGCGATCACAAATTCGGTGGTGGGAAGGGCGCGGCCGTTTTCCCACAGCGAGACCGTGTCCTGCGAGACGTGCAGCAGTTTCCCGAACGATTCCTGCGAGAGTTCCCGCTCCATCCGCAGTTCCTTGATCCTCTTCGCTACGACTTTCATGGTATCTAACATTGTATCCAATTTACGAAAAAATCTCGTAAAATACTTGACTTACGAGAAATCCTCGTGATACAATAATAAAAAATCCATACGGAGGAAGAAACCATGTCACAAACCCCCATCCGGAAGTTCGGTACCAACAAGTTGGAGCAAAGAGAGAACCTCATCTTCATCGCGATCTCCGCGATCCTCGCGATCCTCATGCTGATTTTGTTCTTTGTGTTCAACGGCAAGGTGGAAAACATGAAGAACAATCTCGATTACCTCATCCGCCCCGATTTTTATGCGGACGAACTGAATACGCTCACGGGATGGGCAACGACCAGCATCGTATTCTTTTGTATTGCGCTCGTCGCGTGCCTGATTGCGATCTATTCCTGCTTTATGCTGCACAGCGCGAGCCTCTCTGTCTATGACGACCGCATCGAGGGCAATGCGGGCATCCATTGGAACGGCTGGTGCCTCATCACGAAGAGCGTGACCCTTCCTTACGGCGAGATCTTGTCCGTCGGCGTCCACAAGGTCAAGGCGCTCCAACGCAGATATGTCATCCTGAGCGCGAAGGACGGGAAGAGGTTCACCTTCGCCGTCGACGACGTCAACGACGCCATCGAGCTCATCAAAAAACATCTCGCGGAGGTGGCTTGACGATGAAGAGGGGTACCATGTCCGCGATCGGCACGCTGCTTGCGGGATCGATGCTCGTATCCCTGCTGCTTCCCGTCATGGGCGGGTGCGATCTGGGCGCTCTCATGGGCGGCACGCAGAACAATGGCGACAATGGCGGCAGCGTCGAACCCCTCACGGTTTATACGGAGAGCACCGTCTCCGAGACGCCCGAGGAGAGGAAGTACCGCCCCGTCGACAGCTTCGAACTCATGGACGGCAACTATTACTATATCTATTACCTCGGGATCATCGATTGGGTGCCCCTCAGTTCCGCCGGCGCGAGCGGATTCTATTACGACGGTAAGGTAAAATCCAAGCACACGTTCTCCTTCAGCCGATTCAGCTCGGAGGAGACGGTCGAAAATCTGCGCTCGGTGGTGGAGACGGGCGTATCGCTCACGACCAAGACATATATCAAAGATTCCGTGGGCGCGACAGCGGGGATCTTCGAGGCAAAGGTGGAAGCGGGCATCGAAAACTCCATGACGACGAGCGTAAAAGAGACGCTCGAGCACTCCGTGATGAACGCCAGCCTGTTTCAGACGACGGTCGGCGAGACGCACGACTACGATCTGACCCCCGGCGTCAATGCGGCAGGGTACTATCTGTACACGACGGTGGCGAGCATGAAAGTGTATGAGAGCGTCGTCTACGACCCCGCCGCGGGGAGCATTCTCTACATGGATTCGTTCGGCGTGCTGGGGCAGGGGATGTCCGGACTCGTGTATTCCAAGACGAGCTTCTTCGAGCCCGACGGCTTCTCTCTCGCTTTTGAAGAAGAAAAATTGGGCGCTTTCGAAAAACCGGGCAAAAAGTTGGAGAGCCAAACGGTGGCGCTGGACGCAGGCGGCGGCATGTGCGAGACCGCTTCCGTCGAGGTGGCGGTGGGGCAGCCCTATCCCGCGCTCCCCGTTCCCACCCGCAACGCTTATATTTTCGACGGTTGGTATGCGGGCGACAGAAGGATCGGGGAGGGCACCGAGGCGGTTTCCTTGCAAACGATCACGGCGAAGTGGAAATTTGTCACACATTGCGCATGGACGATCAATGGGTATTTTGTCGTGCAGAACAACTTTGGACCGTCCGACAGCGATTTGGACAAGAATATGGACCTGCCTTCCTACTTTGATTTGATCGAGTTGGAAAAGCAGAATTACAAAATGCGCATCACCATCGAATATGACTGTAAATGCGCCACATTGCCTGTCTCTACTCAAGAATACAAAATTGATTTTTCTGTCAACAAGCGTAATATCTATACATATAATGGTCACATTGGTGCATTCCAACAAAACTTTGACCACATAAAACAATATTCTTCCCTCATTGAACCCTCATCGGCGCTCGGGACAATGAACATTCTGATTACGACCAAAAATATCCTCGGGATAGGATTTCAAAATTTTAAGATCGTGGTCGACTTCGTCACAAGCTGATGAATGATCATGGTAATGTTATCAAGTTCGCGTCAAACGACGGGGGCATGTCCGAAAGGCATGCCCCAATTTTGTTTGATCGGCACCCGCTCTCCCTTTTAGCGAGGGGCAGCGCGCTCCAAGCCTTCCCCCCCCCCATCGGGGAAGCCGAGAGCTCTACCTTGCCCACCCCTCGAGGGGTGGGTGTCACCGAAGGTGACGGAAGGGGTGGCGCCTGATTTACGAGCCGTCCGCCGAAAAATTCTGCCGTCGGGCAAAAAAATTGCCCATTCCGCGCAACGCGCTTGACATTTCGGGCATAATATGGTAAATTCATCATGTCGGGAGGGAGTAGTCCCCGCGTCTTGGCAACATCCCCCGCGCCGCGCGCGCGTGTCAAAGGCGGTTCGTTTGAACGACAAGACTCTTGGCAAATCATTTTGACGGGATACCGTGAAATGTTTGTGGGGGTCTTTTTATGAACGGAAATGTTTGGGCAGACGCTTGGCTGTGGATCTGGATCGTCCTCATCGTCGTGGGGTTCGCGCTCCTCGTAAAGGGCGCGGATTGGTTCGTCGAAGGCGCGGCGGGGCTTGCGGGGAAGATGCGGATCCCCGCCCTCGTCATCGGGCTCACCGTCGTCGCGTTCGGGACGAGCTTTCCCGAACTCGCCGTCTCCGTCACGGGCGCGATCCAAAAGTCCACGGACATTGCGATCGGGAACGTCGTGGGCAGCAATATCGTGAATATTCTGCTCATTCTCGGCGTCTCCGCGCTCATCCGCAAACTCCCCGTGCAGAAGGTCTCGCTGTGGCTCGATATCCCCGTCCTTCTCCTTGCCTCCGCCCTTCTCGTGG
Source organism: uncultured Clostridia bacterium (assembly GCA_947626685.1). Lineage (GTDB taxonomy): Bacteria > Bacillota > Clostridia > Christensenellales > Borkfalkiaceae > Gallimonas. The sequence continues at coordinate 8,995 of CANQTD010000013.1, read as the reverse complement.
GGCTCGGCGCATGGGGGAGAGCCATCGAATGGTGGGACGGGCTCATTCTCCTCGTCGTCTTTTCGGGGTATATGACCTTGCTCTTTCTGAATGCTCGCAAGGAGCAGAAGAGGGCGCGCGAGGGGGGCATGTCCGAAACTCCCGTGCAGGAAAAGCCTCCGAAGAACAAATACGACGCATGGAAGAGGAAGATGCTCGGGAAGGTGTGGGTGCTCATTTTGCTCACCCTCGTCGGGCTCGGAATGGTCGTGGGCGGCGGCACGCTGCTCGTGGACGGCGCGCGCTATGTCGCGACGGCGTTCAACGTTCCCGAGCGCATCATCGGGCTCACCGTCGTCGCCATCGGCACCTCTCTTCCCGAACTCGTCACGTCCGTCGTTGCGGCGGCGAAAGGGGAGACGGACATCGCCGTCGGGAACATCATCGGCAGCAATATCTTCAACATTTTCCTCGTCGCGGGCGTGTCCTCGCTCTTCTGCCCGCTCACCTTTACGATCTCGGGCAACCTCATAGACGCGCTCGTCGCGTTCGACGCGGCGGCTCTGCTCTATGTGTGCGCCTTCCTCGGGAAGGGCAAGCTCACGAGGGCCGCGGGCGCGGTCATGGTGGCGTGCTTTATCGGGTACTACGTCTACCTCTTCCTCGCGTAAACTCTCTTTGCAAAATTGCTATGAAACACTTACTTTCCTGCTTAAAACGGTATAAGGTCGAGGCGATTTTATCGCCTCTTTTCAAACTGCTCGAGGCGGGAATGGAACTGCTCGTGCCCCTCGTCGTGGCGTCCGTCGTGGACGTCGGCATCGCGCAGGCCGACAAGGGGTATATCGTGCACGCATGCCTTCTGCTTGTGGGATTCGGCGTGCTCGGGCTCGCGTTCGCGCTCACCGCGCAGTACTTCGCGGCGAAGGCGGCGGTGGGGACGAGCGCGGAGCTGAGAAAGCGGCTGTTCGTGCGCATGCAGTCCTTTTCTTTCGCGCAGATCGACGACATGGGTGCCCCGTCTATGCTCACCCGCATGACGAGCGACGCCCAGCAGGTGCAGACGGGGATCAACCTCACCCTCCGCCTCTTCCTCCGTTCGCCCATCGTGGTGCTCGGGGCAGCGGCGATGGCGTTCGTCGTGGACGTGTATGCGGGGATCGTGTTTCTCGCGGTCATTCCGCTGCTTGCCGCCGTCGTCTTTTCGGTGATGGCGGCGTGTACGCCCCGCCACAGGGCGGTGCAGGAGAAGCTGGACGGCGTCTATCTCTCCGCCCGTGAGAATTTGGCGGGCGCGCGCGTGATCCGCGCCTTCCGCATGGAGAAAAAGGAGGCCGCGGCCTTCTCGAAACAGTGCGACGGCCTCGAAAAGGCGCAGGTCGGGGTGGGGCGCATCGCCGCCGTCATGGGCAGCCTGACGTTCGCCCTCGTCAATCTCGCCGCCGTCGCGCTCATCTGGGTCGGGGGCGTGCGCGTGGACGCCGGGGTTCTCGAACAGGGCGACGTGCTCGCACTGTACAGCTATCTCGCCCTCGTCCTCGTCGAACTCATCAAATTCGCGAATTGGATCGTCACCACGACGAAGGCGGTCGCCTGCATGCGCCGCATCGGTGCCGTCCTCGATACGGAGGGGGAGCCGAAACAGGCGGCGGCTTCCTGCGATAAAATCGAAGAAAACGCACCCCATGTCTCGTTTGAAAACGTCTCCTTCACCTATGCGGGGGGCGGCGCGCCCGCTTTGAGCGGCATTTCGTTCACCGCCGCGCGCGGGGAGACGGTGGGCGTCCTCGGCGGAACGGGCTCGGGCAAGAGCACGCTTGTGAGCCTCATTCCCCGCTTCTATGAGGCGACGGAAGGGTGCGTGAAGATCGGCGGAACGCCCGTCGGCAGCATTTCCGCAAAAACGCTACGCCGCGGGATCGTGGGCTATGTGCCGCAAAAGACCGTCCTCTTCCGCGGGACGATCGCTTCCAACCTGCGCTGGGGGAACGGGGAGGCGACGGACGCGGAACTCATGGAGGCGGCGAAGGCGGCGCAGGCGCTCGACGTGCTCGAAGCGAAGGGCGGGCTCGATGCGCCCGTCGAGCAGGAGGGGCGCAATTTCTCGGGCGGCCAGCGGCAGCGTCTCACCATCGCCCGCGCCCTCGCGAAAAAGCCCGAGATCCTCATTCTCGACGACGCGTTTTCCGCACTCGACTATGCCACCGACGCGAGACTGCGCGCCGCATTGAAGGAGCTCGACTGCACCGTATTCCTCGTCTCGCAGCGGGTCGCTTCCGTCATGCACGCCGACAAGATCCTCGTGCTCGACGAGGGGCATATCGCGGACATGGGTACCCACGATGAGCTCATGGCGCGCTGCGGGCTATACCGCGAGATCTACATTTCGCAGACGGAGGCGGAGGCATGAAGAGAAAGACGTTCGCGGGCATCCTCCGCTATATCAGACCCCATCTCCCCCTCGTGGTGCTCACCCTTCTGACGGCGGCCGCGGTCGTGGCGGCGAACCTGCTCACGCCCTTCTTCGCGGGCAGGGCGATCGACTGCGTTGCGGGAAAGGGCGCGGTCGACTGGCGTCGCCTCTCCGTCTATCTGGCGTCGATCGGCGCGTGCGCGCTCTCGGGCATGCTCTTCCAATGGCTGATGAGCCTCATGAACAACCGCATCGCCTACCGCGTGCTTGCGGACGTCCGCCGCGACGCGTTCGCCAAACTCGGCAGACTGCCCTTAAAATACATCGACGCCCGCGCTTACGGCGACGTCGCGAACGTGATCGTCACCGACGCGGAGCAATTCTCCGAGGGGCTGCTGCTCGGCTTTACGCAGCTCTTCACGGGGATTTTGACCATAGGCGGCGTGCTCGGGATCATGCTCGCCATCCGCTGGGAGATCGCCCTCGTCGTCTTTCTCATCACGCCGCTCTCCCTGTTCGTCGCGCGGTTCATCGCGAGGCGCACGTTCAAGACGTTCAAGGCGCAGGCGGAGGCGCGTGCGGACGAGGCGGCCTTTGCAGACGAAATGATCGCGAATCTCAAAGCTGTCAAAGCGTTCGCCCGCGAAGAGGAGAACGCCGCCATCTTCGAAGAAAAGGCCGAAAAAGTCAGGCGCGCCTCGTTGAAAGCCGTCTTTTTCTCGTCCACGACCAATCCGTCCACCCGCTTCGTCAACGCCCTCGTGTATGCTGCGGTCGCCCTTGCAGGCGCGTTCTTCGTGCTGTCCACCGCGGGCACGGCCGCCGCGTTTTCGGTCGGCAATCTCTCCACCTTCCTCTCGTACGCCAACCAATACACCAAGCCCTTCAACGAGATCTCGGAGGTCCTCGCGGAATTTCAGAATGCGCTCGCCTGCGCCGCGCGGCTGTTCGAACTCATCGGCGAGGAGGAAGAGAGCCCCGACGGAGCCCTTCCCCCGCTCGGCAGGGCGGAAGGGGACGTGTGTGCGGAAAACGTCGCCTTCTCCTACACGCCCGAGCGCGAACTCATCAAGGATTTTTCCCTGCACGCGAGACCGGGCATGCGGGTCGCCATCGTCGGGCCGACGGGGTGCGGCAAGACGACGCTCATCAACCTGCTCATGCGCTTCTATGACGTGGACGGGGGCGCGATCTATGTGGACGGGAAGGACATCCGCACGATCACGCGGAGTTCTCTGAGAGAAAATTACGGCATGGTCCTGCAGGATACGTGGCTGAAAACGGCGACCGTGCGCGAAAACCTCTGCATGGGGCGGCCCGGCTGCACCGAGGAGGAGATGATCGCGGCGGCGAAGGCGGCGAAGGCGCACAACTTCATTCTGCGCCTTCCCGAGGGGTACGACACCGTCATCTCGGAGGACGGCGTGCTCTCGGCGGGGCAGAAACAGCTCCTCTGCATCGCGCGCGTCATGCTCTGCCGTCCGCCCATGCTCATTCTCGACGAGGCGACGTCGAATATCGACACGCGCACCGAGCGCATCGTGCAACAGGCGTTCGCCGCCCTCATGGAGGGAAGGACGTGCTTCGTCGTCGCCCACCGCCTCTCCACCATACAGACCGCCGATCTCATCCTCGTGATGAAGGCGGGGCGCGTCGTGGAACAGGGCACCCATGCGGAATTGCTCGAAAAGGGCGGGTTCTATTCCGAACTCTACTATGCGCAGTTCGCAGGCTGATCTTAAAAAGGGGCCGTTACCGAAGATGAAAAGGAAAGCGATCGGGGGAAAAGTTCATAACGGGTTCGAGATCATCGCCGTGGGCGCGCTGACGGGTGCGTTCGCGGGTCTCACCGTGACCTGTTACAGCGCGCTCGTGCTGCTCTGCGAGGAATTTTCCGTCGGATATTACGGGTTTTTCCGTACCCATCCCTACTTTATCCCGCTCCTCTTCCTCGCCCTGTGCGTGGGCGCGGTCGTGGTCGGCGGGATCGTGAAGTTCGTCCCCATGATCCGCGGGAGCGGCTTCCCCCAGACGGAGGGCGCGACGCAGGGGCTCTTCCGCTTCAAGTGGTACAAGACGCTCACGGGCATGTTCGCCGCGAGCCTTTTCGCCATATTTTTCGGGCTCACCGCGGGTGCGGAAGGGCCGGGGCTGCTCATCGGCGCTTCCTGCGGACAGGGGATGAGCGACCTTACGCGCAGGAGCTCGGCCGCCCGCCGCTACCAGATCACGGGCGGTGCGTGCGCGGGGCTCGCCGTCGTGCTCAACGCGCCCCTCACGGGCATGGTTTTCGCCTATGAGGAAGCGCACAAGCGGTTCACGCCCGAAGTGTTCATCTGCTCCTTCTCCTCCGTCGCGGTCGCGATCGTCATCCGCGGGCTCCTCGGCCCCCTCGTGGGCTTGGAAAACGGCGCGTTTTTCGCGGGGTTCGCCTTCCCCGAAGGGGTGGATCTGCTCCTTTGTCTCTATGTGCTCGCCGCGGCCGTTCCGACTGCGCTCTTGGGGCTTGCGTTTTACGGCCTCGTGTTCGCCGCGCGCAAGTTCTTCAAAAAGATCCGCATATTCCGCGGGTACGGAAACTTTCTCATTCCCTTCCTTCTCGCGGGCGTCTTTGGGCTGATCTCCGAGTGGACGATGGGCGGCGGCGTGGAGTTCCTTCACGCGCTCTCGGGCTCATCGGGGCATACCATGTCCGTGTTTGGGGCTCCGCTTTGGGTCTCTCTGCTGCTCATTCTCGGCATGAGATTTGTCGCGACCGTGGTGAACGCGGGCTCCGATCTTCCCTGCTGCGTCTCCGTTCCCATGATGGCGATGGGGGGAGCCTGCGGCATGCTCGTCTCGCTCCTCTTGCAGAAGGCGGGCATGGACCCCGCCTATACCGACGCGCTCGTCGTCATCTGCATGGTGACCTTCTTCACCACCGTCGTGCGCGCGCCCGTCACGGGCATTTTGATGACGGTGGAACTCACATGGAACTTTTCCTTCTTGCTGCCCGCCGTCATCGGCGTCGCGGTGGGGTATCTGATCGGCGGGCTGTTCCGCCTCGAACCCATGTATGAGGCGATCTTTGAAGAAATGTATGAGGAAGATCGCGCGCATGCGAAGAAGATCACCGCGACCGTGCGCGTGACGAAGGCGGATGGGCGCAACATCCGCGACGTTCTCTGGCCGTACTCCGCGCTCGTCACGGGCATTACGCGGGGGGAAGAGAGCGTCACGCCGGGCGGGGAGACCAATCTCGCCGCGGGCGACCTTCTGACGGTGGACGGCATGCCCGTAGATCAAAACGATTTCCTCTCCGAGCTCAATTCTCTCGTGGGGGAAGTCGTCAGCGTCACCGAGCATGCTCCGCCCGCCCCCGACCCGCCGCAGGACCCGCCCGAAAATGGGGGAGGGGAACAGGCGCAAAAACCGTGATTTTGGGGAGATGGGTATGGAAAAACGCATGATCAAACCTGATTTTCACAACAGCATCGTGAATATCTCCGCCACGCTTGCGGAGTATTTGGGCTGTCCGAACGACAAGCCCACCCTGCCCGTTCTCGAAGAGGAGCTCGCAAAGGGGTACAAAAACATCGTCCTCCTCGTTTTGGACGGCATGGGCGTCCACCCGCTCCGAAAAAATCTTCCGCAAGGCTCCTTCTTCATGCGCCATACGCGGCAGATCCTCACCTCGGTTTTCCCCTCCACGACGACGAACGCGACGACGTCGTACATTACGAACAAGTACCCGATGGAGCACGGCTGGTTCGGCTGGAGCCTCTATCTCGAGGAGCTCGGCCGCGCCGTCGACATTTTTTTGGACAGGGACTCGTTCACGCACGAACAGCTCCCCGCGGGGACGGTGCGGCGCATCCTTCCCGCCGAGCCCTTCTGGAACAGGGCGGGGCGGGACTATGCGGTGCGCGCGGTCGCGCCCGCGTATTGGAACTATGAGGTCGCGGATACCGTCGTTTGGAGCGACATCGGCGGGTTCTTCGACGGGATCCGTACGGCTTGCAAGGGGGAGGGGAAGCATTTCGTCTACGCCTATTGCGACGAACCCGACCATACCATGCACGAGTTCGGCGTCACGTCCGAGGAGGCGAAGCGGGTGATCGGGTCGCTCGAACGGGGCGTGGAACAGCTGCAAAAGGATGTGGAGGACACGCTCTTCATCGTCTCCGCAGACCACGGGCAGATCGACGTCGGCGGCACGATCGAACTGTATCGGGATACCGAGCTCACCGCGCTCTTGCAGTGGCCGCAGTATTTAGACGCGCGCGCCGTGGCGTTCAAAGTGAAGGATGGGTGCGGGAAAACGTTCGCCAAACTGTTCCGCGAACGGTACGGCGGGGACTTCGAGCTGGTTTCTTCGGACGAGCTCATCGACAACAATTACTTCGGCGGGCGCGGAGAGCACGCGAAACGGCTGGGCGACTTCATCGCCGTGGGAAAGACGGACAAGATCATGCGCCTCACGCCGCTCTCGCACGACTTCAAGGGGCACCACGCCTCGCTCACCGAGGAGATGGAAGTCCCGCTCATCCTCGTAGGAAGCAAAAAAATTGCCAAATGACATAAAACGGCCATACCATGTCCGAAAGTCCGCGTTCAAAACGCGGAGAGGAGACGATCATGTTTGAGAGAACGGAGTACCCGCGCCCGCAGTTTCGCAGGCGGGAATGGCTTTCGCTCAACGGCGAATGGGAGTTCGCCTTCGACGATGAGGACCGCGGCCTATTTGAGGGCTACGACACGGGAAACGTGCCCTTCCCGATGAAGATCAACGTGCCGTTCAGCTACCAATATGCGGCGAGCGGCGTCGGGGAGAACGCGCCCCACGAACGGGTATGGTACCGCAGAAAGTTCACGCCCATGCGAGGCAGGCGCGCCCTTCTCTGCTTCAACGGGGCGGACTATGCCGCCGACGTCTGGGTGAACGGCAGGCATGCGGTTTCGCATGAAGGGGGATATACGCCCTTTTCCGCAGACGTCACCGCGCTCCTCTGCGAGGGGGAAAACACGATCGTCGTCCGCTGCACCGACCCCTTCGACCCCGCCGTTCCGCGCGGCAAGCAGAGCTGGACGGGGGAGCGGTTCGGCTGTTGGTATCTCCCGAACACGGGGATATGGCAGAGCGTCTGGATCGACTATTTCGGCGACGACTGCATCGAGAGCTACCGCCTTGTTCCCGATTACGACGCATGCAGCGTCTCGGGCGAGATCTCGACGTTGCGCGGCGTTGCGGACGAAGGGGAGATTGCCGTATTCTTCGGCGAAAAACAGATCAAGAAAACGCGGTTCACCCTCGACGGGCGGAGGACGAGGTACGCGCTCTTCCTAACGGAGCCCCGCTTTCCCGACCCCGTTTACGCATGGAGCCCCGAACGCCCCACCCTGCTCGGGGCGGTGTTCCGTCTCTACCGCAACGGGGTCTGCGTGGACGAGGCGCACACCCGCTTCGGGCTGCGTAAGATCTCGGCGGAAGGGGGCGAGTTCTGCCTCAACGGAAAGCCCTTCTACCAAAGGCTCGTGCTCGATCAAGGGTATTGGCAGGAGAGCGGGCTCACGCCGCCGAGCGCGGAGGCGTTGAAAAGGGATATCGAGCTCGCGAAGGCGATGGGGTTCAACGGCGCGAGGAAGCATCAGAAGTGGGAGGACCCCTATTTCTATTACTACGCGGAGGAGCTCGGCTTCGTCGCATGGTGCGAGATGCCCTCGGCGTACGGCTTCTGCACGCAAGAGGCGGAGCGGTTGCTTCGCGAATGGAACGGGCTCGTGCTTGCGGCGCGGAATTTCACGAGCGTCGTGTGCTACGTCCCCTTAAATGAGAGCTGGGGTGCGGAAAACCTTTCCTCATGCCGCATCCGGCAGTCCCTCGCGCGCGCACTGTACCATTCCGCCAAAGCCCTCGACGGGACGAGACCCGTGAGCACGAACGACGGCTGGGAGTGCATGGAGGAGAGCGACGTCATCGGCGTGCACGACTACGCGGCCGCAGGTACGGCGTTTGAGGAAAAATACCGCAGGGAGAACTACGACGCCCTCTTCCCGCAGGGGCGGCGGATGATGTGCGGCGGGGAGAAGTACGCGGGACAGCCCGTCCTTCTCACCGAATTCGGCGGGATCGCCATGTCGGGCGACATGCTCGGCGAAAATTGGGGCTATAACGGGGGAGCCGAAAGCGAAGAGGAGTTCTACGCGCGCTATGCGGACCTGCTCGGCGGGATCGCGCGCACCGCGCAGCTCAAAGGATTTTGCTACACGCAGCTCACCGACGTCCAGCAGGAAGTGAACGGACTGCTCTTCGCCGACCGCACGCCGAAATTCGACCTCGCGCGGATCAGAGCGCTCACGGAGAGCGTGAAAAACACGAAATGACCCAATTCGGCCATACCATGTCCGTGTAAGGCTTCCCCCCGACGGGGGTGGGGCGATTCTCGCTGTCCCCTTTGGGGAAAGTACCCGCGTAGCGGGGGAAAGGGGTTTTGATATAAGCGAACCCCCTATTTCGTCGCGCTCGCCCCCTCCGTGGGAGGGGGTAGGGGGTGGGGCGATTCTCGCTGTCCCCTTTGGGGAAAGTACCCGCGTAGCGGGGGAAAGGGGTTTTGATATAAGCGA
>CANQTD010000012.1 GCA_947626685.1 uncultured Clostridia bacterium | reverse complement strand
GAACCCGTTCACCAGATGAAGTTGGATTTTGCCTGTTCGCCGTTGTCGATCAAAATGTCCTGCGCGGTCATGGAGCGATTGACGGCGGTCACGAAGTACGCCCACTCCGCGATCTCCTCCGCCTCCGCCCACTTGGGGAGCAGGGTCTCGTCCATGATTTTCGCCCAGAGAACGGGGTCGTCCATCACATGCGCGTTGAGCTCCGTTTTCACCCCGCCGGGGGAGAGGCTGTTCGCCGTCGCGCCGAACTTCGCGACGCGCAGGGCGACATTCTTCATATAGGCGACCACGCCGCCCTTGCTCGCCGCATATTCGGGAAATTCCGACCCCGTCCGCGCGCTTGCGGAGGCGATGAAGAGCACGCTCTTGATCTTCTCCTGAAAGGCGTACCGCTCCGTGACGCGGATGCTCCCTTTGAGGTTGACGTCGATGTCCCGCCCCGAGTTCTGCACGCCCGCGTTGTTGATGAGGATCTCCACGCCCGAAACGGAGGGGAGTTCACCCGAAAAGACGTCCGTCTGCACATGCAGATAGCGGGGGGAGACCACGGACGGGGGGAGCATGTCCAAGCCCACCACCTCATGTCCGCATGAAAGAAACTTTTCAGCGATCGCTTTCCCGATGCCTTTTCCCGTTCCCGTAATAAGGATCTTCACGCCTTTGCCTCCCTGAGCCTGAGGTATTCTTCGCCGACGCCCGATCTCTGCCACCGCCGCGTGACGGCGAAGCCCGGATAGAGAAAGACGAATTCGCACAGCAATTCCACGACCATTCCCGTGAGCGCGCAGGTGAAGCATTTCAGCATCGACCAGCCGAAGAAGTGATAGCTCACGAGGAGGGCGAAGGTGAAGTTGTCGACGAATTGCCCGACCGCCGTCGAGACATAGGTGCGCAGAATGTATGCCGCCCAACCGTCGGGGTTCTTTTTGAACAGCTTTCCGATCCCGAAGTTGGTGAAGTTGTTCACGACCGCGGAGGCCAAAAATGCCGCCGTACTGCCGAGAACGACATACCATGTCCCGCCGAACGTCCTGTTCAGCGCGTTGTTCAGCACCGCCTCGCTCCCCTCGACGTACGCCTCGCCCCACATTCCGGGGATGAGGCTCCCCAAAAAGAGCAAGAGGCAGAAGAAGAGGTTGACGAGGATGGCGAGCACGGTGAGCTCCGTCGCCGCCTTCGGCCCGAACCGCTTGGTGACGATGTCCATCGTAAAGAAGGCGAACCAGCTCACGATGATGCCGCAGTCGAGGCCGAGCCACCACGGGGTCTCGATGCTCTTGTTCGCGAGCAGGTTCATCGCGAAAACGGACATGATGAAGAGAACGACGACGAGGGAGGGAACGCTTTTCAGGAGCACGCAGAACTCCCGCCATTCCCTTGCAAGAAATTTTTTCAAAACAGCAGCCTCCGTTTGCCGCGCGGAAGCAAAACAAAAAGGGCGCATTGCGCCCATCCTTCCATAGTTTTGTTTATAGACAGGATGGTCACGAACTGTCTCCGCATCGCGGCAATCGTATTGTACTAAATTTCGGGGAACAAGTCAAGGGTTTTTCGCACCGTTCTCTTTTTGTTTTCGGGAAAGACGAAAAAAATGCGCTCCGTCGTTGATTTTTTGCCGCCGATATGCTATAATCGGGAACGGAGGGCAGCATGAAGAAGGTGAAGATCACCGTCATGAGGACGGCGCGCTACGATGACCTCATCGAAAAGTACGAAAATCCCATTCCCCACCCCTGCGACATGCGGGAGGGGCAGACGTTCGTCGCGAACGGCTGGGAGAGACCCGCAGGTTTCTGCGGCAGCGCGTGGGAGACCGTCTCGCCGTTCGTCATGGCGCTTTCCCACGGCGGCGAAGATCTCTACGACGGCTGGATGAAGAACAAGAGATCCGCCATGATCTCGTGCAACGACGGCTTCCGCCCCGTCAGTTTTCTGCTCGAAACGCTCGAAGAGGACGCCGACCGAATGTAGAAAACCGCACCCCATGTACGCAAAACAGGTTCCAAAGGTTCCAAAAACAGGACAGACCGAAGCAAAGGAGGCAATGTCATGAAAGAATTGAGAGCGCGCGTCGTCGCGTGGATCAGGGATTGGTTCGAGAAAAACGGCAAGGGGTGCTGCGCCGTGATCGGCATTTCGGGAGGGAAGGATTCCTCCGTCTGCGCCGCGCTCCTCGCGGAGGCGTTGGGCAAGGAGCGCGTCGTGGGCGTTCTGATGCCGCAGGGCGTCCAGCACGACATCGGCGTCTCCCACGAACTCGTCGAATTTCTCGGGATACGGCACATCGTCGTCAATATCAAAGAACCCTGCGAGAGCGTCCTCAAAGCCATCTCCGAGGGGGGCATGTCCGAAGAGGAGCTCCGCGCGAACAAGCTCTACACGTCCAACACCCCCGCGCGGGTGCGCATGACGGTGCTCTACGGGATCGCCGCGCTCATGGGCGGCCGCGTCGCGAACACCTGCAACCGGTCGGAGGATTACGTCGGCTATTCCACGAAGTTCGGCGACAGCGCGGGCGATTTCAGCCCGTTGAGCGATCTTCTCGTCAAAGAGGTCAAAGCGCTCGGCTATGAGCTCGGCCTTCCCAAAAAATTTATCGAAAAGGCGCCCGAGGACGGGCTCTCGGGCAAGACGGACGAGGACAATCTCGGCTTCACCTACGCCGTTCTCGACCGCTATATCGAGACGGGGGAGATCGACGACCCCGCGGTCAAGGAGAAGATCGACCGTCTCCACGCGGCGAACCTGCACAAGATCAGCCCCATGCCGATGTTCAGAAAATAGGCAAATTCGCGGCGCGCCCGCTTCCTCAAAGGGGAAGCGGGCGCGCTTTTTATATACTCTGTTTCGGACACGGTATGCCCGTTTTTGGTCAACTGTCCTTTTTGGCGTGTTCTTTCTTCCACGCTTTGATCTCGTCGAGACGGGCTTTGAAGCGCGCCTCCGCCCCCTCCTCGGTGGGGGTGTAATACTCTCTGCCGAGCAGGGAATCGGGCAGACACTGCATGTTCGTGAGTTTCTCCTCGCTGTCGTGCGCGTATTGGTATCCCTTGCCGTAGCCCTCCTCCTTCATGAGGCGGGTGGGCGCGTTGCGGATGACGAGGGGAACGGGCTCGGCGAGCATGGTGAGCGCGTCCTTTTTCGCCCGCCCGTAGGCGACGTAGAGCGCGTTCGACTTCGGCGTCACCGACATGTAGACGACTGCCTCGGTGAGATGCACGGTGCATTCGGGCATGCCGATGAAGTGGCAGGCCTGATACGCCGCGACCGCGATCTCGAGCGCGCGCGGGTCGGCGAGCCCGATGTCCTCCGAAGCGAACCGCGTCACCCGTCTTGCGATATAGAGGGGATCTTCGCCCGCCTCGAGCATGCGCGCGAGCCAATAGACGGCGGCGTCGGGGTCGGAGTTGCGCATCGACTTGTGAAGCGCGGAGATGAGGTTGTAGTGTTCCTCGCCCGTCTTGTCGTAGAGCAAAGACCGCTTGGAGGTGCACTGTTCCACCGTCTCCTGCGTGACGACGGTCGTATCCCCGCGCACGTCCCCGTTGAGGACCGCCATTTCGAGGGTGGAGAGCGCGCTGCGTGCGTCCCCGTTCGCGAAGAGGGCGATCGTTTCGACGGTCTCGGGCGCGATCTCGATCTTTTCGCCGCCGAAGCCGCGCTCATCCTTCAACGCGTTCTGCAGCAGTTCGGTGAGCTCCTCCGTCTTTAACGCCTGCAAGACGAAAACTTTGCAGCGGGAGAGAAGAGCCCCGTTCACCTCGAAGGAGGGGTTTTCCGTCGTCGCGCCGATGAGGATGATGCTGCCCTTTTCCACATAGGGGAGGAAGGCGTCCTGCTGCGCCTTGTTGAAGCGGTGGATCTCGTCGACGAAGAGAATGGTCTTTTCCCCGAAGCGGCGGTTCTTTTCCGCCTGCTCCATGACTTGCTTGATCTCCTTGATCCCGCTCGTCACGGCGGAGAAGTCGATGAAGCCCGCCTTCGTGCGGTTCGCGATGATGCGCGCGAGCGTCGTCTTGCCCACGCCGGGCGGTCCCCAGAAGATCATGGAGCCGATGCGGTCGCTCTCGATGAGCTTTCTGAGCACCTTGCCCTCGCCGAGCAGATGCTTCTGCCCGTAAAATTCATCGAGATCGCGCGGACGCAGCCTTGCCGCAAGGGGCTGCAGATCGTCCCTTTCGAAGAGAGTGCGCTGTTCCCTCATGTTTTTTTGCCCTCCTTGTGCGGGGTCACGCCCCAATTATAGCATAGGGAAGGGGAAAATGCAACGGGAAAGATCACCGCAAATTTCGCAAAAAAGCAAAAAAAACGCTTGACAAAGGGGAGCGTGATATGATACACTTCCCTCAAACCGCGATAAGCGGAAAGGAGACGGCCATGCGCTTTATAGACGGCAACCGAATGATGCGAATGCTATCGACCCGGGCTGAAAAGTGCGGGCGGTCTGCCGTGTCTTAAAAACAGGGAACCGCGTATTCTTTTTCGCTCGGGTAACGTTTGTTTTCCCGGGCGTTTTTATTTTGTTTTTATTTTGTCCCAAAGACCGTAAAAGGAGCGAACATGATCGAACTGAAAAAACTCAGCAAAGTGTATGCCACCGCGCGCGGCCCGCTCGAAGCCCTGCACGAGATCGACCTCACGGTAAAGGACGGCGCGATCTACGGCGTCATCGGGCTCTCGGGGGCGGGGAAGAGCACCCTCGTAAGGTGCATCAATCTGTTGGAGAGGCCGACTTCGGGGCAGGTGATCATCGACGGCGAGGACCTCACCGCGGTCAGGAAGAAGCGGCTGCTCGAGATCAGGAGGGGGATCGGCATGATCTTCCAGAGCTTCAACCTCCTCGAACAGCGCACGGTGGAGGGGAACGTGCGTTTCCCGCTCGAACTCTCCCATACGAAAAGGGCACAGGCGCAGGAGCGGGTGCGGGAACTGCTCGACCTCGTGGGGCTCTCGGACAAGGCGAAGGCGTATCCCTCGCAGCTCTCGGGCGGACAGAAACAGCGGGTCGCCATCGCCCGCGCCCTCGCGACGAATCCCAAATATCTCCTCTGCGACGAGGCGACGAGCGCGCTCGACCCCAACACCACGGCGTCCATTTTGGAGCTTTTGAAGCGCATCAACCGCGACATGGGTGTCACCATTGTGGTCATCACCCATGAAATGAAGGTGGTGGAGAGTATCTGTACGGACGTCGCCGTGCTCGACAGAAGCCGCATCGCCGAGGAGGGCAAAGTCGCAGACGTGTTCTCCTTCCCGCAGTCGGAGATCGCGCGCGAACTCATCATTCCGGGGCTCATCCGCTCCATCGAGGGCAACGGCGGGAAGAAGCTCCGCCTCGTGTTCGACGGCGTGACCGAGCCCGTCATCGCGGGTCTCGCGCTCCGCCTCGGCATCGCGGTGAACATTCTCTATGCCGACGCAAAAAATATCGACGGCAAGGCCTACGGGCACATGGTCATCACCCTCCCCGACGACGAGGGGCAGGCCGAGCTCGTCAAGCGGCATCTTGCGGAAAGAAACGTTCTTTACAGGGAGGTCTGAGATGAGCAAACTCTTTATCCAGCTCGGCTTCGAGGGATTCGCCCTCGCCGCATGGGAGACGGTCTACATGACGGCGATCTCCACCGCGATCGCCTATCTGATCGGGCTTCCCGTCGGGATTCTGCTCTGCGTCACCGACAAAGACGGCGTGCGCCCCGTCGTGTGGCTGAACAAGCTCCTCGGCGCGGCGGTCAATATCTTGCGCAGCATCCCGTTCATCATCCTGATGGTCGCGCTTATCCCGTTTTCCCGCGCGCTCATCGGAACGAGCATCGGCAACGGCGCGATGATCGTCATGCTCGTGGTCGCGGCCGCGCCCTATATCGCGCGCATGGCGGAGTCCGCCCTCAAAGAGGTGGACAGGGGCGTCGTCGAGGCTGCCCGTTCGATGGGGGCGGGCGTCTTTGCGATCGTATGGAAGGTGTATCTGCCCGAGGCGAAGCCCTCGCTGATCGTGGGAGCGGTCATTTCCACCGTGACCGTGCTCGGCTACTCCGCGATGGCGGGCACGATCGCGGCGGGCGGGCTGGGGACGCTCGCCGTCACGCAGGCGCGCCCCTCCAACGCGCAGGACGTCATCTGGCTGTGCGTCGCGATCACCGTGCTCATCGTGCAGGTCGTGCAGGAACTCGGCATGTGGATCGCCCGCCGCACCGACAGACGCATTCCCCCGCGGGCGAAAAAAATCAGAACGAAATAATTTTTTAAGGAGTGTTTTTATGAAAAAACTGTTTGCGAACCTTGCGCTCTGCGCACTCACCCTCGCCTTTGCGTGCCCCTTTGCGGGCTGCACGGGCCCTTCCGCAACGACCATCGTCGTCGGCGCCAGCTCCACCCCGCATGCCGAGATCCTCGCCATTGCGCGCGAGGACGTGGAAGCCGCGGGCTACAAGCTCGAGATCAAAGTCTTTGAGGACTACATTACCCCCAACACCGCGCTCGAAGAGGGCAGTCTCGACGCCAACTACTTCCAGCACACGCCCTATCTCGATACCTTCAACGCCGACTATCACACCGATCTCGTCTCGGCGGGCAAGATCCACTACGAGCCCCTCGGCGTCTACGGAAAAGGCGTGACGGAGGAGGATTTTGCGCAAAATAAGACGGGGCGCACCATTCTCGTGCCCAACGACGGCTCCAATCTCACCCGCGCGCTCTTCGTATTGCAGGAGAACGGCTACATTTCCCTCAATGCGGACGCGACGCCCGAGAAGAACCTCACGGTGAACGACATTGCGGAGCTCAACGGCAACAAGGTGGAACCCGTCGAGGCGGCCACCGTCTCCATGCACCTTTCCGAGTCGTCCGCGGGAACGATCGCCGTCATCAACGGCAACTACGCGCTCGCGGCGGGGCTCGACGTCACCCAAGCCCTCGCGGTGGAGAGCGCCGAAGGCGACGCCGCACAGCTGTATGCCAACATCGTTGCGGTGAGAAGGGGTTGCGAAGAGAACGAAAAGACGAAAGTTTTGCTCGCGGCCCTCACGACGCAGAGGGTGTACGACTATATCCAAACGACGCACAACGGCGCGGTTTTGCCCGTGTTCACCGTCTGAACCGCCGCGGCGCGCTTTTGCAACTTTTTCACATTTCGGAGAAATCTGATAAAGTTGGTAAAAAATGCGTGACAAATCTCCGCGCGCCCTGTTATAATAAGACGGTAGAAAGGGGGGGACTATGGGGACTTTCGAAATCATCACGATCGTCATGCAGATCCTCGGGGGCGTCGGGACATTCCTCATCGGAATGAAGATGCTCTCCGAGAACATGACCCGTCTCGCCCATACCAAGCTCCGCAACATGCTCAACAAGACGGCGAAGAACCGTTTTGCGGGCGTCGGGATCGGCACGGCAATGACCATTCTCGGGCAGAGTTCCGCCTTTACGACGGTCATGGTCGTCGGCCTCGTCAACGCGGGGGTCATGACCCTCTTTCAGGCGACGGCGATCATCATGGGAGCCAATATCGGTACGACGCTCAACGCATGGGTGATCGCGCTCGCGGGCTCGGACATCACCGTATTCTTTCTTGCCCTCGCCGCCGTCGGCGTGTTCCTCACCATGTTCGCCAAGAACGAACGCATGCAGTCGGTCGGCAACGTGATCGCGTCCTTCGGGCTCATCTTCGTCGGGCTCAAACTCATGTCGGGCGCGCTCACGTTCGAGGAGGGGTCGGAGGCGTTCAACGCCGTTTCCCTCATCCTCGGCAAGATCGGCAATCCCTTCCTGCTCCTTCTGCTCGGCGTCGTCATCACCGCGCTCGTCCAGAGCTCTACGGCGGTGAATGCCGTCATCATCACGATGGCAAGCCTCGGCATGGTCATCGGGGGCGGCGGCAATGCGCCTCTCTACATTATCATCGGCTCGAATATCGGCACTTGCGTCACCGCGCTCATCTCCTCGCTCGGGGCGAGCACGAACGCCAAGCGCGCCGCGCTCATCCACTTCTTGTTCAACCTCTTCGGCGCGGTCATTTTCACCGTATTTTTGCTGGCGTGGAGGGGATTCGCCGACACGGTACTCGCGGGTATCTTCCCCTCCGACATAGCCGTTTTCGGCAAGGAAGGGCTGGGTCCGACCTTGCAGATCGCGACCTTCCACACGCTCTTCAACGTCGTGAACGCGCTTCTCTTTTTGCCCTTCGTGAAGGGCTTCGTCTGGCTCGCGGAGCACATTGTCCCCGAGCGCAAGGGAAAGGAGAAGAAGGAGCGCGCTTCGATTTTCGGCGAGCTCGACGAGCGACTTTTGCGCAGTCCTTCCGTCGCGCTCGGCTACATTTACAGGCAGACGGGCAAAATGTTCTCCTACGCGATGGACACGCTCGATCTCTCTTTCCGCGCCTTTTTGGAAAAGGACACGGCGGCGGCAAAGACGGTGGACGCCCACAACGCGGAGCTCTTGCAGGCGGATAAGCTCGGCGTCGCCTATCTCGTCAAGCTGTCGGGCGAAAGCCTCGTGCTCGAGGACGAAAAGACGGTCTCCAACCTGCACTATGTCCTCAACGACATCATGCGCCTCGGCGAACTTGCCGACAATATCGCCAAATACACCCGTCAGGCCGTGGACGACGAACTTGTGTTCTCCGAAGAATTTCTGTCCATGCTCGCGGAGATGTACGGGCAGCTCGGTAAGCTCTACGAGCTCGCCCTTGCGACCTATCTGCTCAAAGACCTCTCCAAGCTCAAAGAGGTGGACGCGCTCGAGGACGTCATCGACAACGACCGCCGCGACCTCATCGCCCAGCACATCGAGCGTCTGAACGAGGGCAAGTGCCAGCCGCAGAATTCGAGCGTCGTGATCAATCTCGTCGGCAATCTCGAACGCGCCGCCGACCATATCACGTTCATCGCCCATTCCATCGAATAAGGGGACAAATCCATGAAGATCACTTTGGAAAGACAACAGGACGCTCCCGCGAAAACGGGCAGTTTCGGGCTGTCGCTCGAGGACGTCAACTACGCCCTCGACGGCGGCGTCTACGCCGAGCTTCTCGAAAACGGCAGTTTCGAGGCGAAGAGCGTCTCCCGCGAGGGGGAAGGCGTCTCCGTCCGCGAGGACGGCGGCTACGGCTGGGAAGCGTACCCGAAGGGCGCGAACGCCGTGCTGAAGATCAAGACGGACCGCCCGCTCTTTCCCGAAAACCCGCACTACATGCGCCTCACGGCGGCGGAGGGCGGCGCAGGCATGAAGAACAAGGCGTACGACGGCGTCTTTCTCACAAAGGGCGCGGAGTACAGGGCGACCTTTTGGTTGCGCGCCTACGACTACCGCGGCAAAGCGGCCGTCGGCTTCTACAAAGACGGGAAAGCCGTCTGCGAGAAGCGGGTGAAGATCGCCGCCGACGGCAAGTGGAGAAAGTATTCCGTCCGCCTCAAAGCGAAGGCGGACGCCGACGCCGCAGACTTTGCTTTTACGCTGCTCAACGCGGGCATGGTACACGCCGATCACTTCTCGGTCATGCCGCAGGACGCGATCTTGGGCGTGTTCCGCCGCGATCTCGTGCGCCTCGTCAAGGAACTCAAACCGCGCTTTTTGCGCTTCCCGAGCGGCCGCGTCGTCGGGGGAGAGGGGAACAGGTATCTCTGGAAGGACTCCGTCGGCCAACGCGAACGCCGCCGCAGGAATTGGAACTGCTGGGCGCTCTGCGGGGATAATTTCTCTCACTACGGGCAGAGCCTCGGCGTGGGCTGTTACGAATTTTTCCGCCTCGCGGAATATCTCGGGTGCAAACCGCTCCCCGTGCTCTATGCGGGCGGCCTTTCGCAGACCCCGTCCGGCGAACAAGAGCTCGAAACGTACATTCAGGACGCGCTCGATCTCATCGAATTTGCGGGCGGCGGCCCCGATACGATGTGGGGGAAACTGCGCGCCGAACTCGGCCATCCCGAGCCCTTCGCCCTCGAAATGCTCGCGCTCGAGGGGGGAGACCCCTCAAAGGACGCGGAACGCCTCGCCTTCATCGGGGAGCGTATCCGCGAAAAGTACCCCAAGATCATGCTCATCGCGCCGGACGCGGGCGACGTCGCCTATGCGCGCCTTGCCGCTTCCCCGCAGAAAGACGATGAAAGTTGCGAGACCGTTCCGGACGGGCGCGCCGTGTATGCGGAAGTTGCAGCGCCCGCCGTTGCGCCCTCCCCGCACGGGGCGAACAGCTTCGGGCAGGCGCTTCAAGAGGCCGCGCTTTTCACGCAGCTCGAGCGAAATTCCGACGTCGTTCATTTTTATTCCTACGCCCCGCTGTTCGCGCGCACGGGGTACGACATGTGGGACGCAGGACTCATCCGCTTCGACGGGAAGAGCGCGTTCGCGACGGCGAATTACCATGTCGCGAAGCTGTTCAGCCTGTACACGGGCGACGTCACGATCCCCCTTCCTTCGGACATGGGTGGGGTGTACGCGTCCGCAAGCGAGCGGGAGAACTTCGTATTCGTGAAGATCGTCAACGGGACGGACGAGACCGCCGAGGCGGAGGCGGGGGACGGATTCGGCGAACTCAACCAGATCGTCCGCCTCGAAGGGGACCCCGCAAGTTTCAACACCCATCTCCTGCCCGACGCGATCGCCCCCAAAGACGTCGCGCCCACGGCTCCCCGCGAGGCCGTCCTGCCGCCCCATTCGTTCAGCGTATTGGTGTTCAGAAAGTAAAGACGCGTTTCTCCTGCGCCGTGCGGAAAAATTTTCCGCACGGCGCATTTTTCGCTTTACAAATCCCGCGCGACCCATTATAATAAGCATATGATTGCTCTCGCGAAAGATTGGCAGGAATATTCCGTGATCGCCACGGGCGACGGCTATAAGCTCGAGCGGTGGGGGGACGTGGTGCTGCTACGGCCCGACCCGCAGGTCATCTGGAAGTCCCGCCGCGATCTCTTCGCCTACGAGGGGCTCTCCGCCGTCTACCGCAGGAGCGAAAAGGGGGGCGGCGCGTGGGAATACAGGCGGCCCGTCCCCGAGAGCTGGCTCATCCGCTACCGCGACCTCACGTTCAAAGTCAAGCCGATGGGGTTCAAGCACACGGGGCTGTTCCCCGAACAGGCCGTGCATTGGGACAGGCTCTCCTCTCTCGTCCGAGCAGCTTCCCGCCCCGTGAAGATCCTCAACCTCTTCGCCTATACGGGGGGCGCGACGGTCGCGCTTGCGAAGGCGGGCGCGGAAGTCGTCCATGTCGACGCGGCGAAGGGCATGGTGGAGCGCGCGGGGGAAAACGCGCGTCTGTCGGGCATCTCGGGCGGCATCCGCTACATTGTGGACGACTGCAAGAAGTTCGTTCTCCGCGAACTGCGGCGCGGCAACCGTTACGACGGGATCGTCATGGACCCTCCCTCTTACGGCAGGGGGCCGGGCGGCGAGATGTGGAAGATCGAAACGGAGCTCTTTCCCTTCGTCTCCCTCTGCGCGGAGCTTCTTTCGGACGATCCGCTCTTCTTTCTGATCAACAGCTATACCACGGGCCTGCAACCCGCCGTCCTCTCCAACATTCTCACGCTCTGTCTGCGCGGGAGGAAGGGGAGCATCGACGCCTATGAGGTCGGCCTTCCCACGGAGGAGGGCATCGTGCTGCCGTGCGGCGCGGGAGGGATCTATATCCATGAGTAACGCATACGAACCCGTCATTCTCTATGAGGACAATCACATCCTCGTCGTTTTGAAGGAGCAGAACGTCGCCTCCTGTCCCGATGAAACGGGGGACGAAAACATGCTCGGCCTTCTGAAAGAGTACATACGGGTGAAATACGCCAAGAAGGGCAACGTCTATTTGGGGCTCGTGCACAGGTTGGACCGTCCGACGGGCGGGGTCATGGTCTTTGCAAAGACGGGCAAGGCGGCCTCCCGCCTCTCCGCGCAGATGCGGGAAGGGGACTTCGCGAAGAAGTACCTCGCCGTCCTGTGCGGCGTGCCCGAGAAGCGGAGCGGACGGCTCACCCACTTCCTCAAAAAGAACGCCGTCAACAACACCGTCTATATCTCCACGCAGGCGGCGGAGGGCGCGAAAGAGGCGGTGCTCGACTACAACATTCTCGAAGAGAAGGGGGGATTCTCCCTCGCGGAGATCAAACTCCACACGGGCAGGAGCCACCAGATCCGCGTCCAGATGGCGGGGATCGGCTGCCCCGTGTTCGGCGACGTCAAGTACGGAGAGGACAAGGCGGTGCGCGGCAAGCTCGCGCTCTGGGCGTATTCCCTCTCCTTCACCCACCCCGTGCTCAAAGAGCGCGTGCGCTTCATGGCGGAACCTCCCGCCGAGCTTCCGTGGAAGAACTTCTCCGTCTCCTCCTTCGTCAAGCCCGAGTGAGCTTCCCGTCCCGTGAAAAGGGGCACGGAGGGCGGACGCCCGTTCCTGCATGAAAAATGCTTGAAATTTCCATTTTCTTACCGAAAGCGGGCGATACTGCTTGACGGAAGGGGAAATTTCGTGTAAAATAGAATAGAAATTCTGAAAAACACGGGTATTCTACCCGTATGGAGCAAGTTACATGAGTAAGACAAGACTTCGTTTGATTACGATCATCTCCTTCGCTGCGCTCCTCGTGCTCACGCTCGGCCTCGCGGCAGGCATTCTGCCCGCCCGTCTGGCGGCGGACGCGGCGGACCCGGTCAACTATCAGCCCTCGAGCATCTTCTCCGCCGTCAACAACGCGAGAGTCGGCTCGACCAGACCCGAAGAGAACGCGAGCGACGAGGAGACCTATTGGGTCGAATTTACGCTCACGGGGGACGACGACAACGTGAGTTTCCGCCGCGACCTCGCACTCAAATGGTACGAAGCGGCCCCCAAAGCCGCCGAGCCCGAAGCCGGCCACGCCGAGCCCGGAGAAGGCACTCCCGCCAATCCCGGCGTTGCCAAGTACTTTACGATGAAGTTCGCCTTCCCCGCGATCAACTTCGAGAGCTTCGACGTCGTGTTCCAGAGCGCGGAAGAGAATATCACGAAAGACGGGCAGACCACGAACACGCTGCACTTCGTCTATCAGGATTCCAAACTCTCCGTCTCCGTCCGCGACGCCTATTTCGATGAAGAAGAGGACGCCGACAGCGAGACGTTCACCGCTCTCGACTACACGGCGGGGAGCGACATTGCCGTCTCCCTTTCGGAAGTCGGCGGCAAGGAGAACGAGGGCAGCTTCTCCGTCGCGCTCAAGGTGGGCGATGTGGCGTACGGCGAGGACGGCGTGATCGGCGTATTCAAGAATATCGGCGGTTACTTCCTCGAATACCGTTCCTCCGGTTCTTCCACGCCCCAGACGCCCATGATGTTCAAGGCGGCTCTTCCCAAGTCGGCGAGCCCCGAACCTCAGAGAGTGCTCATGAAAGAGCTCAACGGGCAGACGTTCGAAGTCGGCGAAAAGGGCGTCGCAGACAATGCGTACCCCGTCCTCGTGCTCTCCGAAACGGTGTATCCGTTCCGCCTCGGCCAGCGTTTCAGCCTCTCCTACGAGGCGATGGATGTCTGCCGCGACTCGATCACCCCGACCCGCAGCTACTACATGCTCACCACCGATAAGGACGGCAACTACAAGAAGCCCGTCGAGACGGCTTCCGACTACAAGTCTCTTTCGACCACGACCTTCTTCATGCCGACGAGCGACACCGAGACGGATGAAAAGGCGTTCGTCTCCATCCGCTTCCTGCTCAACGACAGCACGCACAGCAACTACTATGTCTATCTCACATGGTACGCTGCGGAGTCCGCCGTCACGACGTTGGGGAACGAGGACTACGAGGCCCGCTACATCTGCTCCAAGTGCGGCAAGGAGTACACGGGCGAAGAGTATGCGATGCTCTCCGACGGGGATTCCTGCTCGGGTGCGGTGGGGAACAGTCCCTGCACGGGCACGAAGGCGGACATCGGTCTCGTCGAGAGCAACTATTTCGACTATATCATCGTCAACCGCGAAGCGGAAGGCCCCGGGTATATCGGGGTCGATACCGTAGAGGCAGAGGGCAATGAGCCCGCAAAGAACGTGGCAAGCGACGACGCGATCGCGGCGGCCGAGGCCTACCAGACGGCGGTGGACGAGGCGGCGGCGAAGGTCTCCGCGGGCGACGGGGCGTATATCTATCTCCCGTCCATGCAGTCCCTCATCTCGAGCGACTACGCAGATTACCGCAATCTCCGCTTCAGCTTCTACTATTACAAACCGGGCGCAGCGGCAGGCAGCAGCGCGACGAGCGCGACCTCTCTCCGCTACAACAACCTGCGCCTCGAAGTGGACGAAGTCGGCGACTACCGCTTCCGCGTCATCGCGCAGGACGCTTCGGGCAATGCCATGAAGTACTACGATGAGGACGGCCAGCTCGTCACCCTCACCTCCTCCAACGTGTGGGACATTGAGGGGATCCCCGAGTTCACCTTCTACGTCGATTACACGGGTCCCTCCATCGAGGACGCGGGCACGCAGGAGGACGGCTACCGCGACAGGTCGTATTCCATCGATCCCTTCGACATTATCGCCCTCGACGGCTACAAGACAGAGTACACCCTCTACTATTTCAATGAGGACGAGCTCCCCTTAGATGAAAACGGCAAACTTCCCACGGGCGAAGATGTGCCCGCGCTCAGCCAACTCGTTGACGATCTCGACAGCTGGATCGAAAAGTTCGAGGGCTGGGACGCCGAGAAGGACGAGAACAAGCCGAAGATCCTCCGCACCATCGGAAAGTACAATTCCGAAGTCACCGACGAGGACTCCGACGCGTGGGCCAAGACGGACAACGATTTCGCTTGGGATCCCGATTCCTCGCTCTCCTTTGTCCCCCAGTACACGGGCATCTACTTTGTCAAAGTGGACGTCACCGACGCCTACCTCGTGAACACAACGACGAGCGCGTATCAGGCGATCTACATCGGGAACCCGATGGATACCCGCACCGAGCCCGTCAGATGGTTGGAGAACAACATTACGGCGGTCGTGCTCTTCTCGATCTCGGCAGTGCTGTTCGTCGTGATCATCGTGCTCTTCGTCGTGAAGCCCTCCGACAAGACGGTGGAAGAGGTCGACCTCGGCAAGCTCAAAGGCAAGAAGTCCAAGAAGAAAGAGTGATCTCTCCGCCACATAGTCCATCAAACACATACCCCAAAGCGTTGCCTTTCCCGGCAACGCTTTTCTCTTCCCATCCTCCTCTCGGCTCCCCCTTGAGGGTCGCAACGCGAAATGCTTTCCCTCTTGGCTCCCCCTTGAGGGGGAGCTCCGCCGTAGGCGGTGCCCCGCGCGCACTATTTGCGACTAAGCGCGGCACGAGGAGCGTAGCGACGAAGTAGGGGGTGTCATTCAAATCAAGCAACACCCCTTCCGTCACTCGCGTTGCTCGTGCCACCCACCCCTCGAGGGGTGGGCAAGCACCTTCATCTCTTCTCTTCCCGCTCTCTCCGCGTAGGAGTCTTTCTCGCCTCCCCCCTTTTGCCTCACAAAAGGGGGGAGGGTAGGGTGGGGGGTGTTTCCAAACTCCTCTCTTCTCTTCCCGCCCTCACCTTGCTGTCCCCTTGAGGGGAAAGTGGCGCGCCGCCCTTGCGCGCCGAAAGGGGTGTCGGCAAGGCCTTCCCCCCCTCGGGGGGAAGGTGTCACGGCGCAGCCATGACGGATGAGGGGCATTCCGATTACGCAACACCCCACAGGTGCCCTCCAATTACCTCCAACCATGTATAAACTCTTTTGCGGCTGCACAATCTGCTTGCAGGAGGAAAACAATGGTCATTGCAAACATCATCGCTTATATCCTTGTGCTCACAGGCGCGTTGAATTGGGGGCTCTACGGCATCTTCAATTTCAATCTCGTTTCGGCGATCTTCATGGGCCCGCGTTCCGTCGGCTCGATCATCGTCTATTCGCTCATCAGCCTCGCCGCGCTTTGGCTTGTGATCTCGCCCTTCATCACGAACGGCGCGCTCAAGTTACAGGGCAACAGGGCGGTCAGAGAAACCAACTGAGCTTACCCAAAAGATGCGGAACGGGCATAATTTGCGTCCGTCCCGCATTTTTTATTGTGATGACTCTCTGCGACCTCAAACGAGACGGAAAAGCGATCGTACTCAAAATCGACTGCCCCCAAGACGTCCGCGAACGCCTTGTCTCCCTCGGGCTGTATGCGGGCGCGAAGCTCACCCTTCTGCGCGTTTCGCCCCTACGCCACACCTACCTCGTACAGGCGGGTGCGAGCCGCGTCGCCATGCGCAGAGAGGTCGCGCAAGAGGTGCATGTATGGCCGATCTGATCCTTCTCGTCGGCAACCCGAACGCGGGCAAGAGCACTCTATTCAACCGCCTCACGCGCGGGCATGCGCGGGTGGGGAATTGGCACGGCGTGACCGTAGACGCGTTGGAGGGGAAGATGGACGCGGGCGGAAGGGAAGCGACGCTCGTGGATCTTCCCGGCGTGTACGGCGCGGAGGGGCGGAGCATGGAGGAGAAGTTCGCCTGCCGCTACATCGCGGAGAGAAAACAGGCGGCGCTCGTGTTCGTCTCGGAGTGCGCGGGCCTCAAACGCGCCATTCCGCTCATGCACGCGTTCACCGCGGGCAAAAGACGGTGCGCCCTCGTGCTGACCAAGCGCAAGCGGTTCGAAAGGGATGGGGGAGCCGTCGACGCCGCCGCGCTCGAAAATCTGCTCGGCATTCCCGTCGTGTATGCGGAGGGCGACGTTGCCGCCGCGCTTGCGCATATGCTCGTCCGACCGCCTTGCGAAGTCCCGATCGCGGACATGGGTGCCTCGTTTACGCCCGCCCGCGAGGGACTTTCCCGTTTTGACCGTCTGCTCCTCAACCCGTTTTTCGGGCTTCCGCTCTTCGTCGCGCTTCTTCTCTTCGCCTTCTTTTTCACCTTCCGCAGCGGCATGCCGGGCGACCTTGCGAAGAGGGGCGTGGAGTGGATATTCTCCGATTTTTTGGGCGGGTATGCCGCCGGCATTCCGTCGCCCGTCGTGCGGAGCCTTGTGCAAGACGGGATCCTCGCGAGCCTCGGGAGCGTTCTCAGCATCTTGCCCCAGATCGCGCTCTTGCACCTCTTTCTCATCCTGCTCGAAGAGAGCGGCCTCATGTCCCGCCTTGCCATCCTCACCGACGGCGTCCTCGGCAAGCTCGGGCTCTCGGGGAGGACGGTCTTTCCGCTCCTCATGGGGTTCGGCTGTACGGCTGCGGCCGTCACGACGACGCGCGGTCTCGAAGAAAAGCGGCTCCAACGCCGCGTCATCGCCTGTCTGCCGTATATCTCGTGCAGCGCGAAACTGCCCGTCTACCTCGTCCTCGCCTCCTCCTTTTTTTCCGACCCCTTCCCCGCCGTCCTGCTGCTGTACGCGATGGGGGTGGGGATCGCGCTCATCGTCGCCCTCTTCCTGCGGGAAAAGAGCGCGCCTCTCGTCATGGAACTCGCCCCGCTGCAAGTCCCCCAGCCGCGATTTGTCGTAAAATCCTTGCTCTTTCAGATAAAACAGTTTATAATAAAGGTGGCGACCGTCGTGCTCGCGTTCTTCATCGCGAGCTGGCTGCTCTCCTCGTTCGATTTCACCCTGCACCTTAGCAGCGTGGAGGGGAGCATGCTCGCAACGCTGTGCGGCTGGCTCTCCTTCCTGTTCGCCCCCGCGGGCATGCACGACTGGCGGATCACTTACGCCGCCATCTCGGGGCTCATCGCAAAGGAAAACGTGGCGGGCGCGATCGCAATGTTCTACGGCTCTTTCCCGTACGGCCCTGAGAGCGCGTTTGCGTTTGCCGTGTTCATGCTCGCCTGCTCTCCCTGCGTCTCGGCGATCGCCGCCACCGCAAGGGAACTCGGCGTGCCGCGCGCCCTTCTCTATGCCGCCGCACAGACGGTCTCCGCGCTCCTTCTCTGCTACGCCGTCTATTTCTGCCTCACGGGAGGCGTCCTCTATCTCATCTTCGCCGCCGTCCTGCTCGCCGCGGCATTCTTACTCGGATATGAAAGCGTACACCGTAAAAGAAAACACCACCCTAAAGGCCTTCACCGATGCCGTCTCTCCGCAGGCGTCGATGTCGCTCCGCACCCTTCTCAAACAGCGCGAAGTGCGCGTAAACGGCGCAAAGGTCTCTTCCGACGTCCCGTTGAAGGCGGGTGACGCCGTCGTTTACTATATGACGAAGGCGCAAGAGGAACGCGCTTCGCACACCGTCGTCTATGAGGACGAAAACGTCCTCGTCGTGGACAAGGAGAGCGGCGTGAGCTCGGAGGCCCTGTTTTGCGAACTCTCGGAAAAGGACGCGTCCGTCCGCTTTCTCCACCGCCTCGACCGCAACACCGAGGGGCTCATGATCTTCGCGCGGAACGGGGAGGCGGAAGAGGAGATCCTCGCCTGTTTCCGCGAGCGCCGCGTCCGCAAGATCTACCATGCCCTCGTGTTCGGCAAGATGCCGAAGGCGCACGGCATGCTCACCGCCCGCCTCATAAAAGATGAAAAGAACGCGCGCGTCAAAATTTGCCCCGTCGGGTCGGGCAGGGGAGTTTTGATCGAGACGGAGTACGAGGTGCTCGAGGAGCGCGGGGAGACAAGCCTTCTCCAAGTCACCCTGCACACGGGGAGAACGCACCAGATCCGCGCCCATCTCGCGTCGGTCGGCTGTCCCGTCGTCGGCGACGGAAAATACGGCGACAGCGCGAAGAACGCGCTTTATCACGCCGCGCGGCAGAGGCTTCTTTCCAAGCAGCTCACCCTCGATGCGGGCGGCGCGCTCGCATATCTTTGCGGAAAGAGCTTCGTCTCCCAAAAAAATCTGTAAAAATCCCCCCTCAAACGCTTGACAAGCGTTTTTTAGTGTGGTATCATATGAACACTTATTCATATATTGATATATGGAGGGAGAAAAAATGGTACGTTGCGATCATGAAGCGCAACACGCGATCGCCGCAGAGAGGGCGCGCGCAAACATGCCCAAAGAAGAAGAGGTGGAGCGCGTCGCCGCAAGTTTCAAGGCGATCTCCGAGCCCTCGCGCTTGAAGATCCTGTTCGCGCTCCGTCACGGCGAAATGTGCGTCGGGCACATCGTCGAGGCGGTGGGGAGCACGCAGAGCGCGGTCTCGCACCAGCTCCGCATTCTGAAAAGTTACGGCGTCGTGAGCGCGCGCAGGGACGGGCAGAACATTGCCTATTCCCTTGCCGACGAGCACGTCGTCGCCGTCCTCGAACTCGCCTGCGCCCACCTCAAATGCAGGCTGTAAGCCGTTTTCCCCGCTCGCAGCTTCGTAGGCGGCAGAGGGGAGAAATTTTCTGAAATTTCGCAAAAAAAGCGTTTTTTTCGAAAAAAATCGCCAAAAAATCAATATTTCGATGAATTTCGAAATAAAAGGAACGATTATGCAAAAGACCATTCGCATCAAAAATCTCGACTGTGCGAACTGCGCCGCGGAACTCTCGGAGGAACTCGCGGCGATCGACGGGGTCGACGAGGCGTTCGCCGACTTCATCAACCAGCGCGTCAAACTCGTGTACCGGTCGGACGAGGCGCTCGAAAAGTGCGTCTCTCTCATCTCCCACTTCGAAGAGGTCGAGATCGTCGACGGCAACGCCCCGCAGAAGAAGGACTTCCATATCAAGGAGACCGTCTCCATCGGCGTGAGCGTGCTCTTCTTCGTCCCCGCCCTCGTCCTCATGCTGACGGGCGCAAACGAGTGGCTCGTGTTCGGGCTCTTCCTCGCCTCCGCCCTCGCCGCGGGCTGGCAGGTCGTATGGAACGTCATCCTCAGCGTTCCGCGCATGTTCAAGGGTGGCTTCCACCCGGGCGTATTGCTCGATGAGAACCTGCTCATGACGGTCGCCGCCGTCGGCGCGTTCGCGATCGGCGAAAGCATGGAGGGCGCGGCGGTCATGCTCCTCTACCAGATCGGCGAGCTTCTGCAAAACATTGCGGTGGGGAGTTCGCGCGGCGCGATCGCAAAGCTCATGTCCCTCCAGAGCGATTCCGCGATCCGCGTCACTGCGGACGGACAGGAAGAGGTGTCTCCCGAAGATCTCCTCGTCGGCGACGTCATCCTCATCCGCCGCGGCGACAGGGTGCCCGTCGACTGCAAACTCACCGAGGGCGAGACCTCGCTCGACACCAAGTCGCTCACGGGCGAGGCATATCTCAGGGAAGTGGGCGTCGGTAGCGAACTGCTCGCGGGGTGCGTGAACGAGGGGAACGCCGTGAAGGCGGCCGTTCTCCGTCCCTGCTCGGAGAGCGCGGTCTCCAAGATCTTGGAACTCGTGGAAAACGCCTCCGAGAAGAAGGCGAAACCCGAAAAATTCATCACGAAATTCGCGAGGATCTATACGCCCGTCGTCGTGCTCCTCGCCGTCCTGCTCGCGGTCGTTCCGCCCCTGTTTACAAACTTCAACTTTCCCGAATGGATCGCCCGCGCGCTCAACTTTCTCGTGATCTCCTGCCCGTGCGCCCTCATCATCTCGGTGCCGCTCACCTATTTTTCGGGCGTGGGCACGCTCGCCCGCCACGGAGTGCTTGCAAAGGGTGCCGTCGGATTGGACGTTTTGGCGCGCGTCAAAGTCGCCGCATTCGACAAAACGGGCACCCTGACCGAGGGGAAATTCTCCGTCTCTGACGTAAAAGAAGGGGGCCATGTCTTAAAGATGGCCTCCGCTGCCGAAAAAATGTCCTCCCATCCGCTCGCGCAGGCGTTCGTCGGGATCGACGCTCCGATCCCCACCTCCGCAGAGGAGATCGCGGGCAAAGGGATCCTCGCCGTCGTGGAGGGAAAGCGCATCCTCGTGGGGAGCTACCGCCTCATGCAGGAGTACGGGATAGAAGCGGAAGAGGCGGAGACCCCCGCCCTCACCCTGTACGTCGCGGAGGACGGAAAATTCATCGGCTCCGTGGAGATCGCCGACCGTCTCCGCCCCGAGGCGAAGCGCGCGCTCGACGCTCTCAAAGGGGCGGGCGTGAAAAAGATCGCCGTCCTTACGGGCGACACCGAAAAACGCGCCGTGGGGGTGCTCGGCGGCCTTCCCGTCGACGAGATCTGCGCGGGCCTTCTTCCGGAAGAAAAGCCGCTCCGCGCCGAACAGCTCAAGAGCGCGGGCACGCTCATGTATGTCGGGGACGGCATCAACGATACCCCCGTCATGGCGGCTGCGGACGTGTCCGTCGCGATGGGCGGGCTGGGCAGCGACGCGGCGATCGAGGCGAGCGACTTTGTGCTTGCGGGCGACGACCTCTCCGCCCTCGAAAAGGCGGTGCGCGGCGCAAGAAAGACGAAGAAGATCGTGACGGAGAACATCGTTTTCTCCATCGCGGTCAAGGCGGCCCTCATGGCGCTCTCGGTGTTCGGGTTGATCCCGCTCTGGGCGGCCGTGTTCGGCGACGTCGGCGTCATGCTCCTCGCCGTCCTCAACTCCCTCCGCATGCGCGCAAAACTTTGAGAAATAAGAGCTCGGCGGTCCTTCGGGACCGCTTTTTCGTACGAAAAGGGGGCGAAAAAATAATTTGTCACAATTTTGTCACATTCCCGCATTACAACTTGACAAATGGTAGAGAATCGTGTACAATCTCCATAGTGTGGTACAAAAGCGAAGAAGAGACGACTGTACCGAAGGAGAAATATGAAGAGATCCAAACTCACTCTGTTGCTGCTCTCGGGCTGTATCCTCACCCTGACGGCGGGGCTCGCGGCGTGCGGCGGCACACCCGAAGTCCCGAAGGTGGAGAGCGGCAGTTCTACGACGCTCGTCACGGACAAAGCTCCCGACGAACTGACGCCCGAAAACGTGGTCTACGCCTTCCTGCAAAAGAAGAGCGAACTGAAAAGCTATAAAGTTATCTCGGAGGGTTCGGCCGTCGCAAGCCTCGCGGGGTATCAGACCGACATTCACAATGTCACTTTCATCAACGGGGACGACTGCCTCAACCAAGCCTCTTCCGATTCCGTTCTCGTCAAGATGAAGCATCAGGCCTTCTCCAAGAACGGCAAGGTCGTCTACCGCAACAGTTTCGACGGGGAGATGAAGGTCGCCGAGAAGGACGACTATAAAAAGGTCTATGGCTTTACGGCGGACGAGGTTACCCTCGGCGGCTTCATCGTCAATCCCAAGACGGTGCGCTATGCCGAACTCGAAGAGAGGGAGGGGGATACGTTCACCTACCATCTGCGTCTCACGGGCGACCTGTCTCTGAAAAACGGCTCGGCGATGGAATCCGCCACGTCATGCCTCCGCCTCCAATCGAAGGCGTACGGCTCCCTCGACAATGTGCCCGAATTTTCCGACGTCGACCTCCGTCTCACCCTCAAAAAGGATTGGACGCCCGTCTCCTACACCTCCGTGTGCACCTATGAGGCGCGGAAAGTGTTCTGGATGACGGTGGAGCAGACGATCGTCTCCACGTTCTACGACGTCAACGCGCCCGTGGCGATCCCCGACGTCGAGGCCTTCAACGGAATGCTCGGCACGACGCCTTCCGAAGTCGTTCCCGAAGAGGAGGACGATCCGTTCATGCAGATGGCGGCCGCAATCGGCGGCGCGATGGAGAACGACGCGCTCAAACTTCCCGTCTCCATCGGGCTCGGCGCGTTCGGTGTTCCCTCCGCTCTCGGCGGCGAACTTTCCTTGCGGCTCCGTGAGGAAGCTCTCGCCGCGGGCGATCTCGGCGATGCGGTCACGCTCCGCTTCGGCCTCGATCTCTCCGCCGTTCCCATCGTCTCCAAACTTGCCGACACGCTCACGGTGCGCTATCCGGGAGACGGCGTGCTCCTGATTCAGCTCGGCAAGAAATCAGGCGACGCCGAAAAGACGGTTTTGACCTATTCCGTGGATATGGGCAACGCCCTTGCATCCCGAGAGGGGGACAAGTCCTTCCTCGAACAGTTGAAGGACGCGGTCACGGTCACAAAGACGGACACAGGTTATCATTTGACGCTCGGAGGGGCGCTCGTTGAAAAGCTCAACGGGTCGCTCGAAACACTGATCTCGAAGCTCGAAGAAAAACTCGGCGAAACGCACGGAGTGCTTCGTTCGCTGCTCGGCGTCACGTTCACCGAAGTCGTTGCCGACTTAAACGGAACGGACAAAGTTTCGAACATTTCCCTCGCCTTCAACGGCACGCCCGCCGAGAACGTCACAAAGGGCGCGACGTTCGGCGTAAGCCTCGATATCGGCATTCTCGGCGGCCAGATCGCTTCTCCGATCACGGGCGAACTCGCGCTCCGCTTTGACCCTGCCACGCTCTGGACGGGCGATCTCTTTTCGGCCGCGAAAGCCGCCCTGCATCTCGATCTGACGGCGGCCGCCGATCTGCTCTCGCTCATGGGCACGCTCGGCATGTCCGAGATCCCCGCCTTCCTCGGCAAGACGCGCGCCGTCGACCTCTACTATTTGGGCGACGGAAAACTGACGGCCGTTTTCGCAAATGCGGACGGGCTTCCCATCAACGTCTCCGAGATCGACCTCAAAAATTCGCTTCCCGCCGAACCTTCCGTTTCGGTCGAAGGGCTCGACCTGTCCCAATTCACGCTGACGGCAGGGGAGGGCAGCCTCTTCTTTGCGCTCGGCGCGCCCGCGGTTACGGCCATTGCGAACGCATACAACGAACTTGTCGCCAACGTCCTCGCGAAGATCAAGGAGAGCGCGGGTCCCAACGGCGATATGGCGGTGATGTTTTTGGGTTCGTGGCTCGGCGCGGAGATCACCGGCGTCGAACTTCTGCTCGGCAATACGAACGGGTTCTCTCTCGACTTTGCCGTCAAGGGCAACCACTCGGGCAAGACGGGGATCCGTCTCTTCGCCCTCACGCTCGAAAGAAAGGCGGAACTCAGCGAAGAGGAGCGCAGCTCTCTCGAAGCGGGGAAAGCGGTCTCGGATATTGCGGCATTCAACGGGAAGGCGGCGGAGTACGCCGAGAAATTGCAGACGCTCATCGACGGCATGGACGTCACCGATGCGGGCAAGGACGGCTATCTCGCCAAAGTCGTTGCCCTTCAAGAGGAGATCGACGCCAATGAGGGCGCGGAAAAAGTGAAGTCGCTCATGCCGAACGGCTCCTATCTCGACGTCATGGAGAGCGGCGAAACGCGGCTCGTCCTCACCGCCAAAGTGTACAGGGCGCGGGTGGAAGAATTCAGAGAAAAGGTCGCGGCCATCACCGCAGAGTCTGACGACGCGTCGTGGGAAGCCTTGAACAAGCTCTACAATTCTTCGGCGGCGGTCACCCAGATCTCCGTTCCCGCAGTCAAAGACAGTGCGGCTTTGACGGCGGCAGCAGGGGAAGCGGTCGAAGAGTACCTTGCGAAACTCAGCGCGCACGAGACGGTGAAGGCCGAAGAGTTGAGAGCTCTCGTCATCGCGTCCGAGGAAAAGTACAGGGACGCGGCAGACATGGATCGCCTCACAGAGGCGCTTACCGAACTCAAAACTGTTTTCAAGCCCCGCTACGACGCCCTTCCCGCCGAAAAACAGGCGCTCGTCACAGAATACCAAAGCTACTATCTCTCCGTCTATGAGCGCAACCTCGATGCGGTCACCAAGCTGTATCAGACCGCGGAAGAGGCGTTCACAGCCGCCGTTGAAGGCGGTGCGACGGTGGAGCAACTTCGTCCTGTTTTGGCCGAGCTCGCAAAGGCGCAGGAATGGGGCACGGGGAAAGGCTATTGGACGTCCTCGAGCGGCGTTGCGGCAAAATGGGGCGAATGGGTCAACTCGATGAAACCGTCATGGCTCACGGGCGAAGAGGCCGACAGCCTCAACGAAAAGGTCAAGACGTTCAACACCGTGAACAGCGCGCTCTTCAAGGGTGCGGCCGCAAAACAGCTCGCCGAGGCGATCCGCGAGGACCTCAAAGCGGAGCTTGCCGCCCTGCAAGAAGAGATCGGAGATTGCAAGACGTCGGGCACGGGATTTTCCGCGAAGTTCGATTTCACTTCGCTCGGGTTGGACGAGGCGAAAAAGGCAGCCCTTCTCGAAGAGATCCACGGCATGCGCTATCTGCTCGAGAGCGTGCTTCCGACGGCGGAAAAGACGGCCATTCCGGGCGACGACGCCGCGTTCAAGACCTTTGTCTCGGATTTGAAGTATTACGAGAACAATCTCACGAAATACGACCCCACCTCCGTCTGAGCAAGCCCAACCCCCGCTGTATGCGCTGGGAAACGGACGCTCCTCACATGTCCTTATAAATTTATCAAAAGCCGCTTGCATATGGGCGGCTTTTGTGCTATAATCATGCCATGAAGCACCTTATCGATTGCGCCATGAAGCGCGAAACGTGCGACCTCGTCATCACCAACGCCCGTATTTTCAACGTGTTCACGGGGGAGATCGAGACGGGGGACATTGCAGTCGCCTGCGGCAGGATCGTAGGCGTCGGCCACGGCTATTCCGCGCACCGCGTCTATGACGCGAAGGGAAAGATCGCGCTCCCGGGCCTCATCGACGCGCACATCCATATCGAGAGCGGCATGCTCGCGCCCGAGGCGTGGGCGTCCCTTGCCGTGCCCCGCGGCACAACGGGGATCGTTGCCGACCCGCACGAGATCGTCAACGTGTGCGGCGTGGAGGGGGCGGAATACATCAAAGAGGCGTTCTCCCGTCTCCGCGTGGGCGAAGTCGAACCGCTCGACATATTTTTGCAGCTCCCGTCCTGCGTTCCCGCGACCCCGTTCGAAAGGGGCGGGGCGGTCCTCGACGGCAGGGCGACGGAGGAGGAGATCGCGCGCGATCTTTTCTTCGGTCTCGGTGAGATGATGAACTTCCCCGCCGTGCTCGCGGCAGAGGAGGACGTGCTTCGAAAACTCGGGGCGGCGAACCGCTTGGGGAAGCCCATCGACGGACATGCCCCCGCCGTTTCGGGTGACGGCGTCAACGCCTACCGCTGCGCGGGCGTCCTCACCGACCACGAATCGCTCACCGCGGAGGAGTGCCGCGAGAAGGTCGCGCGCGGAATGTATGTGCAGATCCGCTGCGGCTCTTCGGCGAACAATATCATGGACGCGGCGGCCGCCATAGACGGCTACAATTACCGCCGCTTCGTTCTGTGTTCAGACGATAAAAATGCCAAAGATCTTGCGCGGGAAGGGCATCTCGACGACGCACTCCGCCGCCTTGTCTCGGCGGGGCTTTCCGCGAAGTATGCCGTTCCGCTCGCGACGATCAATGTCGCCGAATGCTACCGTATCGCGGACATGGGTGCCGTTGCCCCGCGCTATTTCGCCGATATCGTCCTCGTGGACGACCTCGAACGCTTTGCCGTCCGCGCCGTTTTCAAGCGGGGCGTCCTCGTCGCGGAAGGCGGAAAGGCGCTCTTCGATACAGACAAACGCTACCTTCCCGAAGCGGTGAAAAACACGGTGCATGTGGGGCCTGTCACGGCGGAAAATTTCAAGATCTTCGGTCACGGCGGCAGGTTCCGCGTCATGGAAGTGCGCCCCGGCTCTCTCATCACGGACGAGAGCTTTATCGAGGCCCCGCGCGGCGAATTTGTGGCAATGGGTACGGGAATTTGCAAACTCGCCGTCATCGAACGCCATTTTGCGACGGGCAGGATCGGCCTCGGGCTCCTCAAGGGATACGGGCTCTCGGGCGGCGCGATCGGGCTCACCGTCGCGCATGACAGCCACAATCTCATCGTCCTCGGCGACAGCGATGAGGCGATGGCGGAGACCGTCTCCCTGCTCCGGCAGGCGGGCGGCGGAATGGCGGTCGTCACCCGCACGGAGAAGGACGTTTTCCCTCTCGACATCGCGGGGCTCATGAGCTCGGCGGACGCGGAAACGGTCATCCGCCGCGTCGGGGAAATGCAGGAAAAGGCGCGCGCGATGGGGGTGAAGGCGTGCTATGAGCCGTTCATGACCCTCGCTTTCCTTTCCCTTGCCGTCATTCCGAAATTGAAAGTGCTCGACGGGGGTCTCTTCGACCTCGAAAAATACGCGTTCGTGCCGTTGGAGGAAGTATGAAACTCGTTGCCGCCACGGGCAATCCGCACAAACTCAGGGAGATCCGCGAGATCCTCACGGGCTTTGAGATCGTTTCCGCGCGCGAAGCGGGCTTTTGCGGCGAGGTGGAGGAGACGGGCGAGACCTTCCTCGAAAACGCCCTCTTGAAGGCGCGCTCCATCGCAAACGCCACGGGCATGTCCGCGATCGCCGACGACAGCGGCCTGTGTGTGGACGCGCTCGGCGGTGCGCCCGGCGTGTTCAGCGCGCGCTATTCGGGAGGCGGGGATGCTGAAAACCGCGCCCTTCTTCTCAAAAATCTCGAGGGGGTCGAAAGCAGGCGGGCGTATTTCTGCTGCGCTGTCGCGCTCGTCCGTTCGGACGGGACGACGTATTCCGCCGAAGGCCGCGCCTACGGGACCATTCTGCACGCGGAGCGCGGAAAGCACGGCTTCGGCTACGACGCACTCTTTTATTCGGACGATCTCGGCAAGACGTTCGCAGAGGCGGACGAAGAGGAAAAAAATTCGGTGTCGCACAGGGGGCGCGCCCTGAGGGCGCTCTTGGAAAAGCTATGAAAACATTTGTGGTCATCTCCGATTCACACGGAAGAAGAGGGGCGGTGGACAAGGTCCGCCACCTGTTCGCCGAGAACGATCATATCGTGCACCTCGGGGACGGGTCGGCCGATTTGAGGGATACCATGTCCGCGTTCCCCGATAAGACGACCGTTCTCCGCGGGAATTGCGACTTCTCCTATGGGGAGGAGGAATGCGTGCTCGAAGCCGAGGGCGTCCGCATTTTTTGCTGCCACGGGCACAAGTACGGCGTGAAGGGTTCGCTCTCCAAACTCGCCGCAAGGGCCCGCGAACTCGGCTGCGACGCCGCCCTCTACGGGCACACCCACCGCGCGAAGATCGAAGAGGTGGACGGCGTGCTGCTCGTCAATCCGGGCGCGCTCGGCTCTTTCACGGAGGCGAGCTATGCCTATCTCGTCGTTCACGGCAAAAAAATCACGGCGGCGATCGTGCCGCTGAAATAAACGATTCAAGGAGGATGCTATGAAAGAATTTAACCAACTTTGCAGAGAGCTGGAAGCTCTCGACCCGCTCATGTACACCGCCATTCTGAGCGAAAAATCGGCGCGCGTCATTCCCGCGCTCACCGCGATCGCGGGGAACGGGCAGGACGGGCTCACCCTGTACGCGACCTTTATCCTCGGCGCAATCGCCGCCGACGGAAGGGTGACGGATGAGGAACTCCTCGTCGCCTACCCGCTCATGCAGACGTTCTTCGGGGACGCCGTCGACCTCGACGATTGCAGGAATGCCGCGCGCGAACTGAAGGCGGGGAGCCGTGAACTCAAATACGCGGTGGACAGCCTCGTCGACCTCATCGGTCTCCTCTCGGACGACCTCAAAGACGACATCGTCACCGTCTGCCTCATGATCTGCGCGATCGACGGCAAGGTCTCCCTCAAAGAGAAGAATTGGATCAAGAAACTCATCCGTTGAAAAACGGCCGATACATGAAAAACGCGCCCGCCGAGGCATGACCTCGGCGGGCGCGATCTGTTTATCGAAGTTTATTCTCCCCGCTTTGCCGCGAGCGACTTGCGCACGACGCTGCGGATGATCTCAAAGATGTTGATGCCCACGCCCGTAAAGATATAGATATAGTAAGTGAGCAGACGCCATACGAGAATGGACCAGCCGATGAGCCCCGTCATGCCGCCGTAACCTGCGAGAGCGGTCGTAAAGATGACGGCACCCGCGCCTTCGAACGCGCCGCTGTTGCCGGGCGTGGGGACGAAGGAGGACGCATAGAAGGAGACCATGCTCAGGCACAGCACCTCCACATACAGGTGGAGGGTCGGCGTCACATCGGTGATCGAGAGGATGACGAAGAAGGGGATCGAGTTGCTCAGGACCGCGACGACGAGCGCGATCAGGGCAAGCGGGATAAAGTGCCACCATTTCTTGATGAGCCCTTTGAGCGAGCGGCGGTATTCCTGCATCTCATACACATACTTGTGCATCACCCTGTATTTGTGCCGCACGATCTTGATCTTCCAGAGGAAGTGGACGATCCACGCGATGACTTTCTTCCCGAAATTGGGGAAGAGGGAGAACATCGTCATGAGCACGGGGATCAGGAGATTGCCGAACATGGAGACCCATGCGACGACAAAGAGGGTCGTATCCCCCCAGCTCCCGGGCAGGTAATTGGGCGCGATCGAAAAGAGCACCATCGCGAGAGAGCAGTATACGATCGTGGTGACGATGAATTTCACGAGTGGGACCGCCGTCGCGACTCCCGCGGGGATGCTGCTCTTCTTGTGCAGATAGTAGATCTGGAAAGGTTGTCCGCCCGTGCCCAGCGGGGTGATCCCGTCGTAATACTTGCCGAGGAACATGACCTTCAAAGAGGTGCGCGGGTAAAATTTCCCCGTCGAGATCTTCAAAAGATAGGAGTATTTCGAGCTCTCAAAGAACATGTAGAGGAGCACGATGCAGATGAGGATGGCAAAGTACCCCCAATTCACCCCGAGGATCATGCTCTTGAACGGGCGCATGCCCTCACCTTCGATGAGGCTGGTCACGCCGAAGAGGAGCACGATGGAGCCGATGATGAGAAGGATCAAAAGGATGGTCTGGATCCACCACTTGAGGTTTTTGGACTTTTTCCCTTCCGCACTCTTTTCCTCGATCTTTTTGGAGAGCATGTCCATCTTCCGCTGCTGGTTAAATTCGGCGCGGGCCTCCGGGTCCATACCCTCCGTCGGGGATTCAGTTGTATGGTCGAGCCCTGCGGATCCGGCTGGGACCTCCGTAGGGGCTTCGTCCTGGGGAATTTTTTCGTTCATGAATGCCTCGTAGCTAATATCATATCATAATTCTGAATAAAAAGCAACTGATTCTTCGCGATTATCCGTCTTTGTTTTCGTGCGTGTCCCCTTGCGCGGGCTTTTTCTCCTTTTCTGCGGGTTCGGAGGGAGCGCGCTTTTTTTTCTCGCGGATCAGATGGTAAGCCCACCTGCCCACGGCCGCGCCGATGATGACGGCATACCCCGCATAGGAGAGCATTTTGGGGACCTGTCTCAGGAAAAAGTAGCCGAGGAGGGCGGCGAAGAGCACCTGCGCGTAGTCGAATACCGAGATCTCTTTGGCGGGTGCGAAGCGATAGGCGGCGGTGATGAAGAACTGTCCTCCCGCCGCGGCGACCCCCGAGAGCAGCAAAAAGGTGAGCTGCATAGGGGACATCTGCACATAATTTGCGATGAAGAAGGGAAGCGCGGCAAGGGTGGAGAAGGCGGAAAAGAAGAACACCGTCATATTCGCCCGTTCCCCCTTGAAGGAGAGGACGCGCACGCAGGTATAGGCAAATCCCGCGCACGCGCCGCCCGCAATGCCCGCGAGGGCGGGAACAAAGTCCATCGAAAAACTCGGCCCCGCCACGAGGACGGCGCCCGCGAAGGCAACGCACACGAAGACGAGGTCGACGGCCGTCGGTTTCTCTTTCAGCAAAAACGCCGAAAAGAGGATGGCGAAAAAGGGGGAGAGCTTGTTGAGGATGGAGGCGTCGGAGATGCTCGCGAGGTGGTCGATGGCGTAGAAATTGAGCACCACGCCCAAAAATCCGACGGCGGCGCGCAAAAAGAGCCACAGGAGGCAGCGCCTGTCATGGATGCGGAACTTCTCCTTTTCGAAGCACAGGCAGCCCGCCGCGATAAACGCCGCGACGAGGTTGCGGAAGAACACCTTCTGCATGACGGGGAGATCTCCCGCCGCATTCACGAAAAAATTCATGAGCGCGAACGAGAGGGCCGCGCCGAGGATCATCAGGATCCCGAAACTCTTTTTCTTGACCGCAGACTGCATACGATTTATTATATGGTTTCGGGAAAAATTTGTCAAACGCTTCTCTTGCCTTTTTTTCGTTCACGGGAATGTAGGCAGAAATTTATTCTTGTTCACAGAAAACGGGCATACCATGTCCGAGGGGAAGATGTCGAAACGGGCATTTCACAAATGTTTTGCCCGCTCCCTTTATCCTTGCCCACCCCTCGAGGGGTGGGTGTCACGAGCAACGCGAGTGACGGAAGGGGTGGTTCGTAATCAGAACGACACCCCCTCACCGCCTACGGCGGAGCTCCCCCTCAAGGGGCAGCCAAGAAAACCTTCCTTTTTTAGACCATACAAAAAGTCCCGTCTGCAAAGAGACGGGACCTCTTGTCTTAAAACACTCAAATCCTCTTGTTCGCGGTGTAGTGGGTGTGCAGAACTTCGTGCGCCTTATGGCTGCCCTGCGACCCGAAATATTCGCCGTAGACCTGCGCCATGACGGGCGATTCGTCGGAGGCGCGGAGGGTATTCTCCTTGTCCGCCGAGTAGAGCGCCTTCGCGCGCAGACCTTTGAGGTTGACGTTGTTGCGCACACTGTCGGGCAAAGTGGGCTGACCGCCGCCGTTCACGCACCCGCCGGGGCACGCCATGATCTCGACGAAGTCGTAGTGGCGGGTACCCGCCTTGATCCCGTCGAGGATCTCCGCGGCGTTTGCAAGGCCGCTCGCGACCGCGACGCGCACCGTGACGCCCGCAACGGAATAGGTCGCTTCCTTGATGGGGCTGGTGCCGCGCACTTCGGGGAAGTCGACGACTTCGAAATTGCCGTCGAGAAGTTTCGCCGCAACGCGGAGAGCCGCTTCCATCACGCCGCCCGTCGCGCCGAAGATCGCACCGCCGCCCGTCGCCGTTGCGAACGGGTTGTCGAATTCCTCATCGGGAAGGTCGGCGAACTTGATGCCCGCCGTCTTGATCATGCGGGCGAGCTCGCGGGTGGTGAGCGCGGTGTCCACCTCGCCGTTCATCTCGGGACGGGTGCACTCGTACTTCTTCGCCGTGCAAGGGATGACGGAGACGACATACAGATTCTTGGGGTCGATGCCGTTCTTCTCGCAGTAATATGTTTTGAGAAGGGCGCCGAACATCTCCTGCGGGGACTTGCAGGTGGAGAGGTTGGGAATGAAATCGGGGTATTTTTGCTCGACAAATTTCACCCAGCCGGGGCAGCAGGAAGTGAACATGGGGAGCGTTTCGCCGTTCTTGATGCGGCTGACGAGCTCATATGCCTCCTCCATGATGGTGAGGTCGGCGGTGACGTCCATGTTGAACACTTCGACATTGCCGAGACGACGGATCGCCGCGACCATCTTGCCTTCGACATTGGTGCCGACGGGAAGGCCGAACGCCTCGCCGAGCGTCGCGCGGACGGAGGGCGCGGTGAAGAAAACGACCTTCTTCTCGGGATCTGCGATCGCTTCCCACACGCTGTCTACCGTCGTGCGTTCTTTGAGCGCGCCGACGGGGCATGCCACGATGCACTGGCCGCAGCCCACGCAGACCGATTCCATGAGCGACATCTCGAACGCGCTGCCGACGTGGACGTTATACCCTCTGCCGATGGGGCCGATCGCGCCGACCGACTGCTTCTTGCAGGCCGCCACGCAGCGGTTGCAGTTGATGCACTTGTCGCGGTCGCGCACGACGTAGGGCGCGGACTCGTCGAGGGGATGGTCGAGGGGTTCGCCTTCGAAATGGTTGGGGTCGCAACCGTATTCGGTGGAGAGACGCTGCAATTCGCAGTTGCCCGCGCGCTCGCATGCGAGACATTCTTTCTTGTGCTTGGAGAGGAGCAGTTCGAGGGACATCTTTCTGCTCTTTCTGCACTTCTCGGTGTTCGTCTTGACCTCCATGCCCTCGGACACGGGGTACACGCACGCCGCCACGAGACCGCGCGCGCCCGTCGCTTCGACGAGGCACATACGGCAGGAACCGACGCAGGCGACGTCTTTCAGATAGCACAGGGTCGGGATCTCGACGTGCGCAAGGCGCGCCGCTTCCAGAATGGTCGTCCCCTCGGGAACAGTTACGGGAATATTGTTGATTTTCAGATTAACCATGTGATTCACCTCACTTTCTCTCGACTGCCTTGAATTTGCAGTTGCTCTGGCAAACGCCGCACTTCACGCACTTCGCGCTGTCGATCTCGAAGGACGCGAGCTTATGGCCGGGCGCGACGTAGTCCGTTCTCGTGATAGCGGAAGCGGGGCAGTTCTTCGCGCACATGCCGCAGCCGATGCACTTCTCCTTATCGATGGTGAAGTTCAGAAGGGCCTTGCAGACGCCCGCTTCGCAGTGGTGGTTGTAGATGTGGTCCTCATACTCCTTGCGGAAGTGGTGCAGGGTGGAGAGCACGGGGTTGGGCGCCGACTGCCCGAGCGCGCAGAGGGAAGAAGCCTTCATGTGCTCCGCGAGCTCCTGGATCTTTTCGAGGTCCTCGGGCGTGCCCTTGCCCTCCGTGATCTTCGTGAGAAGTTGCAAGAGGCGCTTGGTGCCGATGCGGCAGGGGGTGCACTTGCCGCAGCTCTCGTCCGCCGTAAATTCGAGGTAGAATTTGGAGATATCGACCATGCAGTCGTCCTCATCGAGCACGATGAGACCGCCCGAGCCCATCATGGAGCCCTTCGCGACGAGGTTGTCGAAATCGATCTGGGTGTCGAGTTCGCTCGCGGGGAGGCAGCCGCCGGAGGGACCGCCCGTCTGCGCGGCCTTGAACGCCTTGCCGTTGGGGATACCGCCGCCGATCTCCTCGATGATCTCGCGGAGCGTGGTGCCCATCGGGACTTCGACGAGCCCGACGTTGGTGATCTTGCCGCCGAGCGCGAACACTTTGGTGCCCTTCGATCTCTCGGTGCCGATGGAGGAGTACCACTTCGCGCCCTTCATGATGATGGGGTTGATATTCGCCCACGTCTCCACGTTGTTAAGGATGGTGGGTTTTTCGAAGAGGCCCTTCACGGCGGGGAAAGGAGGACGGGGACGGGGTTCGCCGCGGTTGCCCTCGATGGAGGTCATGAGCGCGGTCTCCTCGCCGCAGACGAACGCGCCCGCGCCGAGACGGATATCGATATCGAAATCGAAGCCGAGCCCCAAAATATTCTTCCCGAGGAGGCCGTGTTCCCTCGCCTGCCCGATGGCGATTTTGAGACGCTGGACGGCGATGGGGTACTCCGCGCGGACGTAGATGTAGCCCTGGTGCGCGCCGATCGCATATCCCGCGATCGTCATCGCTTCGAGCACGCAGTGGGGGTCGCCCTCGAGAACGGAGCGGTCCATGAACGCGCCGGGGTCGCCCTCGTCGGCGTTGCAGCAGACATATTTGACGTCGCCCGCGGAGGCCTTTGCGAACATCCACTTTCTGCCGGTGGGGAAGCCCGCGCCGCCCCGCCCGCGGAGGCCGGATTCGAGCACTTCGTTGATGACCTCGTCGGGGGTCATGGAAGAGAGCACCTTTTCGAGGGCCTGATAGTCGCCCGCGCCGATGGCTTCTTCGATATCCTCCGCCGCGATCACGCCGCAGTTGCGAAGCGCGATGCGCATCTGCTTCTTATAGAACGGCGTCTCCGCAAAGGGGATGATCGAACCGTCGTCCATGACGGTGCCCTGATAGAGGAGCTCCTTCACGATCTCGCCGCCGGGGATGAGGTGGCGCCGCACGACGGTCTCGACGTGTTCGGGGGTCATTTGCGCATAGAACGCGCCCTCGGGATAGACGATCATGATGGGGCCGAGGGTGCAGAGGCCGAAGCAACCCGTCTTGACGACGAGCACGTCGCCGATCCCTTCCTCCTCGAGCGTCTTTTCGAGATGCTCGAGGACCTGTTTGGAGTGGGAGGACGTGCAGCCCGTGCCGCCGCAAACGAGCACCTGCTTACGGTACGCCGTGTTTTTGGCGAGCACTTCCGCCTGTTCTTTCACGAGGCGTCTGACGTCGATGAGTTCTTTTTTCCGTGCGCGGATCGCGTCTAATTCCTGTATCGTCATTTCTGTTCCTCCCTGTACGAATCGAGAATGCCCTTGACCTTATCGGGGGTGAGCTTGCCGTACACTTCTTCGCCGATCATCATGACGGGGGCGAGGCCGCAGGCGCCGACGCAGCGGCAGCTGTCGATGGAGAAGAGCCCGTCCGCGGTGCATTCGCCGCACTTGATGCCGAGCTGCTTTTCAACTTCCTCGAGGATCTTGTCCGACCCCTTGACGTAGCACGCCGTGCCGAGGCAGACGC
Source organism: uncultured Clostridia bacterium (assembly GCA_947626685.1). Lineage (GTDB taxonomy): Bacteria > Bacillota > Clostridia > Christensenellales > Borkfalkiaceae > Gallimonas. Next base: position 16,375 of record CANQTD010000012.1, on the reverse strand, counting down.
TGACGCGGTGCTTCCCTTTGGGAGTGAGGGAGAACTGCGAGTAGAACGTCGCCACGCCATAGACGTCCGAAAGGGACTTCCCGAGCCCCTCGGCTATCGTCTTTTGCACCTGGATGGGAAGGTAGCCGTAGATCGCCTGCGCCTCTTGCAGAATGTGCATGAGGCAGCCGGGCGTCGACTTCGACTCCTCGATGACCGCATGAAGCTGCGCTTCCTGCTCGGGTGTCCCGAGCGATTGGCACGCCGTGCAGTTCGCTTCGTTGTTCATAGTAACCTCCTTGATTTATGTTCGGTCCGCGGACAGTCAATCTCCGAAAACGTCGCGGAACCTCATTACCAAAGCGTATTATATCATAAAGAGAAAGATTTATCAAGAAGATAAGGCGTCCGAATCGAGAAAAATTTCAGGGAAAATCGGTAAAAATCGTTATGGCAGAAATTGACAAGGGAGCCGCGTTTATGGTAAAATACCACTTGGTGCCGAAAAATCGGAACAGCGTACATACAGGAGCAGATATGAATTTCCGTAAAAAACAATTTTTGGAGGACGTCTCGCACATCCTCGCAGCCGACTATGCCACAGATCTCGCGCAGGCAACGCGCAAAGAACTTTACAACGCCGTCGGGAAGGCGGTGATGCAGGAGACGTATCCCGACAGAAAAACGGAGGACGGGAAAAAACGCTGCGGGTACTTCTCGGCGGAATTTCTCATGGGGAGGGCGATCTTCAACAATCTCATGAACCTCGGCATCCTCTCCGACGTCTCGGACGCGCTCGCCTCGGTGGGGCGCGACCTCAACGCCTTCGAAGAGGTGGAGGACGCCGCACTCGGCAACGGCGGCCTCGGAAGGCTCGCTGCGTGCTATCTCGAGAGTGCGGCGAGCATGGGGCTTCCCCTCGACGGCTACGGCATCCGCTACCGCTACGGGCTCTTCCGCCAGACCTTCAAAGACGGCTACCAGCACGAGGAGGGCGACGATTGGCTGAAATGGGGCGATCCGTGGAGCGTGCGCGTCGAGCGGGACGCCGTCGTCGTGGAATTTGCCGACCTCAAAGTGAAGGCCGTTCCCTACGACACGCCCATCTTCGGCTACCGCAACGGCGTCGTGAACAATCTCCGCCTTTGGTCGAGCGAGCCCGTTCAGGCGTTCGACTTCGAGGCGTTCAACGAGATGAAAGGGGAGAACAAGGCGAAGGAGAACTTCGACGCGACCAAGATCTGCGACGTTTTGTACCCCAACGACAACACGATGGTGGGCAAGATCCTCCGTCTCCGCCAGCAGTATTTCATGGTGAGCGCGTCCTTGCAGGACATTCTCCGCAAGCAGAAGGCGGCGGGCAAGGACCTCTTGCAGCTCGACCGCGACTATTGCTTCCAGCTCAACGATACCCACCCCGTCATCGCCATCCCCGAGCTCATGCGCCTCTTGCAAAAGGAGGGGCACACCTTCGAGGAAGCGTTCGGCGTCTGCGCGAAAGTGTTCAATTTCACCAACCACACCATCATGGCGGAGGCGCTCGAAAAGTGGGATTCCCTCGCCATCGCCGACATTCTCCCCGACGTATACGAACAGATCGTCGCCTGCCAGAAGAGATTGGAAGGGGAGGGGCTCGACCCCGAAAAATACTTCATCATCCGCGAGGGGATCGTGCACATGGCCAACCTCGCGATCTACGTCGCCGCCAAAGTGAACGGCGTCGCGGAGATCCACACGAACATCCTCAAACGGGAGACCTTCAAGAATTGGTACGAGCTCTATCCCGAGAAGTTCGTCAACATCACGAACGGCATCACGCCGCGCAGATGGCTGCTCCTCAACAACCCCCGCTTTGCCGAGCTCATCGACTCGCGGATCGGCACGGGCTGGCACACCGATCTGAAAGAAATTTCCAAAATCAAACCGTATATCGCAGACATGCTCCCCGCGTTTCGCGTCATCAAGGAGGAAAACAAGCGCAAGCTCGCCGCCTACATCAAGGAGCACGAAGGGGTGGAGATCCCCGAAAACTTCATCTTCGACGTGCAGGTGAAGCGGCTCCACGAGTATAAACGGCAGCTCCTCAACGCGCTCTCCATCCTCTACTTCTACTACGGGATCAAAGACGGTTCCATCCGCGATTTCCCGCCCACGGCGTTCATCTTCGGCGCGAAGGCGGCCCCCGGGTACTACATGGCGAAAGCGATCATCAAATTCATCAACGAAGTCGCGAACCTCGTCAATTCGGACGAAGAGGTCTCCGCGGTCATGCGCGTCGTGTTCGTGCAGAACTACAACGTCTCGTACGCGGAGAAGATCGTGTGCGCCGCAGACGTGTCCGAACAGATCAGCATGGCGGGCATGGAGGCCTCGGGCACGAGCAACATGAAGTTCATGCTCAACGGAACGGTCACCCTCGGCACGATGGACGGCGCGAACGTGGAGATCTGCGAGGAGGCGGGCGCGGAGAACGAATACATCTTCGGCGCGACCGTCGAGGAAGTTGCGACCGTGCGCCGCTTCTATTGGCCGCTCGAGATCGTCGGGCAGGATCCCTCCTTGAAGCGCGCCCTCGACGCGATGATCGACGGCACCTTCCCCGACGAGACGGGCTCCCTCAAAAAATTGTACGAAAGCCTCACGACGGGGCATTCGCCCGACCGCTACCTCGTCCTGCTCGACTTTGCCGACTATGTGCGCGTCAAAGAAGAGCTGCTCCGCGACTACGGCAGCGACGAATTCTGGACGAAGTGCCTGCTCAACACCGCCGCCGCGGGGAAATTCTCCTCCGACCGCTCGGTCAAGGAATACGCCGACCTCATCTGGCATATCGGCTGCTGAAAAGCGTCCCCTCCGCCGAGGGGACTTTTTTTGCATAATTTTCCCGCTCCTGCGCATAATGCGGGTAAAGGAGAATGGGAAATGAAAAAAGTCATCATTCCCATGCTGCTCGCATCCGCACTGTGCGCGGGACTTGCGGGCTGCACGGGCAACAACAACGAAAACAGCGCCGTAACGGAGAACACCGATCCCAAGACGCTCGTCGGCGAACAGGTCGAGAGGGCGGCATGGCAGACCGCTTTTTCCGAGGGGGAAAACTATACCGTCAAGACGGTCGTAAACGCCGATCTGACGCAAGACGAGCATACCGTGTCCGAGACGATCACGCTCGTTTACCGCTACACGGCGGATAAGTTCCACTTCTGCATCAGCATGAAGGAGGGCGGAAAAACTGCGGAGGAGACGGAGGCATACGCCGAACTCGGCGCGACGGAAGTCTCCATCTGGCAGCGCACCAAGCAGGACGGCGCATGGTCGGAATGGGATACGGAGAGCTACCCCAAAGAGATCTTCGGCGAGCTCGTTCCTCTCGCGTTCGACCTCGGTTTCCTCAAAGACGAATATGCAAATTTTGCATATAACGAAAAGGACATGGGCTATGCCGCGACGGCGAGCGGTCTCACCGAGATGCAGGAAAAGCTCGGCCGCATCACCGAGGGCGTCATCGACGCGGTGGCGGACGGCGAAGCGGAGCTCAGCCTCGGCAACCTCGTTCTCAAAATGAAGGACGGCAAACTTGCGGCGTGCCTTGCCGACCTCACCGCAGGTTCCGCGGTGCCCGCGCCCGAGGCACGCACGGAGCCCGACAACTCCGCGGAAGGGGACGAAACGGGTCCCGACGACAGCGGCGACGCACCGGGCAGCGGTGATAGCGGCGGGGAAGGCGCTCCCGACGCGCCTCTCACGGGCAAAGTCATGTTCTCGCAGCTCTTCTATGACTACGGGAAAACGGAAGTCGCCCGTCCCGAAGGGCTTCCCGCCCCCGAGACGGAAGAATAAAACGTTCGCAAGGCGGAAAAATCGCCGCGCCCTTTTCGGGCGCGGCGATTTATGCTTGTCTGAAAGAGGAACCCACACCTTGCTGTCCCCTTTGGAGAAGGTGCCCGCGTAGCGGGGGGAAAGGGGTGAATCGCGCTCATGCTCGATCTTGGCGCCCCCTTGAGGGGGAGCTGTCCGCAACGCGGACAGAGGGGGTGTTTTTCAATTAAGAAAAACCCCTTCCGTCACCTTCGGTGACACCCACCCCTCGAGGGGTGGGCAAGGACGAAAATAAAATGCCACTCGCTATGTGGATAGCTTTTCACTTTTCCGCAAGATAATTTTCGAAGATCACGTTGCCGACGTACTTCCGCGCCTGCGCTTCTTCCTCGGGGGAGCGGATCGTCCACGCGAGCTTGTATCCCTTGAATTTCTCCACCGATCTGCGGGGCAGCCCCCACCAGCCGTAGCTCACGAAGTCGGGCTTTACGGTAAATTTCAAACGCAGGTCGCGGAGCAGCCACGACGTGACCGCGCCTTTGAGCCCGCCGCCGAAGTCTTTCCCCGTCGACGCCGAGGCGAGCAGCCCGCACATGACTTGGGGGCGCAGCCGCTTGTATGCCCGCACATACCACGGGTTAAAGGATTGGATCGCGTATTCACCCTTGTAGCCGTCGAGAACTTCGGCGATGCGCAAGACGGCCTCCTTCGGCTTTCTCGCCGTCATGTTCTTGATCTCGATAAGAAGGGGGACGCGCCCGTCCACACAGGCGAGAAGCTCCCCGAGCGTGGGGATCCTCTCCTCCGAATTTTTGAGTTTCAACGCCTTGAGCTCGGACATGGTACACGCCTCGACCGTCCGCGTGTCTCCCGTCATGCGTTCGAGGGTCTCATCGTGAAAGACGGCGATCTCCCCGTCGCGGGTAATGTAAATGTCCGTTTCGATGGCATAGCCTGCCGCCGCTGCCGCTTCATAAGCCGCAAGAGAATTCTCGGGCTTCTCTTCGTCGTGCAATCCCCTGTGCGCCACGGGGAGATCTTTTAAGAAGGTACTCATGCGGATATTGTAGCAGAAATCATCGGAGCATGCAATCGTTTTTCGCCTATTGACAGAAATTGTTTTTTATGGTACAATCCCCGTATGGAAGAAAACGCGCCCAAAACTTTGCGCCCTATGGGGCGGGGCGGGAAGATCGCCCTCATCGTATTCGGAAGCCTTTCCGCACTCTCGGCGTGCCTTTGGCTCGGGGTATCCGTCGCCTCGCACGGCGAAAGCGGATATTTGCTTCTTTTGACCATCTCTCTGTTCGTTTCGGCGGTCCTTTGGGGAGTTTTCCTCTTCCGTAGAAAGGAGCGGACTGCGCGCGCGATCTCGATCGCCGGCGTCGTGTTTTCCGTCCTCGCGCTCGTGCTCTCCGTAGGCGGCGTCGCGGGTTCGGCCATCGCCTTGAATATCCGCGGCGCCTACGCTACCACGCTCTTCTACGCTTCGCTTTTTACCGTCCTCGCGGGCGTGATCATGGGGATCGTCGCGGCCTGTTCGAGCAAAGGAAAACGCGCGCAGCTTGCCGTAGGGCTCGTCGCCGCGCTCCTCCCGCTCGTCTCCGTGCTCGCCGTGATCGGGCTGTTCTTTGTGGGGGCGACCGTCATCAGATTTATGTGATATGAAGAGTCTGCCACTGCGGATCTTGGGATATGCTGTCAAAATTTCGGTCACGGCGGGGGCGGTCGCGCTCGCCGTGTATTTGCTTTGGCGGTTCGAATATTTTTCGCAGTTTTCCGCGGTCGACAACATTGTCGGCATGCTCCCCGTCATCTTTGCGCTCGTGTTCGTCGGCGCGCTTGCGGGAGCTGTTTGGATGAAGCACACGCGCAGGTTCGCGCCGCTCACCCTCTTTCTCGCCGCGCTCGTCGTGCTCTCCGCCTCCCTCTATCCCACCGCGCTTTCGGGAAAGTGGTGGAAAGCGGAGTATTCGCAGGAGGGGAGCGATCCGCCGCTCTCCGATTATGACCCCTATACGGGAACAAAGACGGCGCGGCTCGACTTTTCCGCAAGCCTCCGCATGCAAAGCGGTCTGCCCGTTTTGGACGGCGCGCTCGCGCTCTATCCCGTGTACGCGGCGTTTGCGGGCGCGGTCTATCCCGAGGAGGCCTGTTCGCGGGAGGGCGCGGTGCAGTTCACAAATACGGTGGAGGGGTTCCGGCATCTCGTGGCGGGGGAGCGGGACGTCTTTTTCTCCTCCTATCCCGCCGACAGCCAGCTCCGCCTCGCAGAGGAAGCGGGCGTGGAGCTCACGATCACCCCGATCGGCAAAGAGGCGTTCGTCTTTTTGGTCGGCGACGAAAATCCGCTCGGCGGGCTCTCGCGCCGGCAGATCTACAATATCTATTCGGGGAAAACCGCCCTTTGGCAGACGCTCGGGTGGAAGGAGGGCGGCGAGATCGTCGCGTTCCAACGTCCCGAGGGGTCGGGAAGCCAGTCGGGGATCCAATCCATCATGAAGAAGGCGGGCTTGCCGCTCGCGTCTCCCCGTCCTTTCGACCGCAGCCTCGTCGGGACGAACAGCCTGATGGACCAGATTTCGGCGGTGCGGAAAGGGGTCATGCCCGTTTTGGGATACTCCTATCGCTTTTTCGCCACGACGATGCGCCCCAATCCCCACGCGAAACTTTTGGAGATCGACGGGATCGCGCCCACCGACGAAAATATCCGTTCGGGCGCATATCCTTTCACGGTGAATTTTTATGCCGTTACCCGCAAAGACTGTTCGGCTAATACCGCCCGCTTCCTCGAATGGATCCTTTCGGAGGAGGGGCAGACCCTTGTAGAGAAAGCGGGCTACGTTCCGCTTTGACCGTTTGCATTTTGCAGAGGCAGTCTCCTGCGACCCGCCGCCCGTGCGTTCCCGCACGGGCGGCGGATTTTTTACGGAAGCCGCAAAATACTTGCAAATTTTTCCGCAATTCTATATAATAGATGCAAAGGAAAACGAGCATGCAAAAACCGAGCAAAAACTTACGCAATTTCTGCATCATTGCCCATATCGACCACGGCAAGTCAACGATCGCCGACCGCATCATGGAGCTCACGGGGCAGGTCTCCAAGCGCGACATGGAGGAGCAGCTCCTCGACTCGATGGACATCGAACGGGAGCGCGGCATCACCATCAAACTCGCCCCCGTCCGCATGTACTACACCGCCCTCGACGGGCAGGAGTACGAGCTCAACCTCATCGACACGCCCGGCCATGTCGACTTCACCTATGAAGTCAGCCGTTCGCTTGCGGCGTGCGAGGGGGCGATCCTCGTCGTGGACGCCACGCAGGGCGTGGAGGCGCAGACGCTCGCCAACGTCTACCTCGCGCTCGAGAACAACCTCGAGATCGTGCCCGTGATCAACAAGATCGACCTCTCCTCCGCGCGCGTCGAGGAGACGAAAGCGGAGATCGAGGACGTGATCGGCTTGGACGCGCAGGACGCACCCTGCGTTTCCGCGAAGGAGGGCACCAATATTCGCGATATCCTCGAGGCGGTGGTCAAGCTCGTTCCTCCTCCCGACGGGGACGCGGACGCCCCCTTGAAGGCGCTCATCTTCGACAGCTATTACGACAATTACAAGGGCGTCATCCTCTTCGTGCGCGTCAAAGACGGCGGCGTACGGGTGGGGGACAAGATCCGCACGTTCCGCTCCGAGAGGGTATACGACGTGACCGAAGTGGGCGCGTTCGCACCCCATTTGCAGCCCAAAGAACGCCTCTTGGCGGGGGAAGTGGGGTACATCGCGGCAAGCATCAAATCCATCGAGGACGTCGCGGTCGGCGATACCGTCACGAACGCGGTCCGTCCCGCCGCAGAGCCGCTCCCGGGGTATAAATACGTCCGGCCCGTCGTCTTTTGCGGCATCTATCCGCTCGACGGCAGCAAGTTCCTCGACCTGAAAGAGGCCATTCTCAAACTCAAACTCAACGACGCATCCCTCACGTTCGAACCCGACAACTCCGTCGCGCTCGGCTTCGGCTTCCGCTGCGGATTCTTGGGTCTCTTGCACATGGAGATCGTGCAGGAGCGCATCGAGCGGGAATTTAACCTCGACATCATCACCACCGCGCCCTCCGTCTCCTATAAAGTGCACAAGACGAACGGCGAGGAACTCTTTGTGGACAACCCGTCCCATCTTCCTCCCGCGCCCGAGATCGAGTGGATGGAAGAGCCCATCGTCAAGACGGAGGTCTATACCCCGCCCGACTATCTGGGCCCCGTCATGGACCTCTGCCGCGACAAGAGGGGAGTGTTCCGGGACATGGCGTACCTCGATACGCGGCGGGTCAAACTCGACTACAAGCTCCCCCTCAACGAGATCGTCTACGACTTTTTCGACGAGCTCAAATCCCGCACGAAGGGGTACGCGAGTTTCGACTACGAGATCGCGGGGTACGAAAGGAGCAAGCTCGTCAAGCTCGATATCCTGTTGAACGGCGAAGTGTGCGACGCGCTCTCCATCATCGTGCACGAGGACCGCGCCTACCCGCGCGGCAGGACTCTGTGCGAAAACTTGAAGGAAGCCATTCCGCGCCAGCTGTTCGAGATCCCCGTGCAGGCGGCGATCGGGGGCAAGATCATCGCCCGCGAGACGGTGAAAGCGGTGAGAAAAGACGTGCTCGCCAAGTGCTACGGCGGCGATATCACGCGCAAGAAAAAGCTGCTCGAAAAGCAGAAAGAGGGCAAAAAACGCATGCGCAAGATCGGCACCGTCGAGGTCCCCAGCGAAGTGTTCATGCAGATCTTAAAGACGAATAAGGATTGATTTTCGGCGCGATCGGAGCGGGCAATACGGCATTTTGAGGCCCTGATCTCGGACACGGTATGCCCCGATGCGCTCAAATTCTCAAAATTATCATGACTTTCGATGAATCCGTCTATGAATATGTGAAGAGGATCCCCTGCGGAAAGGTCACAACCTACGGCATGATCGCCCGTGCGATCGGCCGCCCGAGAGCGAGCCGCCTCGTGGGGAACGCGCTTCACCGCAACCCCACGCCCGTCGTCGTGCCCTGCCACAGGGTGGTCAACCGCGAGGGGCGTCTTGCGCCCGCCTTCGCCTTCGGCGGGCCCGACGTGCAGGCGTCTCTTCTGGGCGCAGAGGGGGTAGAGGTGCAAAACGGCTACGTCGATCTCGGCAAATATCTTTGGGAGGGAAATTGAATTGCCTTCTATCTATGTCCATATCCCGTTTTGCAAGCAAAAGTGCACTTATTGCGATTTTACGTCCTTCCCGAACAAGCTGAACTTTGCGGAGGCGTACATGGCGTGCCTGTACCGCGAGGTAAAAGAGCGGGGGCGCATGCTCGCGAAGAAGAAATTCGACACGGTGTACATCGGCGGCGGCACGCCGTCGATCGTCGATCCGAAATACATTCTCGGCCTCATGCGCCAGATCCGCGCCTCCTTTGCGCTTTCGCCCGACGCCGAGGTCACGATCGAGATGAATCCCGGCACCGTGACGAAAGAAAAGATCGCGCTCTACGGGCGGGCGGGGATCAACCGCTTCTCGGTGGGCTTGCAGACGGCGAACGACGCGCTTCTCGCCGAAATCGGGCGCATCCACACCGTTTCGGACTTCATCGCCTGCGCCGATCTCCTCAAAGGGAAGAACTTTTCCGCCGACGTCATGCTCGGCCTCAAAGGGCAGACGAAGGAGGACGTGAAGGCGACGATCGACCTTGTTCACAAAAAAGGGGCCACCCATGTCTCAATGTACGCGCTCACGCCCGAGGACGGGACCCCCATTTACACCGATTATCTGAACGGGGAACTTCCCGACGAGGACGAGGTCGCGGAGCTCTATGACTACGGGCGCGGGCTTCTGAAAAAGTATGGCTACATGCGCTACGAAGTGAGCAATTTTTGCATGCCGGGCTACGGCAGCCGCCACAATCTGAACTATTGGAAGCGCGGGGAATATATCGGGCTCGGCGTCTCGGCGAGTTCGTTCATAGACGGGAAAAGGTTCACGAACACCTTCGATCTCGACGAATACATGAAGTGCGTGCTCTCGGGCTTTTTCCCCGTGATCGAGAGCGAGGACGTGAGCGGAGAGGACGCCAAATTCGAGTTCGTCATGCTCGCCATGCGCACCGTGTTCGGCGTTTCGGAGAAGGAGTACAAGCGGCAGTTCGGCAGCGAATGGCGGGAGGATTTTGCGGAGGCGTACGAGCGCACGAAGGATTATCTCGAAGAGAAGGACGGCATTGTCCGCATCAAAGACGAATACCTCTACGTCCAGAACCGCATCCTCACCGAATACATGAAGTCATGAGTACGGTAAAAAAGCCGCCCGCCGCGTCAAACGCGGCGGGCGGCTTGCATGTTTTCAAAATACGCGCTCCGTTGCCGTCGGTTTACCAACCCTTCAAGGGGTCGAAGCCGTATATCTGCACGACTTCAAAGACGGGGGAGTTGGCGATATCGCGGGGCGTGCACACGGGGCCTCCGTCAAAGTCGATGTCATAGCCCGCATTCTTGTACGCCTGCCACACGAGGTGGGAGCAGTAGGTATCGATGGGGTCCGTGCCCTGATCCTTCGGGGTGAAGATGCCCGCCGTAAAGTGATAGGGGACGCCGACGAGCTGCTTTTCTGCGTCCTCCGCGATCTTGGCGCGCACAGACTTGTCCGCGTCTTTGAGGCGGAGCACGATGAAGTTCGCGGCGGAGGAGAACCACGGCAGAGCGTTGCCCGCATTCAGCGAGTTGACCTTGCTGTCGGTGCCGATGACGGCGGATTGCAGCAGGCCGTCCTTCACAACGAGGGCGGCGTGGCCGTGTCTCCATCCGAAGAAGTGGCTCGTAGAAGTGACGAGCACGTCGCCCTCCTTCACATCCACCATCGGCGCGGAGAATTCCTCCCCCGTCTGCGGATCGAAGAGGACGTCGTGATAGACGAACTGATCCGCGACGACCTCATGCCGCACTTCCCCCTCGAAGAAGAGGGCGTTCTGGAAGGAGAGGATCGTCTCGTCCGTCTGCGCGCGGAGCCATTCGACGTCGAACACGCCCGTCTGGCGGGAGATCTCGGCGCAATCCACGTCCGTCCATGCGTCACGGTCCTTTCCGAGGATGGGGCGGATATCCGTCCGCGCATAGGAGGGGAGGGTGCGTGCGTCCCCGTCCACCGAGAGGGATGCGCCGAAAAGGAAGGCCGCGGCGGCAAAGGGGAGGAAGAGGAATGCGAGGAGGACGGCCGCAATATTTCGCAATGTGATGAGCGTCCGGTATTTCACGATGCACCTCTTGAGTAAGCGTTCCCCTATATTGTAGCGCGGCGGCGGCGGATTGTCAAGCGATTACACGGGTTCCCGCCGCGCGAGCACCTCTCCGCTTTCCGCGCCGAGCAGAAGCGAGAGCGTTCTCCCGTCCTTCGAGACGATGCCGACATAGTAATAGTTGACGTCGCGGCGGAGCAGCCTCACGCGGAATTCCCCCTGGAACGTCCCGTTCTGCATGAGGCGGCCAATGTACTCCTTTTCGTGCGCGACGGCGGTTTCGAGTGCCTCCTCCGCAGACATGGTACCCTCGTTTTTGACGGATGTCGCTTCCAGCTCGCAGCTTCCGCCCGACCATTCGACGCGTATGGTCACCGAGCCTTCGGGGAACGAGGGCATGCTCTCGCTGTAAAACCAATCGTCCTGCACGCTTCGGAAAGACATTTCGCCGCCCCACTCCGTTCCCGCGACAAAGACGGAGAAATCGCCCGCTTCCTTCTTTTTGGAGACGAGCGTGACCTCGCCGATCTCCGAGCGGGGGCAGGCGATCCCGTCGGAGGCATAGGGGTGCTCGCGGGAAATGCAGGAGAGCGTCACCGAAAAATCTTCCGTGGAAGCGGAAAAGATATCCCGTTTGATCTCGGAGAGATGGGCGGAATAGTCGTATTTTTTGCCGCATGCGGAGAGGGCGAGCGCGGCAAAAACGGGGATCAGGAACACCAAATATCCTTTTTTCATACTATACGATTATGAAAATCCCGCTTTCTTCATGACAAAAACATACAAACTGCTCCGTTTCGGTTGCATTTTTTTTTGCCGTATGATACAATGAGAGCGTTCCACCTATCAGAATCGGAACGAGAAACAGACTGCGAATGAAAAAACATTTCGTATTAAAAACAATCTTTGCCACGTTGGGCGTGGCGGTCATTCTCGCGATTTCGGCGTTCGGGATCGCTTCCCTCTTCGCGCCCGCCGCCATGATGGAGCTCACCGCGTCCGTCGGGCTGCAAAGCATCAGCGCCGACTACGCCTATCACGAGTACGAGCGCTCGGGGGACATTGCATACCTCGCCCGCTCCTTCATCATCTCCGCCGACCTCGAACACGACCGCACCGCCGATGAACGCTTTTCGACCCTCTACGGGCTCGATTCGTTCGGCGACTTCTGCACCTCGCAGGACGAGGCGATCGGCGAGGTCGAGTATGTGGAAGGGTACACCTACCGGAGCTATGTGTGCGGGCTCGCCGCGTGCGTGCGCTACCGTCTCGCCAAAAACGAGGAGGACAGCGAGAACGTCATCGGATTTGCCGCTTCGGAGACGGACGGCAGTTTCCCGCAGGGCAATCCGATCATTCAGCTCGCGATAGAGGCGGCAGACGCGAAAGACGTCCGATTCTGCACCCTCTTGCTCGCGGAGCTTGAAAGCGGAAGGTACGACGCAGCGAGCAAGGACTATTCGTATATCGTCGCCATGCTCGAAGAGGTCGCCCTCGCCTGAGGCGCGGCAGGGGAGCGGAAAACGTCATTTTCCGAAGAATTTTCGGTTGAAGAGAACAGAGGGATGATCGGGGGCAATCGCCTCCGATTTTTCATGATATTCGAGCGATTTTAACGGCTCACCCAAGACATGGTATAGCCAAACGAGCTCAAGCGTGGGGATCACGGTGCGGCAGTCGGGCTCCTCGAAGTCGCCTTCCTCCGTGTGATCGCGGGCGGAGAGGGCGGCTTCGTACCAATACGCCGCCTCACAGTACTTGCCCGCCTCTTTGAAGATCGCGCCGATCCCGCAGAGGACGGAGGCGCGCGGTTCGCCGTAGCGGAAGCTCTCAAAGAGGGCGGAGAGGGCTTTCCCGCCGTCGCCGAGCGCGGAATGGCATGCGGAGAGCGTCTTGCACGCTTCGATCTTGTTCACATACCACCCTTCGCCCGCGAGCATCTTTTCGAGGATGGCGACGGCTTCGGTGTAGAGCTTGTGATAGAAGAGCTCCCGTCCGTAATAAAAGAGGTCGCGCCCCGAGAGCCGTTCGCTTTCCGCCCACTTTCGGTAGATCTCGAGATTGCGCGCCCCGTTTTTCTCTTTGACGGGACGGTGGACGACGGTGAACGCCGCATGCGCGATCTTGCCGAACGGAGGGATGCATTCGTGGACATGCCCCCTCCATTTTGCCTCACTCGTGCGTTTTACGACGCGCTCGCGCTCATAGCGGAGCCCGCCCGTCTCGTAAGGGCACATCACCGTGTCGTACCCCTGTCCGAGCAGGCGGCGCAGGTCGGCGAAATCTTTTTTCCCCGAAGGGGGAATCACGTCGTCCGCGTCCAACCAGAGGACATAGTCCCCCGTGGCATGGGCGAAGGAGACGTTGCGCGCATGGGCGAAGTCGTCTTTCCACGGCTCGAAGTACACATGCTCGGTATACTTCCGCGCGATTTCCGGCGTGCCGTCGCACGAACCGGTATCGACGATCACGATCTCGTCCGCGAGCCCTTCCGCACTGTCGAGACAGCGCGCGAGAACGGCCTCTTCGTCCCGCACGATCATCGAGAGAGTTACCCGCATGCTGTCACCTCCTTTTTTCTTTCAGATTATGATGAAGTAGGGCGGATGCGTTCCGCCCCTTCCCGCGGCATGCGGGAGATAAGGAGGAAGAGATTCATGATGATTTACAGACGTTGCAACACCTGCGGCAACTGCCCCTGCACATGCGGCGGGACGACCGTGATGCGCGGTCCTACGGGCCCTACGGGCGCAACTGAGCCTGTAAGAAATGGGACACTAAAAAACAAAGGTCAAGCGTCAAGTTATGATAATTAAAAAATCACCGAATTGCTTGCATTTCGGTGATTTTTTGTGAATTATAGGGTTCGAGAGATTGCTTGATACGGTTATTTCACACAAAAGCGTTTCATTCGGCAAGCTGATTTGGGAAAATCTTATTTGACAATTTGTGTGAAGTGAGATATACTTCTATTATTAAGACAAGAGGGAATCATGATCAACCAATTTGAAGTAACCGTTCCTGCGCCAAGCGGGGAGCAGAAGAGAACGGCTTATGTGTATATGCCCAAAGCGTATGACGAGAAAAAGCGTTTCCCCGTTTTGTATATGTTTGACGGGCAGACGGCGTTCTTCGATGACACCGCGCCATACGGTGACAGTTGGCGCATGGGGGAGATTCTTGATAAGCTCGAAGCCAAGATCATTGTCGCAGCCGTAGAAGCGGACAGGGAAGATCGCTTGACGGAATATTCGCCTTTCCCGTTTCAGTCCAAATACGGTTCGTCCGAGGGCAAGGGCGAGGCATATATGGATTGGCTCGTTGGTATGTTCAAACCGATGATCGACGCAACCTATCGGACGCTTCCCGAAAGGGAGCATACCTTTCTTGCGGGCAGTTCTATGGGTGGACTGATGACGATGTTTGCGCTTTGCCGCTATCCGAATATATTTGGAGGCGGCGCAACGCTTTCTCCGAGTTTTTGGATCGCGCCGGAGAAAGTCGAAAAGATAATAAAAGCAGTAGAGTGGACGGACGACATCGCTCTCTATATTGACTATGGCGTGGAAGAACTGAAAAGCCACGGCGAGGCGCAATACCGAGGGCTTGAAAGTTGCTTCTGCGTGTTGCTTGAAAAGAACGTTTCGTTTGATTTTCGGTTGATCCCGCAAGGACGGCACAATGAAAAATCTTGGCGTGAGCGTGTACCGGGCTTTTTGCAAACTTTGAAAATACAAAAAGGACGTCCCCAATGAGGTGATGCCCTTTTCTCTATCATCTCGTTTTCTGCTTTGTTTTCGCTGTGAGATAATTTTCTCTTCAATTTTCCGAGATTTGCTTTGCCGGTTTAGCCGTTGCTGTTGGTCGTTGCTTTTGACTGACCAGCAAGGCAATACGCTTTGCATTTCTTTTTCAGCTTCAATTCTTTGCGTTTTATTTGTTTTTCTAAAACTGCGTTACTATACGGAAATTTCCCTAATGCGCGTCTAATGGTATCTTGTGGTGAGACGATCCAATTATATTGCGAAACGTGTGGAACAATACGATTTTTCATGCAGCTTGCCCTCCGTTTGAATGTTGTTTGTTGAAGCGTACATTGTATACCAAAGATAAAAATTCGCTCTCTGCATCATCTTCTGTTATGGGGGGTGCCCCTTTCACATTAAGTGTTTTAATATTATCCGCTATCGTTTCAAAAGCATCTCTCCATCTATCAGACATATTGGAGAAGAAAGTACCCAAAATGCTTGCCGCATAAATAAGAATACTTATGCTTTGTTCGTCATAAATATCTTCGTTGGTTAAATCATGATTTTGGGTATCGCATGTTAGATAGCCGTAATATATCTTTGTGCCAAACATTAAACTATAAATAGGAACGACCATTGTACAGTTGTAATATTCAAGGAAGTTTTTATCTTCTTTTATATAATCGAATTTATTTGTTTCGCTTATATTATTCTTTATAAAGTAAGGATTGTCTAAACAGTAAGCAAAATCATTGTTCTTGCTTATAGAAAACACTTGTTTACCCACTTCACGAACAGTGCTTATATAAGTATCGTTATCACGGAAAGCCGTAATGATTTTGGCTCCCCCGATAGCGGCTTCTCGTTCATCATCTTCAAGCCAAAACAGTGGTTCGCTGAACTGCTTTATAGATATTGAATGAGATAGACTTAAATTCTTCTTGGAAAACACAGCATCGATTGCCCGTTTTGCTTTGCTCGTACAGAGGAGCATGAATTGATCATAGTGATAATTCATTTTTTGCTCAAGATCTGTAATTTCTTGACCGACTGATAATATTTTTGATTCATCGTCAAATTGCTGCGCCATGAAAGTATCCACTTTATCAAGAGTGGATTGAATGTCGTCTATTGTTTTGTTAATCTCCTTATTGCAGTCTAATGCTAACTGACTTGCCATGTAGAGTACATCTGTCGCCATTTTTTCCACTCTTTCGACTTGTATTTTTTCCTTTTTAAGTTGCGAAGATAGAGCGGTCTGTTTCTCCGCTGACTCCTGTAACAATTTATTCGAGGCGGTTTTTTCTGTATCAATACGCTTCTTATACATAAAATAGAGTATGGTTTCAAAGATCGTTATCCCAACAAGAAGCACACTATCAAAAATTATAATAGTAATAATTATTGCCCAAGATAAATCAATTTGATCGCTTACGGCAGTCCATATTGCAAGCACAAAACTACCGACGTTCATGATGGATGAAAAAATCTTTAGGCGCGTTGTAAAATGAAGTTGCAATACCCCACTGGGTAAAAGTTTTCAAAAAAGAAAATCCATAGTGACAAATC
>CANQTD010000011.1 GCA_947626685.1 uncultured Clostridia bacterium | reverse complement strand
GAGTGAGTGAATCTTGAAGATACGCTCGGCTTCGCCTCGGTATGAGGGTGAGAGAAACCCCTTTCCCCCCGCAGGGGACGGCGAGAAGTGTGTTTCCCAACCCCTTTCCAAATAATGTGCGCGAGCAAAACCGCGCTTTTGCGCTGCGCGACCCAATTTGCAACGCCACCGCAGGCTTCCTGTCTTTGAGGACAATAAGGTTGGCGGGCGAAAAAGTGGTGAGATGTCGATAGCAGACCCCTCACGAAAATTCTTTGCCCGCAGTATGCTCCCCGCAGGGGGCTCAATAAGAAAGAATTTTGTGAAGAAAATTTTGTGAAAATATAAAGGAGTAAATATATTATGGCAAAAGTAATCGGTATTGACTTGGGTACGACAAATTCGTGCGTGGCCGTGATGGAGGGCGGTGAGCCCGTCGTCATTTCGAACGCAGAGGGCAGCAGGACGACGCCTTCCGTCGTGGCATTCCAGAAGGACGGTTCCCGCGTGGTCGGGCAGGTCGCAAAGCGTCAGGCGGTCGCGAACCCCGACAAGACGGTCATCTCCATCAAGCGCAGAATGGGGTCCGACTATAAGGTGAAGATCGACGACAAGTCCTATTCCCCTCAGGAGATTTCCGCGATGATCCTCTCCAAATTGAAGCAGGACGCGGAGGCCTATCTCGGCGGGAAAGTGACGGACGCCGTGATCACCTGCCCCGCCTACTTCACCGACGCACAGCGTCAGGCGACGAAGGACGCGGGCAAGATCGCGGGGCTCAACGTGCTCCGTATCATCAACGAGCCCACGGCGGCCGCGCTCTCCTACGGCCTCGACAAGGAAAAGCAAAACAGCAAGGTCATGATCTACGACCTCGGCGGCGGCACGTTCGACGTCTCCATTCTCGAGATCTCGGACGGCGTGTTTGAGGTCCTCGCGACGAACGGCAACAACATGCTCGGCGGCGACGACTTCGATAAACGCCTCATGGACTACATGGTGGGCGAATTCAAGAAGAGCCACGGCGTCGACCTCTCCAAAGACAAGATGGCGATGCAGCGTCTCAAAGAGGCGGCGGAAAAGGCGAAGATCGAGCTCTCGGGCATGAATTCGACCTCGATCTCCCTGCCCTTCATCTCCATGACGGATGCGGGCCCCGCACACCTCGAGCTCGACATTACCCGCCAGAAGTTCGAAGCCCTCATCGCCGATCTCATCGAAAAGACGGCGGAACCCATGCGCCTCGCCATGAAGGACGCGGGCCTCTCCTACAACGATATCGACAAGGTCATTCTCGTCGGCGGTTCGACGCGCGTCCCCGCAGTCGTCGCGAAGGTCAAGGAGATCACGGGCAAAGAGCCCTTCAAGGGCATCAATCCCGATGAATGCGTCGCGGTCGGCGCGGCCATTCAGGGCGGCGTCCTCACGGGCGAAGTCAAAGACGTGCTCCTTCTCGACGTCATGCCCCTTTCCCTCGGCATCGAGACGCTCGGCGGCGTGTTTACCCGCCTCATCGACAGAAATACCACCATTCCCGTCAAGAAGTCGCAGGTGTTCTCCACGGCGGCGGACAACCAGACGAGCGTGGAGATCCACATTCTGCAAGGCGAACGCGAGTTCTGCCGCGACAACAAGACGATGGGCCGCTTCATGCTCACGGGCATCGCGCCCGCGCCCCGCGGGATCCCGCAGATCGAAGTCACGTTTGACGTCGACGCCAACGGCATCGTGCACGTCGAGGCGAAGGACCTCGGCACGGGCAAGAGCACCGATATCACGATCACTTCGTCGACCAATCTCTCGGAGGACGAGATCAACAAGGCCGTGAAGGACGCCGAGCAGTATGCCGAAGAGGACAAGAAGCGCAAGTCCAAAGTGGACGCGCGCAACAAGCTCGACGGGCTCATCTTCTCCGTCGAACAGACGATCAGGGAAGCGGAGGGCAAGCTCGACGAAGCGGACAAGGCGACGTTGCAGTCCGCCGTGGACGAGGCGAAGAAGGATCTCGAGGCGGACGACGAGGAGAAGTACAACGCGGCGTTCGACGAATTGCAGAAAAAGATCCAGCCCGTCATCGCGAAGATGTACCAGAGCGCGCAGGGCGGCGGACAGGGCGGTTCCGATCCCAACCCCGGCGGCGACGAATTCCATCAGTAAGGGTTCACGACGATTTCTTGTGCCAAGAAATCGTCGTGAGGGGTTAGGGAAGTGCATCTCAAAGCCCCGTCGCCCACGACCTAAATTCTCCTCAAAGACAATAAGCGCGCAGCGCAAATTGGGGCAAAAAACAAAAAGCGCGGTTTTTGTTTTTTGAGAGATTATAGTGGGTCCACAAATTTTGTTTGGGTAACTCTTCTTGCCCTCCCCCTTATACCTGAGGGGGAGGGGTAGGGGAGGGGGGTGAACGCCCCGTTATTGAAATGGGGTCGGGATTTCCTCATTCCGAACGGAGCGAAAGCGGAGTGAGTGAATCTTAAAGATACACTCGCTACGCTCGGTATGAGGAGAACCCCAAAGGTGGAGCCGAGACGTACCCACCACAGTCACTACGTGCCAGCTCCCCCAAAGGTGGAGCCAAGCCCTACCCCCTGCGGGGTTGCAAAACGCAGTTCTCGCTGCCCCCTCCGTGGGAGGGGGGTAGGGGGGTGGGGCGGGTTCTAATCGTACCCACCTCAGCCACGCAAAGGCAGCGTGCCAGCTCCTCCTCGGGAGGAGCCGAGGCGAACCCCCTACTTCGTCGCTTCCTCGAGATGAGCGCAAGATTTCCCGTTGAGGAAAAATTCGTAAAAATATGGCAGATAAAAAGGATTACTACGAGATCCTCGGCGTAAGCAAGAACGCGTCGGACGAGGAGATCAAGACGGCATATAAAAAGCTCGTCAAAATGTACCACCCCGACTTGCATCCCAACGACCCGCTCGCGGCGGAAAAGTTCAAGGAGATCAACGAGGCGAACGAGGTCCTCTCGGATAAACAGAAGCGCGCGGCATACGATTATGAGCGCGAGCATCCGGGCATGGGTGGCATGGGCGGTCCCGGAGGCGCCGGATTCGGAGGATTCGGCGGCTTCGGAGATATTTTCGATTCCATCTTTCAGGGCTTCGGCGGCGGTGCGTCCATGCAGCGGGAAACGCGCGGCGAGGACATCCAGCTCACCATGTCGCTCTCCTTTATGGACGCGGCAAAGGGGTGCAGGAAGGACCTCACTTACTCGCGCAACGAGCCCTGCAAGGCGTGCAGCGGCACGGGGGCGAAGAACGGTACGGCGTTCAAGACGTGCGCAAAGTGCAGCGGCAGAGGGCAGGTCCGCTTTACGCAGGAGACCATCTTCGGGCGGACGGTGCGCGTCGGCGCATGCCCCGATTGCAAGGGGCGCGGCAAGATCGTCACCGACAAGTGCCCCGATTGCAAGGGGAAGGGGTTCATCCGCCGCGACACGACGGTCACGCTCGACATTCCCGCGGGCGCGGATACCAATTCGTATATCCGCCGCAGGGGATTCGGGCAGGCGAGCCCCGACGGAATGGAACCGGGCGACCTCATCGTCGTGTTCCGCGTCGAGCCGCACAAACTCTTCACCCGCAAGAACATGGACCTCTACGTCGATCTCCCCGTTCCCTACTATACGGCTGCGCTCGGCGGCAAGGTGCTCGTGCCCACGCTCGACGACGCGATCGAGTACGTCATTCCCGAGGGAACGCAGAGCGGCGAGACGTTTACGATCAGGCACAGGGGCATCAAATCGAGGAACGGCACGGGGAATCTGTATCTGCGCGTGCAGGTGGAAGTTCCCTCCAAACTCTCGCGGGAACAGCGGGACGCGCTCAAAGCCGCCGCTGCCTCGCAGGAGATCAAACAGTTCGACAAGGCGAAAAAATACGCCGACAACATGTCCGCGCTCTACGGCGTGACGGCGTATAAGAAATAAACCTCCTAAAAAGCAAAAGGGTCCCCTTTCGGGGGGCTCTTTTGCTTATATGACCCGTAAGGGACCGCTTACTTTACGGGGATACCGAAGAACGCCTTCTGCGTGCCGCTTGCATTTTCGATCGCGGCGGGGTCGAGGCTCACGATGTAGCTCTCGCGGTGGAAGGTCACGAAACGGTATTTGGGGCTCGTGGATTCGAACAGAATGTACAGCCGCCCGCTTCCGAAACAGATCTCCTCGCTCATGCAGGGCAGGCGCATGCGGCTCCCCTCATCGGGCGCGAGAATGTAGAGGGGAACGTCCTCTTCGCCCACGCGGAACGTGCCGTCCGCCTCTTGGAAGGGATCGCGATACATTCTGAGCACGGAATCGGGCAATCCGTAGGAGCAGGAGAGGAAAACGCAGCCGTCCGCGACGGCGAAACCCTGCACCTGATCGCACACCGAGACGACAAACGAGGGTACCATGTCCGCAACACCCCCTTCGCGCGTCTCGTCGAGCTCGTAGCAATAGACGAGGGCGTGATTGGTGCCGCCCTCCGTCGCGATATGGTGGGAGGGGTCCGTCTCATAGTTTTTCGGACGGTAAAATTCGCCCGCATACAGCCTGCCGCCCTCAATGTAGCAGTAGGCGACGCCGAAGCCCACCGAAAAGCTGTCCTCGATCTCGACCGCCGCGCCGTTATTTGCGGAGAGCACCTTTTCGAGCGCGGCGCGCACGATCTTTCCGCCGCTCGCAATGTACAGATAGTCCTCCGAACAGGCAACGCCGCCGAAGTGCGTCTCGATATCCTCGCCGTTCTCGGTGAAGGTGACGTACTGCTCCGTCTTTTTGATATTGGCGGGCACATTGTCTTTGGGAATGAGGTAGACGCGCGAGGGCTGCCCCGATACGTACCCGCTCATGGCGAATTGGTAGGGCCCGTCCCCGGGGAGAAGGCACAACCCCTGCGGCGAGAGGCCCGAAGAGGTCCCGGGGATGAATTTTTCGGCCGCCGTCACGCTGTCGAAATAGGGGTATGAGAACCCGAACCACCACGCGGTCAAGAACAGGATGAGCAGCAAAAGGACGGAGAGCAGCGCCGCGAGGACGCCGATCCAGACGCGGAGCGCGCCTTTTTTTGTTTTCATGTGAGATCTCCTTTTTTTTCAGTATAGCATACCGCGGCCCCGAAGTCAATCGCGCGGGCCGATTTTACAACGTTCGGGCGGGGGGATGTGTCCCGCTTTTCCGAAAAATTTCCCGCATAGAATTTGCGGGTCTGCGCAAAATGCTGTCGTAAGGGAGGAGACGACAGTGGATTTTACCAAGACGCGGACATTGCACAATCTCGCGCGGGCTTTTGCGGGAGAATGTCAGGCGGGCATGCGTTACCAGCTCACGGCGAAAGCTGCCATGAAACAGGGCTACGAGGTCCTTGCGGACACCGTCCGCACGATCGCTAAGAATGAGACGAACCACGCAAAGGTCGTATTCGAAGCGATCTTGCAGAACGCGGGAAGTCTCGACAACATTCATATCGACGCGAGCTTTCCGTTCCACGCGGGGACCATTGAGGACAATTTGCGTTTTGCGGCGATCGACGAACAGGACGAGGCCGAGGTCTTGTATCCCGAGTTCGCGCGTATCGCAAGAGAGGAGGGGTTTGGGCAGATCGCGCTCAAATTCGAACAAATCGCGAAGGTGGAGGCCAACCATCGGATCATCTTCGAATATTTGCACGAGGCGTTCAAGGACGGCTCCCTCTATAAGGCGGAACGCCCGATGCTGTGGATCTGCAGCGAGTGCGGCTATATGCACACTTCGAAGGAAGCATGGAACATCTGCCCCCTGTGCGGCGCGTCGCAGGGCGAAGTGGAGCTGCATCTTCCCTTCAAAAAGGAGAACTTATGAAAAAGACGAACAATAAGACGAACAACGCGAACACGAACAACGCGCAAAGCGCAAGCAAGAGCAAGACGTCCGGCAAGAGCGGCTCGGGCTGCAAGAACGCGAAAAACGCGAAGGACTGCTCGTAATGAAGAAAAAGCGGCTCGAAAGAGGCGCGGACATGCGCTCGGAAGAGGATATGCTCGGCAGCTATACGGGAACGTGCGCGGACGAAACGTTCGGCCGTCCCGTGCAGGATGCCGACGACCTCTGAACAACGCGGGAGGAACGGTTTTCGCTCCTCCTTTTTTTCGTGCGAAACGCTTGCCCACCCCTCGAGGGGTGGGTGTCACCGAAGGTGACGGAAGGGGTGTTGCTTGATCGGAACGACACCCCCTCAGTCTCGGCTACGCCTCGACAGCTCCCCCTCAAGGGGGCGTCAAGATCTCGCTGTCCCCTTTGGGGAAAGTACCCGCGTAGCGGGGGAAAGGGGTTTTGAACCCCCTCCGTCTCGCTAACGCTCGACAGCTCCCCCAGAGGGGGCGCCAAGATAGCCCCCTCCGTGGGAGGGGGGTAGGGGGGTGGGGCGGAGCCGAGGCAACCGCTTCGGCAATTATATTTCATAATTCTGTTGTCAAATTTTCACGTTCGTGGTATAATATCAATACGGAAATTTCGCCGGTCTCCCTTCGAGGTGTTTTATGAAAAAGAAAATGACGGCCGCGGTCCTCGCGGCGATCCTGTTTCTCGCGCTCTTCGCGCTGTCGGGCTGCTCCCTGTTCTCCGCAGGCCTTTGGGACGGGTCCTCTCCCTACGACGTCGCCGTGACCCGCGGCGAGGACGGCTCTCCCGAGAGCTGGCTCTCCTCCCTCGGCGCGCCCTCCACGGCATACCGCCGCGCCTATGAAGAGGCGAAAGAGGACGGCAGTTTTACGGGGACATATTACGAATTTTTACGCGGGCTCGGCTTAGACGGCGCAAACGGGGCCTATGTGCAGACCGCGCTCCTCTCGAGCGTGAGCGTGCAGGCGCGCTTCGTCAAGGCGAACGGGAGCGAGTTTTACACCGCGGGCGGCGGCGTGATCTATTCCCTCGACAAGACGGAGGGGGACGCGCTCATCGTGACCAATTACCACGTCGTCTACGAGCAGGAGAGCAACGGCCGCGAGAGCGTCGCGCACATCAGCGACGGGATCACCGTGTACCTCTACGGCGGCGAGATCGCGTCGGCGGCGATCCCCGCGACCTATCTCGGCGGGGCGATGGAGTACGACATCGCCGTCCTCTCGGTGCAGGATAGCCCCCTTCTCAAAGAGAGCGAGGAGAACTCCGTTTGGGTCACGCCAATCGTTGCCGCGGACTCCGATTCCGTCACCGTCGGCGAGGAAGTCTATGCGATCGGGAACGCGGACGGGGAGGGCATGTCCGTGACGAAGGGCGTCGTTTCCGTCAGTACGGAGTATATCGACGTCTATGCGGCGGACGAAAAAACGATGCTCAGCATGCTCGAGATCAGAACGGACGCCGCCGTCAACCACGGCAATTCGGGCGGCGGGCTCTTCAACGCGTCGGGCGAGCTCATCGGCATCGTGAACGCCCGTTCCGAGGAAGAGGGCGTGGTCGGCTTCGGGTATGCGATCCCCGCCAACCGTGCGCTCGCGGTCGCGCAGAATATCATCGACACCTGCGCCGCGGACGGAAGGGCGCGCGGCGCGATGGTCGCCCGCCTCGGGATCCGCGCACAGGTGCAGGACAGCCGCGCCGTCTACGACCCCGAAAGCGGCAAGGTCTATATCGAGGAGAGCGTCGTCGTGAATCAGATCGACCCCGACACGGCGGCGAGTGCTTCCGATCTGAGAACGGGCGACATGATCGCCTTCGCAAAGCTCACTTCCACGCGGGGCGGGAAGCCGTATGAACGCGAGATCGCCGTCACCCGTCTCCACAAGCTCACCGACCTGCTCCTCGAGGTGCGCCGCGGCGACAAGCTCGTCCTCACCGTCTCGCGGGAAAACAAGCCCGTCACGATCGAGTTTTCCTACTCGGGGAGCGCGTACTTTGTGAGCGCGCAATAAGTTTTTCGCAAATTGGCGCAAACGAAGCGAATTTGCTTGACAGACCCCCCTCTGGCCGCTATAATAGAGGGGAAGATGCGCGAGTCGCCTAGCGGTATGGCGTCAGCTTCCCAAGCTGATTCCGGCGGGTTCGACTCCCGTCTCGCGCTCCAAAAAAAGGCCACCCCAACGGGTGGCCATTTTTTGGAGCTGTGAGACGGGAGCACGAGCGCCGCGCAGCGGCGCGAAGTACTACCGTGTTTGGGAAGCAACGGGCAAATCGCGAGCGACCGCGAGACGGGAGCACGAGCGTTCCGATAGAGTTATACGCAGTTCAGAGAGCAAATAACGCGAAGTACTACCGCGCTTGGGGAGCAACGGGCGAATCGCGAGCGACCGCGAGACGGGAGCACGAGCGTTCCGAAAAGGCCTTCCTCGGCTCCACCTTTGGGGGAGCTGTCGAGGCGTAGCCGAGACTGAGGGGGTGTCGTTCCGATCAAGCAACACCCCTTCCGTCACTCGCGTTGCTCGTGCCACCCACCCCTCGAGGGGTGGGCAAGGGAGGGCAGCTCTCGGCTCCACCATCGGGGTCCCCGCAAAAAGCCGTAGGATTTTTGCGGGGTGATTTTTGGGGGAGCTGTCGAGGCGTAGCCGAGACTGCCCCGCGCGCACTATTTGCGACTAAGCGTGGCACGAGCACGCAGTGCGAAGTAGGGGGTTCAAAACCCCTTTCCCCCGCTGCGCGGGTACTTTCCCCAAAGGGGACGGCGAGGCGGGCGGTGCGTTTTGCGACCCCAAAGGGGACAGCGAGGCGGGCGGTGCGTTTTGCGAACCCGAAAGGGACGGCAATCAATGCCTTTTTCGATCAGATCCCCACAAATTTCACGCCGAAATCACCGAAAGTGCTTGACGGATCGGCAAAATGAGGTTACAATAAGATTATCTATGTTTTTCAGGAGATTTTATGAATAAGAAACATCGCATCGCTGCCGTCGCGCTCGCCGCCTCTCTTTCCGCAGGCGCGCTCCTGCTGTTCGGCGGTTGCACGACCAGACATCCCGAGGTCACCATCACCTATACCTTCAACGGAAAGGACTATGCGGTGGAGTACACGCTCTCCCGCGACGACGCTCCCCAGACCGTGATCCACTTCATCGAGCTTGCGGACGCGGGCTTCTACAACGGTACGGTCATCCACGACTATACCTCGAGTTTCCTCTACGGCGGCGGCTACCGTCTGTTGGATGAGGACGGCAACGATTTCTCGTACGACGCAGACAATTCGCAAAAGACGTTCGAGCTCACCGAGATCAACTACTTCGAAGAGGTCAAGGCTCTCGAAAACGCTCCGAACTCGAAGATCAAGTTCACGCAGTCGGTATGGTATAAAGACGGCACCAAGAACAACCCGAAGAAGGGCGAGGGGGTCTATACCGTGCGCAGCGAATCCACGGCGAGGATCCAAAACGAGGGCGGCAGGGAGTATTCGCACAGCAAGGGTGCGCTCGTCATGTATGCCTCCGCCAAGAGCGAGGACTTCACCGAGGAGATCGTGGTCGAACGCGCGGACGGCGGCAAGAACAACAACGGACAGGCCCTCGAGTACCAGCGCTATATCTACCACAGCACCACGTCCCTCTTCTACACCTACACTTCGTCGAGCACGAGTAGCGAGCTCGCGGCGAAGAACACCGTTTTCGGCAAGGCGAAAAAGTACGACGAACAGCTCGAAAACGGCCTGTTGAAGGCGATCCGCGACTATATCTCCGAGCACACCTCCGACGAGGACGGCGAGGATGAAGAAACGGCCTATTCCTTCACGGAAGAGCAGGTCAAGGAGCTCAACCGTTACGAGCCGTTCCCCGAGCTCGCCACGGCGGGGCTCGACAACTCCGAGACGCCGTTCGCGACGCCCATGTCCGCACCCATCATCATCAAATCGGTCAAAGTGACGAAATATTGATGCTGACGGCGGATCGATTTTGACGACGAAATATTGACAGAAAAGCCCTCCCCGCTCCCGAGCGCAGAGGGCTTTTAATTTTGCCAAAAAAGGGAACTGAACCCCACCCTGCTGTCCTCTTGCCCACCCCTCGAGGGGTGGGTGTCGCCGTAGGCGACGGAAGGGGTGTTCCCAATCACGTCACCCTGAGCGGAGGCGCAAGCCGTAGTCGAATGGGTGTCCACATTATAATAAGGACATGTTTCGACTACGCTACTGCGTCGCTACGCTCCTTGTGCCGTGCTTAGTTGTAAATCGTGCGCGCGGGGCAGTCTCGCTAATGCTCGACAGTTCCCCCTCGAGGGGGCGCCAAGTTGCGACTTGCCCCCTCCGTGGGAGGGGGGTAGGGGGGTGGGGCGGATTCTAAAATCGTACCCACCTACTTCGTCGCTACGCTCCTCGTGCCGCGCTTAGTAGAGAATAGTGCGCGCGGGGCAGTCACTGCGTGACAGCTCCTCCTCGGGAGGAGCCAAGAATGCCCTACCTCAACGGGGGCGTTTGGATCCCCCCCATCCGTCACGGCTATGCCGTGCCACCCTCCCCCGTAGGGGGTAGGGCATGGGAAATCCCGACCCCATTCCAATTAACGGCGCGTTGCAAAACCACGCTTTTGCATAAGCGCACTCAATTTGCGCAACCCTTTGCGCTTATTGTCTGATGAAACGTCGAGGTTTGTGCGGCTAAGAGTTTGAGAAGATACGAGAGCCTATCCGCTCACGAAATTTTCTTGGCACAAGAAAATTTGTGAACCATTCTATTAACGGCGCGTTGCAAAACCACGCTTTTGCATAAGCGCACTCAATTTGCCGAACCCTTTCGGCTTATTGTCTTTGAGGTCAGATATGGTGGTGGGCGACGGGGTTTTGAGATGTACTACCCTAACCCCTCACGACGATTTCTTGGCACAAGAAATCGTCGTGAACTTCTATTCCATCGGGCTAATGTTGGAGATCTTGCCGTCCTCCCCGAGGGCGACGCGGAAATAGCGGACCTCGAACACGCGCTTCCCGCGCGGATAGACGAGCCCGATCTCATCCCCCCTGTCCGTGAGAACGACGGAGACAAACTCGCCGAGAAACTCTTTGAGCGCGTCCGCTTTCGGCACAAGATTTTCCGCGAGATAGGGCGCGGGGTCAGCCCCGATGAGCACGGATTCGAAGAGGGCGAGCGCGTAGGTCGCGGGCTGCGGCGTGCGCGCGGTGCGGATGCGGCAATCGGTCAGTTCGCCTTTTTCCCACGTACAGAGGGCGGTATGGGCGAGGCTGTCGCGGAAGGGCACCTCCGCCGTCACCCGTTCCCCGCACTCCGAGACGGTCCCCTCGGAAGTCACTTTGATCTCCCCGTCCCGCGTCACGAGGCAGAACGCGGTCTGCGCTTCGATGAGAAAGAGTTCGCCCGCCTCCCGCAGTTTCGCGCCCTCAAATTCGTCGCCGAGGCAAACGATATGCAGCCCCGTCTCGTTGGAGAGGGAGAGCTGCACCCTTCCCTGCACATAGAGGGTGAGGAGGGTCCCGCGGATGCGTTCCTGCGCGAGGGGACGGAGGGCGGCGTCCTCGCGGAGAAAGCCGCAGACATAGACCGCCACGCCCGTCCGCGTGTGATAGATGCGGACATGGTCGGGGGGAGCGGTGAGGAAGGCCTCGTCGAACGTGAAGGAGACGGGAAGGCATGCGGGGCGTTTGCATTCGCAGAAGAGCGCGTTCGCAGGGTCGATCTCCACGCTGCGCTCATGCCCGTCTATGCCGCCGAGCAGGAGCCCGCCCACCCAGAGCGTGCAGGGAAATTCGGACAAAAAATATACTCGCATACCTATATTTCATGTATAATGCGATAAAATTATGTCAACAATTTCCCCCGAGGTGGTTATGATGAATAAAATCAACGGCTACACGGAAGAAGAGGCCATCGGGCTGATCGAGTACATCTACGCGGGAAAAAACGCAGGCAAGACGCTCTCCTATCTCTTCGAGACGTACGGCAGCGAACACAGCCGCGCAAAGGGCAGCGTACGCAACTACTACTATGCGTTCCTGAAAAAGCAGGACGACGCGCGCGTGAGGAAGATCCTCGACGGAAAGGACCTGCATGCGGGCACGATCAAGCCCTTTACCGAGGAGGAGACGGAGCAGCTTCTCGAAAAGGTGCTCGCGGGCAGAAAGCGCGGGCTGAGCGTGCGCAGGAGCATTCTCGAAGCCTCGGGCGGGGACGGAAAGCTCATGCTCCGCATGCAGAACAAGTACCGGAACCTGCTCAAAAAACAGCCCGAACGGGTAGAGAAGGCAGCAAAGGCGGCAGGCATGTCCGAGATCAACCCCTTCCTCCAAAAAAGATTGGAGCGGGAGATCGACGCGCTCTACGCCCGTATCGCCGAGGAACTCAAAAGGGAGAACGAGCGTCTGCGCGCCGAGCTCGACGCGTTGAAAGGGGAGCAGTGACGCGCTTCCAAAATCCCCCACGCCCCCTTCCGCATATCCGCTATGTGTTTTCACAAACTGTAAGCGACGGGAGGAAGGTATGGAAAAATTATTTTGTCTCGGCGTTGCTCTCGGCATGGTCGGCGGCGCGCTCATCGTTGCGAACAGCTACAAGGCCCGCTCGCTCGTGAAAAAGAGCCAGTCGGAGATCATGCAGAAGGTGGACGAAATGATGGACGAAAAACTCAAGTGCATGTGCGACCGCGAGGACGCCGAAAAGACGGAAAAAAAGAGCAAGAAGTAAAGGAAAAGCGCGAAGCCGTGTGCTCCGCGCTTTTTCCGTGAGCGGCCGAAAAACTCTTGCCATTTCGCGCGAAATATGATATACTTTGGGCTATGGAGAAGATCGTCGCATTCGATATCGGCGACAAGCGCATCGGCGTCGCCGCGACCGACCCGTTCGGGGAGTACGCCCTGCCCGCCGAGACCTACTTCCGCACGGGGAAATTTCGGGAGGACGTGGAGAACATCGCCCGCATCGCGCGGGAGAAAGGGGCGACCCTCATCGTGTGCGGCCTCCCCATCAACGCCGACGGGACCGAGAGCGTGCAATCGGAGAAAACACGCCGTTTTGTGCAGGCTCTTTCGGACATGGTAGGCACGGAAGTGGTCTTGGAGGACGAACGCTTCACCACGCGGGAGGCGCGGGGAGACCTCGGTCTCCTCGGCGTGAGCGCGAAAAAAGACAAGGCGAAGAAGCACGTCGACGCGCTGGCGGCGGCGTATATTTTGGAAAATTATCTTGCGAAAAGCAAAAGGAGGGACGCAATGAAAGAGGAAAACAACCACTACGAGGACGAGAGCAACATCGTCGAGCTCATCGACGACGAGGGCAATACGCTGCAATACGAGCATCTCATGACGTTCGAGTACAAAAAGGAATGGTACGTCGCGCTCACGCAGGTGACGGAGCCCGAAGAAGCGGAGGAGGACGACGGGGAAGAGGGCGAAGAGATCGCCATCTACCACCTCGTCGGCGGGGAGGACGACGAGACCCTCGAGCCCATCGAGGACGACGCCCTTCTCGACGAGGTGTTCGCGGAGTTCTGCGCGCAATACGAGGACTTTGAGGACGCGGACGAAGCGGAGCTTCTCGACTCCGACGGCGGCGAAAACTGACGCCCTTTTTCAGAGGACGATAGGAGAAGATCATGCAGAACGAGCGTTTCGAACTCAATAAAAATTTGGCACAGATGCTCAAGGGCGGCGTCATCATGGACGTCACGACGCCCGAGCAGGCAAAGATCGCCGAGGACGCGGGCGCATGCGCGGTCATGGCCCTCGAGCGGATCCCCGCAGATATCCGCGCGGCGGGCGGCGTGGCACGCATGTCCGACCCGAAGATGATCAAGGGCATCCAGAGCGCGGTGTCCATTCCCGTCATGGCGAAGTGCCGCATCGGTCACTTTGCCGAGGCGCAGATCCTCGAGGCGATCGAGGTGGATTACATCGACGAGAGCGAGGTCCTCTCGCCCGCAGACGACAAATACCATATCGACAAGACGAAGTTCTCCGTGCCCTTCGTGTGCGGCGCGCGCGATTTGGGCGAAGCTCTCAGACGCATCGCGGAGGGAGCTTCCATGATCCGCACGAAAGGGGAGCCGGGAACGGGCGACGTCGTACAGGCGGTCCGCCACATGCGCATGATGAACGCGCAGATTCGCCGCGTCGCCGCCATGCGCGAGGACGAGCTCTTCGAGGAAGCGAAGGAGCTCTGCGTCCCCTATGAGCTGGTCCGCTATGTCCACGACAACGGCAAGCTCCCCGTCGTCAACTTCGCCGCGGGCGGGGTCGCGACGCCCGCAGACGCCGCCCTCATGATGCAACTCGGCGCGGAAGGCGTGTTCGTCGGCAGCGGCATCTTCAAATCGGGCGACCCCGCAAAACGCGCCCGCGCCATCGTCCGCGCGGTGACGAACTTCAACGACCCCGCGACGCTCGCGGCCCTTTCCGAGGACTTGGGCGAGGCGATGGTCGGCATCAACGAGCAGGAGATCGCTCTCCTCATGGCGGAGCGCGGCAAATGATGAAGATCGCGGTATTCGCCCTGCAGGGGGCATTCGAAGAACACGAAAAAATGCTCGCGCAGCTCGGCGCGGAATGCGTGGAGATCAGAAGGCGCGCCCACTTCACGGGTTCCTTCGACGGCGTGATCCTGCCCGGCGGCGAGAGCACGGTGCAGGGGCGGCTCCTGCGCGAAGGGGGCATGCTTGAACCTCTGCGGGAGGGGATCCTCGCGGGGCTTCCCGTATTCGGGACCTGCGCGGGCATGATCCTGCTCGCAAAGAAAATTTCCAACGACGAGGCAGTGTATCTGGGTACCATGTCCGCGATCGTGCGCCGGAATGCGTACGGAAGGCAGCTCGGCTCCTTCTTCACGAAAGAGACGTTCGGCCCCTACGACGACGTGCCGATGACGTTCATCCGCGGCCCGATCTTCGAATGGGTCGGCGAAAATACGGAGGTGCTCTCGCGGGTGGACGGCAAGATCGTCGCCGCGCGGGAGGGGAACATGCTCGCGACCGCGTTCCATCCCGAGCTCACTGCGGACACGCGCGTCCACGAATACTTTTTGGATATGGCGAAAACGCGATGAACAGGGTCAATTACGACGAAAAGATGCTCGAGGCCCTGAAAGACGCGCAGGGGAAGCGGCTTCTTCTACACAGTTGCTGCGGCCCCTGTTCTTCTTACTGCCTCACCGAGCTCGCGCCGCGCGTGCAGACGACCGCTTTCTTCTACAACCCCAACCTCGACAGCGGGGAGGAGTACCAAAAGCGGAAAAACGAGCTGCTCCGCTTCCTCAAAGAGACCGCTCTCGCCGATTTTCTCGACTGCGATTATGCCGCTTCCGACTACGAGACTGCGGTCATGGGTATGGCGGATGAGCCCGAGGGCGGCGCGCGGTGCAAGGTCTGCTTCACGCTCCGCTTAAGGCGTACGGCGGAGGAAGCGGCGGCGCGCGGCTACGACTTTTTCGGCACGACGCTCACCGTTTCCCCTCTCAAAAACGCCGCCCTCATCAACGAGATCGGCTTCGCGCTCGCGGAGGAGTACGGCGTAAGGTATCTCCCGAGCGACTTCAAAAAGCGGGGCGGGTACCAAAGATCCATCGAGCTCTCGCGGGAGTACGGCCTCTATCGCCAGAATTACTGCGGCTGCAAATACAGCAAACGCAGCTAAAATCCGACCCCATGTCCCATTTTACGCGCCCTGCGGCTTTCCCGCAGGGCATTTTTTGTAGAAAAGCGCCGCCTTTTCGACAGCCTTTGAATGAAGGGCTTCTCGCAAAGGATCTCCGCCGCCCGATTTTGCAACAAAAAATTGTGAAATCTACACAAAGCAGCCAAAAAATCAAGATAGAAACCGACAAAAAATGAACGAAGTTACCAAAAATGGGGGGGGGGGGTGCTAAGGGTAAAAAGTTGTTGATAATCCGAAAATGCCATGATATAATTTACTCCACGCAAAATGCCATATTATAGGGTTTATGCGGACGCATGTTTAGGGACGCGCGCCGTATGCGCCCGTAAGGGGCAGTGCGCCGTTGCCGCAGGCGAGCTCACTTTCTGCGGCCGAAAACATAATTATGGCGGCTTGGCGTCTCGGGTAGGGCCGTGGCGCAGAGACCGCAAAGGGAGTAAGTATGTTTACGAAACGGTTTTCTAAGAAGTCTTGGACGATCTTGCTGTGCGCGTTTTTATCCGTCGTGACAGCGATCGCGGGCATGGCGGTGCTCTTGAAGGGGAAGAGCGCGCCCGTTTCCGTGCAAGCCGCGGAACTTGCCGAATATGTCGACACCGACATCACCTACTACAACGGTTGGGTGAGCGTCGGCTTTGATGAAAAATACGGCTACCAAAACGTCGGGGAGGACGGTAGCATAGACTTTGCGAGGCGCGTCTATAAAGAGACCACATTGTGGGACCTCAAGACGCGTCTGAAAGTCGTGGCGAACGTAAGGGTCGGCACGAGCGGGAACGACCCCAACCGCGTGCTCAAACCCAACGAGTTCAACATTAAGGTCGAGTTGAACCATACGAGCGCAGAGCACAAAACGACTTTCAACGACCGCAGCGAAACGGTGGTGCAGGGCGGTGAAACGACCGTTATCCCCGCAGATCCGCTCGATACGAAGCCTTTCGAATTTTGCGAATCCGATTTCAGCTGGACCGACGGCCGCGACGTGACGATCATCGTCTCGCCGCTTCTCGAGATCAGCTCGTCCGATGAGATGAGCGGAACAGATGAAGAGAATTTGGCCAAGAGAACGGCGACGGCAAAATTTTATACCGACCCGCCCGCATTCGAGGACGGCACGTTGCAGGCTTCGTGGCCCGAGGGTCAATTCGTATATAAAAACACGGGGCTGCGCACTTATAACATTTACTCTTTTGACTACCGTGCCAGCATTCAGGCGAGGCCGAAGGGCGATAACGAGCACTATTTCGAGATCCCCCGCGAATTTATTTCGTGTACGAACCCGAAAGATGCGTTCGCTGAAAGCGGAAACGAGAACAGCGTCAACGTCGCTCTCCAATATCCCTCCGAATACGACGGCTATACAACGCAGACCTACACAATCAACAGTATCCCCGGTACGACCACTTCTCCGAAGGCGGTGCGTATTTCCGTCAACTACAATCCCGATAACGAAAAGGATGCGGTGTACGATCCCAATGAGCAGGAGGAAACGGGGCATATTCCCTCCACCGTCTATTGGTCCTCGAACAGCGGCGTCGGGCTGCATTACTATAAGCGCAAGATCGGAGCGGAGATCCCGCAGGCGACCGACGAAAACGGCCATAAGGGGACGCTTCAAAAGCACCTCACGAGCGATATCGAGCACAGATTCGACGCGTTCGTTGTAAACGGGGACGAGTACGCTCTCCGCTTTGCCATTCGCGCGCGCGTTTACGACAACAACGGCGGCGTGCTTGAGACGCTCGCCACCGACGAAGAATACGGTACGTTCAAGGTAAATACCACGCTCACACGCACAACTTCTGAAGATGAAGCGTCCACCGTCGTACTTGACTTTACGCCGAGCAACGAGATCGGTGGCTCGGGCAATATCATGTCGTCCAACGAGCTCAAAGTGCGCTTCACCCGAAATTGGGGCTACTATATCGACGCGCAGTACACGCAGAAAATCGACGGCAAAGATCAGTCGGCGGTCACATATACAGTCAAGGATACGGGCACTCCCGATCAAGACGGCAATCCCGTTCTTGAATATACATACCGCAGAACGTCGGGCGAAGTGGAGAGCCCCATCTATGCGTCGGAGGTCTCGAGTATTCTTCAGACGCTTAAAAATAACGGCCAACTCACAGTGAACCATGTGATGAATACGGGGATCGTGACCCCGCTCACGAATGAGTACACGATCAGCGGCGATCTCGGCCCTCTCACATGGAAGATCGACGGCGGCAATACCTATACGGCGTCGGCGACCACCCGCCATATCTTCGATGAGGACGACTTTGAGGACGGAGAACTCAAAAACGGGGAGGCAAATTGGAAACAACTTGGCGACGGGGAGTGGCAGGACTATAAGGACGGGTACTATATCCGTTGGCTCACGTTCTATTATAGCAATGCCTATGGGTATATCCCCGTCAAGGTCAAATATGAAGAGATCGATAAGCTCAAATTAGAAGGGTACGTTCAAAACCAACGCATCAATTCCGCGTATGCGTTCAACACCGCGTATGGCGGTGAGGCCGACATGGAGTTCACCTTCCATGTAAAACGGCACGATGATGCCTCGGGCACAAAAGGGAAAAACTACACCCGTACCTTAACGAACGTCCGCGACGAATGGCAGATCAAGGACTATATCGGACAATCCACAGACACGGACGAACAAATCAAGAAGGACGGGCTCAACAAGTACGGCCGTTATTTACAATATGACGAAAACAAGTCGTTGATCGCGACCTTCAACCACCCCGTGTTTACTTCGAAGAGAACGGACATGGAGGGGCTCGGCTTCGTCACCCGCTATTACTATACTTGGGACGATGTCTTTGGGCCCGATGGGAAATTCCAAACAGAGGGGACGCCCGAGAACACGGAGTTCGTAAAGAATGATAGCGAACTGATGCCTTTCGACGACTGCGAAGGGATCATGATCGACAGCACGCAGCTCAACGGCAAGTCGATTTTCAACTACTTTACGAGTTCCGTCCAAAAGACAGATAAAAACGGCAAAAAGACCTATTATTCCGCGATCCGCGCCGAGATCGCGCTCGTCCGCGTTCTGTATGTGATCCCCGAGATCAAGGATAAAAGCGGAAACATCATTCAACATGAGATCGCCGTCTACCGCGACTATGTCTATGATCCGGAAGAAAGCATGCGGACGGACTTTATGCTGGACGTCCAAAGGGCAACCATCTTCACGATGGCGACCGAGGCGACGTACACGACGTTGCAATACACGACCTTAGCAGACGCGACGAAGGGCGCCGAGTTCCGTTTCAACAACCTCTCTGTCGGCTGGTTCTACGGCAACAAAGAGGACGCCGTCCGTATGAGCATGGAGCTCTGGAAATACGACGACGCGACGAAAAAATGGAAGAAAGTCGCCCACACCGAAGCGGTGGCTTCGTCCGATTACGATACGGAAGAAGAACAGAAAGCCCACCCGAACAGTTGGCAGGTCGTCGTCGAAGATGGCGTAGACCTAAAAGTCAATATCTTAAAAGGAAAAGATGACAGCTATTATTATTTACAGATCAGCGGAAATGACGCGCTCGGGAACTATCGCCTCTTTGCCGATCTCGATCTCGACGGCGTCTATCAGTGGAATCTGACCTCACGCGGCAGCGCGCTCGACGCTCTTTCCCCCGAGGACCGCAACGAGGACATGACCGGTGAGACAAACGGGCTCTATCATCTGTATTATGCCCTTACGATCGTCGGCCAAAGGCTCAATCTCGAAGTCGAGTTCAGCAATCTCGAGTACACGGGTAAAGAAAATTTGGTCTACACGATCTTGCTCAAATCAGACGACGGTATGGAGTTTTCCGACTCCTATACTTTCGCGAGTATGGCGCGCTATGCGGGGCCTCAATACCAGACCAACAAAGACCGTGAATTTGAGTACGAAGAAGTCACAAAGCCGGAGGAGCTTTTCAAATATCGTATCGAGTATATCGGTGAAACAGACGAGAGCAAGAAATTCTCCGATCTATTCATTCCGACGACGCCGGGCACTTACCGCGTGAGGGTCTACTTCTGGGCGTTCGAATATTACAACACCGCGACGGTCGACGCGCAATTTACCATCAGTAAGCAGCCGCTCATGCTCCGCTGGAAAAAGGCCGCCGAAGGGAACGAGCTCGAAAGGGTCTATTCCGGGAAGGACGGCTTGAACCCTTACAACTATCTCGAGGCATACTATTTTCTCCAGTTGGATCCCGATCATACAGAGCATATATTCGAGGCAGGCGGCGGGCTGCAATGGCAGATCCAATGGAACAACAGTTCGCAGGGCGGCACGACGGGTGCGGAAGTAACAAGCCTTCCCCACGCCTATGGCTATACCTTGCAGGTCATGCTCTCCACAGAGGCCGCCAAGATCTATACTTGGTCTGCCGACAACCGCGATATGGGCAAGGGCGGCATTTGCAGCGGCCTTATAGAGGGTGGTGCCGTTCTCACCTTTACCATCAACAGGTACGAGGGCAACACGCTCGAGGTGGACTTCTCGGCAGAGGGGTGGAATGCGCCCACGCACACTCCGAACGAATCGATCGGCGCCTCGGGCGACTATTACACCCGCACCTATTATACGGAAAATCTTACCGCAGCCGCAACGACGAGCGATCCTTTCTATGGTGCACATGATTGGGACGGCACAAAACAATCCTACGACTTCATCTATGTCACCGAGGATATCTTCAATACATACAAAAAGCAGTACGACGAGTATAAACAGGCGGGGACGGAAGCCGAGAATGCCCCGAAGGGGATCTACGGGCTTATTCTGAAGGAGCAAAACACGACGGGCGAAATTCACAGGGGCGCAGAGCAGCTGAGAGGGCTTCCCGTCGGCAGTTATTACGCGATCGCCTACACCATTTACCACGAAGTTACGCTCAACAACGTCGACAAAGAGTTCAACGACTATAACTTTGCCGAGGCCTACGAAAAGTTCGAAATCACCAAGCGGCCGATCACGGCTCCCACGATCCCCGCGCATCGGGGCGATCTCGATTACTATTCCTTTACGGGCAGCAGCATTCCGATCACGCTCAACGATTTCAACACCGAGACGCATACGTCGGCCTCGACGACAATGTCCATCAACACCGATGCAGGATTTACGCAGGGCGTCACCGTTGACGACGGGAAACTGGGCTCGTTCCATGCAAGGGATGCGGCCACCTACACGATCTATGTCCAACTGGAAGATTACAACAATTATGTTTGGGACGAAGAACGTGCAGACGGCTCCGTCAAGTTCGAAGATAAAGAGACTACGAGCGGAGAGCGTAAATTCGCCGTGCTCACTTGGGTGATCCACCGTATGCGGATCGACCCGACCGATTATACGAAATATCCGTTCTTCAAGCCGGACGAGATCCCGTTCGGCGGACATCAGCTTCAAGACAACACGCTTGAGATCATATCTGTCGATTCTACATTCGGCGGGAACAAGTATTCCGAAGCGAGTTTCAATGCAGGAGGGCTTTCCTCGATCGTTCGGCTTGTGGCCGACGGAGAGAGTGCTGTAGACGGCAAAAAATCCGAAGTCAAGGGCACGCTTGCGGGGAAGTACACCCTCTATCTCATCGCGAACCCGAATTATTACATTGCAACAGCAGATGACGAGGAGGCCTCGCTTCCCGAGACGGAGCAGACCGCACACGGCGTGGATTGGTACGTTGTGCCGAGAGAGGTAGAAAAGCCCCAAGTGATCGGCGGCACGGTCAGTACCTATAACGGTTTGGAAGCGCAGTTCGAGATCTCGAATTACAACACGAACACCATGCTGTTTACCCTGAATGGCGAATCTGCTTCCGGGGTGACGTTCAAGGAGGCCTCCGAATCGGGCGGTCACTACCACATTTCTTATAACAACAGCGAGAGGAAACTCTACGCTTATGTCACTTATGCGGGCTCGTACACCGTAGAGCTCTACTTCCGCGACAATACCAACACGGCAAAAGACACTTACCCCGGCAACTATGTTTGGAAAGGCGAGTCGACCGCGGAGGGGTATTCCAAATCCATCACGGTTACGCTCACCATGCAGCGCAAGACGTTCGACATCAATTGGGCGGGCGACCAAGAGGACAAAAATTTGCAAGGAAACGGGGATACAGAGGCTTTCTGGTTCAGCTATGACACGAAAGCGCATTACCTCAAGCCGATTGCACAGAATCTTGCCCGGGGCGATTCCTTTACGCTCGTTCCGAAGGTGTATCGATCTGTCACGGGCAGTCCGACGGATTTTGTCGAAAACGCCGAGGTCATCAAATCGGGTAAATATTACTCCGTGCTCACGCGCGAGGACGTGACGAGCAAAGAGATCAAGGTCGACACGCCTTCGGGGCAGGCTTCTATCCGCGTTTTCGACAACTATGCCTTTGACAAAACCGAGCAAGGCTACGCCCTCGGCTCCACGAAAAGCAACAACTACTTCGTTCCCAAAGAGTTCTCGATCAAAGAGTCCTTCGTGCTCGTACCCACGCTTGCGCTCCCCGATGGGCTCGACGCCACGCTCGGCGAGCATACCACAGCAAACGATACCGTATTCGTCACATATCGGGGGAAGAAATACCTCTACAACGAGTTCATCAAGGAGTGGGACAAGATCAGCCAATACATCACCGTGACGACCGTAAACGGCAAGGTGGTGAATAATTCGCAATTCTTTAAGCCCGGGGAGGCGGTCGAAAGCCTCGGATATACCCTCGAAAACGTTCTCGGCTTTACCGACGTTACATGGTCGGGGGACGCACTGGATTATTACGAGATCACGATCGCGCTCACCGACTCTGCCAACTATTCGTGGGGCACAGACGACCACACCGCGGCGGATTATGCGAGCAACCACGAGTTCACTTTCTACCTGCAGATCAAGCCCTATGAGCTTGACTTGCCCACGCTCGGGGGAAATTCTGTCGATATATCCAAAGCGGACGGCAAAATCTTCAATACGAACTACACGGGCAACCCGCAGGCGTTTACAACTGCTCTCAACGCGGATAGTTATGCGTATTTGTTGGGCGCGAGCAAAGCGGTTGGGGATAACAATGCCGACCGCGTCAAGCTCTATCTCGAGGGAAATACGGGCATTACGAGCGAGACCGACGTCAAGCGCGATAGCGCGACAGACAAAGTCGGGGCATACCATGTCGTGATCGAGCTTGCAGATAAGACGAATTTCGTATGGAAGAACGGCAGCGACGGCAACTCGCTCGATAAGGAAAACAAGAGCTTCTACTTCCGCATTCTGCCCGTCGCGCTCGAGGTCGAGTGGAAGGGCGCGGGCGACGGCAATTTCGGCAAAGCGGCAACGGCGACATTTAAGCCCAACGGCACCTATACGGACGGCGTGGAGCAAACGCTCGAGACGCGCCGCAAGGGGATCTCGGGAAAAGAAGATCTCCAGATCTTCTATACCCTCTCCGCGGGTTCCACGTTACATACGGCGACGGGCAACGAGCGCGTTGACGACGCCGATAAGACGGGCGCGATCAACGCGGGCTACTACACGGCGACCGTTACGGGGATCGAGGGCGCGCTCGCCAAGAATTATTATTTCAATACTTATACATTCGCCGCGTTGGACGGCGCAACCGATTCCGCAACGGCGGCTGAGCAAGACATTCCGAGCGCAGAATACACCGTGTATAAGTACGCGCTCGAGAAGCCCGATAAGGCCGATGCGAGCTCGACGTACACCTTCAATCAGAAAGAGCAGGAGTTGAAGCTCAAAAATTGGATCAATGCGCTCATGACGGTCAGCACCCTCACGGGGAAAGACGCGAACGGCGGCGATCTCAAAGGCTCTACAGACGGAACGACGGAGCCTTTGACCACCTTGCTGCTCAAAGCGACGCGCGCGGGCAAGTACTCCTTTACGGTCGACCTTCAAACGGAAGCCAAGAAAAACTATTTCTGGAACGGCGACCAAAACAGCGTCGATCAAATGCCCGATGCGACCACGGGCACGGCTACTGCGGCATACAACGACTTTTGGGAAATCAAGCCGCGCGAGGTCATGGCGCCCGTGCTTGCCACAGGCGAGAACGGGGAAAGCGGCAAGTATAACTTCCGTGCCCAGCCCCGTGCCGAAGGCGAAGCGTTATACCCCGACTTTACGAACGAATTGCTGCAAGCGGCGTCCGGGAACATGACGGGCTCGGATGGCACGTTCACCAAGAAGGTCCAACAGGCAAACGGCGATACGGCTTGGGATGTCACCTTCACCGTCGCCTACTATAATGAAAAGGGCGAATCTATCACCCCGCAAAACGACTGTAAAGAAGTCGGCTACTACTATATCCTTCTCACGCTCACGATTCCCGTCGGCGACGAGGAGGCGGACTATCGGTGGATTTCCTCCGACAATTCGTATGAGCGCGGGCAGATGACCTCGTATTTCGACACCCATCCTGATGAGACGACGATAAAAGGACAGGTTACCATCAAACTTTGGTACCGTATCCTCAAGGGACGTTATACGGCGACGTTTACCTTAAATGTAAACGATGTTGCGCAACCCGAAAGGACGGGCGGCTGGAAATACGGCGACCTTCAACAGCAACATGGGGATTCCGCGATTTCTTTCACTCGCGTGTTCCCGAACGGAGAGCCGAGCGGTTGGCACGAAGCCACCGAAATCAATGATCGCGATGTGTCGTATGCGATCGTCGACGAAAGCGGCAATTATGATGCGCACAAACTGCTTGGTAACGATGAACTTGTCCAAAATAAGCCGATTTCCGGCAGTGCCGCGGCAAGTACGGCAGCGAAGTATATTCCCGCCACCATTCCCTATAAGGCGGGCAAGTATGTTGCGCTCATTTCGTATCCCGAAAATGGATTCGAACACAACGATCCCACCAAAGACGAGGCGACGCTCGAGGCGGCGACTTTCGAGGTATTCTTCGAGATCAAGCCAAAGGAAATTACGGTAACATGGGGCAAGGATAAAGAATATAACGGCACAAATCAGCTCGCCGATGCGACCGTCTCCAATCCTGTCGCAGATTTCCACACCGTAGACAGCACGCTCGTCAAGGACGCCGACAACCTCACCCTCACCGTGCAATGGTGGAACGACGGCGGGTATAAATCTAATGGCCCCGTGAACGTCAACCGCAG
Organism: uncultured Clostridia bacterium; assembly: GCA_947626685.1. Classification (GTDB taxonomy): domain Bacteria; phylum Bacillota; class Clostridia; order Christensenellales; family Borkfalkiaceae; genus Gallimonas. Next base: position 26,964 of record CANQTD010000011.1, on the reverse strand, counting down.
CAAGACGGGCGAGGAAGTCGGCTCTTACACCATGCGCGTGACCGAGATCGGCGGCACCGCCGCTCCGAACTACTGCTTTACGCAAAAGGGCGGCGAAACCGACTACGAGACGCGCGATCTCTACACGCACGAGTTCCAGATCACGCCCATCGCGATCACCCTGAAAGCGGGCGACTACACGCGCGAATTTGGCGACAATTATTTCGGCAATACCGATCTTCACACGCTGTCGGAGAACTCCGTGACCTATTCTCCCACAAGCGGAAAGATCCTGGACGGCAGTAGCGACGACTACCAACGTGACGCTCTCAGTACTGCTTTCTATGTATATGGTTATTTGCCCGATTATCGCAGAGACAAAACGACAGGTGCTGTAACGGGGGAGCACGTACAGCGCGATTCGGCAGCGGGCGGTAAATATTATACCGTTCTCGTGATCGCTTCCGAGACGTATCGGGAAAGATATTCCAATTACGATTTCACCTATGAGGACGGCGTTTATACCATTCAGCCCAAACAGGTGACAGAGCTCCATTGGATCACCGATCCCGAGCTCATCTATAACGGCACAGATCAATTCACGAGCTATAACGGCACGCACCCTACCGCACCGTTCGTGTCGTTCGAAAACAACAGCGGCGTAAGTACGCCCCTCGTCCCCCAAGTGCAATTCTTTGTGGGAGAAACCGAGGTAACGGACTTCGGCTTCAAGTATGCGGGCGAATACATCTTTAAGGTGGTCGGAACGGGCAACGAAAATTATGAGTTCGCGGCGTCGCTCACCGAGGAGTTGAAACAGCACAGCTACACAATGAAGAAGCGCACCGTGCTGCTCACCGCGAATTCCTTCACGACGATCTACGGCGATGAGCCCACCCAAGACGATCTGAAATGGAGCTACACGCGTGCTTCTTCCGACGCCGACCGCTTTGTGACCGATAAGGGCATTGCGATCGCGGATTGGTCGGACGGCATTACGATCGACGACTACTCGATTTCGGCAAAAACAGTCAACGCGCTCGCATTCCTCGTCTATACCGAGGCGACGCAGTTCTCCAACGTGGGAACTTACACGACCCATATCAAGTTGGGCGAAGACGGGGAGGCGATCATAAGGGCCGAATACGAGAACTATATCGTTGAAGTCACGGTCGGCCGACACACGATCAATCAACGCACCGTTGCAATCGAGTGGGACGAAGAACGCACGTTCTACTACGACGGCACCGACCGCACGGTCGGGTCAGACGGTACCGTCGGTTCCAAAGCGTGGCTCGCTTACTACGTCGACGTGCAAACGGGCGACAAAGTTTATCTTCGCGTTCGTGCCGTCGAAAGCAAAGGAAATAACCAAACGGCGCTTCCGTTCGAGTATGTAAAAGAGGGCGAAGCGGATTACCTGTTCTACGCCTATCAGTTCAACAACATGACGGAAGAGGGCAAGAACTACACGTTGCCTTCTCCCGGCACGGCCGAATTTGAGAAATCGTACGCCAACGTCAGCCTCAAAGCGCGCGAGGTGCATATCGACGCGCTCGCGCATAGCCGCGTCTACGGCGACGACCTCAAAACTTGGCATGGCGCCGCAGATGGCTCCGAAAATTGCAACGATGTGCGCGGCTGGAAATACGGCGATGATTCTGCCGATGCAGAGCATCAATTCGTGAACGGTGACGCGCTCAACTTCTGGGTCAAAATCGCAAGCATTCAGCCGACCACGGACGTGGGTACCATGTCCGAAGCGTTCGAGTTGCTCTTCAATGGAAAGCCTGCGACCTATGACGGCGAAAGCTACTTCATCACGAGCGGCGAGACGGATCGCGACGGCTACGATTACCACGTTTACTTCACGAATGCGAACGTGACGGTCAATCCCCGTCCCATCATCGTGACGTACACGTTGCAGAGCCACGAATACGGCGCGCAGCGGCAAGACCCCGCGAATCACATTGACGTCTCGCTCAATACGACCCTCTATAAAGAGCGCGGCGGGCAGGGCAGCGATCAAACGCCGCTTGCGGGTCATGGCAATGGGGACGTGTTCACGATCGTCGCGGTCGATGGCGCGGGCAACGATATTGTCACGGCGACGACCTATCCCGACGTGGGCAACTACGCCGTCCGCCTCACCCTTAAAAACAAGAATTACACCATTCAGTATGTCATGGATTCGGGCATGGTGGGCACGGACGAGCTCAAACTCGCAGATACCGCGCTTCCCGAGGACAAGGTAGAACGCGACGCAGCGAGCGGCTACGTGATCACTGCATCGCAGATCCTTTCCGACGGATTCTCGATCACGACATACTCGTCCGAGGCCAAGAATTATGACGCGATCGCCCACGCGGTGTTCAGCGCGATCTCGGGCAAGTACTATTCCAATGACGGGTCGGAACTTGCGGGGCAGCAGGTCAGCTATTCGAAGTGGGACGGCACGGTGCTCGGCGCAGATCAGAACTACTTCGCCGTGTACTTCCGCTGGGCGACGGGTTGGGATGCCGCGACCATGAATAATGCCGACGGCATTTGGAAGCAAAACGATTTCACGAGCCCCAACTTCGTGTTTAATGACGGCGCGTGGAAATTCACAAATCCCACGGGCTACGAATGGAAAACAGCAGTTCCCACGTTCCAACATGCGGGCACTTACTATGTGTACTATGCGGTCGTCGCAAAGAACCATGTGCTTTACTGCAACGAGGGACTTCTGCTCACGGTCACCATTAACAGGACAGAAGTGACCGTTTCGACGGTGTTCGACGCCTACTACGGCGAGAGCCTCGAGGGTTATGTGCCCACCTACACGTTCGAGGGCTTCGCAGGGAGCGAAGCGGAGGCAAACGCATTCAACATTCAAGGCGTAAGCGAAATCGGTTACTCGGTCACGGCGTACACGGCGGGCAAGTCGGGGAAAGGTCACTACGCGGTCACGCTCGATCTCAGCAAGCTCACCGCACCCGACTATGCTTTCTCCGCGAAGGCGTATTCCAACGGTACAAGCACGGCGCGCGCGAACGATATGGAAGTGCGCGCACTCCCCGTGACAATCACGGTTTACACCTCGAAGGCGACAAACCATTACTACTTCAACGCCGCGGTCGGGAGAGAACCCGCTTGGGATCTCAACCTGCTCGGCGCAGAAAAGGCCTATACCATGTCCGTGAACGTGGGTTCGCTGCTCTATCCCGACAGCCCCGAAAAGACGATCACCGATATTTACAGCGGCGACTATACGGCGGACAAAACGGGCGTTAAATTCCTCACGTTCTCCTCGAAAGGCGCGCTCCCGGGCGGCACAACAGGCGATGAGACGGGGAATGTCGGCTCGTATGACATTTCCTATGATTTCCAGACCTATGACGGTACCAACGGCAGCGACCGCTACAAAGTGACCCTTGTTTCAAATCAATCGCTCACCGTAGAGGGGCAGACCATCACGAACGGGTTCACGATCACGGAGGCCGAGTTCAAACAGGAGGCGGTGCATGCGTACGGCGCGGCAAGCGTTTTGCAGGATGGCGCGACGTACGACGAACAGCTTCACCACGTCCTGCACCTCGGCAAGAACCACGACACGGAGGGCCCGATCGATGAGGGCAGCTACGCCGATCTTACGAAATTCGTGACGGCTGCGGACGGGAATGCCGCGCAGTGGACGTTCGTCATTTTCAGAAATTCCGACAAGGACAGCGGCGAGGATTATGAGAAGGACGACTTCTTTGAAGCGAGCAAGTGGAGCGGAAAAGCAGGCGTCACCTTTGTCGCGGCGGGCACGGCGACCCCGCAGATCGTCGACGCGGGCAAATACGTCATCTATTACCGCATCCAACTCGCCAACCATGCCACCGTCTATCAACGTCTCGAAGGCAAGATCAATCAGGCGAAAAACGAATGGGTGACGGAGTACAGCGTAGGGAGCCGTTCCCTCAGCGGGGGCGTCCATTGGATCTACGGCGCGTATGATGCGGCCAACAATCCGAACGGCTTCGGCGCGGCGACGAACAAGGAGCAGCTCCCCGTGCCCAAGTTCGACCGCAAAGTCGGCGTCACGGGCGAAGAAGAAACGCAACCGACGGAAGGGAAGAACAACGCTTCTCTCGTTGTCATCAAGAAGGACGGCGTAGTCATTCACACTTATCAGACCGTCGACGACTTTTTGAAGAGCTGGCTCGAAGCAACGGGCGAGGGCAACCGTGCGAACGGCGCCAACCTCGACGCGGGGACGTACACCGTCACTTACAGCATGGAGGGGACCGACAACTACACCGCGATCGGGGAGAAAACGTACACCTTCACGGTCGGGAAGAAAAATCTCAAAGTCACGGCGGTGAACGCCGAGATCTATTACGGCGAAGAGCAGCCCGCGACTTTCGGATTGCGCTACGACGGGTTCGTCAACGGTCAGAACGAGGCTGTGCTCGAGGGTAAAGATGGCGCATCGTTCCGCGTGTTCAGCAAGATCACAACGGGTGCGGAATCCGATTACGCTTATGCTCCCGGTTACGAAAAGGGCAGTGTGGGAGATTACTTCGTCCTCGTCACATGGGGAAGCGAGACGAACGGCAATTATAACATTCTCTGCCAGAATACCGAAGGTACGGCGGGCAAGCTCACCGTCAAGCCGCGCGAGCTCACCGTGAGCATCACCGACCGCACCAACAAGTACATGTTCAACGTGAGCCAGACGGGCAGAGAAGAACAGAAAGATTGGTCTGACGACGTTGCTTCGATGGTCACCGTCAAAAAGACGAGCGGCGGCGGCACTTATAGCGGTTTCTATGGCGAAGAACTCGCCAAAGTGTTCTACCTCACGACGGACGCGCTCACTTGGAAAGAGGGGACGACGGAATACACCGTCGCCAATATCACGGGCACCGCTTCCGTTGGCCACTATGCCGTCAAGGCAGTTTTGCGCGGCGCAGTGGACGGCAAGGACTACGGCAAGAACTACACGCTCAAATTCGAAGGCAATTACGACGGCGAAGGCGACGCCGACGACGCGTGGGGCCTTTACGCCATCGAGAAAGCGCAGATCACGATCACCATCGCAGGGCCGGAAGAAGGTCTCGAATACACGGGCCATGCGAAAGAGTACAAGCAGACGAATGCAAGCGTAAACAGCGTACACTTCGATATCGTCTACTCCGTGCAAAGGGGCGAGGCGTATGAGCCTCTTGCAGAGGCGCCGAAAGACGTCGGAAAGTACAAGGTCAGCTTCTCGACGACAGACCCCAACTACACGGCCACGGATTCCGAGCAAGAGTTCGCGATCACGCCCAAGACGATCAAAGTCAGCTACACGATCGAAGAGTACACCGACAAAACGGGGGATACGCGCCGAATTGTTGCAAATGAAGGCGCACTCTACTACTATGCCCGTCCCTATGTGGTCGTCGGCAAAGCGAACGAGCAGGAGACAGACCCCGTATATTCCGACAGCAAATATGCAAGGGACGGCCTCATCGTCTTTGCGGATAAGGGCAAGATCGAGGTCGTCATCACCTACCAATTCAATGGCAGAACGGGCGTAGACGACGCGATCGACGCAGGGCAGTATGTCGCCACGGCGCACCTCCGCAAAGACGGCGCGGCGTACGACGATCCCAACTATACGATCGAATCCAATACCGAAAACGCGAATGAGGGCACATACAAGAACTTCGTGATCATGCCCCAAGTCGTCACAAGTCCCGCCGCGAAAGGGAACGGAACGATTACCTACAACGGCAACGAAAACGCCTTTACCGTCGACCACTTCATGGGCGAGATCGATGAGCACATCGACGAAAAACAGGCGGGGCAAGGCGCCGTCATGACGGTAGAGTTCGAGTATGAGGGAAGGAAGATCTCTCCCGAGGACTATGAGCGTTACGGCATCAAAGTTCCCGCTTACGGCGAAAACGGTTCGATCACATGGGCGGCGCGCGACGTCGGCGTCTATACGATCACCGTTACGCTCAACCCTTACAACAACTACGGCAACTACAATCTCAGCGAGCACGGAAGCGATCATCAGCTCGTGTTCACGCTCACCATCAGAAAAGCGGCTCTCTATGTGCAGGTGAAGAACGCAGATATCACCTACGGCGGCGAGTTCGGCGACAAGTTCAAAGAGAACCTCGAATTGTTGTTCTGCGGAACGGATTCGGCCGATTCCTTTACCGCAACGGCGGGTCTTATGGCGAGCGACGTGGAGGACGGCCATATCAAGGACGGCGTGATCACGCTCGACAAGAAGCAGATCGGGGCAACGCAGGGCGGAGCCCGTTACAGCACCGCGTCGCCGGCGGGTTCCACCTACTATCTCATCCTTACCGGCATCGAAGTTACGTCCAAAAACTACAATGTCACTCTTCGCGACTACGGCGTCCTCACCGTGGTGGCAAAAGAGATCACGCTAAAAATCACCGACCCCGAACAGGCGAGCGTGTACACGGGCGCAGAATTTGACGTCTCGAAGCTCGGAGAAAGCTATCGACCCACGCTTGCGCTCGCAGAGGGCAGCGAACTGAACGCGGCCGCGGGAGATGAAATTTCGTCTTTGAACGTCACCTATACCGTGGGCGGCACCGCAGACAGCGCAGACGACAAGACGGACGTCGGAGCGCACGTTCTCATTCCGAAGGGCGGCAACCCGAACTACCTGATCTCCTTCACGGGCACTTGGAGTGGCGAGGGCGAATACAAGTCTAAGGCGGGCACCTTTACCGTCGTTCCCGCTTCTCTCACGGCATACGTCTCCCTCCAAAGCGAGGAGAAGGATCCGTCCGCGACCGATAAGGCGTTCGACGTGACCTACGGCGATACGCCTGTGTTCGGCGTGTACCTTGTGGGCTGGGTCGGAAAGGACGAGGGCGGCGTGGAGCCGAACTTTGAGTTCAAATTTGCGACCGCGCAGCAGAATTACTCGGAGCAGGCAGAATACGCCGCATGGCTCTCGATCGCGGGGAGCCGATACACCGTCTCCGTGAGCAATCGAGAAGAGGCGTTCTTCAAGAACTACACGGTGAGCTTCGCACAATCGGAGGCCACCATGACCGTGGTCTCCCGCGTCATCACGGCTTCGACGCAAAACCGCGTGTTCGAATCGAATGAGGATAGGTCGAACAAGGATATCCCCGCGGAGATCACGTTTACAAACGTGGCGGAGGGCGAATTTGCGGCCTACGCACCCGCGCTCGGCAGTTCTTATCTTCTCACCTACACGGGCGCTTATGCCGATCGCACTCTTTCCTTTACAAGCGGTATCCCTCAGCATGTGGGCAACTTCAAAGTGAAAGTGGCGATGCAGAAGAACACGCTCGGGAGCTACAACTATAAGTTCAGCGATGGCGAGATCTCCGATGACGGCGCATCTCTCTCCCTCGACTATGAGATCACGCCGCTCGAGATCACCCTTGCTTGGGATTCCACTTTGATTCAAGCCGATCTGACGGAAGAGACGACCAACTCGATACAAGCGTTCGATCAGCGCATTATGGAGTTCGCCTATAACTTCAACAGCGTATCTGTGTCGGAAGGGATCACGCTCAGCAATGAAGGAGTGACCGTGCAAATCACCGCTCCGGGCGAAGGGATCGGTACCGTCACGCTCAAAGACGAGAATGGCTATCGGCACGACTATTCGCTCATCACGGAACTCAGCTCGGGCGGAAGCGATTCTATTATTCTGACGTTCCGTGTGGTCTCGGAGAACGTCGACTTCACCGTCGAGATCAACGGCTGGACGTATGGGCAGTGGAAAGATACTTCGTATACGGAAGGCGGCAACCAGCCGCAAACGAGCAGCGAGCAGATCGATGTGGAGACTGCGACCATCACCTTCACCTATATTCCGCTCGATACAAACGGGAAATCGCTTTGGCAGCGGTATCAGGATTTGATCTCGAAACCGAGCGCGGATAAGGCCGAAAAGCAAGCTCTCGTCGAGCAGCTTATGCGGCTTGCCCGCACGAGCCAGATCGCAACTGCCGACGCAGGCGCATACCTCGTGCGCGCCGATCTTTCTTCGAATACGAGCTATGCCGCGGCGGTCGCATTTGCGTATTTTGAGATCGCAAAGGTCCAACTCGAAGTGCCGAAGCTCACACCCGAGGGCGGGCATACCACTTGCTACTACACGGGCAGCGAGCACAAGATGGACATCACGGGCTACGATCCCGCCACCATGACCTATGTCGCAGGCGGCGGCCTCACCCTCTCGCAGAAAGTGGACGGCGGCAATGTCACCATCGTCGTCAGCGCGACGAACGCGGGCAAATACACGATTTCCTTCCGCCTCGCGCAGAGCACCGTCAACTATGAGTGGAAGCTCGCGGACGGGACGACTTCGATCGAAGCGCAGACGATCACCTATCAAATCCAAAAGAACTACGCCACCGTCGCACTCAAAGATGGCGATGCGGTGACGCAGACCTACGGCGTTGAGAAAGAACCCGAAGTCACGCTCGGCTTCCAAAAGCTCAATGAGAACAGAACGTTCAACGACTTTGTCGTCACCTTCAAGTATAAACTTTTGGAAGGCGACAGCGAAACGGGCGACTTCCTCACCGAGAAGCCGAAAACCGTCGGCAGGTACGCCATCTATGCGACCGTTGAGGGCGGCGTCAACTTCGAGGGCGTAACCGAGAATATCGGCACGCTCGACATTCAGAAGGCGGAGCTCAAGATCTACGTCTCCTCCGAGTTCAAGGTGACCTACGGCGACGAACTCCCCGAAAAGCTCGCCTATGCGACGGCCTCCGGGCTCTACTACGGCGACACGCTCGACGCGCTCCTCAGCGAGCTCGGCATCACCTACTCGGCGATGAACGGCGATACGCCCTATGCGGCGGGCGCGAACGCGGGCGAGACCTTTAAGGTGACCATTGACCTCAATGACGCGACCCTGCCAAACTACGAGCTCAGCGTTAACGAATCGCAGAATCTGAGCTTCACCGTAGGAAAGCGACATATCACGGTCAAGGTGAACACGCTCACTTCCTACTTCGGCGAAGAGCACGAGGCGCAAACCGTTCGTTCCACCGACAAAGAGTTCGGGACGGCAGGCTTCGCGTGGAGCGTTCGCAGCGGTTCTCTGTTCAAAAAGGACGACGCGGTCGATCTCATCGCCCTCATCCTTACCCCCGAACTCACGGGCGAGCAAATCGACGGCGCGTACAAGGTGGGAAGTTACACTTTGAACGGCGCGGTCACGCATGTAGACGGGAGCAAGGAAGCGAACTACGAGATCTCGGTCGAGAGCGGCAATTACTATATCGAACGCCTCGAGATCGAGTTCAAAAAGACGGAAGCCACCGCCCCCGAGGGCTCCGCAGACGGCAAAATCTACTACAACCACGGGAACGCCATCGACATCGACGTCGATATCGCGTACACGGTCAATAAGAAAGACTACACGGCGGATCTGAGCGACGCGACGGGGAACGAGGGCTATAATCAGTACTTCTACCTCACCTATTCGGGCGTGACGGGGAACGGCTCGCAGTACGGCACGGGAGATGAGACGACGGAGGCTCCCACGGTCGCGGGCAACTACCGCGTCAACGTGCTGCTCGGCGCCCAATACAACGATCAGGTCGTGCTCACGGGTACAACGTCCTCGCGCTACGCCGTGTACACCGTCGAACGGTTCAAGCTCGACGTCGATAGGGCGCAGGAAGCCATTTCCGGCTACGCCTACACCTTCAACGGAGAGAAGCAAGGGCCCGAAACGACGAACGTAAAATCCGCCGTGGACGGGGCGTTCAAAGAGGCGTACGGCGATCACGAGGCCATTTCCGCCGCCTTCACGGTGGGCGATTATGACAAGGGCGTAAACGTCGGAACGTACAACATTCCCATCACGTTCGGACAGGAAGCCTCCTACAACTACCGCTGGGTGCGCGGGAGCACCATGCTCAACGACGACACGGCGCAGCTCTCCTACAAGATCGCCAAGCAGACCGACACCAAGATCTTCTTTACGGACGAAAAGGGCGATGAAGATTTCGATTTGAGCGATCCGCTTGTCACGCGCGTGTTCGACGGCACGTTCCATGCCGATCAGCTCCACCTCCGCTCCAACGTCCGCGCATTTGTGGACTTCGACATTACGAAAGCGACGGGCGAGATCACGCTCTACATTGCGACGGGAGACGAGAAACCTACATTCGACCGCGATAATACGGACGTTTGGAAAAAGCTCACTTACGCCGAATCGCTCCAAGTGAACAGCGACGCGGCGATGGCGGGCACGCATTGGATCGTCGTCGAGCTCGGCGAGACCGAAAACTACGCCTCCGCGACGACAGCAAGCAATATGGCGCACTACGTCATCGAGAAGAGAAAGGTCTACATTGTCGTCAACGAGGGCGAAAACTTCGTCGGCGGGACGTATTCGCCCGACCTCAAAGAGAGCGGTCTCAACTTCGAGCTTCCTTACCGCTTCATCGACGGCGAGAACGAGGGGAGCACGCTCGGGCGCGAAAACTCGATCGATATCATCACCGCCAACCTCGGGGCGACCTTCTCCATCAGCGGCACAGCGTTCAGCGGCAACGATTATAACGGCAGCAAAGTGGAGGCGGGCAGCTACACCGTCACCGCGACCGAGGCGGGCACCTGCGTGACGTGCTTCAACTTCCTCAACAACAATGGGTGCGAAGTAGAGCTCGACGGCGTGGAAAAGACGCCCAAGTATCTGGTGCTCCGCGCCGCACTGTACAGCGCGAACATTCAGATCGGAACAAACGGCGGCTTTGACTACGACGGGACCGAGCACTCCGCGATCGAGGCGGTGCAGAACACGGTCGCCAATCCCCGCTACGGAATCTCGTGGGAGATCAAAGAGGCGAATAACACAAAGGGCACCGAGGCGGGCTACTATCCGTTCACGGTCAGCCTGAAAGACGAGAACAACTACTATTGGTCCCGCACGGGCGATGCGGCGGCTTCCCTGCCGACCGCGGAAACGGTGAAAGACGTTTCGCTCTCCTTCGAGATCAGGGCGGTGGAAGTGACCGTGACCCTCCATGAGGCTGCCTTCACCGTGGGCGGATCGCAACAGACCGCGGAAGCGGGCTCGAACGCGAAGTGGACGTATGGCGACGAAGCCGCGTTCGCCTCCGCAGATTTCAACGTGGCGGCGGTGAGCGGAAAGCCCATTGCAAGCGAATTGCCGTTCACGATGGAATATCTCATCGGCGGCAGCTGGCGGGATACGCTTCCCACGGCCGCGGGCACCTACAAAGTGCGCGTGCGGCTCAGCGCGAGCGGCAACTTCACGAACGAACCCTTCTCGAACGACGAGATCTTCATCGAGATCGCAAAGAAGGTGGTGAACGCGGTCGCAGACCCTGCGGGCAAAGCCTATACCGGCGCGGAGATCACGACCGTTGTGGAGGGCGTCGACCTCTATGTGGTCAGGGTGAGCCTTGAACTTGAGGACGCCGAAGGGTTCTCCTACAACATCGTTACGCCCGAAATTGGCGGCACGCCGGAGCTGCACCTCACCGCAACGAACAAGGGCGTCTACACGTTCTATCTCACGCTCAACGATTCGAGCAACTATGTTTGGGAGACGAAGGACGGCTTTACGGTCGATGGCGCGAAAGCCACGTTGAAGTGGACGATCTCCAGCGCAGAGGGCACCGTCACGCTCGACGAGATCGCCTCGGTCGAATACGGCAATTACCTCACCGTGCACGCGACCTCCGAGTTCTCGTCCTCGTTCCGCTATGAGTACGCGCCGCGCGGCGACGAAAAAGAGCCGAACCCCGACGCCGTTTGGACAGCTTGGGGCGCCAACGGGCCGCAGAATGCGGGCAAGTATTGGGTGCGCGCCACGTTGGAGGAAACAGAAAACTACACCGAGGCGACCGCTTGGAAAGCGGCGGAGATCACGAAGGCCGCTCTCACCGTCCGCGTGACCGGAGGATACGGCGATTTCGTCTACGGCGCACATACCATTGCGGAATTGCGCTTCTCGCTCGGATACGAGGGATTCCAATTCACGGACAATGAGCTTGGCTTTGGGGCGGCGGCGAAGATCGAGACGGAGAAAGACCTCTCGACCCTCACCTATCTCCCCGCGGCGACGTACGAAGTGGGGCTCGACAGAGAGCTCACGCTCCAAAACTACACCGTCACCGTCGAAAAGGCCTCCTTCACCGTCTCGCCCAAGCCCATCGAGGTCAACGTGAGGTCGCAGACCGTGACCTATCAACGCGGCGTCACGCCCGAGATCGTGCAAACGGAATGGGAAGTTCTGAACGATGGCCTGATAAAAGGCGACATGATCTCCGTCACGCTCGTTCTCGAACATGCGGACGAGGGGAACTTCAACTACATCGTCGGCTCTTATGCGATCGACGGCGTGGCGGGCGCCGACGAGGTGACGGGCAACTATGCGATCACCTTCAAGTCGGGCGTGCTCACCGTAAATTCCGTCGTGATCAATATCGAGAGCGTCACGGCAAACGACACCGTGTACGGGTCGGTCACGCCCGCCACCTTCACCGTTGAGGGCAAGGGCGAACAGTCGAGCGGATACAAATTCGCGGACGGCGTGACCGTCGTCGTGACGTACAGCCTCGGCGAGGCGACGTTCACGCAGGACGTTCCCGTGAACGCGGGCGTCTACAACGTCAAACTCGCGCTCGCGGGCGAAAGCGGGTTGGACGACACCGCCAACTACACCCTCACGGGCACCCTCGACGCGCTCCTCAATGTGAAGCAGGCGGAGATCGTGATCGGGAGCATTACGGCAAACGACACCGTGTACGGGTCGGTTACACCCGCTACCTTCACCGTCAACGGAAGAGAGGGCGCACAGGAGAGCGGATACAAATTCGCGGACGGCGTGACCATTCTCGTCAAGTACGGGCTGGACAACGCGGAACTTTCTGCCGCGCTTCCCGTGAACGCGGCCATCTACAACGTCAAGCTCGAACTTGCGGGCGAAGAGGGGAAGGACGACACCGCCAACTACACCCTCACGGGCACGCTCGACGCGACCCTGCTCGTCGCGAAGAGGACGCTCTCCGTCGAAGCGGTGCAGAAAAACGTGCCCGCGGGCTTCAAGCTCACTTACAGCGGAAAGGCGCAGACCGTCTCGGACGAGGCATTCGACGCTCTCGCGGAAACGATGCGTGCGATCGAGAACTTCCTCATTGAAAGCGACCAAGCGCAAGTGCCGTTCACCGCGGCGACGAAGTACGAGGGCACCGACGTCGGCAGCTACAATATCCGCATCAAGCTCACCGAGGAGATCGCAAAGAACTATGCGTGGGATACCACGGGTTCGGACAAAGCGGATATCGCCTTCGAGATCGCAAAGGCGGGCAACTCCATTACGATCACCCTCAACGGCAGCAGCAAAGACGTCTCGTGGACGTTCGACGGCTATCCCGCGGGGACGGCGCAGGAGGACACCGTCGAGCCGCACAAGGGCTACTACAAGTTCACCTGCGCCTTCGGCAGGGAGACCGCGCAGTACATGTTCTACCGCGTCGAAGCGGACGGCAGCGAAACTCTGATGAGCGAGGCTCCCGTTTCGGTCGGGAAGTACAAATTCAGCGTCATGATCCCCGATACCGCGAACTATGCGGGCGTCGAATCGAACAAGGTCGACCTCGAGATCAAGCCGCGCGAACTCGTCGCAAACTACAATGCGGAGTACATGGGCGGCACCTACGGCGGGACTCTTCTCCCCGCCACGGCCTCGGTCGACTTCAACGGAAGACTCGAAAAGCACAATATCACGCTCGGGCTTGTCACGCTCAGCTACGCTTACTACGGGACGTCTTACGACGGAACGTGGAACTACGGAAAAGAAGCTCCTTTCGCCGAGATGCCCACGCATGCGGGAAGTTACAAGGTGGTCGTCACCCTCACGGAGGAGAACGGCTACAACGGCAACTTCAAGCTCGTCGGCGGCATGGAGCACACATTCGAAGTGAAGCGCGCGCCGCTCGCCCTCACATGGAGCAGCAGCGACCTCACCTACAACGGCGAGCTGCAGCGTCCCACCGTCACGGGTGCGAACTTCGTAAACGGGGACAGCGTTGAATGGACGTATAGCAACGGCGGAAAGACCGACGCGGGTGCCGGTTATTCGGTCTCCGTCGTCATGGACGAAGGAAGCGTTCTCCAAAACTATGAGATCTTGAATGGCGACTGTGCCTACTCGATCGCAAAGGCGAAGCTCACGGCAGTGTACAAAGTCAAGTCGGATAAGACGTACGACGGGACGGTGGTTGCCCTGTTCGACGGCGACGTCAAGCTCGACGGCGTGCCCGCTTCGGCAGAAGCGCCCACGTTCAGCAAGAGCGCGGTCTACAATTCGAAGGACGCAGGCATCGCGTCGTACATTACCGTGACGTTCGAGCTCACGAGCGGAGACAACAACTATGAGCTTGAAAATCCCACGGAGCGCGTCGCAGGCAACATTTTGCCCGCAGAACTCACCGTCGGGTCGTGGACCGTCGCGGACAACGAGACCGTGAAGTGGACGGGTTCCTCCGCGGCTGCCGCAAGCTACGTCTACAACGGCCGCACGCCCGAGAGCGCGCTTCGCCTCGATCCCAAGATCCTCACCGTGCTCCTCAACGGCACGGTGGGCGCGGAGAGCCCCGAGTACCGCTTTGTGTTCGAGGCGGAAGAGGGCTCCGTCGCAAGCGCGGCGGCAGGGTCGAAGTTCCACGTCTCGGTCGAACTTGCGGGCACGCTCGCGGGCAACTATGTCATCGTGGGCGGCAACAGCTTTGCGATCACCATCGCAAAGAGAGCGGTGACCATTCAGATCACGGCCGACCTGCAAGCGGCGTACGGCAGCGCGCTCCGCACCCTCACGATCGCGCACGGCGTGTATTGGAAGTATCCCGAGGGCGGCACGCAGTTCGTCAACGGCGACGAAGGCCTCATGACGCTCACCTGCGACGCTCTCGCGGGCGCCGACGGGACCTATTTGGCAGCGCCGGGCGAATATCCCGTCTCTGCGGAGCTCGACGCTTCCGTCGCGGGCAACTACGATCTCACCGTGATCAAGGGCAAATACACGATCGGAAACGCCACCATCGTCACGACGGAGGACTTCAACTGGCTGGAAACGGTCACCTACGACGGCAAGCCGCACGAGATGACTGTCCCCGAAACGGCGTTCGTCACAGTGGGCGGGCAGCCCGTCACGGTCAGCTACGTCGGCACCCGTACGGGCACCGACGCCGCGACGTACACCGTCGAAGTGCACGCGACAGCGCAGTACCACGAGAACCTCGTGAGGACGTTCACCCTCGTCATCGTGCCCGAGGCGATCACCGTCACCCTCAAGACGGGCTCCGAGCTCGACTACGGCAGCCTGCTCTTCGACGACCTCGCCGACTTCGTGTTCGGCGGAAAGGGCTTCGATGGCATCGTCAAGAGCGTCGAGGGCTTCAACTCCGTTGCAGAAGAGAACAGGCTCGCCGAGCTCAGAAAGCTCGTCACGGCGACCGCGCTCGCAGACGGCGTTCCCGCAAAGGAGAGCTCCGCGGGCTACCTCATCGCGGGCAGCTACTCCATCGAGCTCACGCTGACCAACAACAACTACACCGTCACCGTGCTCACCGAGAACGATACGGCTGTGCTCACCGTCAAGGCGATCGTTCCTCCCGCACAGGAGGACGAGCACAAAGAGGACGTCGTCATCGACTGGACGTCGGACGAGATCTCCGAGTCGCCCAAGCGCGAGCCCATGAAGGACGCAGAGGGCAAAGACGTCGTCGAGGGCGGCGAGACGGTGACCGCAGAGGTCCTCGAACTCAACTACCGCGGGGATACCTACGGCGAATCGGTGTTCAATCCCACCGTCGAGGGCAAGCAGGAAGGGGACGAGGTCATCGTGCGCTCGCGCGTGTTCACCTATCTCCTCGACGAAATGCCCACCTACGAAGATATTCAGTCGCTCCTCGCCTCCGTCCATGCGGAGCACAGATCGCGGGCGGCGGGCGTGCGCGGCAACGTCTGGGACGAACAGGGCTATCCGAAGGACGCGGGCTGGTACATCATCCTGCTCGGCGACGCGGAGGGCGTCGAGTTCGCGGGCCGCGACGTAGACAACTACGACACGGACAACGTATTCAACCGCTACATGCTCATCAGGGTCAACAAGATCTCCTACGATATGGGCGGCGTTGAATACACCGCAAATAGCGTGGAGTACGACGCTTCCGCCCACGGTCTCGAAGCGACGAATGTGCCCGCAGGGGTCATCGTCTCCTACTTCTACACGAGCGCGGACGGCGGCAGTTACGAGAGTGCGGTCGCACCCACCGACGCGGGCAGGTACACCGTTGCCATCTCCTTCTCGGGCGACGAAAAGAACTACGAACCCATCGACGGCGTGACCAAGACGTTCACGATCACGCCGAAAGCGGTCAAGGTGAGCGGCATCTCCGTCGAAGGCAAGGTTTACGACGGAACGAACTCCGCCGTCATCACCGTCCACTTCACGGGCGCGGTCGCGGGCGACGACTTCCGTCTCGAAGCGAGCGGCGTGTTCGCCGACTTCAACGCGGGCAGCGGCCGCACGGTCACGATCGGAAAAGATGTCATTCAGGCCCTCGGCAAGGACGCTCCCAACTACGTCCTCACGGGTCTCGAAGAGACGTACACCGCCCAAGCCGAGATCACCCCGCGCCGTCTCACCGTGAGCGGCTACGAGGTGCAGGGCAAGGTCTACGACGGAACGCCTGTGGCCACCGTGCTCGGCGGCACCTTCCTCGGGCTGTGCGGAGGGGATTCGTTCAGTCCCAAGATCACCGCCCGTTTCGACAGCGCCAACGCGGGCGAACACAGCGTGTACGTCACCATTGAGCTCGACAGCAGCAAGACCAACTACACGTTGGGCGAGGGCAGAGTGTACGGCTACACGATCGAGCTCGCCGGCCCTTACACCATCACGAAGGCGCGCGCCTCGATCGACGTCAGCGGCGTGCCGCGCGAGTTCACCTACACGGGCGAAGAATTTACCGTAAACAGCGGCGCGAGCGTGCTCACGAAAGACGCGCCCGGCACCCTGCAATATGTGTGCGATCACGGCGTGATCCGCGACGCGGGCGAATACCGCGTGACGGTCGTTCTCGGAGAGAGCACCAACTATTTCGAGGCGAGAAGCACCGTCATCGTCACCGTGCGCAGAGGGCAGGCGACCGTCACCCCGAGGCTCGAAAGCGAAACGTTCACCTACGACGGCAGGCCCCGCAACCTCGATCTGAGGTACGAAACGAATTTCGAGGACGCGAAAGTGGAGATTTCCCGCCTCGAGGACGGCGTCCCCGTGACCTCGTTCCCCCTCATCCTGCATGCGGGCAGCTACCAGATCTTCTATGTGATCGCCGCGACGGACAACTATCTCGGGACCACCGTCGTCCGCACCGTCACCGTGGAGAAAGCGACCTACGACATGGACGGCGTTCAGTGGTCGGAGCGCGAACTCACCTACAACGGCACGATGCAGTCCGTCGTCCTCGAAAATCTTCCCGCGGGCGTTTCCGCCGTGTACACGGGCAACGAGGCGCTCGACGCGGGCAGCTATTCCGTCAGCGTCAACTTCGTCTATGATACGCTCAACTACAACGAGCCCGTATTCACGCAGGACGGAAGCTGGAAGATTTTGCCCGCGAAACTGCTCGTGCGCTCCCTCGAAACGCAGTTCGCCTACACGGGCGCGGTGCGCAACACCGAGAGCCTGTTCGCCTTCGACGGCGCGGTCTATCCCGCCGCGAGCGACTTCACCGTGCACGTCACGGGCAAGGCGGAGGAGATCCGCGACGCGGGCGTCTACTATCTCACCGTCGAACTTGCAAAGAGCGTTGCGGGCAACTACGAGCTTTCGTATGAGGACGGCGACTGCGTCGAGATCGTCATCGTTCCCGCCGAGGTCGAAGTGACGTGGACGGATTCCCTCGTCTACCGCGAAGAGGGGTACGCCGTGAAGGATCTCGTGCATCTCTACTCCTCCGCCGTCGTCGATGTCTCCGACTACACCGTCACCGCAGACGGGGAAGAACGCATCTTCGGCGTCGGGACGTACACACTGACCTTGCGCGCAAGCAACGGCGACAACCTCGCCTTCTCCGTGGATACCATGTCCGTGGAGATCACCCCCGCGAGCCTCATTCTGAGGAGCGAGAGCGGGCAGCTCGTCTACAACGGCACCGACCGCATGGGCGACATTTCCTTCTCCTTCGTACGCGGCGACAGCGGCACTCCCGTCGCGCTCGATGATGCGCTCTTCGATCTGAGCGTCCGCGGAGGCGAAGGGCTCGTAAATGCGGGCGAGTACACCGTCACCGCGGTTTTGAAGGGTACCGCCGCACGCGACTATGTATTCAATCCGGGTACGGAGAGCGTCAACGTCGTGATCGCGCCCGCTTCCTTCGAACTGCGCGCTTACGCGGGCGTTTACAACGGCGAGACGGTCTCTCCCGCCTCCCTCGTCGACGCGGCGGGGATCATGCCCCTGTACGGCGAGGACTACACCTGCCGCGTCTACCTCGAAGGCAAGGCCGTCGATGAGATCCGCGGCGCGGGCGTCTACACCGTCTACTACGACGCAAACGCCAACTTCTCGGCAGTTTCCTCCTCCGTCATCGTCACGGTCGCGAAGGCTCCGCTCACGGTCACGGGCGTCACGCTCAAAGAGACCGCGCGCGAATACAACGGCTCGCGCAGTCTGGACGATCTGCTCGACGTCAGCGGGCTTGAAGTCGTCGGCGTCGTGGCGGCGGACAGGGAGAACTTCCGCCTCACCGTCACTGCGCAGCTCGAACGGGATTCCGCAGGCACGCAGCGCGCGATCTTCACCTACACGCTCTCGGACAGCGCGAACTACTTCTTGCAGAACGCCGCCCAAGATACCGCTTTCACCGTGACCCGAAAGCCCGTCACGATCTCGTGGAACAAAGAGGAGACGGCGGCGGGCCGCCAGCTCGTCGTGACCACGGGCGACTTCATCGCAGGCGACGACGTCCGTCTCGTCTATGCGGACGAAGAAGTGGGCACGCGCGACGTCGAGGTCACGCTCGGCGGCAGCGAAAAGGGCAATTACATGCTCCTCGATGAAAACGGCGCCGAGGCAGACGTCCTCACCCTGCACATCGTCGTCGGCAAGATGCAGAACCGTTGGGTCGTGGAATTCTACCGCGGAGATTGGGTCGAGGGCAAGGAGGCTTCCCGCGCCACCGACGCCGTTGCGGAATACGGCGGCATTGCGTCCGTCAAGTACTACCGCGACAGCGCCTGCACCGACGAGATCAGTGAAGAAGAGCTCGAGACCGCCGCCGCGGGAACCTATTACGCCAAATACGAAGTGGCGGAGAGCGAGCTGTACGATGGATTGAGCGCGACCTTCTCGTTCAGGATCCTCCGTCCTTATCCCGACCTCTGGCTGCAATTCCTTCTGCTCGGGCTGGGCGCGTTCGTCGTCGTCATCTTCGCGATCGTCGTCCTCACCGTCCGCAATAGAAGGGAAAAGGACCCCGACGCCAAGCCCCGCAAAAAGCGCAAGAAGGCGCAAAATGAACAGGGCGATATGCCAGGTCAAGAGGCCGAAACAGAGCACGGAATGACCCCGTGACCCTTCGGCGTAACCCTTCGCCGTATCCCTCGTCCCTTGTGCGCCGATGCACTCCTCGCACAAGGGGACAGGCGATCGGAAGGTACCATGTCCGAGGGTATAGCCTCAAAAAGACAAGATCGGGGGACGGGCCACGGCCCGCCTCCAAGATAGCGAAGCTCTCATAAAAGCGTAGCGAAATCGTTATAAAAACGGAAAAACTCTCCCGCGATGATCTCACCGCAGGAGAGTTTTTCTGCAAAATTGCAAGCCCCCTCGAATTCGCCGAGAAAACCTTGCCTCCGAGGGGGGAAAGGGGGTTTTGATACAAGCGAACCCCCTACGTCGCCCGTACGGGCTCGTGCCGCGCTTAGTCGCAAATAGTGCGCGCGGGGCAGTCACTCCGTGACGGCTCCCCCAAAGGTGGAGCCGAGAGCTTCGCGTCTACTTCGCGCTTTGTGTCGTCGACACAAAAAGAGATTATCCGATCCTCATAACTGAGGGGAGGAGAATCGTTATACGTTTTAGAAAATTCTGTTATGGAATAAATATTGTTTTCAGAGAGCGAGTGATTTCGCCACCACCGCATATATGTACTAAGCAAGGAGGGGCCAAACAAAAAGAGAAATATTGTCGCTATGATAGCTGTGGCAATTAAAATACCGCGCATTATACTTTTTCGTCGCGATTTGTTTAATCTTTTTGTAACCTCCGCTAAGTGGCGTTTCTCCCTCTCCGCTTCTTTTCCAAGCGGTTCCGGGACAAAATAAACAGTATCTCGCGTAACGACGTATCCCAATAGAAGATTGGTTTCCTGTTTTCCTTCCAATAGAAGAGCGTTTTTTCTTTTTCTTGTTTTTATTTTAGTAAAGACAGGATTAACGCCAAGATAATGTTTTTTGCTTAGTGGGCCAAATGATTCATATATACAGGAATCAATCGAACTGTACATGCCTGACCATCCGCCGACTTCACTGCACAATGCTTCTTCCGCGCTTTTTTTCATTACCTCGCGCGCATTGTGAAACGTTTGGGTCCTATCTTGTTCATCGACTTCGACGATCGGCAGTACATCAACATGGTTCCCGTATATTTTCAAAGCCGCTTTCAGTGTTTCCGAAGAGCAAGCACCCGGCTCGTTGGGGCGACGAAAGGGGTTGAACCAAAATAATGTTAGACCTGTTTGAAATGGTACTTTTACTTTGCGAAGAGCAATTTTAGCGTTGTTATAGGAGCTGTAACGACCGATTTCTCCCCAAGCGGTTCCCCAAATGTTTCCGAACTGCACCAAAGGCGCCGCGCCAAAAAACAGCTCTATGTTTGGTTTTAACAACAAAGACGCCAACTCCGGGGACAATTCTTTTAGAAGTTTGAAATCATTTGTTTGTAAATACTTGCGAAACCCCTTGTTGGCAACTTCCTTTGCGGCTGTATGGTATTTCTCGTACCGCATGACAAGATCGACCGGCTCTTTTTCCATGAGTTTCCTCCTATGAAATGTAAATTATGCCATCGCTTGAGCGATTTACTCATTTGATAACAAAATTATAACTCATTTGAGAAAGAATGTCAACTCTTTTCGGTTATGTTTTTAACTCAATTTCGCTATATAATAAAAAAAGGAGTATATAGCGATGAATGTTCTTGAAAGGATAGACGCTCTAAGAGAAGAAAGAGGGTGGTCTATCAATACTTTGGCTATGGAAGCAATGTTGACCCAATCAACGGTAAATAATTTATATTCGAGAAAATCCGAGCCGAAGCTTTCTACACTTCGGGCGATTTGCAGCGCATTTGGTATCACGCTTGCAGAGTTTTTTGCAGAAGATGAACCCGAACGGGAAGACGCGCGGCTGATTCATCGGATCCGTCGGCTTTCACCGAAACAAAAAGAAGGGCTTTTGGCATTATTGGACGATTGATAAATGGAGAAGGGCTTGGAAGTTTGTACATTTATGCCGTTGCGGGTCGCGTTGCAACGGTTTTTTAATTTACAGACAATCTTTTCGACATGCTCAGCTTTTTATCTTCGAGTTTATTTCTATTCAGGCTTATTTTTCTCGGGTCCCGTTTATTTCCGCTCCACGCGTTACGCCTTGTCCGCCGAAATGCCATACAGTACTTGCGTTTTTTTTCGCGGTGTGCTATACTTGACGGTATGAAGGTGTTTGCGATCAGCGACCTGCATCTCACGGGCATGGCGGACAAGCCGATGGATATCTTCGGGCCTGTCTGGGAGGGGCATATCGAAAAAATCAGGCGCGATTGGGTGGAAAAGGTGAGCGCGGAGGACGTGGTGCTCCTCGGCGGCGACACGTCGTGGGGCATGAAGTTCGAGGAGGGAATGTTCGACGTCGAGAGCCTTTCCGATCTCCCCGGCCAAAAGGTCTTTATCCGCGGCAACCACGACTATTGGTGGAACGGGATCACCCGCATCCGCGAGCGCGCGCCGCGCGGCTTTTACTTCTTGCAGAACGACTGCGTTAAGCTCGGGAACGTGATCGTCGCGGGCTCCCGCGGCTGGCTCACGCCGGGCTGCGCCGAATTTGCCGAGCACGACGACGTTCTCTACAAGCGGGAAGCGGAGCGGCTTCGTCTCGCCTTCAAACAGGTGGAGAAAACGCGCGCGGAGGGGGACGTCCTCATCGCCCTTATCCACTTTCCCCCCTTCAGCGTCAAGAAGGAGGACACCCTCTTTACGGGGCTGTTTGAGGAGAATGGGGTCGACAAAGTGGTGTTCGGGCACCTGCACGGGGCGGGGTACTTCCCCCTGCGCTGTGAGAAGGAGGGGATCGAATACTTCCTCACTTCCTGCGACAAGACGAAATTCACCCTCACGCAGATCGTGTAGCGGCCCGTCCCAAAGGCGGGTGCGCAAAACCAAAATTTTCGCAAAAAGACTATGAAAAAGAACATTCTTCTCATTGCAACGGGGGGCACGATCGCCTCCAAACCCACCAAGTCGGGGCTCGCGCCCTCCATCACGCCCGCAGAGCTCCTCTCGTATGTTCCCGAGATCGCCGAAGTCGCCTGCGTGGGCGAGGTGCAGCCATTCAATTTGGACAGCACCAACATGCAGCCCGCGCACTGGCTGGAGATCGCGCGCGTCATCGAGGAAGCGTACGAAAAATACGACGGGTTCGTCGTCACGCACGGGACGGACACGATGGCGTACACCGCCGCCGCGCTCTCCTACCTCGTGCAGAACAGCCCCAAGCCCATCGTGCTCACGGGTTCGCAGAAGTCGGTGTATCTCCGCGACACGGACGCCCGCCGCAATCTCGCCGACGCATTTTCCTACTGCGCCTCCGAGGGCGCGCACGGCGTCCATATCGTGTTCGACGGGAAGGTCATCCTCGGCACCCGCGCGAAAAAGACGCGCACCCGCAGTTACAACGCCTTTTCGAGCATCGATTATCCCGAGATCGCCGTCATGCGGGACGGGAAGCCCTTCTTCTATATCCATGAGGAAATGCCGGACTGCGGCCCGCACTTTTACCGCGAACTCGACGACGGCGTGTTCGTGCTCAAACTCATCCCCGGGCTCTCCTCCGACATTTTCGACTACCTCGACGCGCATTGCCGCGCGCTCGTGGTGGAATCGTTCGGCACGGGCGGGCTGCCCGCCTACGGCGATTGGGAGGACCGCCTCGCATGCTTTCTCCAAATGGGAAAGACGGTCGTCTTTACCACGCAGGTGGAGCGGGAGGGGAGCTTTCTCGACACCTACGAGGTCGGCGGCAAACTGCGCGGGCTGGGCAGGGTGCTCGAAGCGCGCTCCATGACGTTGGAGGCCACCGCATGCAAACTCATGTGGCTCCTTCCCTTCGCCGCGGAGGACGAGATCGAGGATCTCTTCTATAAACCCGTCATGAACGATATTTTATAACCGTCTATTTGCGGAGGGCATGTCCAAATGCTGAACGAATTTTCACGCTCGGAGCTCCTCATTGGCAGGGAGGGGGTCGAGAGGCTCGCGTCCTGCCGCGTCGCCGTGTTCGGCTTGGGCGGCGTGGGGGGATATGCTGCCGAGGCCCTCGCCCGTTCTGGGATCGGCGCGCTCGACCTCGTGGACGGCGACGTCTTTTCCATCACCAACCTCAACCGCCAGATCCTCGCCACCCACAGCACGCTGGGGCGCGGAAAGGCGGAAGTCGCGGCGCAGCGCGTCGCGGATATCAACCCCGCCTGCAAGGTGACGGAATGGAACGTCTTTCTGCTTCCCGAAAACGCCGCGCAGTTCCCGTTTGCGGAATACGACTACATTGTCGACGCCGTGGATACCGTCGCCGCCAAGCTCGCCCTCGCTGTCGAAGCAGGGAAGGCGGGCACGCCCATCATCAGCTGCATGGGCACGGGGAACAAAACCGACCCCACCATGCTCGAGGTGGGGGATATCGGAGTGACGTCCGTCTGCCCTTTAGCGCGCGTCATGCGCAGGGAACTGAGGGCGCGCGGCGTCACCCGTCTCAAAGTCGTCTGGTCGCGCGAACCGCCCGCAAAAAGCACCGCGCAGGAGGAGAGGACGGCTTCGGACAGACCCGTTCCCGCGAGCATGGTGTTCGTTCCCGCCGCCGCAGGGCTCTTGCTCGCCGCCGAGGTCGTGAAGGATCTCTTACGCCGCGCATAACTTTTCACGGGCGTACTTTCGGAACAGGCCATTTGCGCAAAAGTGCGCTTCTATCCTTGCAATTTTACGGACGATATGATATGATAGAGAAGAGCGGTTCCGCGGACCCTCTCAGATCTGTCATCGGAGGCACAAAATGACGAATTTCCCCAACATTTTCATCTTCGATCATCCGCTGATCAAACACAAGGTCTCCATCTTGCGCGACAAGAACACGGGCATGAAGGAGTTCCGCGAGCTCATCGAGGAGATCACGACGATCATGACCTACGAGAGCATGCGCGACGTCGAGCTCGAGCCCGTCGAAGTGGAGACCCCCCTCGAAAAGACGGTGCAGTACCGCGTTCCCGAGGAGAGCGTTGCGATCGTGCCCATTCTCCGCGCAGGGTTGGGAATGGTGAACGGCGTGCACCGCGTGTTCCCGACGGCGCGCGTGGGCCATATCGGCATGTACCGCAACGAAAAGACGTTGCAGCCGTGCGAGTACTACTGTAAACTTCCCGAGGGGATCGAGGACAAGACGGTGTTCGTCGTCGACCCCATGCTTGCAACGGGCGGCTCCGCGGCGGACGCTATCACCGCGATCAAAAAGCGGGGCGTCAAGAAGATCAAGATGATGTCGATCATCGCCGCGCCGGAGGGGATCGCGAAACTTGCGAAAGAGCACCCCGACGTGCCCGTGTACGTCTCCACCCTCGACCGCGAACTCAACGCCAACGGGTATATCTTGCCCGGGCTCGGGGACGCGGGCGACCGCCTCTTCGGAACGAAATAAGTTCTCGCGGAAAGCCCATTTGCACATTTTTGAAGCACGAATTTCGGACATGGGTGGGTCGTTTTACGTCTGATCGCGGCAGAACGGGGATATGACGGCTGCAATTCTTTCCATTTCGGAAGGGCGAAAGGAAGGCTTCTTCACTGCCGCGCGCGCTGTTTTCCGCCCGCATTGCCCTCTTCCGCAAAGGGGGAGAAAGGGGGTGCCTAAGGGAAAGCTGCGGACGCGCGATAAAAATTTCTCCCCGAAAAAAGGAAAAAAGGTACAAAAACGGTTGACAAACGGGCTTGATTCCGTTACAATGAATAAGCTATTCGGTGTGAGCCGGAGGCATCATCGCGGGGTAGAGCAGTCAGGTAGCTCGTCGGGCTCATAACCCGGAGGTCGCAGGTTCGAATCCAGCCCCCGCAACCATGGCGATGTAGCTTAGTTGGTTAGAGCGATCGGTTCATACCCGATAGGTCAGCGGTTCGACTCCACTCATCGCTACCAGAGTGATGCGGCGCAAGCCGTTTTTATATAAGGCCCGTTGGTCAAGCGGTTAAGACACCACCCTTTCACGGTGGTATCATGGGTTCGAGTCCCGTACGGGTCACCAAGCAAAGTAAAGGCGAACCCGTTTCCATTAGGAGACGGTTTCGCCTTTATCGTATACTTCAGATAAAAAAGGAGGTCAAAATATGCGCAAATTGAACTCTTATTATATTTTGTATTTTGATGTATTGGGATATCGTAATAAAATTTTTTCGGATGAAAAAGGGTTTTTATATGCAATAAAGGAGCTATTTCGACGCAGCACGGAGAAAAATTGGAATGCCATTATCCGAACATTCTCAGATAATGTTATGGTATGTATTGAGGATGGTTACGAGGGCGCATTGAAATTTTTATGTCACTATGCTTCAAGAATACAAGAACTGATTTTGCGCGAACATGGTCTATTGTTACGTGGTGCCATCACTAAGGGGAATCTTTATTTTGACAATCAATTTGTGTATGGAACGGGATTGGTTTCGGCAGTCGAGTTGGAAGAAAAGGATGCAGTTTATCCTCGTATCATAATTGATAAAAAACTTGATAGCGAGAACTATATTAGATGTTCTAAGCATACCGTTTTAGCTGATAATGATAGATATCACTATATTAATTTCCTAAATTACTATGATCCAAAAATAAATCCTAATGGGGAAAGAGATAAAAACTGGATACAGCTAAGCGATTCAATAAGGAAAGCTATTGATGAAATGAATCAGAACAGCTCTCTTGATAAAAAAAGAACTTGGCTTTCCGCTTATTATACTGATATTAAATCAAAATATAGTTTGGATTAACATAAAAAATAGCGTGACAATTAACTTCGGTCAATAAGTTTTACTGTTTCGCTCAACTTTTGTAAAAAATCTATGTTTTTCTTGATCTCACACTCCCAAAGGACGATGACGTTCCAGCCCATTTCTTTCAGCTTGGCAATGTTTGCCTCGTCGCGGGCTTTGTTGCGTTCGAGTTTCGGAAGCCAATAGCCAAGATTGGATTTCGGCAGGACAAATTCTTTGCATCCGTGCATATGCCAAAAACAGCCCATTCACAAAGATGGCTGTTTTGTATTTCGGAAGCACAATATCGGGGTGCCCCGGGTAGCGTTTATCGTTTTTACGATACCGAAACCCCTGCGAGAAAAGATATTTCCGCACTTTTTCTTCGGGCTTTGTGTCCTTGCTTCTAATCTTCGACATATTATAATGCCGCTGTTCTTTGGTGTGATTATCCATCCTGCCTCACATTGTAATAAACCGTATCGTTCGGGAGTTTGATATTCGGGATCCAAATTTCTTCCCCGTTCCAGCCCTTTCTGCCAGTTACCTTATACATAGTAAGCACCGTGACGTCGGGGAAAGAATCTCCTAATTTTCGGTCGTTTTCGGAGAGCAAAGTCCCCGTCCCCTCGGCGATGTCGCGCCCGCGGCGGACGATCAATTTTGCCTG
>CANQTD010000010.1 GCA_947626685.1 uncultured Clostridia bacterium | reverse complement strand
CGACCTGCTCTTCATACTTATCCCCCCCTTTATCTGCCGTTTTTCGGCATCTTTTGACAAAAATATATCACCGCCGCCTCCGTTTGTCAATGCATTTTCTCAAATTTGTTCGTAAAAAATATTTTTATTGCTTTCTTGACCCTGTTTGGGGGGGCAATTTTTTGAATTTCACCCCTTCCGTCGCCTGCGGCGACACCCACCCCTCGAGGGGTGGGCCAGGGCGGGCGAGGGTTCGCCCACCCCCTAATTCGTTGCGATGGCAGGGACCATCGCAACCCCGTCGGCGAGGCCACGCCTCCTGTCGCGGTGCTATTCACAGCCCACAGGGCTGTTGAATGAGAATTGCACCACTCCACCCCCACGGAGGGGGCGGCACCACCTTTGGGGGAGCTGTCACGCAGTGACTGCCCCGCGCGAACTATTCTCTACTAAGCGCAGCACGAGGAGCAAAGCGACGAAGTAGGGGGGGCGCTTTTATTAGAACCCCTTTCCCCCGCTACGCGGGTACTTTCCCCAAAGGGGACAGCGAGACACCCCTTCCGTCGCCTCGGTATGAGGAGCTTTCTCGTCGCCCCTCTTCGGGGTTTTTAGAAGGGGGAGAGCGAAAACAAGCCCAGTAAATATCCCCCACTAAAGTGGGGGCTTTAGGAAGC
The DNA here is from genome assembly GCA_947626685.1 of uncultured Clostridia bacterium. GTDB lineage: Bacteria > Bacillota > Clostridia > Christensenellales > Borkfalkiaceae > Gallimonas. The sequence continues at coordinate 51,607 of CANQTD010000010.1, read as the reverse complement.
CCTAAAGGGCAGGATACCGGCGCGGCGCTCAAGCGCCGAGGATAAAGGCCCGCCTACCGCACAACAAGCAAGCCGACGATTTCCTTACTTCGTCGGTTTTTTGCTATATGATTCCAGCCACTCCTTAAACGGGTCGTAATATTCCACCATACTGATTTGGGCTGATATCATATCTTCTTTCTCTTGGTTCCTTATGTATTCCTGCACGGCTTGCTTGTTTCCGCCCACCGTGCTTACATAATATCCCCTGCTCCAAAAATGTCGGTTCCCATACTTGTATTTCAGTTTCGCATACCGCTCGAATATTATCATCGTACTCTTGCCTTTGAGGTATCCCATGAATGACGATACCCTCTCATTCGGCGGTATGCTCACAAGCATATGGATGTGATCCGGCATGGCGTGGGCTTCTATAATCTCCACGCTCTTCCGTTTACACAATTCCCGTAGTATTTTTCCGATTTCCTTTCTTAGCGCGCCATATATAATCTTTCGATGATATTTCGGCGTGAACACGATGTGATATTGACATTTCCACGTCGTATGTGCTAAACTGAATGTGTCGTTATCTTGGTTCTTCAATATAACGTCCTCCTCTGTGTCTTTACTTAATGTGCGGTTGCGAGCCCACATTCAGTTTAGCACAGAGGTGCTTTTTTGTATAGCCAAACAGAGCTGCTGCTAAAGCCTTCTTCCGTTACCCAAGCCACCACCGGCATAGCCGGTGGATTTCCTATTAGATTAAAATACAGGCGGGACACAAGGAGTTGCGTCCCGCCTGTATTGCGAGGAATCGTTATCTGAGTGCGGCGAGAAGGGTCTCGAGGTTCTTTTCGCGCGCCTTTTTGTAACAGAAGAAAATGTCGATGAACGGCCAAATCCCGCCCGTCATCCAGCCGACGAGCAGCTTCGCAACGCCGAGCCCCACGTCCCCCACACAAAAGCGGTCCACGCCGAAGTCGCCCAAAAAGATTGAAAAGAGCAGAATGGATGTGGGGTTTTTGAGCGGAACGAACATGATCTGCGACGCCTTTCTCTCATCGGCGCGGAGGAGCGCGTTGCGCAGGACAGGCATGCCCGTCTCGGGAACAAGCCCCTTGAAATTCATCATCATGAAGTCCACCTTATCGGGAGGCAGCCGATGGACCGTCTGCCCGTCTTGCCCCTTTTGCCCTTCTTGTCCTTCGTCCGCGCTTTCTGCGGGAAGGCTCTCGGCGTTTTTTGTCCCCTCAATAACCGCAGGCGCATCGCTTTCTGATGCGTCGGTTGCGGACATGGGTGCCGCATTTGCTGTCAGGGGCGTATCTTTGACGCGAAAATAGCACACAAGGAAAGCGATGAAGAGCCCCGCGGTAAGCAAGAACATGATCCCTATGACGCCTATTTGCATCCATGTGCTCACCATGTAACTTTCCGGATACATGCTGAAGTCCACAAAGACAAATACGAGCAATACCGTAAGCAGACAATACAGGAAAGAGAGGAGCGTTCTGACGATCACGCCGATAAGATTGATGATCTTCGCCGCCTTGCGCGACTTGAAGAAGAGCGAGCCCACTGCAAGACCAAGAAAAGCGAGTGCAGAGAGCAACATAGACCAGGTAAACAGTCCGCTGAATATCCAAAGCAAGGTCAGATCAGATCTATACCCTCCTGCTCGCCCCATCACGGAGAAGGAAAGAAAGGAGTATCCCGAAACTTTTTGCATGATGTTGTAGTACGCCTTCGGTAACTCCATGAATGAAATGCCGAGCTGGGTCAGCATGATGACGGAAATGAGCACGGAGAGTACACAGAGTACGACCGATTTTTTGGTGATGTTTTTCATTTTTCCTCCAAAAGTATCATTTCTACCCAAATTGGGTATTTATATCTTACCACCCATTTTGGGTATTGTCAACCCATTTTGGGTAGAAGTATGTAAAATTTTTTTATGGAATTTCGATTGCAACTCCGTGAGATCAGAAGAGCGCGCGGCATGACGCAAAAAGACGTCTATCAGCGCCTGCAAGTATCGCCGAACTGTTATGCCTCGTGGGAACAGGGGCGAACGGAGCCCGATATCGAGAGCCTGATCAAGCTCTGCGAGATCTTTGAAGTTTCGGCAGACCATCTTCTCGGGTTGGAGGATGAATACGGGATCCGCTACGGGGAAAAGCATTCGTAACGCCCGATGGGGCTGCAAGCGCGTCCCCTCTCGCCGGTTGGCGGCAGGAACGATCGAAAAACAACAAAGAAAGCGGGAGTTTCCCGCTTTTTTGTTTGGACTGATTTTTTGGGGGGCGTGTTTGTAGCCTCAATTAGGACAGCGAGACACCCCTTCCGTCGCCTTTGGCGACACCCTTCTCGGGCAGGTAGATTCCTGCTCTCGGTCACCGTTCGCGCGAGATAATGCGCTCACTCCTGTCGCAACGCGCCAAAAGTTCACTGGACTTTTGGCAGAATGCGCTGCTCCTCCTCGAGGGGTGGACAAGGAGATTTCCTCATACCGTCCCGCCCGTGAGCGGCACAAGCACGCAGTGCGAAGTAGCGCAGCGAGTGTATCTTTAAGATTCACTCGGTCCTTGCGGACCTACTTCGCCTGCGGCTCGTGCCGACCTTAGTTTACAATAGAACACTCGGTCGGGGCGGAATGAGGGGTGGGAGCCTTCACCCCTCGGGGGGAAGGTGGCACGGCGTAGCCGTGAGGGATGAGGGGCGTTCTAAATCATGCAACACCCCTTCCGTCGCCTGTGGCGACACCCACCCCTCAAGGGGTGGGCAAGGGCGGGCAAGTGTTCACCCCACCCCCTTAGTCCGTTGCGATGGCAGGAACCATCGCAACCCCGTCGGCGAGGCCACGCCTCCTGTCGCGGTGCCATTCACAGCCCACTGGGCTGTTGAATGAGAATTGCACCGCTCCACCCCCACGGAGGGGGCGGCTCCGCCTCGATGTCATTGCGACCAAGTTCAGACTAAGGCGGTTTCTGCGATGGGCGGGGCGAGAAACTCGGCTGCGAGCTGGAGGCGGATGGCGAGGGCAAAGGAGAGCGAATGGAGGGTGTATTCGGGCAAGGTGTCGATGACGCGGCAGAGCCCCGTTTTGGTGCTTGCCGCGTAGACGGCGGCGACGGTGCGGCCGTTGGCGTCATAGATGAAGAAATTGCCGTTTTCGAAATTGCCCGCGGCGTACCAATCGATGAAGCCGAGGTCGAAGAACTTCCTCACTCTCAGATAGCGCACGACGGAAACGAACCTCGTGCCGTGTTTGATCTCCACGGCGGGAGGTTCGTTGAGGCTCTCCGTAAGAGTCGCGACGCTCTTGTTATGGAGATAGGAAGCGTACACTTTGAGCCGCTTTCTGCCCGCGCCCTGTCTTGCTTCGACGCGGAAGAGCTTTCTGCCGATCTCGTCGGTGACGTCGAAGCAATCCGTCCACGAAGCGGTCCTATCCTCAAATAACAACTTCATCGTTCCACTACCCGTTTTTATAAATTCCGTCCCTGTGTTTCGGACATGGGTGCCTTGTTTTATGCCGACTGTGTGGGTTCAGGAAAGAGTTCGCGCTTTGCCACGCCCTGATATTTGATGCCGCGCGCTTCGTCGTTCTTCTGTTTGGCGTAGTTGTTCGCGCTGTCTTTGGTGTACATATAGAAATTGAAGTCATGGGTCCCCGCGGCTCTCGGCAGGAGCTGGCCCTGCTGCTGCATGGTGCCCGTTCCGTCGGAGAGGACGCCGATGTTGACGTTGAGGAACAACAGGTCATTGAGGCTCTGATTGAGACCCGAGGTGTCGACGGCGGAATAATTTCTCCCGCCCCCGTACAGGGCGATGCCGCCGTGGACGTACTCCTTTTCGTCGGAAGTCCTTTCGATAAGGGTGTTATAGGAAGGATTCTTGGCGGAGACGTGGTCGATCATGGCCTTGATATCGAGTTTGAGCCAAGCGGAGAGCTGACCCACGGGCGATTCGATGAGCGTGGAGGAATCGACGAGGGAGAGGTCTTTCCAATCGTAGAGCCGCACGTCGCCCTCGAGGCGCAGGACGGCGGCGAACGACGTCCCGCCGGAGCGTTCCCATTCCTTCGTGAACGCTCTCCACTGGTGCTCGCTCGCGCCCTCATAGAGGAATTCGCCCGAGAAGTTGCTCTCGATGCCCACGGTGAAGAGGCCGCTCGTCTCGACGACGGAGTCTTTGAGCTTGAGGTCGGTCATGACGTAGCGGGTATAGAAATAGGAATCGCGTTCGTAGCTGAGATCCGCGTAGCGGTTGGACTTGCCCGTTTCGGCGTAAGCTCTTCCGCTCTGGTCGCGGAGGGCGGGCTCTTGCGAATTGGCCTTCGACGCGCGGAGGGCACGGTTCGCGCCCATTTTGAGGATGAACTCCCTGCCCTGCGAGAGGATGCAGCCGTCGATCTCAACGTCGATATGGTCCTCGTTTGAGATGGGATTGCCCGAGAGGGAATCCACGAAGTAGGCGTTTCCGTTGCGGTTGCCGCCGTAGGCGCGGACGACGTTCCTGCCGTTTCGGATGCGGCAGTTGATGATCTCACAGTCGGCGTTGATCTCGAGCGTGGTGCCCGTGAGGTTGAGGTTGGTGAGGTCGTACCCTCCCTCTGTGCTTTGAAGGGAGTCGTCGGAACAGCCGAGCAGGTTGACCCCGTAGAGCTTGACGCCGTCCGTCCTTATCAGGAAGGCGCAGTTATCCTGCCCCGCGACGGACGCTACCTGTTTATACTTGACGAAATAGAGCGGGCCCGCATAGAGGCTGAGCAGGGGTTTTCCGCCCCCGTCGAGGGCATGGGTATAGTTGTCGGCGTCGATGGACTTGCCGTTGCCATAGACGTCGTTCTTGAATTCGAGGACGTAGGAGATATTCGAGCTGTCCTGCGTAATGCCGTCGTCCTTCGTGTTTTTGTACCACTCGGTGTTGTAAGTGGACTTCATGCGCTGGTTTTTGAGAACTTCCGCGCGCTGCGCGATCGTGAGGTCTTTGCCCGCGGCGTCGGTGCCGAGCTTGATGTCCTCAAGGAGCACGACGGCTTTCCCGTCCCCTGTGGCCTGTACGAGCTCGGGCGCGTTCTTCACGGCGACCGCGTCATGCACGACGTTGACGGTGAGCTCGGCGGAGACGCTCGAATTGAAGGCTTTGTTGCCCTTCCATTCCGCGGTGACGGTCACCGTGCCCGTTCCCGTCGGCACAAGTACGGGCTTGCCTTCTTCGAACCCCTCCACGATCGCGATGCTCTCGTCCGAAGTCTTGATATCAATATCCGTCGCCTTCGCTTCGCTCGTGCCCGCCGTGGAGTGGGCATAGACGCGCAGCGGATAGGCGTAGTCGGTGAGGGTGAGGGCGTCGGTGTAGGCCTTGCCCGCGACCGTAAAGCTGCCCGCGAGGTCCGCCTTCGTGCTGTTCCGGATCTGCACGACGCTGACCTTATTGACGATCTCGATGGTGACTTCGCGCGTCACGGGATCGTTGCTGCCGTATCTTGCGGTCACCCTCAGGATGTAGGGCTCCTCGCCGCTCTCCGTCGCATTGACCGTGACGCCGTTTTCCGTCTTTGTGAGGTATTCCTGCGGCCCGTTGAACTCCCAATCGTACACGACGCCCGTCGCGCCCGAGGACGCCACGGCATAGAAGTTCGCCGCGTTGCCCGTGAGAAGGGTCACTTTCTGCCCGCCGCTCGCGGTCGTCTCCATCATACTGTCGGAAAAGAGCGAGAACGTGAACTCGTCGAAAGAGACGATGAAGGGGAACTGCTTTCCGCCCGCGCGGATGGTCGCCTTGAATCCTTCCCCGCCCGTCTCCGCAACGTCGAGGTCGAGGATGAACCGCCCGTCTCCCGTGTTCTCGATCTTCTCGAGCGTGGCGGACGGGGAGGAGAACGTCGGCTTGCCCGAGCACTGCACATACAGCCGCGCCTTCTTTGCGCCCGTCGTGAGCCGAAGCCCGCCGAAATCCTCGCTCCCGTTGATGAGCACGCCGCCTTCGGACGGGTCCGTGACGTGCAGCGTGACCGTCTTTTGCACATTGCCGTTCACGCCGCCGGGAACCGTCAGATACAGCTCCGCGTCCCCCGAAAACGGCAGGAATATGCTCTTCGCGCCCTTTTCGATCTCCGCATGGACGCCGCTGCTTTCGAGCGTGTACTCGTTGTATCCCACGGGAGCTATCTCCATCCCATAGGTGTAACTCCCCGTCGGGAGCGTGGCTTCGTAGCCTTCTTCCGTCTCTTGGAGAAGTTTCTCTCCGTCGCTCCCCGTGAGCTCTTCCCCGTCGCTGCCGTAGAGGGTGAAAGCGAAGTCGTACGGCTTCGAGGACATCACGACCACGGGCATGGTATCGGTGAACGACTTGTCTTTGCTCGTCGCCGTGATCTCCGCCGTGCCCTCGCGCTTGGGTACGAGCAGCCCGTCTTGCGTCACGTCCACGAGCGTGGGATCGCTCGACGTAAGCGTGTACCCCTTGTTCGTCGCGTTGTTGGGCGACACTTCCGCCGTCACGGTGTGCGTCCTCCCGTCCGCCATGTCGACCACGACCGTGCCCTCTTCGTTCGCCTCTTCCGAACGGATGGTGATCCCGTTGACCGAAATGTCCACCCCGAGGCCCGCGATCTTCACCGACGAGAACACCACGAGGACAAAGACCATAGGGAGCACCAACATGAGTGCTATGAGCGTTTTTCGCATCAGATACCGCCTCCCGAAAATTCATAATACTTCCGCTTCAAGCGGAACAGCAGATAGAACGTCGCAAGCCCGGCGGCGATCACCGCCATCACGCCCGCGAGGATATACGTCAGATACCCGTATTCGAAATGCCGCAGCTGCGCCAGGATCTTTAAGATGAAAACTACCCCGCCGACCGCAAACGACATGACCATGCCCATGACGATCACCGTCGAAACGGTACCCGAGGACTCCTTGATCTCCCCGTCGTCCTCCGTGGAGAACTTCGCGTGGTTGAAGTCGTACCGCGTCGCCACCGCAATGTTGACGAAACTGAACAGCATGCCCACCGCGAAGATGAACACCGCGTCCCCCGCGGCCACGATCCCCGCCGCGCCGAGCGTCACCGCCGACGCCGCCTGCGAGATCGCCGTCACGATGAGACACAAAACGATCTTCGAGAAAAAGACCGTCTTGAAGTTGAGCGGCATCGCCTTCACCGTGTAGAACATTTCTCCGTCGCGGCTGATATTCGTCGCACAGAAAATGTTCGTCAGCGACCCGAACAGGACGGTGAGAAAGAGCCCGAGCTCTAAATTGCTGTCGAGGCCGATGAGGTTCTCGACGAGGGACGAGCCCACGTCCATGCAGAAATACACCATCAGCGGCATGATGAACGCCACCGAGAGATAGGAGAACATGTACGACGGCGTGCGGAAGATGAGCAGAAACTCCTTCTTGAGGAGCGCGGCGAATTTCGGGCCCTTGTCGGTCAGATACGCCGTCTTGATCATGGACCGCGAGTCGCCCTCGTTGCGCGCCTGCAACGCACGCGTCAGAATGCGGCGGATGATGAGCATCGACAGCAAGATGGAGACCCCCGCCGTCAAAATCAGCCCGACCCAGCTCCACGCCGTGCCCGTACCCGTCATGATATCCGCGAACCACCGCGCGGGGTACAGCCATGCGCACACCTTCCCGATGGTCGTCATCACGCTCTCGTTGAAAAAGTAGCGGATGGAATCCCCGAGCAGCAGTTCTTTCACGCCGCCGAGGATGAGCGAATACAGCCAGAACCCCGCCCCGAGGAGCGCGGTCACGAGAAGGAACAGGAGCACATAACGGTCGCGGAGGAACTTCTTGATGGCCTGAAACACGGGCACGATGAGCGCGGCGATCCCGATCGTGATGAGCGGGAGCAGGAAACAGATCACCACCGTCATCACCCAGAACGCCGGCGTCACGCCCACCTTCCACGCGAACGTCGAATTCACCGTCAGAACCGCCACGAGCGCGATGAGGAGCTGGCCTCTGTAAATGGAAATGAGCCGCGCCACGAACAGCGTCCGCGCGTTGATCGGCATCGCCGAGAAGATCTTCATGTCGTCCGAGTTGAACAACTCTCTCCCGAGCTGCCCGACGCCGCCTACCACCATGCCCACGATCACCGCCGCATACAGGATGGTCAACAGCTCCGCCGCGCGGGCATAGACGTCGTACGTGCCCGCCGTCTTCACGCTGATGTACACTTCCGTGAATTGCCCGAAAAAGATGACGAACAGCGCGACGATCGCCGCCACCAGCGCAAACTGCAACAGAAAGCCCAACAGGTCGAACTGCCCCGCCTTGAACTGCGATCGCTGCTCCTGACGGCCCTTCCGCAACAGCGCGCGCACCGCGCGCGGACGCACGCCGCCTCCCTTCTTCGTCACGGTCGCCTGATAACCGTACAACGCTTCATTCCTGCCGTTCATTGCGTAAGAAATACTCCTCAAAGTCAAAATTCGGGTTCATCGCGTAGATCTGCTTCACGTTCAGACCGCTCACCTGCTCCCCCTTGCGGATGAGCACCACGCGGTCGCACAGCTTCGCCACCGTATTGAGGGCGTGCGAAGAGAAAATGATGCTGTTCCCCGCCGCGACATACCTGTGCATGAACAGCGACACCGCCTTCATCGTCCGCGGGTCGAGACCCGTCATCGGCTCGTCGAGGATCCACAGCTTCGGGTGATGGATCAGGCTCCCCATCATGCAGATCTTTTGCCGCATCCCGTGCGAATACGACGAGATCAGGTTCTCGATCGCCTTGCCGAGCTGGAACACCTCTTCCAGCGCCGTCAAACGCTTCCCGCGCAGCGACGTCGGGACTTCGTACACGTCCGCCATGAAGTTGATATATTGGATCCCCGTCATCTTCACGAACGTCGCATGGTTGTCCGTTACGAACCCCATGTTGCGTTTCGCCGCCTCGCCGTCCTTCTGGATGTCGTGCCCCGCGATCGTGATCGTCCCACGCTCGAAGGGCAGCATCCCCTCCAAACATTTCAGCGTCGTGGACTTCCCCGCGCCGTTGTGCCCGAGCAGCCCCACGATCTCTCCCTCGCGGCAGTTGAACGACACGTTCGTCACCGCCCAGTCCGCCTTCCGCGAGTATTTCTTGTACAGCCCTTTGACTTCTACGACGACTTTGGGCCCGCCTTGCTGCGGAGCGGGATATCCCCGCTCCGCTCCGTTTCCATAGTATTGCATCACGCTCCCGCTCCTTCGTACACGAATTCCAGCCCGATCGCCACGTCCGAAGCCCCGGACTTGTATGCGATCTCGATGCCCGTCACATGCGTCTCGTCCGTCACGATCTTCAGCGTCATCCCGTGCGGCTGCGACGACAGCGGCAGCTCTTCCGTAAGCCCGAGCACCGTCTCGACGCTGCTGTCCAGAACCGTCGCTTCCAGCGTCCCGTTCTCAATGGCGACTGCCGAGAAGTACAGCTCATTCAGCTCCAGCCGCACCGTAAACGACCCGCCCTGCACCGTCGTCTCGATCGCCGTCTCCGTGTACGGCTCCTCCGAGCCCGAGGTGAGAGAATTCAATCTCTTCTCATGGCCCGTCACCTGATACCCGGTGCCCGCTTTTTTGTACGTCTTTTCGCTCTCGAACTGCAAGAGCTCGCCGCGCGTGATCTCGATCTCCTGCCCGATCGAAGCCGCTTCCGTGATCTTGCCGTATTTCTCCGCGATCACTTCCAGCTCCGTCTTTTCCGCAGGCTCTTCGCCGCCGGGACCGCCGGGGCCGCCGAGCTCACCGCCCGGCGCAAGCATATCGCCGCATCCCGCAAGCATTACGCCGCACATCACGCTGCACATCACCACGCTAAACAGCATCGCTACCTTCTTTTTCATTACAGCATCCCTCCTTTGAATGCGATATACGCGAGCCCCGCAAGCGCGGTGAGCGTCGCCGCCGCTTCGAACAACGCCGCGATCGGGGCGTTCGCGACCGTCTTGGCCGTTTCGATCACCTCGCCGATGTCCGCAAGCTCTTCCCATGCCGTTACATACTCTTCATACTTCGCAAGCTCTTCCGCTCCGACTTTCCGCTCTTCTTCGTCGAGGCTTCCGAGCGCCTTCACGACCTCCAAAAGTACGGTGTAGTCCTCCGCTTTCAGATGCTCTTTGTCAAGCTCCGCCGTAAGCTCCCCGAGCTGCGCAAGGACGTCTTTCAGCCGCTGCGTGTAGCCGTTCGCGTCCGTCACGATCACCGTGATCACCGCTTGCCCGCAGTAGTTCACGTCGTCGATCGTCACGGTGATCTCATAGCTCCCGATCCCCTCGTCGGCTCCGATGCTCTCGCGGCTCAGTTTCGTTTTGAGTTCGACGGAATCTTCGCCCATGAGCAGCGTCGTCTCGCAGACCAGCTCGATCGCCTTGCCCGCGAACTTCACGCGCACGACCGCGCCGCCCTCTTCCGTCTTGATATCGCTGCCGTCCTTCACGCTCAGCATGAACGCCGCTTCTTCGGAGACGTCGAGCTTCTCGATGGTGTACAGGCCCGCCGTGCCCTTGTATTCGCCGTCCTCGCCGTAGTTCCCCGTGAAGGTCACCGCATAGTTCGTGTTGCCGCACTCGCCCGCGATCGCGTACTTGCCCGCGTTCGACAGCGTGCCCGCAACGTGAAGCGAAATTTCAAGCATTTCGCGCGTCTCGCCGTCCGCAAGCCCGTCTCCGCTCGACAGCACGATGCTCCATGCGCCGCCGTCGAACTTGTACTTCTTGCCGTACTGCTTCTGCGCCTTCTCGTGGTCGTACGTCTCGCTCTGGTCGTGGATCTCCACCGTAAGCTGCCGCGCTCTGATCGTGAACTTGCCCGCTTCGCCCATCGTGCCCTTGAAGGTCACGTTGTAGTTGTCGTTCTTGAACGCGCCGCTAATTGCATACTCGGCTGCGTCCGCGCCCTCCGCTTTCTTGAGCACGATGAACAGGTTGTCGCCCGCGATGATGCTGCCGTCCGGTACCGTCCAGCCGTCGCCCTGTCCCTGAACGACTTCGGGCTCCGTGCCGTCGTACAGCGAGCTCTGGTCATTGATCGTCACCGTGACCTCACGCTTCTCCACCGTGTAGGTGCCCTCTTCCACTTTGTCGAAGGCGTAGTTTTCCGCACTGCCCGTGCCCCTGATGGTGTAAGCGCCCACTTCCTTGATGGTACGCTCGGGCTCCAATGTGATGCTCAGGACCGTCTTGGCGTCCTCGCCCTCGACGAGCCCTTCCGCCGTATAGGTGAGCTCTTTGAGGTCATCGCCGTAGAAGCTATTGAGATCGTCCGCCTTGACGGTGATCTGCTTCTTCGTGACGGTGAACTGCGCGGTCTTGTCGAATTCTACCTCGTAATTCTCGTTGGAAGCCGTGGCGTCGAGGCCGTAACTGCCGACGTTCTTGTCCCCCTTGACAAGGGTGATGACAACGCCGAGGTCGTCCTTTACGCCGTTCTGCGAGCACAGTTCGCTGTCGTTTACGGTGTAAGCCATGTTGTCAGGCGTGGGAACTTCGCCCGAGTAATCCGCCGTTTGCGCGTTGAGCGTGACCTTGATCTTCTTCGCGGCGATGGTGAACGATTTTTCAAGCGAACCCTTATAGTTGCTGCCATTCGCCTTGACGGTGACGTTCACCGTGCCCGCGTTCACGCGGTCTGCGTCCGCCGCAAACTCGAGTTCGAAGTCACTGCCCGCAACGGTGAGATCGCCCGCCTTGACGTTGAACGTCGGCGTCTGATCCTGCCCGTTATAGGTGTAGCTGCCCGTGACGGTGGCGTCGGTGAGTTCCGCCGCTTCGATCACAAAGGCATTCTTGACTTTGTTGCCCTCTTCCACGGTGAGGCCGCCCGCGCCCTTGAACGTCACGGCGTAGTTATTGTTGCTCCACGTCGCCGTGATATCATAGCTGCCCGCGTTCGTGCCCGTGGCTTCGAGGCTGACGTTGAGCACGGTGGCTTCGTCGCCGCCCGCAAGATTCGTGACGCTCCAATCCGTCTCGTTTCTGCTCTGGGCGGACTGTGATTTCTGATTGTACGTCACCGTTTGCTTGTTGACGGTGACATCGACAGCCCGCGCCGTAATGGTGTATTTGCCGTCTACGATCGTCACGTCATAGTTCGTGAGCTCGGGCGTGTTGTCCGTCGTGATCTTATAGTTGTCACCGGCCGCGCTCTTGCTCTCTGCGTCCGTGGTGGGATGAATGGCCGCCTTGAATGTGTCTTGATCTTTTTGGAGCACGCCCTCGGGCATGGTATAGGTCAATTCCGCCTCCGTCTTAACGGCGTCGCCGTAAGTGGAGCTCTGCGCGTCAAACGTCACCGTGACCTTGACCTTGCTGATGGTGAGGGTGGCGGAGAGGCTATCTGTATAGGTCTGCCCGTTGTTGTTAGCAAATTGTACGGCTGCGACGATCGTATAGGTGCCCGCGTCAACAACTTGATTTGCCAAAATGCTTTGCCCGCTGTCTTTCGCGCCTTTCCAATAGGTGTATGTGACCGAGTAAGTCCCTTCATCGCTATGAGGAAGCGTCGCCTCGATCGTCTGCGCTTCACCGTTGTATTGCTTTTCCGTGCTGTCGAACTGCACGTCCGCAAACGCCGCGACCGTGATCTGATAGGAACCGTTTACGGGCGTAACTTCATAGTTCGTCCACTTCTCTGCCGTAAGGAAGGTCACGGTGATGGTGTACGTTTTGACCTCGCTGTCCTTATTCATTTCTGCGGGAAGCGAAAGGGTATAGTCGGTGCCTTTTTGGAACGTGTCCGCTCCGATGAGCCCGGCGACGGTCGCCGTGAGGTCAAGAAGTTCCTGTCCCTGCGGCGAACGCTTGTCATCGGCCGTGATCGTCACCTTTGCCTTCGCGATCTGATAAGTGGTCGTGGCCTTGCCCGTGTAGTTGCCGTTTTCGGCGGCAGTCACAGTCACGGTGACCGTGCCGACATTGATGCAATCATCGCCGCCTGTGCTCGACCAGCTCAGCGTATAATCGCTCTCGGTAAGTTCAAGCACGATCTCGCCCTCTGCCGTCACTTTTACGGACACAGGCTTCGATTTTTGCGATGCGCCGTTATACGTCACGTCCGCGGGCTTGCCGATCTGTGCCTCCGAAATGTCGCGCTTCCCGATCGTAAAGTCTACCGTCTTTGTGCCCGTGAAGTTGCCCGTCGCGTTGACGGTGAGGTGCGCCGTGCCCGCGTCCGTGTTGTTCTGATAGCTGTCTACCGTAAACTTCCCGAACTGCTCGCTGAGGCCCGTGTGGTCTGTGTCGCTATACCCCGTCCACTTGACCTCGATCTCGGACATGGTAGGCTTCTTTTCCGTCTTGTCGTAGGTGTAAGTCTCGGTGACGGTGAACGTTGCGCCCTCGATGCTCTTCGGGTTCACAGTGTAGGCGTTTTCGCCGCCCGAAACGGTCACCGTGTAGTTTTTGAGAACGTCGTCGCTTTCGGCTTCGAGCGTGTTCTTAATTTCCGAACCGCTATACCACGCCGTGATATTGTACTGCTTGGCACCCGCCCATTGCTCTGCGCCGTCCGACTTCAACGAAATGAGCAACTTGATAGCCTCTTCTTCGTTATTCTGAACGCCGTCGAGCGTGTAAGAAAGCTGTGCCGCCGTCTCGCCGTAGGTGTGCGACTTGCTCTCAATGTTCACGGTGAGCGGTGCCCGCGTGATCTTGTAGGTGCCCTCTGTCACCGTCACAGTGTAATTGGCGTTGAAAGCCTCGCCCGTCACGGTGTAGTCGCCCACATCCGCGCTCGGCTCCCCGACCGTGAGTTTGAGCCCGAGGTCGTCGCTGTTGTAAATTTTGCCGCCGTCCGCCGCAATCTTGAAATCCGTACCCTGTGCGGCCTTTTCGACATTTTCCCACGCGGTGCCGTCGTACGTCTTGGTCTTGCCAACAACGTCCACCGTGAGGGTGGCCTTTGCGATGGAGAACTCGATGGGCGCGGTGGAACCCGTAAAGTTGTCGCCCGTACCCGTGATGGTCACGGTCGCCGTGCCGGCATTCGTGTTGTTGTTCCATTCCGTCGAGAACGAAACCTCGCTACCGAATGCAGTCTTCAATGCCTCGGTGAGATCAAGCGTCTTTGCCGTGCCGTCATAGGTGAAGTGCGCATTTTCGAGCGCCTTCGTGATCTCGCTCGTGTTGAGAGCAGAAAGATTAAACTTCTCAATCGTGAAGGCAAGCGTTTCACTCGCCGTGCCGTTCTCGCCGCTAAGGAACACACCGTTCGTCAAAGTGAACTCCACGTTGTTCGAATACGTCCCCGCATTGTAGAGCGGCCCGTTCGTGATCTGCGCCTCTACACCAAAGTATTCGTAGCCTTTCGTAAGCCCGAAGTGCTCCTTAAAGAGTTCGACAAGATCGGCCTTTTCGAAGTCCGCGCCCTTGTAGGTGGCGGAAAGCCCCTCGCCGCTCTTGAGCAGCAAATGATGCTCCTTATCGTTACAGCCGAGCTCCGTGCATTGACGGGTCAACTCTTTGTATTTTGCGCCATTGAGTTCCTTTTCCTCTTCGGTCAGCTGCGACCAGTCGAAGGTGTGCGTGTCGTGCTCGATCATCCACGAGCCTACCATGTTCGAGGAGAGCTCTAATGTTTGATTTTCGTCGCCGCCCTCCGCATTCGTGTATTTGAGCGTGTCGAGCTTGAACGCATCGCCCGAGGTGGCCGTGTAAGTGTGCCCCGCTTTGAGGTCGCCGAAGCAGGTGTGCGCCTTATCCCACACCCGCGCCGTCGTCGTGTAGGCGAAGTAATTTTGGCAGTTATCGGTGCCGTCTTTTATCGTGCCGCTTAAAATAGCGTCTGCCGCGATTTCAATGCGCCCCGTTTGTCCGCTTGTTTCGACAATCCCGAGGAAGGTCGCAGCCGTTGCGCCGACAGCCGTCGGCTTACGATCTTCATCAAACGCCCATTTTTTGTCGATTTTGAGCGTGCCGTCGATGATGAGGTGCCCGCTCTTGGAATAGCCTGCCGCTTCGAGCTGAGCCGCCGTGGGATAGCTCTTGCTCCCGGCATTTGCGGGGGCATTGAATCCGCCATACACCCAAGCGTTCGCGTGCAGCGTAAGCGTTGCGCCCGCGCCGACCTTCACGCTCGCGCCCGGCATGATCATGAAGTCCGTCACCGTCTCGTACTGTGCTTGTTCCCCGTTGAGTTCAACGTCGAAGTTATAGGGAATGGAGAAATACACTCCTGCTGTGGGAACTTCAAGTCCCAATGCCGAGAACAGCATGTAGCTGAATCTCGCGCCGCCTTTGAAAACAAGTTTGGTCTGCCCGATAAGTTCGGTGCAGTTGGTAACGTTCGTTTTATCTACGATTTTATTCGGATCGTAGGTGATCGTCACGCTCGCGCCGTCTTTGAGCATGATCATGGTGTCCTTGCCCGTGTCGTCGCTGATGAACGGCTGATCGAGCGAATAAAACTCCTTGAACTGCGCGACATAGAGCGTTGCATGCCCGATGAGCTGCGCCCCGTAGTTGATCGTCATGGGGCACTCGATATTGATCATCGCATAACGCTTGAAAGGCGTGATCTGCGCCATGAACAGATCCAACGTAATGGAGCCGCCCGAGAAGTCGAGAATGAGGAACGGCTCATAGATTTTTCCGCCTTTTTCCGCGATAATGGTGCCCATGTCCGCGCCTGTTGCGCCTTCGCCGCCCCAAACGCGGCCGTAGACGTCGAACACGCCGCCGCTTTTCACAATGATTTGGCTACCCTTCTTCAAGATAAGCTCGGAGTATGCACCCGAAGTGTGTCCCTGATAGCCTTGATCAGCGTAGTTCACAACGCCGCCGAGATAAAGCCCGCCATAGACCGTGACTTGCACGTTTTCCCCTAAGGTGATCGTGAGATAACGGTATTCGTTAACAAGGTCGGCGCTTGCCCAGGCAATGCGTTTCTGCGAGGGATAGCCGGTTGACGCCGAGCCCATGAAGGAGCCCGATTCGTCGAACGGAATGATCACGCGCACGTTTTGGGGAATGATGAGGCTTTCCTCGATCGTCGTGTTGTGGATAAGGTAAACGTCGCCGCCGCTCGTCTCTGCGGCTTTCATTGCTTCGTTCAGAGTTTTGTAATATTTCCCTTCGTAGCGCGCCGAAAATTCATCTTCTCTTCCAAACCACGCTTTGATCTCCACGGGGTCAATGAGCATATAGCGGAGCGTGTAGGTTTTATTTTCTACGGAAGTGGAGGGAAGATAAGAGGATTTCCCGCCCGAGATCACTTCCCAACCGTAGAACTTCTTGCCATCGGGCGCGGTCGCGGTAAGGGTCACCGTGCTACCGAATCCAAGCGTCGTGCTTTGGTCGATGGTAAGCTCTTCGCCCGCCTGCGCCGTTACATTGCCCTGATAGGTATCATCGTTAACGGAGAACTTGAAGTTCGCCTCCGTGCCCTGACGGAAGGAGACGTTGCGGATAGCATATCTGCCCTCTACGCCCTCTCCAAAGGCAAAGACAAGTTTGAATTCCGAGGTCTTGTGGACATATTTTCCGTCCTTCTGTTCAAGATCCTTTTGATCGTGGCTCGGATATGTGCTCTCGCGGACGGTGGGGATCACACATCGATACCAACCGTCGCCGAGTGCGGTCACAAAACTATTCACGCCGCCGCTGTCGCCCGTCCAGATAGAAACTTT
The DNA here is from genome assembly GCA_947626685.1 of uncultured Clostridia bacterium. Lineage (GTDB taxonomy): Bacteria > Bacillota > Clostridia > Christensenellales > Borkfalkiaceae > Gallimonas. Next base: position 34,999 of record CANQTD010000010.1, on the reverse strand, counting down.
GGATTTATGGTCAAGAAGGCCTATAACGTCTTTGTTGGAAGTCGTACTCACATCGTCGGAATATTTTGTAGTGGTTTCTTCGATTACACCCGCGCCTGAGTGGTGAGACACGCCGTCAGTGCTGAAATAAGCGTCCCTTCTTTCGACCATAATTACAGCGTCGCGCTTTGCGCCGCCCGCACCCTTCGTCACTTCGAGATAGATATCAAACGTCAAAACGCCTTGATAATTGAAGTATTGGTATTCTGCGGAGCTAGCCCCCCCGATATAGTAATAATTTCTGATCGCCAACGTGGAACCATGCCAATCGACAGAGCTCAATCCACCTGAGGACATCCTCCCAAGTTTGCTTTGGTCGTACTGTCCTTCAAAGACTGCCGACTTGGTCTCACCGCCGTCGAATTCCGAGGTCAGCGACCATGTATCTGCCGAAGTGTCACTAAAGTACGCCCCTGCATCGCCCTCCTCGGTAAAGAGGTGATTAAAGACGCTTTTAATGTCGTTCTTCCCGCTATCATCCTTCGCAAAGTTTGCGCCCTCGGGAAGTCCGTCGGGTTGCTTCGCAGCGATTGCTTCCCCGGTATATGCAACGTAGATCACCGCTTCCGCCGTGCCGAAGTAGCCCTCTTTGGAGATCGTGAGCTTGATCTCATATTGTGTTCCGAGCTGTTGTGCAAGCCACCAATTCACGGTATCGGTCGCAAAAGTCTGCTTCATCTCATCGGTGAGCACGCCGTCGACGGGGCCTAACTCCCCGTTTTTGGCCACGCTCATCGCATTCGCTTTCTCTCCGTTGACGGTGAATTCGATCGTCTCATCACCTTCATATCCGCCGAATAGTACAAAAAGGGATTTTTGTTCTGCGGTGGAAAAAACGACGCTGATCTCGGTTTTGTCTTGTGTGATTTGTTGCGCCGCGTCTCCTGCTTCCAAAGAATCGTTGATCTTCGTCCAAATTGTGGGCGCGACGACATCCTCCTCAAAGAGTGCGGAAAGTTCTGTTCCCTCTACGGCGTTTCCGTTGAAATACAGTATACCGTCCTCAAATTTGAGAGAACAAGTTGTTGCTTCGGAACGTTCGTCGCCCGCAGTCCAATCAATAAAGTGCGCGTTGACCTTTTTTGTTCCGTCGAGCGAGCTTGTTATGCTCTTTTTCGCCGTTGCCGTAAGCGTGATAGGGATCCCGTCGTAGCCAGTGTAGGTATTGCCCTCCGCATGATCTGCGCCAAGTATGGCAATATCGCCTAAATCTTCATCATAATCCAGCGTAAACGTGTGGGGGGTTGGGTCGACAATTTGAATATTCTCAACGTAACATTTCGTAACGTCTTTGAAGAATGGAACGCCTTGTGTCAACACGCTGACAATAACAAGCTCGACCTTGTGCGCACCATCGCCCGCTATCACAGCTTTCATCGCGGCCGTCGTTCCTGTTCCGGGTTGCATTGTAACCGCAGCGGTTTCTTTCAGCCCGCTGTTTTTTTCTTTGACTTGATAGTTATAGGGTTCAACCCAAAACTCCTCTTTGCCGGTAGGGTCGGCATTTGCCGAATTTGTTGTTACGCCATCTCCGTCCACAACAAAATACAGACGAAGCAGTTGTCCCGCGCCGTTATCGCCCCCATTTTCATTTTTCATGGCCCGTTCCAAAAGATAATCGAAAGAAATGACTTTGGGTCCGTCAAATGTGATCGTAAGCGTAAGAATACCAACGCTTGAAGGTGTGTGTACATTTGGAGAAGTAGCAAATGAAGAGATATCCGTCAGTTCATAGCGGCCTTCCGTGTCGCTTTTTTTCCACCCGAAATCGGCCTTCTCGTCGGGCGTAGTGTCGTAGGTAATTTTTGCTTGCCCGTCCTTGCCCGCGCCGATAAATTTTTCAAACCGAACAGTATAGGCGGTTTCTTCTTGAATAAGCGGGGTCGTAAACGCATTTTCGCGGCAAACAACTTTGCCCGCCGCGTCCTGCCAAAATGCAAAATAACCCGCTTCGGGGCTTGCGGTGAGGGTGATTGTTTTACCCATCTCGACTTGCGTCGAACCGGTTACTGTATCGGTATTCAGTGTGTTATCGCCAATGGAGACAGTGCCGTGCACATCGCCTGCAATCGTTGCGGAAACGTTATAATTTGTGGTCGCCTTCTTAAAACCACTTAAATTATAATTTTGAGCGAAGCATTTTGCTTGAAAAATATATACACCCTCGTTTACATTGAGGAGCGTAACAATAAATGGAACTTTGCCTTTGTTATCTGTAACCAAAGTATAGAGATCGGTTTCCTCCGACTGAACCGAGCTCGAATAATTCTTTGAGAAGATCAGATCACCATCCGTAGACGTTTTATAAATGGATAAATTTTTTCCACCTGCACTTGATCCCGTATATTGAAATTGAATATTGCCGCCTTTTGTTACCGTTAAAGTGAATTGGGCATCATACAGTCTCGCACCATCGGCCGATGATGAGGCCCAAGTATTGGTTTCGGCGTCGTAAGTGAAATTATTATCCGCTTCTATCGTGTAATCCGCAGTGTTACCATCGCAAACGCCGTCGCCGTCCGTATCGTAAGTCTCCACCGCCCTCGCGGGAATGATCTGCACCAGCGCGAAACTTAATATGCCAACAAAAAGCAGTGAAAACAGCGCAAGCGCAAATCTCCTCCATTTCTTGATTTTTTCCATCTTTCATCCTCCTTTCAAAGGAATTTTTATTTCAATCCGTGCCGCATCGCACGTCTTGATCGGTTTTTTGTTACCCCTCGGGGGGGGAGTTCGCCCCACCCCCCTACCCGTTGCGATGGCAGGGACCATCGCAACCCCGTCGGCGAGGCCACGCCTCCTGTCGCGGTGCCATTCACAGCCCACTGGGCTGTTGAATGAGAATTGCACCGCTCCACCCCCACGGAGGGGGCGGCTCCTCCCGAGGAGGAGCTGTCACGCAGTGACTGAGGTGGGTACGTTTTCGCACCCCATGTGCCTTTACTTTCCGCAAATGGAACAAAAACTATCCAAAAGTCCAAAAATGTATACTTTTTTGGAATCGTTGTTCCATGCCCAAAAAGGCCTTTTTCATTGCCCATATTATAGTCTTTTCGACTTATCCTGTCAATATTTTCGCGTCCAAAAAACTATACTTTTTCGGAAAATTGTGGAAAAATACAGGTTAGTGAGGCAATTCACTAATCTTTTTTAATATTTAGGAGGTTAGCCATGTATTTTGGGTATGCGCGCGTCTCTTCGAAAAGCCAAAATTTAGACCGTCAACTCGCCGAATTGAGGGAATTCGGCGTAGCCGAAAAGAACATTTTTTGCGACAAGGAGAGCGGGAAGTCCTTCGACCGCAAGAGCTATCTGCGCCTTCGCAAAAAGCTCAAAGAGGGAGATCTGCTCGTGGTGAAGTCCATCGACCGCCTCGGGCGCAACTATGCGATGATTTTGGAGGAGTGGGCGTTCCTCACCAAGACGGCGAAGTGCGACATTGTGGTTTTGGACATGGATCTGCTCGACACGCGCGCCCGCGAGGGCAACGGGGGCGACCTGATGGGGCGGTTTATTGCCGATCTCGTGCTGCAGATTTTGTCGTTTGTTGCCGAAAACGAGCGGATGAGCATTCGTGAGCGGCAGGCCGAGGGGATTAAACTCGCGAAGGCGAAGGGGGTGAAGTTCGGGCGGCCGAGAAAGGAGCTGCCGGAGAATCTCGCCGATGTCTTTACATTATATATTTTGGGGGATCTGACGTTCGCCGAGGCTCTGAAAAGGACAAAGCTCAAGCGCACGACGTTTTACAATTATTTTCATCTCTACACCCGCGGCGCATGAAATTTTTTTGGGGCGAGCGGCTGTGGTTGACCGTTTCCCCCTCCGCGGCATGAAAGTGGGTTGTGCGATTGGCCGTTTCCCCTTCGGGGCATGAAAGTGGGTTGTGCGATTGGCTGTTTCCCCTTCGGGGCATGAAATTGGGGGGCTTGTTTGCTTCCCCCTCCTCGCGGCATGAAAAAAGCCCCCGCGGTTGGGAGGCGTCTTTCGATTTTTGCACCTCGATCTCAGACATGGGTGCCCCGTTTTTGGTCATGGTGTGGGGAAACACCCCTTCCGTCGCCTGCGGCGACACCCACCCCTCGAGGAGGGCAAGAAAACTTTCCTTCCAACAAATAAGGCGGGGACAAATTCCTCGCCTTATTTGTATGATTTCTCAGCATCGTTTCGCCATTCTTTTCGTCTTTTTTGCGGCAATGATGATCATAAAAATGCCAATCGCGGCGGTAAGGGCGCAGACAATTGCACCTGTTACGGCGTTCATCCTTGCGATGTTGACAAAATCGCCCGCCGTGTCAAACTCCCGAAACATTGCCGTCTGCAAGGCGAGAATGGACACCATCGCGTCGGCAAGGTTGATATTCTTCGCCGCCCGCACGGTCATCTCACTACTCCGCCTCGTCTTGACGAAGTTATAGATCGACACGATGATTTTATAAAAGGCGTAAATCGCATAGGCGTAGATCGTGATACCCTTATGGACGAACGAATCGTTTGCCCGTACCATCTGCAAAATGGCGAAGGAAAGCGCGATTGGGAGCAAGAGCAAGACGAGCCCGCAAATCCCGTAAATGCGCGTATCCTTCCGCAGAGTCACTTGTTCCGTCTGCCCCGCTTTGACGGCTTTCCTGCGGGAGGCGTGATAGATAAGAATGATCCCGCGAAGCACGATGAGAAGGATATAATACGAGGCGAGCGCACCGAACCAGATCGAGCTGCTCAGAATGGCGACGGTCCCGTTGTAGACGGCGAACGCAAGACCGATCGCAAACGAGCCGATAGAAAACAAGATCGTTCGGAAGCCGTACTCCGTGACGAGCCTGTTCCAGAACGGCCTACCTTCCGACCACTTCAAAACCTGCCCTTTCCAATCGGGGAATCTCTTGATGACGCCGTAAATGCAGTAAGAAACAGTCACAGCCATGACGGCGAGGAGGACATATCCCCATACCATGTACGAGGCGAGGCTCTCCTGCGTCATGAAAAGCGTGCCGCCGACGACCGCCACGGCCGCGATAACGGCGATAATAAGTAAAAACCAAAGCGGCGGTTTTTTGAAAAAGCCGAGAACTTTTTTCATGTTCTTTTAATTCAACGGCGCTTTCATCGAGGGGCGCACGCAGATGGAGATGACTTCGCAGATAAAGAGGATATCGTCCTCACAGCCGCGCTTGACCCACTCCATCGTAATAGCGTTCAAGCCGCTGATGAAGTAGCGGGACATATATTCCACGATTTTTTTGTCCGTCACACCGTTTTTCGCATAGATGGGTACGAAAACTTTTTCAATGAGCTGCTTGTCCATTTCGCCGATGGGGAAGGCGTTGGAATTGTTGTACACTTCGTAAAGCCGCCGATTCTTCTTGACGAAGGTAAGATACGGCACGAGATACTGCGGGGAGATGAAGATGAGCTCGTCCGCCGACATCCTGGAAATATCGGCGACGCCCACGGTAGAGCTGAGCGTTTGAAAAAATTCCGAGACGGCGCGTTCCTGCGTTTCTTTTAATAAATCATACAGGTTTTCATAATGCGCGTAGAAGGTGGAGCGGTTGACGCCCGCCTTTTCGCATATATCCATAATGGAAATATCGGAAAACTCTTTTTGTTCGAGCAGAACGACGAGCGCGTCGTCCATCTTGACTGCGGTATTGTGGAATTTCGCTTCGGATTTGTTCATACTTTACTCCTTTCTTGTATTATAGCATATTCTCCCGTAAAACACAATTATAAAATAGGTTGTGTCCTGTTTTTTCCAAAGAAACTTTTCTGAAACCGACACTTTTCGGAATTTATGTTGTTGTATTCCGAAAGAAACCGCGTTACAATTTCATCGGAAACAGAAGAGCGGAGCCCTTTTTCCCGGTTCCGTTCCAATGGGGGAGCAATGATGAACAAGGAACGATCTGTCTGTGTGACAAAAAAGCAAGAAAGCCCTGCCGCATGCACACATGCCGGCTTCAAAGACCGCCTGATCCATATCGGGCTCACGGTCATGGTCGCCGCGACCGCTCTGCCCATCGTTTGCGGGATCACAAGCGGCATTTTCTTCCTCGCCGCCTGCGCCGCGGCTTACTCCGTGTATAAAGCGATCTTGCAGGCAGGCAAAAAGAAGCATGCGAATAAGATCGTTTCCGTAAGCAGTGAGCATCTGAACGAAAACCGTTGACCGTTTCTATCGAACTTTTCAGAAACCGACATTTTTTGGGATTTATGTTGTGGTGTTTATCTTTCAATCGTTTTATAGTTGAAGTATCAAAGCAAGGAGGCAATTATGAACGCAATCGAAATCAGAAATTTGACAAAGAGTTTCCGCGGAATGTACGCGCTCGACGGCTTGAATATGACCGTGCCGCAGGGCGCGATATACGGCTTTATCGGTGAAAACGGAAGCGGAAAATCGACGACCGAAAAGTGTATCTGCGGGCATCTCGTTCCCGATAAGGGCAAAATCACGCTGTTCGGCAAGCCCTATACCGACGCGGGCGTAAGGGTGCGCGTGGGTGCGCTCATTGAAAATGCGGGGTGCTTCCCCTCGTCGAGCGTGCATTCCAACCTCATGATGCAAGCGATCAATTTGGGGCTGAAAGACAGGAAAGGCGAAATTCAGAGAGTTTTGAAGATCGTCCGCATGGAGGACAACGCGCGCCTCACCTTCAAGAAGTGTTCGCTCGGCATGAAACAGCGCATCGGCATCGCAATGGCGCTCTTGGGCGACCCCGCGCTCCTCATTCTCGACGAGCCGATCAACGGACTCGACACCGACGGTATGCGGCTCATGCGGGAAATTCTCGTGGACATTACCAAAAACTACGGCTGTACCGTCCTTATTTCCTCGCATATCTTGGGCGAGCTCGAAAAAATCGCTACCCATTACGGCATTATCCGTCAGGGCAAGATGATAAAAGAGATCGCCGCCTCGGAGATGGACAGCCGCTCGCAGGTCTATGTTTCCCTGAAAACAAGGGACGACCGAGCCGCGGCAGACTTCCTGCGTCGCGGCGGGTGCAATGTCAAATTCGAGGAGGGCGAGCTTCGCGTCTATGACGTGGACGACACGGCAAGGCTCTCGGCTTACCTTATGCAGAACGGCTTTGCGCCGAGCGAAATCAAAAAGCATAAGATCGGGCTGGAAGAATACTATGTTTCCCTCATGAGCGGAAAGGAGGCTGTGTAATATGGAAACCACGAAAACATTGCAATTCGAGAAACCGAGCTTCTTCCAAAGATTAAAAGGGATGCTCGGCGTGGACTTCTACCGCCTGTTCCATACGCCGCTTTTCTACATTTTCATCGTGATTGCGGCACTCATTCCCGCGCTTGTATCTATGGGCGCAATGGGCGAAGGCGAAACGGCGGGAATGTTCTCGAACGCTTGGCAGATCATTGCCGCAGACAGCCCGCTGTATATCGTTCACAATATGGGCGAATACGCCAACATGAACATGGTCTTTATCTTCGGCGGCATCATGGTGTCCATCTTCATCGGGCACGACTATCGGAGCGGATACGTCAAACAGCTCTTTACCACCCACGCCAAAAAAGAGGACTACATGATGAGCAAAACGCTCGTTTCCGCGTTCTCGATGGTGTGTATGTGCTTTACTTACCTCATCGGCGGCATGATCGCAGGGGCGGCGACGGGGCTTCCGTTTTCAATCAATGCAGGTTCTCTCCTTTGTGCGATCCTCGGCAAAATGATCATGAGCCTCGGCTGGGCGAGCCTGTACACCTTTATCAATATCATCTTCCGCAGGAAGTTCGGCATTTCCATTGCCCTGTGCTTTGTGTTGGGGACGGGTATTCCCGTCATCGGTGCGGCGGCACTTCTCGGCAACACGGCGGCGCTGAATATCTTCCTCTACGGTTCGTCGGTGTACGCTTGCCTTTCGGCAAACTTCTTGTCCGTCCTCGTGTGCCTTGCCTGCTCGGTAATATGGGCAATCATCTATAACGTTCTCGGTTCGGTCATTTTGTACCGCAGGGACGTGTATTAAGGGGGTGTTATCATGAATGCGATCGAAATCAGAAATTTAACCAAACACTTCGGCGCAAAACAGGCGGTGAACGGGCTGACCATGACCGTCCCTCAGGGCGCAATTTACGGTTTTATCGGCGAAAACGGCAGCGGCAAATCGACGACCGAAAAACTCATCTGCGGATTGATCCCGAAGAGCGGCGGCGAGATAAAACTTTGGGGCAAAGACCATAGAGATCAAGAAGTCCGCTCGCAGATCGGCGTTCTCATCGAAGCCCCCGGCTGCTTCCCCAATTACACCGTCTGGAACAATATGAAACTGCAAGCCGCCAACTTGGGGCTGAAAAACGAGAACGCGGAGATACGGCGCGTTCTACGCCTCGTCCGCATGGACGGCGCGGCGAGCAACAAATACAAGAACTGCTCGCTCGGTATGAAACAGCGCATCGGAATTGCCTTCGCACTTCTCGGAAATCCTCAACTCCTCGTACTCGACGAGCCCATCAACGGGTTGGACGCCGACGGGATGCGCATTATGCGGGAGATATTGACCGACCTCTCCCACTGCGGCACGACCGTCCTCATCTCCTCGCATATCTTGGGCGAGCTCGAAAAAATCGCCACCCATTACGGCATTATCCGCGGCGGAAAGATGCTTCGTGAAATGACGGCAGAAGAGCTCAACGCCGACTGCCCGACTTATGTCGCTCTCAAAACGGATGACACGGAAAAAGCAAGGGCAATTTTGGAGCGGGCGTTCGGACGGGCGGATATTGACGAGCAGACGGGCGAGATCCGCGTCTATCATGCGAGCGCGGAAGATACCGCAAAGTATCTGTTCGGAAACTTCGGGATCGCCGTGAGCGAGATCCGCACAGCAAAAATCAGCCTCGAAGAATACTATATCGATCTCATGAAGGAGGGAAAGGAATGAACACGAATATCAAAAAATCCGGCTTCGGTAAACGCCTTTCTACTATGCTCAAGGTTGACTTCCGCAGAATGTTTACAACGCCCACGGTGTGGATCATGCTCGCGGTCTCCCTCGCGCTTCCCGTTTTAATCTTGGTCATGACCTCATTCATGGGGGGCATGTCTGCAACCGACTCGCAGACGGGCGTGGAAGAGACAGTTCAAACCTTCACCAACGTCTGGCAGGCAATCGGCTCGGCGGGCGGAAACGCTATGAGTATGGACTTAACAAGTATGTGCAATATCAATCTCCTGTACTTCCTTGTGGCGATCTTCGTCTGCCTGTTTGTGGGCGAGGACTTCCGAAGCGGATACGTCAAGAACCTGTTCACGGTGCGTTCCAAAAAGCTCGATTATGTCCTCTCTAAGACCATTGTGCTGTTTGCGGCGACGGCCGGAATGTTCGTCCTCTATTTTATCGGCGCAATGATCGGCGGCGGGATCGCGGGGCTGTCCTTCAACCTTGCCGAAGTAGGCGCAACCGTGGGCGGAATCGTCGCCTGCATGATAAGCAAAGTGTTCTTTGCGCTCGTCTTTGTGTCGATTGCCTTAACGCTTGCGACCGTCGGGAAACAAAGGCTTTGGCTCTCCATCCTCGGCTCTCTTGCGGCGGGAATGTTGCTCTTTACAATGATCCCCATGATGACGCCGCTCAATTCGGGTGCGTTCAATGTTGCGCTGTGTGTTCTCGGCGGACCTATCTTCGCCGCAGGACTTGGGGCGGTCAGCATCCTCATTCTGAATAAGACGAGTTTGGTCTGAGGCAGGTACGTCTCGCCTCCACCTTTGGGAACCCTCATTCCGTCCCGACCGAGGCTTCTATTGTAAACTAAGGTCGGCACGAGCCTCATTCCGAACGGAGCGAAAGCGAAGTGAGTGAATCTTTAAGATACGCTCGGCTTTGCCTCGGTATGAGGGGCGGGAGCCTTCACCCCCTCGGGGGGAAGGAGGCACGAAGTGACGGATGAGGGGCGTTCGCTCTCGGCTCCCCGTGATTTCTACTTATTCTCGCCTCCCCCCTTTTGTGAAACAAAAGGGGGGAGGGTAGGGTGGGGGGCCCTTTCTCGACAAAAGTTAAGCGGTTCGACGGAAAGTCGAACCGCTTAGCCGTAAAACCCTGTCAAAAGCTCTTTTAGAAGGTGCAAGCGCGGACATGGTATGCCCGTTTTGCGTCATGGAAGGATTTCATGCCCGCCGAATGCGGGCAAAATTATCAAAGGGAATCAATTACTTCCATTAGAGGAAGCGGTGAAGGTGAAAATGTAGTGCAGGCCGTCCAAAAGCCGTCCGAGCTCATTGAGCGACGCGTACGCGTCCTCTCCGTAAGTCACTTCTCTATCCGGTTCCGAGGTAAAAGTCTCTTCGTTAAGGTAGCCGCCCTCTCGGGTGTCGTTTTGCTCGTGGCCATTGTAATATGTGTACGGGTTTTTGTTTCCGAAGTGCGTGCCCCACGCAAACGTGACCGTGAGCGTCACCGTGTATTGCGCACCCATGTCGGCAGTTTCTGTCGCCGTAAGTGTATGGGCCGCTTCGTCAAGGGTGTATTGCTCTTTGTCCGGTCCGTCGAGAACCACTTTGATCTCGTTGCTCACGAAGCCGTACCTTACGGCATTGTTCCAGCCCTCGGCCCTCGTGACCGCGTCCGCCCTGTTCGCTACATACCAAGTGTAATCTATCTGTTTCGCTCCCGTGATCTTGAGCGTGAAAGTTGCGGTGAGATTTTCATCTATATGATCGGCGCCGCTCTCGGTGAGCCAGCCTTTTTCTGCGGAATGGGGTGCGCTGAAACTGATATTTCCGTCCGCCGACACTTCGATCTTTTCGCCCGTCGCGGTGACGGTCTCGGCGCTCACGTTCCCGCCCGCATTGGCCGTCTCGCTGTTTGCGATGAGCCATGTCGCAAACCCCACACCCACGAGGATCGCGCCGGCTGCGAGCGTCGCTATAAGCAGGATCTTCTCCGACCTGCTCTTCATACCTATCCCCCCTTTATCTGCCTTTTTTCGGCGTCTTTTGACAAAAATATATCACCGCCGCCTCCGTTTGTCAATGCGTTTTCTCAAATTTGTTCGTAAAAAATATTTTTATTGCTTTTTTGTTCCCGTTTTGGGGGCAATTTTTGCGGATTTTACACCTCCATAATACCCAAAAACGGCCTCAGCGGGGCGTCTGGGAACAAATTTTTCGGGGAAATTTTCCATTTCCCCCACCATGTTATAGTTTTGTCCATATTTTTTTGCTATAATAGAATGGAAGCGATGATCTGTAAGGAGCGTCATGATGAAACAAGAGCAATTTTACGAGAAGGTCAAAGCGATCATTTTCGGACATGCCGTGGGCGATGCGGTCGGCGGGTCCGTGCAGTTTGAGGAACGTGAAGTGCGCGACCGGTTCCCCGTCACCGATATGACGCCGTTTTATGGCAACCATTTCCCCAAAGGCACATGGTCGGACGACACGAGCATGTCGCTCTGTGCGATGGACGCGCTCACAAAACACGGGCTTGCTTTCAGAGAGGTCATGGCGAATTTCAAAAAATGGCTCTTTGAAAATGAATTTACTCCGACAGGTGAGACATTCGACGTCGGAAGAGCATGCTTTCTCTCTATCAAAGCGGCCTCCGGCTCATCCGCGGAGGGACACGGGCGTTGCGGCGAGAGCGAGAACGGGAACGGGTCCCTCATGCGCATCTACCCCTTCTCCCTCTATCTCTCTTGTTCCGATTTCCCGTTGGACGGGAAGATCGCTTATATCCACCGTGCGTCCGCCCTCACCCATGCCCATCCGAGAAGCTGCGTCGGCTGCGGGATCTATTCGTTTGTCCTTTGGGAACTTCTCGAAAACCCCACCAAACAGGGGATAAAAGACGGTTTGAAGAAAGCAAAAGCGTATTATCGGGAAGAGCCCGAATTGATCCCCTACCGCCGCCTGTTCGACGGGGAATTCGACTTGCTCCCGCGGGACGAAATCAAAAGCAGCGGCTATGTCTTAGACACGTTGGAGGCCGCGGTCTGGTGCGCTTTGACGACGGAAAACTTCCGCGATTGCATCTTGAAAGCCGTCAATTTGGGGCTTGATACCGATTCGGTCGGTGCGGTCGCGGGGAGCCTTGCGGGTCTTTTGTACGGCTTTGAAGGCATTCCCGAAGATTGGAGAAATTCTCTTCTCAAAAAGGAGTATCTCGAGGAGACCGGAGAAAAGTTTTGTGACACGATGTGCGGCCCCATGCCGCGGGAAGAGTATCAACGGCAGAAATCGTTTGCGCTTGAACCGGATCCCGATTTCAAATGGCAGCCGTTTGACGCGCAGGATCATTCTTGGGAGCAGGACTTCTTTTTGCTGCACGAAGATTTCCCGAAAGGCGCCCGTTCTCCCCTCTATTGCAATGGATTCCCGCCCGAAAGCTGGTATGAAATCGAAGCGTGTCCCTTCGGGGGGCCCGACGAAAAGGTCGTGATTTTCGAATACGGACAGCATTCCGTCATGTTCTCGTCCTTTGGGTTTGCGTTTACGACTTATCGGAACTATCAAAAATTCCTGCGCTCCCTTCCCGGTAAAGATGAGGACGACCGGGACGGGTTCGTCCCGCTGTGGGACTATACGGCCATTTACAGGATCCCCAACTTCGGCGGCAGAAGGCAGACGCGTCCCGATGTCTCTGCCTCGGCCTATTCGTTCTACGAAGTGCGGGATTATCTGGTAAAAAAGCTTGGCTTTAAGACGGAGAACGTGACGGCGTGGAGCGGCGACGGGGAGCGCAAATACACGATGGGCTCATCCGCCCGCGTTGCGGGTCCGCGGGGATTCAAAAAAGTTTCGAGGGAGCAACTATGACAAAGCCGATCGCAAAAAAGACATTGATCCTCTATGTGCTGAAAATGCTCTATCAGGGCTCGTCGAAGGAAAAACCGGTCACGATCACGAGCATGACAAAGGTCATCAACTCATTGGACGTCCCCTGCGACCGCAGAACGGTGAGCCGCAACGTGGGCTATTTGATCGAGTTCGGTCTGCCCGTCGTCAAGCTCCGCGGCGGCGGCTGCTACTACGACCATACAACGGAGAAAGAAAAATGAAAACATTCCATCTGTTTGATAATTTTACCGGAAACAGCTATGCCGACATGATCAATCACGCGCTCGGCACGAATTTCGATGATTACAAGGAGTCCGGTGTCCCTTTGGATGAATTCGGGTTGCCCGGCGTAATCGCATGGTTTGTATTTATGGATGGAAGCACCCACGGATATCCGCCCGATTATCTGTGGAGCAATCGTTTGATTGACGATACGATCATAGAGGAATTGGTCAGCAAAAATCATACGAAAGTGATTCAAAAAGACGACAGAGAAGGGCATTATCCACTTCGGCTCGCCTTTGAACTGCTTGAGTGCGAAAAGGGCTTTAAGGGCTTTTATAAATGCCGCTTTGTAGGCGCGTTTGTGCTGTCTCATTTTTTACGGCAAGATCTAACCGCGCGGGAGTATGTCAGAGTAATAGACAAGTTTACGTTGAAATCCAAAGGCGATTTTGGAAAGATTTTGAATACAAAAACGGACTTCTTCAAAGACATGCCACCATATGCGACGCCGGTTGAGGAGATGAGCTTTTCCAAAACAGTTTTGCTACTTTTGCGCGGACATATTTCCACGGCGGGCGAGTTGTTGGAACTCGGGCTTGATGCAAAAGGAGCGATTGCCGATGAAATCCGCCAAAAGCTGTATGAACATTTCAAAAAGCCCGAAGAAAAAACGCCGCCTGCGCCAATCGCAACGTCGAAGCCCCTTCCCGGCCCCTTTCCCGTTCCCCAAATTTACGTCGGCATGGCAGTTTCCCATGCAATATACGGCGACGGAAACATTACCCAAATAGCCGATAAACACCTTACCGTCTCCTTCCCTATCGGAGAAAAACAATTCGGTATGCCCCATTGTTTTGCGCAAGGCTTCCTGAAAGCAAAATAGACGTTCGTGGGGAAATCAAAACGGGATGCTCTCAATGAGAGTACCCCGTTTTGATTTATTTTTTCTTGTACAATAGCGGAGCGGCCAATCCCTTTTTCATGTATTGCGGCGGAATGCGCTTCCCGAGGAAACGGCTTGCAAATTCCTCGGGAGCATTATGTCCGTGAAATGCGCAACGTCCGGCATCGGCTCCCTCTTTCACCAAATACCACTCGTCCACAATGTAGACGCCCCTCACGATCCCTCCAATGACGCCAAACACATAGCAATATTGCCGAACATGTTCAAATTTTGCTCTCCAGGCATATCTTGTAGCTTCATAGATACTGCCGCCACAATTGAGAACGCGCTCTTCCGAAGTTTTTATAATAACATAATCTTCTTGCGGCTCTTCGTAATAATCGTTATACGGATGCGGCGGATCGGACGGTGCGGGTTTGGGTGTGGGCGACGGGGGTTTGAGATGTACTACCCTAACCCCTCACGAAATTTTGTTTGGGCGTTTGTTGACGCACCCCCTCCCCTACCCCTCCCCCCTCGTTGGGGCCCCCGAAAAAAGCCGTAGGATTTTTTTGGGGTAATTATAAGGGGGAGGGCAAGAAGGTCACCCCAAACAAAATTTGTGAACCCACTATAATTACTCAAAAAACAAAAACCGCGCTTTTTGTTTTTTGCCCCAATTTGCGCTGCGCGCTTATTGTCTTTGAGGACAGACATGGGTGTGGGCGACGGGGTTTTGAGATGTACCACCCTAACCCCTCACGACGATTTCTTGGCACAAGAAATCGTCGTGAACAGCAAAAACGCCCTACCCGTGTCTGCGGGTAGGGCGTTTGAACGTGTCGGATCAGAGCTCGGCGAAGTACTTGATCGTGCGGACCATCTGCGAGGTGTAGCTGTTCTCGTTGTCGTACCAAGCGACGACCTGTACCTGATAGGTGTCGTCGTCGATCTTGGTGACCATCGTCTGCGTTGCGTCGAAGAGCGAGCCGTAGGTGATGCCGATGATATCGGAGGAGACGAGCTCTTCCTCGGTGTAGCCGAAGGAAGCGGAGGCCGCAGCCTTCATCGCGGCGTTGATGGAAGCCTTCGTCACGTCCTTCCCCTTGACGACGGCGACGAGGATGGTCGTCGAACCAGTGGGAACGGGAACGCGCTGTGCGCTGCCGATGAGCTTGCCGTTGAGTGCGGGAATGACGAGGCCGATCGCCTTTGCCGCGCCCGTGGAGTTGGGAACGATGTTGACGGCCGCCGCGCGCGCCCTTCTGAGGTCGCCCTTGCGGTGAGGTCCGTCGAGGACCATCTGGTCGCCCGTGAAGGCGTGGACGGTCGTCATGATGCCGGAGACGATGGGATACGCGTTATTCAGCGTGTTCGCCATCGGAGCGAGGCAGTTCGTCGTGCAGGAAGCTGCGGAGATGATGGTGTCGGTGGGTGCGAGGGTCTTTTCGTTGACGCCATAGACGATGGTGGGCAGATCGTTGCCCGCGGGAGCGGAGATGACGACCTTCTTTGCGCCCGCTTTGAGGTGCGCCTCGCTCTTCGCTTTGGAGGTATAGAAGCCCGTGCACTCCAAAACGACGTCCACGCCGAGTTCTCCCCACGGGAGATTGGCGGCATCCTTCTCGGCATAGATCTTGATCGTCTTGCCGTTTACGGTGAGGGTGCCCGCTTCGTCGTCCGCAAAGACGGTGTCGGCGAGGGCATATCTGCCCTGCGCGCTGTCGTACTTGAGAAGGTGCGCGAGCATCTTGGGGCTCGTGAGGTCATTGATCGCGACGATCTCATACCCCTCGGCGCCGAACATCTGCCTGAACGCGAGGCGTCCGATACGGCCGAAGCCGTTGATTGCAACTTTTACGTTTGCCATTTTTACATTCCTCCGAATACTTGGCGCGCTCTGCGCCTGATTTCCAACTTATATTATACCACGCTTTTTTACGTCCGTCAACGTTTTTGCCAAATTTTCCCTCATGCAAACTTTGCAGCATATTTTTGGGCGAACGGAACAGATTTTATGCAGAAATCGGAGATCCCGCGGTGCGGCGGCGGGGAAATTTTTTCCGCGAAGAGGGCGAATCCCCTTGCATTTTTCGGTGCGATGCTTTATAATTGTTTCAGAACTTCATTGGAGGAATACTTCTATGCCCTTAGTCACAACAAAGGAAATGTTCAAAAAGGCGTATGAGGGCGGCTATGCGATCGGCGCGTTCAACGTCAACAATATGGAGATGATCCAAGCGATCGTAGAGGCCGCGAACGAGTGCCGCTCCCCCGTGATCCTGCAAGTCTCGGCGGGTGCGAGAAAGTACGCGAACCCCGTGTATCTCCGCCACCTCGTGCTTGCCGCCGCGGAGACGACGGATATCCCCATCGCCATGCACCTCGACCACGGCGCGGACTTCGAGATCTGCAAGGACTGCATCGACCTCGGCTTCAACTCCGTCATGATCGACGCTTCCTCGAAGCCGTGGGAAGAAAATATCGCCCTCACGAGAAAGGTCGTCGAGTACGCGCACGCGCACGGCGTAGTCGTGGAAGCGGAGCTCGGCAAGCTCGCGGGCATCGAGGACGACGTCAACGTGGAGGCGAAGGACGCCATGTTCACCTCTCCCGACGAAGTGGAGGAATTTACCGCGAGAACGGGCATCGATTCCCTCGCCATCGCCATCGGCACGTCGCACGGCGCGTATAAGTTCAAGCCCGGGCAGGACCCCAAGCTGCGCATCGACATTCTCGAAGAGATCGGCAGAAGGCTCCCCGGCTTCCCCATCGTCTTGCACGGCGCGTCCAGCGTCCCGCAGGACCAGGTCGCGATCGTCAATGCGTTCGGCGGCTCCATGCCCAACGCCATCGGGATCCCCGAGAGCGAGCTGAGAAAGGCTGCCGCGCTCGCCGTCTGCAAGATCAATATCGACTCCGACCTGCGCGTCGCGTTCACGGCGGCGATCCGCAAACACTTCGCGGAGAACCCTTCCCACTTCGACCCGAGACAGTACCTCGGCGACGCCCGCGCCAACATGAAGGCGATCGTCAAACACAAGATCGTCGACGTGCTCGGCTCCGCAAACAAGGCGTAACAAAAATTTCGCCTCTGCCCGTGAAGGGCAGAGGCTTTTTTCTTTTTTGAACGAGGTCTCGCGGACATGGGTGCCGCGTTTTTTGTCTATTGGCAAAAATATTGCCTCAATTCGTCTTATTGATGAACTTCATGATGGGATCCGTCTTGCCAAAGACGACGAGCTGGTCCTCCGCGTGGAACACATAGTCGGGTTCCAGCGTGTAGAGCACCTGATCGCCGTTCTTGACGGTGAGGATATTCATGCCGTACTTCTTGCGCGGGTTGACGTCGATGAGCTTGTGCCCCGCCCACTTCCTCGGGCAGGCGATCTCGAAGATGGAGAAGTCGGCGTCGAGGTCGATATAGTTGATCACGTTGGTCGAATTGAGCCTGACCGCGAGTTTTTCGGCGATGTCCCTGTCGGGATAGATCACTTCGTCCGCCCCCACGCGGAGAAGGAACTTGTTCTGGATCTCGGTCGCGGCGCGGGAGATCACCCTCTTCGCTTTGAGATCTTTGAGGTTCGCCGTGATCTCGAGGGAAGCCTGAAAATCGTCGCTGATGGCGACGATGCAGGCGTCGTAGGAGGGAACGTCCATCTCGCGGAGATTGTCGATATTCATGCAGTTCGCGATGAAGGCGTTCGTATAGCGCGGCGCGAGCGAGTTGACGATGTCCTCGTCCTTATCGACGACGGTCACTTCGTCGCCGAAGCCGAGGAGACGCTGTCCGAGCGTGCGCCCGAACTTTCCGAGACCGATGAGCAAAAAGGATTTCATACTGTTTCCCCCTATTCTCCCGCCCGTCGGACGGGAGGACGTTATCCGATAAAGAAGGTGTCGACGGGACGGCGGACCGCCGCCTCGGACTTCTTTCTGCCGAGCGCGAAGGCGAGCGTGAGCACCCCCGCGCGCCCCGCGTACATGAGTGCGATGAGCACGAGTTTGGAACCCCAGCCCAGCGTTTCCGTATAAGCCCTCGTGAGCCCCACCGTGCCGAGCGCGGAGACCGTTTCGAACACGGCGTTCAGCGTCGTATTCGTCCCGTCCGGCTCCAGCGCGCAGATGAGGCAGGTCGCCGTGACGATGAGGATCAGGTAGGCGGCGAAGATGGCGAGAGCCTGAAAGAGCAGGCGGTTGTCGATGCGCCGCCGCCCGAGCGTGAGATCGCGCTTGGAGCGAAAGACGGCTACCATGCCCAAGATGATGACCGTAAACGTGCCGACTTTGAGCCCGCCCGCCGTACTGCCCGAGCTGCCGCCGATGAACATGAGAATGATCATGAGGATGCTCCCGCTGTCCGAGAGCAGGGCGGGGTCGGTCGTGTAGAATCCCGCGGTGCGCGCCGTCACCGAATTGAAGAGGGAGGCGAGCAGCCGTTCCCAGAAATTCAGCCCCGCATACGCCGCGCTGTTCCTCTCGAAGAGCAGAAAGAGCAGCGTTCCCGAGACGATGAGGAAGGAGTTGACCGCAAGAATGACTTTGGTGTAGAACTGCATCTTCTTGGGGTTGAAGCGGCTCTCCCACACGTCGCCCCAGATGCAGAAGCCGAGCCCTCCCACGCTGATGAGCACGCACAGGGTGAGGGTGACGAGCGGATCTTTGACATAGGCGGACATCGAGGCGTTCCCCATAATGTCGAAGCCCGCGTTGCAGAACGCGGACACCGAGTGAAAGACGGCGCGCCAGACGCCCGTCCCCCATCCGAAATCGCGCACGAACGGGATGCACAGGACCGCGGCTCCCACGGTCTCGAAAAACACCGTTCCGATCAGGATGCGCCGCACGAGCGCCTTCACGCCCGAGAACGTGCCGCCCACGGACTGCATGACCGCCTTCCGTTCGAACTGCCCCAGCCTTTTTACGAGCATGAGGAGGATGGAAACGAAGGTCATGAATCCGAGCCCACCGAATTGGATGAGCAACAGAATGACGGCCTGTCCGAATCCCGTCCAATGCGCGTTCGTCTCGAAGGGAACGAGCCCCGTGACGCACGCGGCGGAGACGGCGGTGAAAAAGGCGTCGATGAACGGCGTTTTTCCGCTCTTTGCGGAAAACGGAAGCAAGAGCAGAGCCGTCCCCACGGCGATGACCGCGAGGTAGCCGAGCGCGAGATACCCCCACACGTTGATTCGGTTTTTTATCTTAGGGACATTCATGGTATCCTACCCTTGCCTGTGCGCGGACGCGGCGCGCCCGCTTTTTGCCGCACGCCCGTATTTTATCATGTTCCGCACGCGTTGTCAACGGTTTTCTTATGCGAGGGAGATCCTGTCCGAAACGGAGCGGACGAAGAGCCCCTTTTCCTCGCCGTAGGCGACGCAGTCGCGGAGATAGGCGGTGAAGCGTTCGTTTGCGCGCAGGTCGCGGAAAACGCCCGAGATGAGGGCGACGAGTTCGTCCATGTACAGCGCGACGCGGCTCTCGAGCGCGCCCTTCACGAGGGAGACGATCTCATAGACGGTGAAGTCCTCCGCGTCGCGGCGCAGGGCGGGCTCCTCCTCCACGCGGAATTTGCCGAGCAGGATCGCCTTCGGGTTCTTGTAGAAGTAATCCACGCCCATGACGCGGTCGCGGCTGAACGCGCAGCCGTCGATCAGGGCGTCGAGACGGGCGTCCACCCGCGCGCCCGACTTTTGGATGCCGAACGTCGCGAGACACCGCTTGCGCAGGAAGGCGCGGGAGATGGGTTCCTCCGCCGCCACGATCTCTTTGAGGCGGGCCATGATGAGCGCGTCGTTCGCGCCCCCCGTGACGAACACCGCCGTCTCCGCGTTTGTCGTCTTGACGGCGCGGTATGCCTTCTTGTACTTGGAATACCACGAATCGGCATGGCGGTCTGCGCCCGTGAGACGGTCGAGCACGTCTTTGACGCGTTTGAGTTCGCGCTTGGGGTTGTTGTAGTAGTTCACGCAGTTGATGCGGAGCACGTTCCAGTTCCCGCGTTTGAGGGTCTGGATCTGCAAGATATTGCGGTCCTTGACGGAGAAGCGGTCGTTCCCGTCGCAGACGATCCCGAGCACGAAGCGGTGCTTGTTCCGCGGGTCGACGACGGCGACGTCGAGCTTGAAGTCGGAGGCGCCCACGTCGCAACGGCAGTCGTAGCCGTAGCCCGAGAGCTCTTCGGCGATGTATTGCCCGATGCCCGCGCCCACGTTCACGGCGTTGGACTTGACGGCGAGCGTCGTCCTCCCCTTTTCGGCAAATTCGAGGAACGCTTTGAGCCCCGCGACGCCCTTCGACGACGTTCTCGCGAGGTCGATCATGGGCGCCGTCATCGTGGAAAAGACGAGCATCTCTTCGCGGGCGCGGGAGACGGCGACGTTGAGGCGGCGCCAGCCGCCCGCCTGGTTGAGCGGGCCGAAGTTGAGGGAGAGCCGCCCCAACTTGTCGGGGCCGTAGCAGACGGAGAAGAGAATGACGTCCCTCTCGTCCCCCTGCACGTTTTCGAGGTTCTTGATGAAGATGGGCTCCTCGCGGTCGAAGGCGGCTGCGTCGAGCTTTTTCTCCACAATCTCCTTCATGAGGCGGCGTTCGATATAGTCGCGCTGGATGCTCGAGAAGGTGACGATGCCCATGCTCGAGCGGGAGAGAACGGGGTCGGAGAGACGGCGGACCACCTCTTTCACGAGGGCGTCCGCTTCATTCGTGTTCCGCTTGGTGAACCCGCGGTCGTACACGCCGTCCACATGCACGAGCTTCACCTTGCTCTCGAGGGCGTCGGGCGAAGGGAAGGTGCAGAGCTTGTTGTCGTAATACATGCTGTTCGAGAAGGCGATCAGGGACTCGTGCTTGCTGCGGTAATGCCAGCGGAGGTGCCGCTCGGGCATGCCGAGGGCGAGGCAGTCGTCGAGAATGCTCTCGAGGTCCTCCTCTTCGAGGTTGTCCTCGTCCACATACGCGGAGTGGAAGAACGCCGTGGGAGGGAGCTGTTTGGGGTCGCCCACGATGACCGCCGCCTTTGCGCGCGCGATGGAGCCGATCGCCTCGGCCGTGGACATCTGGGACGCCTCGTCGAAGATCACGAGGTCGAACGCGTTCGCGACGGGTTTCAGATACTGCGCCACCGTCGTGGGGCTCATGAGAAGGCAGGGACAGAGCACCGAGGAGAGGGTGGGGATCTCCGCGAGCAGGCTCCTGATGCCCGCGCCGCGCAAATTGGATTTGGAGATGCGCGCGAACGCCGCGAGTTCTAAGGCGAACGAATCCTCGCTGTCCTGTTTGGGCAGACGGGAGATGAGCAGGGCGCGCAGGTACTCCCTCGTGACCTTGCCGAATTCCTCCCATGCGAGGCGGAATTTCTCGATCGTCTCCTCGAACGTGCCGACGGTCATGCGCGAGAGCGCGGGGTCGGCGGGAATGTTGATCTCGAGGAAGTTCTTGTAGACGTTCTTCTCGAAGCCCGAGAGGATATTCTCGATCTTGAGCCTGCCGCTCTCGAGGGAATCGGAGATGAAGGTGAGCCCGAGGCCCGCGAGCTTTTGCGCCGTCGCGCGGTACATGCACCAATTCGGGAGCATGTCGATATTGTCGATGAGCGCGGACGCCTTCGCGGAATAGTAGTCGAGCAGGTCCTCTTCGCGCAGTTTGGAGCGGTCGGCGTTCGTCACGAGGAGGAAGCTGTCCTCCGCCGCAAAATAGCTGTCCGCCGCCTTCAGGTACCCCTCGAGCACGGGCATGGTATAGCCGTTTGCCGCGCGGATGCACATGCCGTTGAAGGAATCGGCGTTATAGTCCATGAACGCCTGCGAGCACATTTCGTGCAGAGCGTAGAGGTCGGAAAGGAACTCCGCGCGCTTTTTGAACACGATATTCCCGCCGCGGTCGCAGAAGTTTTTGGAGAGCGCGGTGTTCTCCGTGATGCTCCGCATCGCGCCGTCGATGTCGCACACCGTCCTCAGGTATTTGAGCATGTCCTCGTCCTCGATGGGATGGAGCGCGGCGCGGGTGAGCTTCTTCGCGAGGCTGTTCGCCTCCTTCAGATACCTCCACTCGTTGCCCATTTCGATGTATTTGGCGACCTTCGCGCACTCGTCGAGATTGATGAGCGTCTTAAAGTGGCTGTAATAGTAGGCGAGGCAAGCGTCGAGGCGGCGGTTGGCGTTGTAGAAGGTGTAGAAGGCGTCCTCCTTCACCCCTGCGAAATACTTTCTGTACCGTCCCGCGGCGAGATTCTTCGCAATGTCGCAGAGAAGGAGCAGCTTCTTGCGGGTGAGCGTCGAGACGCGCTGCCTGTAAAATTCGAGGAAGAGCCCGAGGAAGGATTTGAGGTGCTTGATCTCGGTGAGGACGACCTCGCACGCGCAGAACACGCGGTCGCGGAGCTCCTGCGAGTACTCGGCGAGGTTGACGTTCTCAAAGGGCGAATTGAACACGCCCCCGCAGTCCTTCGCCGCCGCCGCCGCGCTCAGGA
Organism: uncultured Clostridia bacterium; assembly: GCA_947626685.1. GTDB lineage: Bacteria > Bacillota > Clostridia > Christensenellales > Borkfalkiaceae > Gallimonas. Next base: position 12,577 of record CANQTD010000010.1, on the reverse strand, counting down.
TCATGCTCTTGCACGCGTACAGCTTCTGTTCGGTGAGGGTGTCGTAGAAGGAGCTCTCGATATCGAGAATGTCGGGAGCATCTTTGTTTTTGAGGTAGCCGAGAATGGCCTGATAGACGGAGATCCCGAGGCGGCGTTTCCTGTGCAGGGCCTCCATCGGCTCCTTGAGTTCTTCGCGGAGGGCGACGAGCTCCCGCGAGCGTTCGCCGAAGGAGACGGGCTGCTCCGTCCCCGCAAGTGCGAGCGTATCTTCGAGGCGGCGCAGAACGTCCGCCTTGTCCGTCTTGTTGGAGTGCAGTTCGAGGCAGAATTCGCCGATGCCGATCCCGTCGAGCCGCTTCTTTACGACGTCGAGAGCCGCCCTTTTCTCGGCGACGAAGAGCACGCGCTTGCCCTGCGCGAGGGCGTTGGCGATGATATTCGTGATGGTCTGGCTCTTGCCCGTTCCGGGCGGGCCGTGGAGCACAAACGAGGCACCCGTGCCCGAGAGAGAGACTGCGGAAAACTGCGAACTGTCCGACGGAAGGGGCAGGAGAACGTCCTCGGGAAGGGCGGCGTCCTCCTCCTGCGCCGCGGGGGTCTCCTGCTTCTCGGCGCGCCCCGTGAGCAGGGCGGAGACGGTCGCGTTCTTCTTGAATTCTTCGATCTGCGTGCGCACGTCGTTCCAGAGCAGGTAATTCTGGAAACTGAACGCGGAGAGATAGGTATCCTGTACGGCGTCCCAGCCCTTCATGGAGGCCGTCTCCGCGCGCACCATCGCGATGATCTCGGAGATCTTCAGGGCGGAGACGTCGCCGCCGAGGCCGCGGATGTCGATGTTGAACTCCTGTTTGAGGAATTCGAGAAGGGTGGCGTTGACGCTGCACCCCTCCTCGCCGAGGACGAGGTTGAAGCCGTCGTTCCCCTTCGCCCTGCTGAGGCCGGCGGGCGCGAGGACGATGGGCGCGTACTTGGGCTTTCCGTCCTCCTTGCTCACATATTTCAAGAATCCGAGCGCGAGGTACAGCACCTTTGTGCCCGCCTCCTCCGCCGCCTCGCGGTTCTTCCGCAGGAGCTTGACGGCGGTCTCCTGTGCGGAGCGGGCGTCGCTGAGGATGCGCAGGATGCCCTTTTGCTGTTCGAGGGCGACAAGGTCGCGCTTCTGGGGGGAGATCGCCGCACCGAACGGCGCGTCCTCCTTCCCGTCCGCCTTCAACTGCATGCCCCCCTGCTCTGTGAGCACGCCGTACACGAGATCGGGGTCCGTCTCGGCGAGGTGGAGCGCGTTCTTGCCCGTGAAGTTCAAGAGCGCGTTCTTGGACGTGAGGTCGAGCAGCCTGCGCTCCCACTGCTTGTTCTTGGGCTGTTTCCCGTCCAGTTTGAGATCTTTGAAAACGGGCAGCGGGGCGGGCGCGCTCTCGGGGGAAGTCTCCTCCTCGCGGTAGATCTCATAGCCTTTGAGCCCGCGGCCGCGCATGGGGCAGACGCCGATCCCGCCCATACGGCAGCGGCGGACGTCCACAAAGCAGTCGAAAAAGCCGCCCGAGAGCTTCTGCGCGAAGTGCCGTTCGGAGAGGGTGTACGCGACGTTCCTGTCCGCAAACAGATCGTCCGCGTCGAAAAAGCTCAAATTGTTGATGCCGTCGGAAATGTATTTCGAAACAATGTCGGCGTCGTCGGTGACGGTGTCGAGAAAACAGCTGTCGTACAGCCACACACCCACGCCGAGCCCGCTCCTGCCCACCGCGAGAACGGGGTGCAGATGCGCCGCTTCGAGGCACGCGCACGCGAACACGGCGAGGCGGAACGGCGTCGCCTTCTTCTCTTTGAGAATGGAAGTTTCGCTCACGGCGAGCGCGGGGGAGATGAGGTCCTCCTCCCCATCCTGTTCGATCCCCGCCGCCTTGACGGAGGCGAAGACAGCCGCGGCGATCATGCGGACGGCGTTCTTGTCCGCGCCCGTATAGCCGTAGTACTCCGCGCTCTCGTTCCACTTTTTGAGGCGTTTGCCCGCCTCTTGCAGGATGAAGGCGCAGTCGCGGGTGCGCGGGCGGATGAAGGCCGCGATGCGCTCCGCGTTGCCCGTGAGCCCTTCCCAGCAGTCGAAGGGGAGAACGGTGACCTCCGCGGACGCCGAGGCCATCTCCTTTCCGTCATGCTTGGCGGTGACGGTGACCGCCGCCTTCCGCTCCGAACTCACCTCCGCGAGCAAGACGGGCGAGAAGAGGTTCTCCGCCGCCAGCTCGACGGTGCTCTCGTAGGGGATCTCGAGGGCCTCCTCATAGGGCACGGCGAAGAGACCGTCCGGGCTCGTCAGGCTGACGGTGAGCGAGGTGGGTTCCTCGAACGTGCTCCTTACCCTGATGCGGACGGGCGTCTGCAAAAAGTAGTCCGCATACCCCACATACTGCGGGATGCGGAGATCGAGCGTGATCTTTTCCGTCGTCAGTTTTCTTCTCTTCTTTGCTGCCATACTGCTCCTTTGCGGATCCGCTGCGGGGCGGCTTTACGCGCGCCGCGCGCGGTCGGTTACGATTTGATACGGGTCGATTATACCATTTCTTCGGGGAAAAAGCAATCGCGCAGACGCGGGTTCGCAAAAAATTTTTTGTCGGCGCAGGCGACCCCATTTGCGGAAAACGGGGCGCGGCGCGCAAACTGTCCGTCTGCGCGCCGCGCCCGTCCGCCCCTCTCACACGAAGGCGTTCTCGAAATATTCGATCTCTCCCTTGTAGACGGAGGCGACGTCGAAGCGGACGGCCGTCTCCCTTCCGAGGCCGAGGCACCAATAGCCCGCCATCTTGCGGTAACGCTGCCGCTTGCTCTCCGTCACCGCCTCGCTCGGCGCGCCGAACCCGTCCGTCTCCCGCGTTTTCACCTCCACGAAACAGGTGTACCCGTCTGGGCTGAGCGCGACGATGTCCGCTTCCCCGAACGGCGTGCGGAAGTTGCGTTCGAGGAGCTTATACCCCCTCTTTTTCAGATATTTGGCGGTCAGGTCCTCTCCTTTCCGTCCCAAAATTTTTTTACGAAGGTCTTGCGGTGAATTTTGCATATCCCCACCTCCTTGATCGCACGGATGTGCGCCTGCGTGCCGTAGCCCGCGTTCTTCTCGAAGCCGTATGCGGGGTACTCCTCGGCGCGCTTTTTCATGAGCGCGTCGCGGTACGTTTTCGCGAGGATGCTCGCCGCGCCGATGGAATAGACGAGCGCGTCCCCCTTGACGATGCTCCTCTGCTCCGCCTCGATATCGAGGGTCATGACGCCGTCCGTGAGTACCATGTCCGCGGGTACCCCCAACGATTCGACGGCGCGCTTCATGCAGAGGCGGGTCGCTTGGAGAATGTTGATCTCGTCGATCGTGCCCTCGTCGACCTCCGCGATGGCATAGGCGCGGGCGACTTTTTTGATCTGTTCGGCGAGCGCTTCCCGCTTCTTCGCGGAGAGTTTTTTGCTGTCGTCCACGCCCGCGACAAGTTTCCCGTCCTCGAGGGGCATGATGACGGCGGCGCAGACCACGGGCCCCGCGAGAGGGCCGCGGCCCACTTCGTCCACGCCCGCGACGGCGAGATACCCCTTCGCCGCGTATTCTCTTTCGTAAGTCGGAATGTCCATCGCATTATCCCCTGATGAGCCCCGCCGCCCGCACTTCCTCCTCCCCGTCGAAGGAGATCCTGCCGAGCCTGCCCTTGCGCAAGTCGTCGAGAAGGGCGCGTTCGCCCCGTTCGTAGTCGTATTCCCCGCCGCGGAGCAGGAGCCCGCGCTTCTTGCAAACGCAGTCGAGCGCCTCGGCGGGCGTGAGGCCTTCCCCCGCGGAGTAGCGTTCGGCAAGCGCCGCAGGATACGTCTTTTGCAGTTCTTCGAGGAGCGCGAGGGCGATCTCGTCGAGGGCGAGGATGTCGTCGTTGATGCTCCCGACGTAGGCGAGCCTCCTCGCGAGGGTCTGGTCCTCGCATGCCGGGGGCATCGTGCCGGGCGTGTCGAGAAGTTCGAAGCCGCCGCACTTCACCCACTGTTTGGCGCGGGTGACGCCAGCCTTGTCCCCCGCCTGCGCCTTCCTTTCCCCCGCGAGGAGGTTGATGACGGTGCTCTTGCCCGTGTTGGGAATGCCCGCGACCATGAAGCGGAGCGGCTTCTTGATCCCCTTCTCCCGCATACGGGCGATCTTTTCCCCCACGAGCTCGTTCATGGCGGCCTTTAAGGGGCGCGCAGAAGAGGGCGAGACGGCGTTGAGACTGACCGCCCGCAAGCCGCTCTCCTTCATCTTCGCAAGGAGAAAAATCGTCCTCGCGGGGTCGGCGAGATCGCTCTTGTTGAGCGCGTAGAGAACGGGCCTGCCGCCCGTGAGGGGAAGGAGCTTTGCATTGAAGCTGGCGGCAACGCAGCGCGCGTCGAGCACAAAGACGACCGCGTCGCACAGTTTGACGTTTTCCTCCATCATGCGCATGGCCTTTGCCATGTGCCCTGGATACCATTGGATCGTTTTCACAGCGTTGCTCCTTTTTTTCTTCGCCGCCCGCCATCGGAAAAGCGCGCTCTCGGCTCCACCTCCGGGGGAGCTCCGCCGTACCTCTTGGCGCCCCCTTTGGGGGAGCTGTCACGCTGTCTTTGCGTGACTGAGGGGGTTCAAAACCCCTTTCCCCCGCTCCGCGGGTACTTTCCCCAGAGGGGACAGCAAGGTAGGGTGGTGCGGTTTCCCGACCCCATTTCTAATTACTTGCGTTAGGCGGAATTCACTTCCGCCGTGCGCACCCAATTTGCGCCGCGCGCTTATTGTCTTTGAGGACAATTCAGATTGTGGGCGACGGAGCTTTGAGATGCACTTTCCTAACCCCTCACGAAATTTTGTTTGGGGGGATCGTTGACGCACCCCCTCCCCTACCCCTCCCCCTCAAGTATAAGGGGGAGGGCAAGAAAAAGTGCCCCAAACAAAATTTGTGAACTTAGTTCCAATAACGGCGCGTTGCAAAACCACGCTTTTGCATAAGCGCACCCCATTTGCCGAACCCTTTCGGCTTATTGTCTTTGAGGACAATTCGGGGCGCGGGCGAATTGCTTTGAGATGAAAAACTTAACCCCTCACGAAATTTTGTTTGAAGGGATTGTTGACGCACCCCCTCCCCTACCCCTCCCCCTCAAGTATAAGGGGGAGGGCAAGAAAAAGTGCCCCAATCAAAATTTGTGAACTCATTTCCATTAATGGCGCGTTGCAAAACCACGCTTTTGCATAAGCGCACCCCATTTGCGCAACCCTTTGCGCTTATTGTCCGATGAAACAGCAAGGTTTGTGCGGCTAAGAGTTTATAAAAAGGGAGAGCCTATCCGCTCACGACGATTTCTTGGCACAAGAAATCGTGTGAACCCTATCTCATCATATCCGGCCTGTTTTTCTTCGTGATCTCGATCGCCTTTTCCCGCCGCCACTTATCGATCTCGGCGTGGTTGCCGCTGCGGAGAACTTCGGGCACGGTGAGCCCTCGGTACTCGATGGGGCGGGTGTACTGCGGATATTCGAGCAGTCCCTCCGAAAAGCTCTCGTCCACGAGGGATTCGGGGGAGAGCACGCCGTCCACATAGCGCGCAACGCAGTCCACGAGCACCATCGCGGGGAGTTCGCCCCCCGTGAGCACGTAGTCCCCGATGCTGATCTCCTCGTCGATGAAGAGGTCGATGGCGCGCTGGTCGACGCCCTCGTAATGGCCGCACAGCAGAACGAGGTGCTCCTCCTCGCAGAGGGAGAACACGAGCTCCTGTTTTAAGGTTTTCCCTTTGGGGCTCAGATAAATTCTGCGGGCACCATGTCCGGGGTCGACCCCCTCGATCGCGCTTCCGATGGGCTGCGCCATCATGACCATGCCCGCGCCGCCGCCGAAGGGATAGTCGTCGCATTTCAAATGCTTGTCCTCGGTGTAAGAGCGGATATCGACGATCTCGACCTCGAGCTTTCCCGCCCTCTGCGCGCGCCCCAAAATGCTTGCGGAGAGCGCGGTGAACATCTCGGGAAAGAGCGTGAGAATGGTGATCTTCATAAAAATTCACCCCCTTTCAGGATTTCGGCGCCGTTTCGCCGTAAGGCGGTTTGCAAAATTCATTCAGAGGACGGCGACCTCGGAAAACCGCTTCCCGTTCACGGTGATCTTCTTGTTTTCGACGTCCACGTTTACGATCACGCCCTTCGCCGCGGGAAAGAGAATTTCGCGCCCTCCCTCGGACATGGTATAGACGTCCGTCCCCGCCTGCGTGATATCCGTGAGCGTTCCGAGCCGCTCGCCCGTCTCCGTGACGATCTCGCTGCCGAGAAGATCGGCGATATAATAGCTGCCCTCGGGGAGAACGGGAGCGTCCTCGCGGGGCACGGTGACTTCCTTGCCGCGGAGCAGTTCCGCCGCGTTGCAGTCGGGGACGCCGCGCAGCGCCGCATACACGAAGCCGTCCCCCGTGCGGACGGAGAGCAGCTTGTACTCCTCGCCGTCCAAAAAGACGCGCTTGAAGGAGCGGAACGTCTCCGCGGAATCGGTGAAAGGCTTGATCTTGATCTCGCCGCGGATGCCCTGCGGCTTCAATACGGTGCCTACGACGAGCGCGTTCACTGTTCCCCTCCGAACAGAAGCCCGTCCGCGAGACGGCGGATGTGCTCCTGCGTTTTCATTTTGTCGTCCTCGCTCTTCACGATGAAGATGTTCTCTTCCTCTTTGAAGCGGTCAAAGACCTCGAAGTACTTTTCGCGGATGAGCCGCTGCCTTTCGAGGCTTTCGTACCGCTCCCTCTCGCTCCTGCGGGAGATGCGCTTCATGCCGTCCTCGGCGGGAATGTCGATGAACACCACCATGTCGGGGCGCATGAGCTCCATTGCGGGGCGGTTGAGCGCGATCACCCATTCGAGGGGCACGAACCCGCCGTTGTAGGCAAACGAGGAAAAGTAGTAGCGGTCGCAGAGCACCGTCGTCCCCTCCTCGAGTTTTTTGCGGAGCCCGTACCGCGGGTTCTCGATATGGTCGAGGCGGTCGGCGGCGAAGAGTGCGGCGATCGCCCGCTCGTCGGCGTCGGTCTCCCCCGTCATGCAGGAATGGAGAAGCGCGCCGAAGGGAGAGTCCGTCGGCTCGTGCGTCTGGTAGACCTCGGTCCCGCGCGAGGCGAGATAGCTTGCGAGGAGTTTCATCTGCGTGGATTTCCCGCTTCCGTCCGTTCCCTCGAAAACGATAAATTTCCCTCTGTTCATGGTCCTTTCCTTGTGTGCATTTTCCCTATTATAACAAAAACCCGCGCCGTTGTCAACGCGTTTATTCGAGCCATTTCATGAACGCTTTGAATGCGGAGGGGATCGCGTAGCGGCTTCTGATCTCTTCCGCCGACGCCCAGACGTCATTCTCCGCGGCGCATGCGGAGGGCAGCGTAGCGAGGTAGCCCGTCATGTGCCATTCGACATGGGTAAAGACGTGCTTCGCCCTCTCCGTGGCGAGAAGATCGCCATTTTTTAAGACCCATCCGCGCAATTTCCCCTCGGCGGAAGGCTCGTTCGGGAACTCCCACAGCCCCGCGAGCAGCCCCTTTCCGGGACGCTTGCAAAGGGCGTAGAGGCCGTCCCGCCTCAGCACGAACACGTCGAGCTCCTCCCGCTTCCTCGCGCGCTTCTCCCCGCGGACGGGGAAGTCCTCCTCCCGCCCCATGAGATGGGCTTTGCAGAGGCCCGACCACGGACATGCCCCGCACGCAGGAGGTCCGTTCGGGACGCAGACGATCGCGCCGAGCTCCATGAGGGCCTCGGTGAGGTCCGCCGTTTCGGGGGGATACACCTCCGCGAGCAGAGCGGAAAAGTATGTTTTCGCCCCCTGTCCGTCGATCTTGCGCCCGTCGGCAAAAAATCTCGTGAGAATGCGCAGCACATTGCCGTCGACGGCGGGCGTCGGGAGGCCGAGCGCGATGGAAGCGACCGCCCCCGCGGTGTAGTCTCCAACGCCCGGAAGCGATCTCAGACCCACCCATGTCTGAGGGAAGCCCTCACGCGCGATGATCTGCGCCGCCGCGTGCAGGTTGCGGGCGCGGGAATAGTAGCCGAGCCCTTCCCAATATTTGAGGACCTCTTCCTCATCCGCCTCGGCGAGCGACTCCGCCGTGGGGAACCGCCGCAAAAATTCGTTGTAGCGGTCTTTCACCGCCTCCACGCGCGTCTGTTGGAGCATGAGCTCGGCGACGAGCGCGGTGTACGGCGTGCGCTGCGTTCTCCACGGCAGGTCCCGTTTGTTGCGGCGGAACCATTCCAAAAGGGGCGGGACGGCCGCCCGAAGTTCTTCGCGTCCGTCCATGTCAGAAGAGCCCCGTGATCACGCCGTTTTCGTCCACGTCGATCTTTTCGGCGGCGGGAACTTTGGGGAGCCCCGGCATCGTCATAATGTTCCCCGTGAGGACGACGACGAACCCCGCCCCCGCGCTCATTTTCACGCCGCGCACCGTGATCTCGAAATTTTCGGGCGCGCCGAACTTTGCCGCGTCGTCCGAAAAGGAATATTGCGTCTTTGCCATGCAGACGGGGGTCTTGCCGAAGCCGAGTTTTTCGAGCTGCGCGATCTCAGCCTCCGCCTCGGGGGTGTAGACCGCCCCCTTCCCGCCGTAGATCTTCGTGACGATCGCCCCTATCTTCTCCTTGATCGGCAGCGTTTCGTCGTAGCAGAAGCGGAAGTTGTTTTCTTCCTCGCACAGGCGCACGACCTCGCGGGCAAGCTCCTCGCCCCCCTTGCCGCCCTCCGCCCAGACGGTGGAGAGACAGACGTTGACGCCGAGCGCGCGGCACTTTTCCATGACGAGGGCGATCTCGGCGTCGGTGTCGGCGGGGAAGCGGTTGAGCGCGACGACGACGGGCAGCCCATAGACGTTTTTGATATTGGAAACATGGCGCAGAAGGTTGGGAAGTCCCGCCTCGAGCGCGTCCAAATTTTCTATGGAAAGATCCGTTTTCCCGACCCCACCGTGCATTTTGAGCGCGCGGACCGTCGCGACGACGACCGCGGCGGACGGCCTTAGACGCGCAAAGCGGCACTTGATATCGAAGAACTTTTCCGCCCCCAAATCGGCGCCGAATCCCGCCTCGGTGACTGCGTAATCCCCGAGACTAAGGGCGGCTTTCGTGGCGGCGACGGAGTTGCAGCCGTGGGCAATGTTGGCGAACGGGCCGCCGTGGACGAGCGCGGGCGTTCCCTCGAGCGTCTGCACGAGGTTGGGCTTCATGGCGTCCTTCAAGAGCGCGCACATTGCGCCCGCCGCTTTCAGGTCGCCCGCCGTCACGGGCATGCCCCCCTCGTCGAAGCCCACGATGAGGCGGGAGAGCCTCTCTTTCAGATCGGAGAGCGAGGTCGCGAGACAGAGCGTCGCCATGACTTCGCTCGCGACGGTGATATCGAACCCGTCCTTTCTCGCAACGCCCGACTTGGGGCCGCCGAGCCCGTCCTCGATGTAGCGGAGCTGCCTGTCGTTCATGTCCACGCACCGTTTCCATGTGATGTGCCCGGGGTCGATCTTCAAGGCGTTGCCCTGAAAGATGTGATTGTCGAGCATGGCGGCGAGGAGATTGTTCGCCGCGCCGATCGCGTGGAAGTCGCCCGTAAAGTGCAGATTGATGTCCTCCATCGGGACGACCTGCGCATAGCCGCCGCCCGCCGCGCCCCCTTTGACGCCGAAAACGGGCCCGAGGGAGGGTTCGCGGAGCGCGACGACCGCCTTCTTCCCGATGCGGCGCAGACCGTCTGCGAGGCCGATCGTCGTCGTGGTCTTGCCCTCGCCTGCGGGGGTGGGCGTGATCGCCGTCACGAGAACGAGCTTGCCCTCCTTCTCCCGTCCGTTGAGGGCGGAAAAATCGAGCTTCGCCTTATACTTTCCGTAAAATTCGAGGTGCTCTTCGCCGACGCCGAGCTTTGCGGCGATCTGCGAGATGGGCTCCATGTTCGCCTCCTGCGCGATTTGAATGTCCGTTTTCATGCCGTCCTCCTCCGACCGCTTCCCCGAAAATGATTGAAAGGCGGTTTTCGGTGTAAAAACTGCCTTTCAGCCAAAGCTCCCCGCCGCGGTTTTTGCGGAAAGGAGCGCGATCTTGTATGGATATTATACTATATCGGAGGCGCGCCCGTCAAGCGTTCGGCGGGAAAAACTCACCTCTGGTTGAATTTCTTGCGCACGAACCAATCGGTCACGCGCTCGGGGAGCATCTTGTTGATATATCGCGCGAAATTGTTCTTCCCGCCCACCGAGCTAACGGGCGGCGGGCTCTTCTTTTCGGCGAGTTTGATGACCGCGTCCGCGACGAGAGAGGGATTCATCCCGCCCTGCTCCATGTTGGCGAGCGCGGCGGAGGCCTTCTTCACCGACGGGGAATAGGAGAGGCTCTCCTCCTCGCCGTACACCCTTCTCGCATAGGTGAAATCGGTCGCCGTTCCCCCGGGGAGAAGCGCGCAGACGCGCACCCCGTGCGGGCGCAGTTCGAGGTCGGCCTCCCGCGCGAGCATGCCGAGAGCCGCCTTCGAAGAGGAGTAAAAACTGTCATATGGGATGGGAAATTCCCCGCCGAGAGAGCCGACGAGGACCGCCCTTCCGCCCCGCCGTTTGAGGAAGGGAGCCGCCGCGCGCAACGCTTCCACCGCACCGAAGTAGTTGACTTCGAAGAGGTAGCGGTAGTCGCCGCTCTTCGCATATTCGATGGGAGCCGCCATCGAAAAACCCGCCGAATAGACGAACAGGTCGATGGCGCCCGCCTCCTCCCCCGCCTTCTTCACCGCGCCCTCGAGTTCGCCCTCCATCGCGGCGTCGGCGGGGATCGTTTTCACGCGGTCTCCCTTGAAGGGCGTGCGGGAGATATTGTAGACGCGGTATCCCCGCGCAAGCAGCCGGAGCGCGGTCTCGCGCCCGATCCCCGAGGACGCGCCGACGATCACTGCACTGCGTCTTGCGGACATGGTATGCTCGTTTTCTGTCAACGGGCGGGATTTGACCTCTTCTGCGGCGGGAGTTGCCGCGCCTTTCGTTTCCGTTTTCATACCCAAAGTATGGGAAGCGAGTAAAATTTTATGCGGGGTGCGGCGTTCTTCTCAGCCGAGCGCGAGATCGAGGATCATCATGAGGCAGAATCCCAATATGACGCCCGCGGAGGCGACCGTCTTGTTCCCCGCAAAGCACTCGGGGATGAGCTCGGAGCAGACGACGGCGATCATCGCGCCCGCGGAGAAGGCGAGCGCCCACGGCATGAGCCCTTCGATAAAGGAGGCCGCGAGCGCACCCAGCACGCAGGCGGGGATCTCGACGAGCCCCGAACCCTGCGAGAAGAGGAAGGACTTCGCCGCCGACATGCCGCCCGCTTTGAGCGGAAACGCGATGCACGCCCCCTCGGGGAAATTCTGCACCGCGATGCCGACCGCGAAGAGGATCGCCGAGAGCACTGCGCCGCGCTCTCCCCCCGCCGCCGCAAGCGCGACCCCCACCGCCATTCCCTCGGGAACGTTGTGCAGCGTGACGGCGAAGTAGAGCAGCCCGTTCCGCCGCCCGAACTTCTTAAATTCGAACTCTTTCTTCGTCAAAAAAAAGTCGCTTCCCACGATGAGCGCGCCCCCGAGCAAAAAGGCGAGGGTGACAGTGAGGAAAGCGGGGAGAAAGGAAGCGTACCCGAGGGCGGGCAAAAGAAGGGAAAAGAAACTTGCTGCGATCATGATGCCCGCCGCCCCGCCCGTGAGCGCGGTGAGCACCGTTTGGCTGAGATTCTTGGAGAAAAAGACGAGGGCGGCACCAAGTGCCGTCGCGGCGTACGTCATGAGCGAGGCGAGAAGCGCCTGCTGCCACACCGCGAGCGAAAGAAACCATTGCATTTGTAAGTCCCCTTTGTAGAAAGCGCGTACACTTCATTGTATGCGAAAGGGGTACCTCGGCTCCACCATCGGGGTGATTTTGGGGGAGCCAAGAACTCGCCCCCTCCGTGGGAGGGGGATATGGGGGTGGGGCGGTCGTACCCACCTCAGTCCGCAAAGCGGACAGCTCCTCCTCGGGAGGCGCCAAGAACCCTCATACCGACGACGCGAAGCGGCGCACGAGCCGTAGGCGAAGTACCGAGCGGAACGAAGGAGTGAATCTTCAAGATACGCTCGGCTTCGCCTCGGTATGAGGGAATCTCTCGCTGTCCCCTTTGGGGTCGCAAAACGCACTTCTCGCGAAAAGCACAGTGTGCTTTCCACGGCGTTTTGCGATGAGTGCCCCGTGCGAAGATTCTATTTGTGATTCTAAGCACGGCACAAGGAGCGTAGCGACGCAGTAGCGCATCGGAAGGCGCGAACGGTGACCGCCCCGCACGAAGTTTCTATTGTTTTCTAAGTGCGGCACGAGCCAAAGGCGAAGTTACGCGGGGCTCTACCCGCGTGAGAAGGGTGGCACCGAAGGTGACGGAAGGGGTGTTGCTTGATTCGAATGACACCCCCTCCCCGCCTACGGCGGAGCTCCCCCTCAAGGGGGAGCCAAGATCGAGCATAAACGCAATTTCCTCAAGGGGGAGCCGAGAAAACTGCGGTGTAAATATTTTTCGGGAAATTCCACATGCTTTTTGCATGCAAAAAAAATACATCCCCATTGT
>CANQTD010000009.1 GCA_947626685.1 uncultured Clostridia bacterium | reverse complement strand
TGAAGCGCGGCATTCCATGAAAATTGTGTTAAGAGGGCGAGAAAAAGCGCAAAAAATAGGCGCGGAAGCGACAAAAATGCGGCTTCTGCGCCCGTCGTACGTTCTTTTCCCCGCTCAAATGAAGGCGAGCGTCTCGCTCACGATCTTCTCGGGGGAGACCGTCGTCTTAAAGACGGCGTTCTTGTTGCGCACCGACTTGACGGCCTCGGGGACCTTCATCGCCGTGAGCAGGTTGATGCGCTTCACGCCCTTGAAGGAATCCTTCACGTCGTTGCCCGTGAGGGCGTACAGAACGTCTTGCGGGAACTTGTAAGGGCTCGCCACGGAGAGCACGAGCATGGGGCGTTTTTCGGACATGGGGTCGGCTTTTTGCTTCTCCATATACCGCAACGCCACGCTCATGGCGACGCCCGTGCGCGTGTCCATCGGGTAGCCGTATTCCATAAAGAACTCGTACATGCAGTCCACCGTATCGTCCTCGGACGTGTGGTCCGCGCAGAAGAGCTCCTTGACCGTTTTCAGCTCGTCCGCGCGAAGGGAGAGCTTGCCCGCGCCCGAAAGCTGCGCCATCCGCTCCGCGGTGAGGGAGGCGTCCCTTCCCGAGATCTCGAACAGGATCCGCTCCAAATTGACGGGGCAGATGAGGTCGAGCGAGGAGGACATGGTACGGTAGAGCGGACGTTTTCCGTCGAAATTGCCCGTGCGGAAGAGCTCGGCGGGGCCGCTGTTCTTGTTGCACGCGAAGAGCAGTTTCCCCACGGGGAGCCCCATGCGGACCGCGTAATACGCGGCGGCGAGTTCCCCGAAATTGCCCGCGGGCAGACAGACGTCCACGCGGTCGCCCTGCCCGATCTGGTCGGACGTGACGAGATCGGCGTATGCCGAAAAGAAGGCGCAGATCATGGGCGCGATCCTGCCGAAGTTGGCGGACCCCGCCGTGGTGAGGCGCACCCCCTTCTCCGCGGCGGCCTTTCTGCACTTCTCAGAAGCGAAGATTTTCCTTACCCCATTCTGGCATTCGTCGAACGTTCCCCGCACCGCGACGACGGAGAGATTGCTCCCCTCCTGCGTGCAGAGCTGAAGTTTCTGCATCTTGGAGACGCCCTCTTCGGGATAGAACACGAGCGCCCTCATCCCGTCTGCGTCGCGGAAGCGTTCGAGCACGGCCTTGCCCGCGTCCCCGCTCGTGGGGGTGACAGAGAGCAGCTCTTCCTTCGCGCCGAGCAGCTTCATCCCCTCCCGCATGAGGTAGGGAAGAATGCCCGCCGACACGTCTTTATCGGAGCACGTCGGCCCGTGGAAGAGTTCGAGCAGATACAGGCCGTTCTCGATGCGGACGAGGGGAACGGGGTCGTCGCCCTCGAAGCGCGCATAGACCTCGCGGAGCACGGAAAGCAGCCCTTCTTCCCCGTATTCGCCGAAAAACTTGTGCAGGAAAAAGGCGGCGCGTTCGGGATAGTCCATCGAAAGCAGCGCCTCAAAGTCCTCCGCGGACATTCCGGGAAGCGTTTCGGGGACGAACAGCCCGCCATCCTGCGCAAAGCCCTTGACGACGGCCTCCGCGCCCGTAACGCGCTCTCCCCCTCTTGTGCTGATAAAATACATAGTGTCCCTCTCGAGGTGGATGTATGACGCCGACCCGCAACGCGGGCCGGGGGAACATTACAGATATTTCTTTGCGTAATCGGGGAGCTCTTCCTCCGAACAGCTGCAAGTGATCCAGATCTGGAGCCCTCTCTCCTCGGAGACGCGGTCGAGCATGTAGAAGAGCTGCGCCATATCTTTGAGGTCTTTGCCCGCGACGCGCGCGACGCCGTCCACATAGATGTACTCGTTGTCGTAATTGCCCGCGATCACGCCCTTGATGAAGCCGCAGAGCGCGTCCTCGCCCGCGATCTGATAGTCGGTGACGTCAATGAAACGGATGTCACGCTTTAGATCGTACATGTATCTCTTCGTGTCGGTGATGAAAATAAGATGGCCCTTTGCATCCGCGACGTGGTTGTTTGCCGTATCAATGATGTGCTTGGTTTTCCCGCTTCCCTTCGGTCCGCAGATGATTTTGATCATACGATCCTCCTTTTCATGCCTTTCGGCTCTCTTTCTACAATCATTCTATCAGTTTTCTGTGTTTTTTTCAAGAGATTTGCGTAAAATAAAAAAATTTTTTTACCAAAGAAGTTTGCCGCCGCCCATCCCGTCCGCCGTGCGGCACGGCAGACGGGATGGGCGGCGAGATTTTACTGAAAAACGACGCCAGATCGCGGACATGGTATGGGGGAAACGCGTCAATCGCTTCCCGCAAGGCGGCGTTCGGTATCCGCGCGGGCGAGGGCGTCGATCATCTCGTCGAGGTCGCCCGAGAGAAATTCCTCCATATTGTGAAGGGAGAGCCCGATGCGGTGGTCGGTGATGCGGCTCTGCGGGAAGTTATAGGTGCGGATGCGCTCGCTGCGGTCCCCCGTTCCGACGAGGCTCTTGCGGTTTGCCGCCTCCTCCCCGCTCGCACGGCTCGAATAGTAGTCGTAAAGCCGCGATTTGAGCACGCGGAACGCCTTTTCCTTGTTTTTGAGCTGGCTGCGTTCGTCCTGACAGGTCACGACGATGCCCGTGGGAAAGTGGGTGATGCGGATGGCGGTCTCCGTCTTGTTGACCTTCTGCCCGCCCGCGCCGCTCGAGCGGAACAGGTCGACGCGGATGTCCTCGTCTTTGATCTCGGCCTCGACTTCCTCCGCTTCGGGAAGGACGGCGACGGTGCACGTCGAAGTGTGGATGCGCCCCTGCGATTCGGTCTCGGGCACCCGCTGGACGCGGTGCACCCCGCTCTCGTATTTGAGGCGTTTGTAGGCGTTCTTTCCGCCGATGAGCACGATCGCTTCCTTCACGCCGCCGAGCTCGGTCTCGTTCATGTCGGCGACCTCCCATTTCAGGCGGTGTTTTTCGCAGTACCCCATGTACATGCGGTAGAGCTCGTAGGCGAAGAGCGCGGCCTCCTCGCCGCCCGCCCCCGCGCGGATCTCGAGCGTGCAGCTCCTCTCGTCGTTCTTATCTTTGGGAAGAAGGAGGACTTTGAGTTCTTCCTCCATCGCGCGGAGCTTTTCTTTGAGGGCATACCCCTCCCCGAGAAAGAGCTCTCTCATCTCCTCCGTCTCCTTCTCCGCCTCGGCGAAGGCGGCGTTCATCTCCTCCTCCGTCTTTTTGTAGGCGCGGTAGCTCTCCACGACCTCGGAGAGCTCGGCGCGCTCCTTTGAGAGCTTTGCAAAATCCGCCCCTAAATACGCGTCGGGGGCGGAGAGCTGCCGTGAGAGCGCGTCGTAGCGCGCGGAAATTTCTTCGAGACGTTTGAGCATCAGAAACCTATTTTGACGACGCGTTCCACGCCCGCGAGATCTTTGACGACCATCGCGTAGTCGCAGTGCGTCGCCGCCTGAAAGATTTTTACGATCTCCTGCGCCTGATCTTCGCCGCATTCGAGGATGACGATCCCGCCGCGGACGATATAGCGCACCGCTTCCGAGGCGATGCGGCGGTAGAAGTCGAGCCCGTCCTCGCCGCCGTCGAGCGCGATCCGCGGTTCGAAGTCGCGCACGTCTTTGGGAAGGGAGGCGATCTCCGCCGTCCTGACATAGGGCGGATTGACGGTGATCACGTTGTACCGTCCGTATATGGCGGAGAAGAGATCGCTCTTGATGAAGTTGACGTTCGCCTTGTTGATGCGGGCGTTCTCGCGGGCGACTTCGAGGGCGTCCTCGCTGATGTCCGCCGCCGTCACGGAGACCGACTTGCTCTTCGCCGCCTCGCATGCCGCGGCGATGGCGACCGCGCCGCTTCCCGTACACAGGTCGAGCATGCTGTCCCCCGCGTTCAGGGAGGCGACCGCCTCGCGCACGAGGATCTCCGTCTCGGGACGGGGAATGAGCACCCGCTCGTCCACTTTGAAGGTGTAGCCGTAAAATTCGGTGTCGCCGTAGATGTACCACAGCGGCCTGCCCGTGAGACGCTGTTCGAACACGTCGAGGATCGCCTTGCACTCGGCGCGGGAGACGACCCGCTCCTCCGAGAGCGCGCTGCGCGGGATCTTGAGGGTGAGCGAGAGGATCCATTCCGCGTCCGATCCGTCGATCTTGCGCTCCGAAAAGCTCTTCTTCATGACGGCGGAGAGCTTGGAGAGCTTGGTCTCCGTCGCGAAGAGTTTGACGGGCACGTCGGGGTCTGCGTCCATCTCGCGCACCTTCTCGAAGGCGCGGATCGCGCACTCGATCTGCTCGTCGGTGGGCTTGCGGGTCGTGAGCTTTTGCAGAAGATACCCGGGAGCTTTGAGGGGGAGCAGGACGGGAGAATCGGAGAAGGAGAGCAGTTTGAGCACTTCGTAGGAGATGCCTGCCACGAAGGGCAGGAGCAGAAGTTTCAAGACGATGGCGAGAATGTGTTCCAGAACCCCTTCCGCGGGAAGGCCCCACTGCGCATAGAGCATGTTCACGGGGATGCTCGCGGCCGCGAACACGAGGATGGAGATGATGAGCACGATGAAGAGGAAGGTCGTTCCGCATCTGTCGTGCATGCGGGAACAGCCGCGCACGTTCTCCACCGTGAGCGGCAAGCCGTATTCATAGCAGTTGATGGTCATGTGTTCCGCGCCGTGACACATATAGGTCTCGCGCAGCGATCTGAAGATGAGCGTAAACGCGATATAGGAGAGGAACACCGCAAGTCGGAACCCGCCCTCGATGAGGTAGTACCACAGTCCGTACATCTGCGTCTTGCCGACGGCGGGCGCGGCCCCTGCGATGAGGTCGGTGAGAAATTGGGGAAGCCAGATGAAGAGGGCGACGGCGATCACCACCCCGAGCACCACCGAGACGGTGCTGATGATGTCCCCCACGCCGATCTTGAGATGCTCTTCCATCCAGCGGGAGAGCTTGCTCTTGCTCTCCTCTTCCCCCGTGTAGGCCGCCTCCGCGCTCCGCGTGAGCGCGCGCATCCCTCCGACGAGAGAGGAGACGAAACTGACGACCCCGCGCACAAAGGGAATGCGCTGCCAGACGGGACGCTTTCCGTACGGCGCGATGCGCACCGCTTCCATCTGGTATTCGCCGTTATCGTCGCGCACGACGGTCGCCATGCCCGATCTTCCCCGCATCATGACGCCCTGAATGACGGCCTGTCCGCCGATATAAGTACGATTGACTTTCTTTTTCATGATAGGAAACCATTCAAGCGGCTCCCCTTTCGGAGAGCTCCCTTATAGAAAACAGCCCCATACCGAGGCTGCTTGTCTTTTGCTTAGATGCCGTATCTTTTCTTGAACTTATCGACTCTGCCGCCGGTATCGACGAGCTTCTGTCTCCCCGTGAAGAAGGGATGGCACTTGCTGCAAATATCGACCTTGAGCGTCTCGACGTCCTTCGTGGTGCCCGTCTTAAAAGACTCGCCGCACGCGCAGACGACGGTGACCTCGTGGTATTTCGGATGAATGTCGGTTTTCATTATCGTTCACCTCACTGTTTCTTATCGTTTCGGATACGCGACTATTATATCTGTTTTTTTCGGTTTCGTCAACCGTTTTTCAAGACCCTCGCAAAAAAAACGCAAAAGCGGGCGCATTTTTTTCGCCGCCGCGCCCAAATCGCCGAAATCGGGCAAAAAGCCTTGCAAAAAGTTCGCCTTTGCAGTATAATATAGTCTGAGAATACGAAAATTGCAGGATAGGACCGCATTATGAACGTCTGGAATCTTGTCGAACCGAAAAAACTCGTCAAAACGGAGACCCCGCTGCCCGAGAGCCGCGAGGGAATGCTCCGCGTCCGCGTGACAAAAGTGCTCCTCAACAGTCAGGACGCCGCAATCTATGCGGGCGACGCGCGCGTCAAGTACCCTCTCGTCCCCGGCCGTTTCGCCGTGGGCTTCGTCTCCGAGGACGGCGAGGCGGACGCACTTCCGAAGGGAACGCGCGTCCTTCTCCACGGATACCGCCCCGTCCCGCAGGAGGGCGTCGAAAAGCGCGACTTCTCCGCCGACGACTTCTATGCGTGCGGAAGGACGGTGGACGGCTTCCTCCGCGACTTTGTGCTCGTCTCTCCCGACGACATGACCGCACTCCCCGCCTCCGTCTCCGATGAACGGGGGCTTCTGCTCCACCACATCGCCGCCGCAAAGGAGATCTGCGACAAGCTCGGCGCCCAGAAAGGGCAGCATGTCGCCGTCGTCGGGGCGGACCTCATCGGCATCCTCGTCTGCCAGCTCCTCATCTACCAGCAGGCCGCGCCCATTCTCGTGGACGCGGACAAAAAGAAGCTCGATTTTGCGCGCGAGTGCGGCGTCTACTACGCCTTCCCGAACGACAGGAACATCGTCGACACCGTCGCCTCGGTGACGGGAGGAGGACTTGCGGCGGGCGCGGTCCACATCGCGACCGCAACGGGCAACGCGAGCGAACTCGCCTTCTCCCTCTGCAAACGGGACGGCCGCGTCGTCTACTACGCCGCGAGCACGACGAGGCTCATCCTCAATATGGAACTCGCGCTCCGCAAGCACCTTTCGGTGGCGTGCGTATCACATGGGGTCAAATATTTGAAAACGGCGATCAATCTCGTCGCGAACAAGGCGGTCGACCCGACGGCTTTCCGCGCGAACTGCGTCAAGGCGCAATTTGCGGAAGAACTGCTCGCCAACTATTTTGCCCGCACCGACCGCGACGTCAACGAGCTGTGCTATGTAGATTTGTTACAATAATGTTCACAGGGTTCACAAATTTTGTTTTGCAAGGACGCAAAACGCACCGCCACCTTGCTGTCCCCTTTGGGGTCGCAAAACGCACTTCTCGCGAAAAGCACAGTGCGCTTTTCGCGGCATTTTGCGATGAGTGAGCGCATCGGAAGGCGCGAACGGTGACCGAGGGCAGGAATCTACCTGCCCGAGAAAGTACCCGCGGAGCGGGGGAAAGGGGTTCTGAACCCCCTCTGTCTCGCTAACGCTCGACAGCTCCCCCAAAGGTGGCGCCAAGAAAAGGCTTTCCCCCTGTGGGGTTCGGAAAACAGAGCCCCTTGCCCCCTCCGTGGGAGGGGGATATGGGGGTGGGCGAGTACTAAATTCGTACCCACCTCAGTCACTTCGTGACAGCTCCTCCTCGGGAGGAGCCAAGAGGTTTGGTGCGCGCCCAAAAATCACCCCCATGTCGCGAACGGTACATATGCGCAAGGTGAAATACTTCTTCCGCGGCAGATTGTTCCCGTGCGTGCTCCTCTTCGCCGCCGCCGTCGCGGGGGTCGCGGCTCTCGCCGTATGGCTGCCCCGCCTGCTTGCGCCCGTCGCAGCTCTCGAACGGGCGTTTTCCTTTGCCGCCGCGCTCGACGTCGTGATATCCGACGCCCTTCCCGAGAAAAAGACGGCGCGTCTCATGCTCCTCTTTCTCCCGTGGGTGGGCGCCGCGCTCTGCCTCTTCTTCCGCGAGAAAAAACAGGAATTTTTACGGCGCGAAAGGGTCGATCTCGGACATGGTGGCCTCTTTTCACGCGTAGCCGCCCTGTCGGAACAGGCAACGGGGCTGCCCGCGGGCAGGGTGCGCTCCCTCGAATATCTCCCCGCGGGGCGCGATTTCTATGAGCGGCTCCTCGCCGACCTCGAGGGCGCGAAAGAGCGGATCTGGCTCGAATTTTACATTGTCGACCGCGGCGTGTTCTGGGGGAACGTGCTCGCCGTCTTGGAGAAAAAGGCCTGCGAGGGCGTGGACGTTCGCCTGATTTACGACGATTTCGGCTGTGCCTTCACTCTTCCCGACGACTATGCGCGCGAACTCGGAAAAAAGGGCGTGCGCGCCGCCGTCTTTCGCCCCTTAAAACCGCGGCGCGGCTTTTCGAAGCGGGACCACCGCAAACTCGCGATCGTCGACGGCGTCTGCTATACGGGCGGCGCGAACCTCGCCGACGAATATATCGGAGAGCGCATCCGCTTCGGGCATTGGAAGGACAGCGTTGTCCGCATGGAGGGTGCAAACGCGTTTTCTGAGCTCTTCCTTCGGACATGGTATGCTCTTCGGCCGTCTGACGGCATTGTTCCGCCCCAAAAAAGCGAGGAGGGCGGGCTCCCCTTTGTCCCCCTTGCGGACGACGCCGCGGGGAGCGAACGGCTCTTCCCCGCCGTCTTTTGCGACTTTATTTCGCACGCGGAAAGGACGCTCTTTCTCACAACCCCCTATCTCTCCCTGCCGCGGGGCGCGGCAGACGCGCTCTCTGCCGCGGCGCGGGCGGGCGTGGACGTGCGCGTGCTCATTCCGCACATTCCCGATAAAAAGCCCGTTTTCTTTTTGACGCGCGCCTATGCGCGCGAGCTTCTCCGACGCGGGGTCGGCGTGCGCGAATACACCCCCGGCTTCCTCCATGCGAAATGCGCTGCGGCGGACGGGCGGTACGCCCTCGTTTCGAGCTACAATCTCGACTTCCGCAGTTTCTATGTGCAGGCGGAATGCGGGGCGTTGTTCGAGAGCGAGACCTTTGCGGCGGACGTCGAACGCGACTTTCTCGCCTGTTGGAAGCAGAGCGCGCCGCCCGCAAAAGCGAACGCCTTCGTACGGGCTTTGGGGAAGCTCTGCATGCTCTTCGCCCCTCTCACTTAAAACGGCTCCGAGGTACCCTATGATCAAATTCATCGCGACCGATCTGGACGGAACGCTCCTGCCCGACAGCAAGGAACTCCCCGGGGAGATCTTCGGCCTGATCGAACAGCTACACCGCCGCGGGATCCTCTTCGCGCCCGCGAGCGGACGGCAGTACGCGAACCTGAAAAAGCTCTTCGCGCCCGTCGCCGACCGCGTCGTGTTCATCTGCGAGAACGGCGCCCTCGTCAAGTATCGCGGGCAGACCCTGCTCCTCAACCCCGTTGCGGACGGGGACGCCCGTGACGCGCTCCAAGTCATCCGCTCCGTCCGCGGTCTCTCCCCCCTGCTCTGCGGGGAGACGAACGCTTACATAGAAAACGCGGAGCCGCCCTTTTACGACGAGGCGGCCGCTGCGTACACCAACTGCATTTTGCTCGGCAGCCTCGACCGCGCGGTCGGAAGGGAACCTGTGTGCAAGATCGCGGTGTACGGCGAAAATCTTTCCGAAAAAAGCGTCCGCATCCTGCAAGAACATCTGCCCCGCCTCCGCACGATGCTCTCGGGCGCGTCGTGGTGCGACGTCTCCGCTCCGTCGGTGAACAAGGGCGCGGCGGTCCGCGTCATACAGGAACGCTTCGGGCTGAAGCGGGAGGAATGTATGGCGTTCGGCGACCACATGAACGATTACGAGATGCTTGCGGCGTGCGGAACGGCATATGTCCCCGAAAACGCCTATCCCCCGTTGAAGGCGCGCATCGGGCAGGTCATCCCCGCCAACGGCGAGGGCGGGGTGCTCGTCAAACTCCGCGAACTGCTCGCACGGGAACTTTGAGATCTCATCAAGGAGAACATTATGAAATACGTCATCGCATCGGATATCCACGGCTCGGCGAAATACTGCCGCATGCTCAAAGAACGCTTTCTCGAAGAGGGGGCGGAAAAACTCATCCTCCTCGGCGATCTCCTCTACCACGGCGCGCGCAACCCCCTCCCCGAGGAGTACTCCACGCTCGCCTGCGCGGAGATCCTCAATTCGTTGAAGGACCGCATCCTCTGCGTGCAGGGCAACTGTGACAGCGACGTCGATACCCTCGTCCTCGAATTTCCCATCGGCGCGGAGTACTGCATCCTGCCGTGGAACGGGAGCACGTTCGTGCTCACGCACGGCCACCGCACCCCCGCGCTCCTCAAAAAGGGCGACGTCCTCGTGAACGGCCACTTTCACGTCCCCGCCTTCGAGGAAAAAGAGCTCTTCACCTATGTGAATTGCGGCTCCGTCTCCATCCCGAAGGAAAATTCACCGCATTCCTACCTCGTTCTCGAGGGAAATTCCCTCCTCTGGAAGGATGTGACCGACGGAAAAACGTTCAAGAAAGCGAGCATTTGAAGGCCCCCGTTCCCTTTCTCCGAAAAAACGGGGAAAAAACGCGCAAAAAAGCGGCATTGAGCGAATTCCGTGGGGACATGTCCGAGGCTTGTCCGATTTTTTTGTGAAAATTTTTTCAAAAATTTTCTTGGAAACCCTTGACATTGCAGGGCGAATCATGTAAAATGAAACTATAAAAAAATATAAGGAGATGTAACAATGAACGTTGATACTTGGTTCTTTAATTTGAGCAAGCCTCTTCAGATCGTCTTGCTCTGCATTCCGTTCGTCGGCTGGATCGTCGACGCGCTCGTCAGATGGTCGATCTACATCAAAAAGAACACCACTACCAACCTTGTGATGGCCATTGTTATCACTCTCATCGGTGGATCGTGGATTGTCACGCTCTTCGATGGGATTTGGTACGCTGTTCAGGGCTCTCTCTTCTTCCAGGAATAAGAATGAGACACAAAAAACCGCTCCCTGCCTCGGGAGCGGTTTTTTCATGCCCTTTTTCGGAATCGTCAGAGATCGAAGGCGATCGCCGTAATGTCGTCGGCAAACGTGCCGCAGAAATTTTTGAGCGACGATTTCAGCCGTTCGATGAAGAGGTCCGCCCGCGCCGAACGGCGGAGGACTTCCTCCACGCGCTCCACGCCGAACTGCTCCCCCGCGGGGCTCTTGCTCTCGGTGACGCCGTCGGTGAGCATCACGAGGATCTCCCCCTTTTTATAGGGGACGGCGCGGTCCTCATAGACGAACCCGGGGATCCATGTGGAGATGGGGGGCGTGCTCCCCTCGATCTCGAAGATGCCCTCTTCCTTTTTGAGCAGAATGGGCGCGTTGTGCCCCGCGAAACTGTAACGGATCTCGGAGCGTTCCTTGTCGATACACACGGCCGCGGCGGTGATGTAGGACCGCTCGTCGGGGTTCATCTCCTGAAATTTGGCGTTGAGTTTGGTGATGGCTGCGGCGGGGGAACGCTCGCTGCGGTCCCACCCCGCCTTGACGAATGCGGAGAGCATGCCCGCGGCGACGCCCTTGCCCGAGACATCCGCGATGAGCCCCATCGTGCCCCCTTCCGTCTCATAGACGTCGGGGAGATCGCCGCCGATCTCGCGGCAGGGAATGTAGGTGAAGCAGTAGGGGACCCCCTTCCCGCCCCTTGCGGGAGGAAGGAGACGCTGCTGGATGGTCTGCGCCGAGTGCATCTCCTGCGCGATCTCCATCTCGTATGCGTTGTCGACGACGCCGAGGAAGTATTTGCCGAGCGGCTGGACTTTCATGCGGAGGGCGAGCCCCTCTTCGCCGCTGCCGACGAAGATCTTGCGGAACGCCGTCTTGCCCGAATAGATGACTTCGGCGAACAGGTTTTTGAGGGAACAGTATGCGCAGCGGACCCCTTCACCGCACTTGCCCTCGTTTTCGCCGCAATGGGTAATGTCGCGGAGGGTGCCCTTCCGCTTGCCCGCGCGGAAATAGTCGCCGAACGCGCGGTTCATGTATTTCACGCGATAGCTGTTGTCGACGACGACCGCCGCCGTGGGGATGCTGTCGAGAACATCCCGGTAGAGATTTGCCATATCAGCCTCTGAACATGCGCAGGACGCCGTGCACGACGCGCGCGGAGAGAATGTGCGCGGGGACGAGCTCCCCGTCGAGTTCCACCGTCTTGCCCTCGATCTGGACGATCCGCACTTCCTCGCAGAAAATGTGCCGTACGATGGGGTCGTTCAAGATCTTCCCCCGCATGAGTTTGATGAGCAGGGGAATGTATTTGCTCCGCTTGGGGACGGAGATCACGACGAGCTCGAGCTTGCCGTCGTCGATGACGGCGGGCGGGCAGATGGGAATGCCCGCGCCGAACTGTCTGCCGTTGCAGACCGACGCGATGAAGGCGTTCTCGCGGAACGTCGCCCCGTCCGCGGAGACCTCGATCTTCTGCCCCTTGTAGTTGCGGAGCGAGGAGAGCAGGCCGAGAAAGTACTTGCTCTTTCTTCCCCCGCGACGCATGCGGCTGCACCGTTCGAGAATGTCGACGTCGATGCCCAGCCCCGCGATGTTCATGCTGCGGAGCCCGTCCCCGCAGTCGATGAAGTCGGTGTATTTCGCCCCGCCCGCGAGAATGAGGTCGAGCGCGACGAGACCGTGCGGGATCCCTGCGGAAGCGGCGAAGTCGTTCCCCGTGCCGACGGGTATGACGCCTAAGGTGGCGTTTTCGGGACGGACGCCCGAGAGCACGTCGTTGAGGGTCCCGTCCCCGCCGACGGCGATGACCGTCGCGGGCTCTTCGGTGAGCGAGCGCGCGATCGCGCGCATATCCTCTTTGCTCTCCCCCGTGTGGAAATCGAATGCAATGTCCTGCGCGTTGAGTTTCTCCGCGATCTTGCCGAGGAGATCCCCGATCTTTTTCGCCTTCGGATTCACGATAAAGTGCAGCATGCCCGTCCTCTTCTTTTGTGTTTCTCGTGTAATGCCTTCTTCCGTATTATACAATATCTCGCGGAGAATTGCAATTTTTTTCGGAATCTGCTATACTGAATTTATGAAAATTTTCTCGCAAGGCAGGAACGTATGAAAAAATTCCTTCCAAAACCCCTCATCGCGCTCGCGGAAGCATGCCCCGCCCCCCTCTACGTCGTCGGGGGAAGCGTGCGCGACTTTCTTGCGGGCTACCCCCTCGCAAAGGACGCCGATTGGGATCTCGCCTCCCCCATGTCTGAGGACGAGCTCATCGCCGCAGCCGAAAGAGAGGGCATCCATGTCCGCAGCGTGTACCGCCATACGGGTACCGTGAAGCTCACGGACGGGGAGAGCGGCTACGAGTTTACCCGCTTCCGCTCCGACAAGTATGTGCGGGGCGTCCACACGCCGAGCGAGATCGCGTTCACGGAGGATATCGGAACGGACGCCCGCCGCCGCGATTTTTGCGCGAACGCCGTCTACTACGACATCCGCGGGGACGCGTTTTCCGACCCCCTCGGCGGGATCGGCGATATCCGCAAGGGCATTCTCCGCACGGTGCGGGAAGCGGAGCGCGTGTTCGGCGAGGACGGCCTGCGGCTCATGCGGCTCGCACGCCTCTCCGCGGAGACGGGATTTTCGCCCGACGCCGAAGCCCTCTCGGGGGCAAGGCGCAACGCCGCGCTCATCCGCGATATCGCGCCAGAACGCGTCTTTGCCGAGCTGCGCCTCCTTCTGCTCGCCGACAGGAAGCGCGGCGACAAGGAAGCTCCCTACCGCGGGCTCTGCGTTCTGAAGGAGACGGGCGTGCTCAAAGAGATCCTGCCCGAACTTGCCGCGGGAGACGGGCTTGACCAAAGAGAGGACTACCATGTCCACGATGTGCTCGAACATTCGCTGCGCTGCGTGCGCTATTCGCCCTCGGAGATCCGCTTCGCCGCCCTGCTGCACGACGTGGGAAAACCGTACTGTTTTGCCCGCGACGGCAACTTTTACGCGCATGCCGAAGAGGGCGCGCGCATCGCGGAGGAGATCCTCACCCGCCTCAAAGCTCCCCGCGCGCTCACCCAAGAGACGGCTCTCCTCGTGAAGATGCACATGCGGGACTTCGACGGAAAGATGCGCGAGATCAAAGTGCGGCGGGAGATCCGCGCGCTGGGCGACAAGCTCCCCCTCCTTCTCGCCCTCAAGCAGGCCGATTTTTCCGCCTGCAAGGAGGTCGTTTCCCCCGCGCCCACCGTCGTCAAGTGGGAGCGCGTCCTCTCCGACATGCGCAGGGAGGGGGTGCCCTTTTCGGTGAAGGAACTCGCCATCGGCGGCGCAAAGGTGCAGTCTTTCGGCGTGCCCGCGGAGGAGACCTCGGCCGTCCTTGCGCGCCTTCTCGACATTTGCCTTGCCTGCGGGAGGCTCAACAACAGGGAAACGCTGGAAAAAGCCGTTCTCCGCTACCTGCGCGGAAGGGCAGATTGAACGGCATACTTCGGACATGGTATGCCCCGATCGCGTGAACGTGCCAAAAATTCCCCCTTTCGCCTTCTTCCGCCGCCCCTTTTTCGGGCACGGCGCGAAAACGAAAGTGGCGCAAAGACAAAGTTCGTTCGAAAAAACACTTGATTTTTGCTTATTTCTGTATTATAATGGGAAAAGTGATATGAAATCGGATACAAGGAGCGTCGGATCATGAGCGATAGAAACGATCAGAACGAAAACAGACCCGAAGTGGACGAATGGGGCGACCCCATTGAGAAAAAACGGGTCCCGAAAGACGATGAGACGTATGTGGACGAATGGGGCGACCCCGTCAAATACATCCGCGTCAACGAAGAGCAGGAGAAGATCGAGCATCTCACCGAGAAGCAGAAACTTCGCCTCGAAAAGGAGCTCGTGGAAGCGGGCCTCATCTTCCCCCGCAGCCACTATCTGCCCCGCGGGCGGTTCCGCAGCATTCTCGCCGTCCTTCTCGCCTTCCTGTTCGGGCTCTTCATCGTCCTCGGCGCGGTCCTCGGGACGGGCGTCTTTCTCGGCTCCGCCCCCCTCAATAAGGCGTTGAACTTCTTCGGCGTGGACGCCGGCGACTATATCGGCGAAGAATACCTCGACAAGACCCTCTTCGACACGGCCGCCGACCTCGTCAAGACGATCGGCAAGGGCAAAGACCTCACCGTGAACGATCTGCGCAAGTACTCCCCCTATCTCGACAAGGCCCTCGGCGCCGTTTGGGAGAGGCTCGGGCAATACGGCGTCAACGTCGACACGGACGTCCTCTACGCGACGCCCGTCGGCGGCATGCTCGACTATGTGACGGGCCCGTTCGCCGCCTCGCTCGAACTCGGAAAACTCATCGGGGTGAAGGAGACGGATTCCGCCGTCCTCGCCATTTTGTACGGCGAACGCGGCACGGACTATACCTTCGACGAAGGGGGCAACCTCGTCGTTTTGAACCCCGACCGCGCCCTCACCGTCAAGACCCTGCTCGACATGTCGAAGGGCGAGGGCGACAGCCTCGAAGAGCTTGTGTTCGGCATTCCGCTCGGCTCCCTCATGGGGCTCGAGAGCGTGGATGAGGGAACTTACGAAAAGAACGCCCTCATGTACACCCTCTGCTACGGCTCCCGCGGCGTCGATTGGGACGTGGACGAAAACGGCCTCGTGGTGATGAAGTCCGAGAGGACGCCCGTCACCGTGGACGACCTCAGAACGCAGTCGAACAAGGTGATTTCGGGGCTCTCCCTCGGCTCCATGCTCGGGCTCGACGTCGGCGTCAGTGACGACGATATCCAAAAGAACGCCCTCATGTACACCCTGTGCTACGGTTCCCGCGGCGTGGATTGGGAGCTCGAAGGCGGCTCCGTGAAGCTGCTCTCCGAGAAAAAGCCCACCACCATCAACGACCTCACCACAAATTCCAACGGACTTCTCAACGGTCTCCCCCTCGGCGAAATGATGGGGCTGAGAGCGGAGGAAGACTATGCGGGCAGCGAGATCATCTTCTCCCTCTGCTACGGCTCGAAGGGTGCCGATTGGAACTTCGTGGACGGCGTCGTGAAGATGGCGGAGGGTCACAAGCCCAACACCGTCGGCGATCTCATCGACAATTCCGCCACGATCATCGACGGCATGTATATCGACGAACTGCTCACCATCAATGCGGATTCGGACGCTCTCATGCGCTATATCGCGTTCGGGAACGAGATCGAAAAGGACGGCGAAGGCCGGTATCTCATCGACCCCGACAACATTGACCCCGCACAAGACATCGTCACCGATCCCGAGACCCAAACGCGCTCCTACACCGGCAACGCGAAATACTATATCAAAGACGGAACCGTCGTCATGCTCGGCGACCCGAACACGGGCGATCCCGCCGACCCCGCGACATGGACCCCCTATCCGAAGAACACTGTACGCGATCTGAAAAATTCGGACGACCTCGTCGGCGGCATCAAGATCGGCGATGTGACCGACGTCGGAACAAGCGGGCTCCTGCATGCCATCAGCGATTGGACGATTTCCGACCTCACCAAGCAGGAAAAGATCGACAGCCTCAAGCTCGGCGACGTGCTCGGCGTTTCCGAAGGCTCCTCGGGCATCATGCGCGCCCTTTCGGGAAAAACGCTCGGCGAACTGCAAAAACAGGAGACCATCGACGGCCTCCAACTCGGCGACGTGTTCGACGTGCCGATGGGAGAAGACGACACCAAACCCGAGGGCACTTCGGGCATCGTGTGGGCGCTCCGCGGCAAGACGATCGGCGATCTGCAAAAGCAGGAGACCATCGACAGCCTGAAACTCGGCGACGTGCTCGAGATCAAGGAGGGCGACGCGGGCATCATGGCGGCGATGAAGGATTGGAAGATCTCCGACCTCTCCAACCAAAACCGCATCGAACGGCTCAAACTCGGCCAGATCCTCACCATCGGAGACGAATCCTCCAAGATCATGCAGGCGATGAAGGATTGGCGCATCTCCGACCTCACCAAGCAGGAAAAGATCGACTCCCTCACCCTCGGCGACGTCATCGAGATCAAGGAGGGCGACGCGGGCATTCTCGTCGCGTTGAAGGACTGCACCATCGGCGGGCTCTCGACGCGCATGAACACCCTCTCGCTCAACGAGATCCTCGGCGCGGCATCCATCCAGGACAATAAGATCCTCTCCCATCTCGGCAATTCCACCGTCGAGACGCTCGCGCAGGACATGAGCAGGCTCACCATCGGCGAAGTGTTCGGCGACGAGATCTATTCCTTCATGGAAATCAAAGATGTGAAAGTCCCCGGGGCAGAGTCGGGAGCAACTACCCGAATGACCTATGCGAAAATGTATGAGCTGTACAGTCTGAATCACGCAAAGGAAGATTATAACAAAGACGCCGACGACCCTACTCAAACTAACCCCTTCGTTCCCCATCCGCTCACCAAGTCGGGTGAGGGCGGGGACGTCCCCATCACGCAGTCCGACGTCACGGTCAAATATATGCACGGCGGGGAAGAGGTAACACTCGAATATTACGACGGGGCAACCAAATACGAGGGCGAGGTCAAGACGGACGCGGCGCGCGCCTCCGCAAACCGTGACCCCGAAAAGGAAAAGTGGCAGACCCCTTACTACTACGAAAAAACCATTGCCCTCACGCCCGTGTACACCTACTCCATTGTCGACTATGATGAAAAGGATACTTCGAAGTGGACCGAGATTACGGTATCGACGACGACAGACGGCAAACTCACCTGCACCGTGGACGGGCAAACGTACGACGTCAAGGAAGACGCCTATGGGCTCTACTACGAGTACACCAAGACGGATGAGACCGACGAGCGCGTCGACCTCGACTGCCGGATCACCGACTATGTGAACGGGAACAAGTCGGTCAAAGACGGACAGGTTTTAGACAAAAACGATCATCCTTACACCCTCGCCGATGTCATTCAGACCAAAACGACAAAGAACGACCAAACGGAGATCTCTTACTCCATCACCGAAAAGGTATGGCTCGAGGAAAAGTACGTCACAGCAGGCGGTGCACCCTGCGATAAATCCGATGTACAGGAGACGTATATCTATGATGGCGAGCCGGTCGACCGCTACATGCGCGGCATTTGGTTCCTTCTGCTCGGCAGCGTGAACAAAGATACCGGCGTCATCACATTCAACGCGGAGAAGTCCGTTCTCGAGATGGACAGCCTCGTGACGAACGTGAACTCGGTTCTGACCGACATGGCCCTTTGGCAGCTCTACTTCCACGGGCTCCTGCCGAGCAATCCGTATGCACAATTTATCTCCACCATCGAATTCCAGCACAACAACGAAGCAGAGCCGCGCAGAGTGAACAACCTCAACGAGGTCGCTATCAGCGAGATCGCGTCTCTCGTCAAACACCTCGGAAGTATGGCACACATTATAACCTAAAAATTTCTCCGAAAAACGGGAAGTCGCGGCAAAAGTCGTTGACTTCTTCGTAAAAAACAAGTATAATAAGCAAGAAAAGTCGCAAGCCTTGCGTGCCCTGCGCGATGCGGAGGGTACGCCGAATAAGTCCGGGAGGTGAAAAGTATGCAGAAGTACGAGATGCTCATTCTGCTCAGAAGCGACATGGAAGAGGAAGCGAGGGAGGCGGAACTCAAAAAATACGCCGATATCGTCTCGTCCATGGGCGGGAGCGTGGAAGCAACCGACAAGTGGGGCACGAAAAAGACCGCTTACCCCATCAACTACAAGTCGGACGCTTTCTTTGCCCTCATGACCTTCAGAGCGCCCGCGCCCGTCGTCAAAGAGCTCGACCGCGTTGCGGGGATCTCGCAAGACGTCTTGCGCAGAATGATTACAAAAGTTGAGGAAAAGTAAATGAATAAGGTATTTTTGATCGGAAACCTTACCCGCGATCCCGAACTCACCGAGACGGGCGGCGGCGTAAGCGTGTGCCATTTTGCGATCGCTGTCAACCGCTCCTACACTTCGCAGGACGGGGAACGGCAGACCGACTTCTTCAACGTGACCGCTTGGCGCGGCCTTGCCGACACCATCGCGCGCTATGTGAAGAAGGGCAGCAAGGTAGCCGTCTCCGGCAGCATTCAGATCCGCAACTATGAGGACAACCAGGGCCAGCGCCGCACGGCGGTCGACGTCATCGCGCAGGACGTGGAATTCCTCACGACAAGAAATTCAGAAAACAGCGGCGATTTCTACGACGCGCCCTCCGCACCCGCGGCAAGCGCGCCCGCAAAGAAGAAGCCCGTCCTCGAATCTTTCGACGACGACAGCGATATTCCGTTCTGAGGAGCGGGGGCTCCCCTGCCGCAAAACCCGACCCCACCCTATCAAATCGAAAATAAGGAGAACCGTTTATGGAAGAGAACGAAGTTGTGACCGCTCCCGTTGAAACGGAAGAAGTTCCCGCAGAAGTCTCCGCTGAGGCGCCCGCGCCCCGCGAAAAGGGAGACCGCCCCGAAAGAGGCGACCGCGGCGATCGCCTCGGCAAGAAGGGTTTCAAAAAGCAGAACTTCAAGAAAGTCTGCCTCTTCTGCCAGGAAAAGTCCGAGATCAACTATAAGGAAACGGCAAAACTGAGAAAGTTCATCGCGGAGGGCGGCAAGATCCTCCCCCGCAGAATGACAGGCACCTGCGCGCTTCACCAGAGACAGCTTGCAAAAGCGATCAAGCGCGCCCGCGTCGCCGCTCTCCTGCCCTTCAAGGCAGACTGACCCGCCGCCATTTGCAACATTGCAAAATTGCAGCATTTGCAGCATTTGCAGAATCCATCCCCGCACCCCCGCGGGGATATTTTTTTGCCCCAAAACCCGCATGCCTTGCCCACCCCTTGAGGGGTGGGTGTCACCAAAGGTGACGGAAAGGGTGTCTCTTGATTTGAATGACCCCCCACCCTACCCTCCCCCCTTTTGTGAGACAAAAGGGGGGAGGCGACGGATACCTCACGCACTCGCCCTCCTATACTTCAAAGGGAGGCGACGGAAATCTCACGCACTCGCCCTCCTATACTTCAAAGGGAGGCGACGGAAATCTCACGCACTCGCCCTCCCCCTTATACTTGAGGGGGAGGGGTAGGGGAGGGGGTGCTTTCCAAAAGAAAACGGAAAAGAACAAGCCTTCCCCCTGTGGGGGGGAAGGTGGCACGGCGTAGCCATGACGGATGAGGGGCATTCCGATTGGGAGCTCCCCTCATCTCCCGCTCTGCGGGAGCTTCCCCCCAACGGGGGGAAGCCTTACTTACCCCACTCACGAAAAAAGCCGCACATTCCCGCAGGAGACGCGTAAAAACCGTTGACAAACCGCACATGCTGTGTTATAATTCCTATCGAAAAGATAGGAATTCGTTCGCCAAAGCGAATCGAAGCAAGGAGACCACTATGTTTGTTTACGCAGACCACGCGGCGACGACCAAACTCCGCGAGAGTGCGGCAAGGGTGTACGCGGAGACCGCCGCGGCCTACTACGGCAACCCTTCCAGCCTGCACACCGTGGGGCAAAAGGCGCAGGAAAAGCTCACCGAGTGCCGCGAGCGCATCGCAGATCTTCTCGGCGCCGACGCGCGGGAGATCTACTTCACCTCGGGCGGGAGCGAATCGGACAACCAAGCCATTCTCTCCGCCGCCTCCTTCGGCGCGCGGAAGGGAAAGAAGAAACTCATTTCGACCGCCATCGAACACCATGCGGTCCTGCACACCCTCAATAAGTTGCAGAAGGAAGGCTTCGAGGTCGTCCTTCTCCCCGTGGGCGAAAACGGGATCGTCTCCCCCGCCGATGTGGAGAACGCCATCGACGAAAACACCGCGCTCGTCTCCGTGATGCTCGCCAACAACGAGATCGGTACCATCCAGCCCGTCGAAGAGATCGGCGAGATCTGCCGCCGCCGCGGCGTGCTCTTCCATACCGACGCGGTGCAGGCGGTCGGGCACATTCCCGTCGACGTGAAGAAGATCGGGTGCGACTACCTCGCCCTCTCGGCGCACAAGTTCGGCGGTCCCAAAGGCGTAGGCGCGCTCTACGTCCGCCGCGGGGCTCCCCTCTCCCCCCTCATCGAGGGCGGGGCGCAGGAACGGGGCAAGCGCGCGGGAACGGAAGATCTGCCCGCCATTGCCGCGATGACGGAGGCTTTGCGAGCCTCGATCGCGGACATGGGTGCCACGGACGCGCTCTTGCGCAAGTTACAGGACAAGCTCATCGACGGGCTTTCCAAGATCCCGCACAGCATTCTCAACGGCGACAGGGTCCGCCGCCTCCCCGGGAATACGAGCTTCTGCTTCGAGGGTATCGAAGGGGAATCCCTCCTCCTTCTGCTCGACGACAAGGGCGTGTGCGCCTCCTCGGGCTCCGCGTGCACGTCGGGCTCTCTCGACCCCTCCCATGTGCTCCTCGCGATCGGAAGGGTGCACGACGTCGCGCACGGTTCGCTGCGCATCACGCTCGGCGAGGAGAACACCGAGGCGGACGTCGACTACCTGCTCCAAGTCATTCCCGAAGTCGTAGCGTATCTGAGGGGCATGTCCCCCGTCTGGCGGGATCTGCAAACGGGCAAACGCCAATTCATTTTGTAACCGTCGCTCTCCTGCACGGGGAGCGGAAAAAGAGCTTTTTTCAAAAAGGAGTTTATTATGTCATTGTACAGTGAAAAGGTGATGGACCACTTCCGCCACCCGCGCAACGTGGGCGTCATTGAGGATGCGGACGGGGTCGGCGAAGTGGGCAATGCCAAGTGCGGCGATATCATGAAAATGTATATCAAAGTGGAGAACGGCATTCTCACCGATGTGAAGTTCGAAACGTTCGGCTGCGGCAGCGCGATCGCTTCCAGCTCGATGGCGACGGAGATGATCAAGGGCAAGCCCATTTCGGAGGCGTTGCAGCTCACGAACAAGGCGGTCACGGAGGCGCTCGACGGGCTTCCCGCCCACAAGCTGCACTGCTCGGTGCTCGCGGAGGAAGCTGTGCAGGCCGCCGTTCTCGACTACTATAAGAAGAACAATATCCCCTACGACGAGGCGCAGTTCAAGTGCGCGCTGTGTGCGCACGAACACGACCATGACGGGGAAAACGTATGATCATTTCGACAAAGGGACGGTATGCCCTGCGCATGATGACGGCGCTTGCCCGCAGGAAGGAGAGCGCGTCGCTCCGCGAGCTTGCCGCCGAGGAAAACGTGCCGTATAAATATGCGGAAAATATCATGGGGCTGCTCGTGAAGGCGGGGTTCGTGGAATCCACGCGCGGCAAAAACGGCGGATACACCCTCTCCCGCGCGCCCTCGGACTATACCCTCGCCGAAGTCCTGCGCGAGACGGAGACCTCGCTCTCCGCGACCGACTGCACGGGCAAAAAGGAGGCGGACTGCCCCCACGCGGCGACCTGTCCCACCCTTCCCGTCTGGCGCGCGCTCGACGAGACGGTCTACAACTTCCTCGCGGGCTACACCCTCGTCGACCTGATGAAGTGACTTCACCAAAGCCGGCATCTTGGCTCCCCCTCTGGGGGAGCTGTCCGCATTGCGGACTGAGGGGGTTCGCTTATATCAAAACCCCTTTCGGCACTTCGTGCCACTTTCCCCAAAGGGGACAGCAAGGGGGGACGGTGCGTTTTGCGACCCCAAAGGGAGCAACGAGAACTGCGTTTTGCGACCCCCAAAGGGCAACGGAAAATGCGGTTGATTTATCCCATACGAAAAGGCGCGGCGCGGACATGGTCCGCGCCGCGCTTGTCTGTTCTCAATTTCCGATCACGCTCTTGCCCGCATTCCGCTCTTATAAGTGCAGGCGCAGAGCGGGAACGATGCCGTTGCGGATAAAGTCGACATATTCGCCGCCGCCCATCCAAAAGGCGCCGCCCTGCACTTGTCCTTGCTCGGAAACTCTGAACACGGTCTTTCCCTTTGCCTGCTTCTCCGGGGTCCGCAGCCACCAACTGAAACAATCGGTGCCCTCTTGCGGCTGGATCCCCTGCGCCTTCGCATAGTCCGTCGCTTTGAGCTGCCGCGTTGCGTCGGCGGACGAACTCGTCACAAATCCGTAAGATTCGTTTTCGACTTCGGCGGAACTCAAAAGAAATACCTTGTCCTGCGTGTCCTCACAGATATAGGGGTTGTCCGAGCCCGCTGCCGTATGATTGTCTACCGTCGTCGTCTCGATGATCTGCTTTGCGGCGTCGCTGAAAGCCGTTTCGTAGAAATTCTCGATGAGCCACTTGCGGATATCGCTCTCCATATAGTTGTTGGGATAAATCGTCACGTCGTCTTGGGTGCGCGAATCGCCGTCACGGTAGAAATGCCCGCCGTCGAGAATGATATCCGCCATGAGCAGCGCGGTGCCGTCCCCTCTCTCGAGAACGCGCCATTCGATGGGTTCGAAACGGAACCAATAGACCGTGTTCGTGAGATAGCCGTTTTCGTCCTGATAGCTCAGGTAATCGAAGCCCGTCCTGCAATTGCGCTCCAACGTGAAATAGACGCCGCGGTATTTGCTACCGCTCAGCTCGACGTCGATATACCACATGTAGTCGGTCACCTCGCCGCCGTAGTAGTATCCGTAGCTCGTCCAGCCGCCCGCATTGCCCTCCTCGGGAAGGCTGCCCGCCTTCTCCGTGAGCGCGGAGACGACGGCCTCCTCTTTCACCTCGCTCTGCGGATATTCTCCGAAACAGATCTTGGCGCCGTTTTCGGTCTCCGTGTACAGCCGCGTTCCGCAAACCGTGCAGACCCCGTCCTCATAGGTGTGGTCGTGATGGAAATATCCGCAAGCCGTGCAGGAACCCTCCCGGTAGGTATGGGCCGTCTCGTCTTTGCGCGATCCGCACCCGTTCTCGCAGACATGGTAGTGCCCGTTTTCGTCTTGCGCCCACGTTGTGCTCCATTGATGCCCCAGTGCGGCGACGGGTTTCGTCTCGACGTGGGAAGGGTCGAGGGTACACGTCCGCCGCTCGGTCCCCTCCTCTTCGCAAGTCGGCGCCTTCGTCACCGTCCATTCGCCCCATTGGTGGACGTGCGCGTTCGGACCTCCCCCGCAGGCGGCGACGGCAAGCGCGGCGCAGACCAAAATCGCCGCCATGCCGATAAAGTGCTTTCTTTTCATGATTGACCTCCTTTTTTTTCAGATTATATACCGAATTTCTCGGTAAGTCAAGCATTTTACCGAGAATATTGGTAAAAAATAGACATATGAAGGAGATCCGATTTGCAAAAAACTTACGGGAGCTCAGAAAGAGCAAGAACATGACGCAGACCGAACTTGCGAAGCTCGTCGGCGTCGACCAGCGCACGGTCAGCGGATGGGAGACGGGAGTCAGCGAGCCGAGTTATGCCGTTCTCGCCGAACTTTGCGAAATTTTCGAGGAGACCTTCGACGGGCTCCTCGCATAGCGCACGCTTTTCGCGGAAGCCGTCTGAAAAAGCATACGAAAAGGCGCGGCGCGGACATGGTCCGCGCCGCGCTTGTCTGTTCTCAAAAATCAAGCTGCAGATCGTCTCTGAAAACGGCGTCTCTTCGCGGCGCGCCGCATCGTTATGATCTGTTCTCGAGCAGCATCTGCATGAAGGCAAGCGTCAGACGTTTTTCCCTATCGGTAAGCTGCCCGAACTGCGTCGCCGCCTCAAACGAAAGATATTCCTCCGTCCCCTTTGCCGTGCCCGATACAAGCTCCGCAAGGTCGCAATGTAAGGTCGTTGCAACCGCCGCCAAAAAGTCAAGGCTCGCCTTCGTGACGCCGCGCTCTATCTGGCTGACATACCCAACGGTGACGCCGAGAGCTTCGGCAAGCCGCTCCTGCGTCATGTTGCGCGCCTTTCTCTTTGCCTTGATCCTCATCCCGATCGCTGTATAATCTACATGCATGTTGTTTTCCTCATGCCCTATCATATAACAGTCATGGCTAAAAAAGAAGATAGTAATAGGTAAAATTATAGTTATTTATGTTGACTTTTGATAAATTTTATGATAAGATAAAAGAAAAAAGGAGACGATTGCATGAAAAAATTCGCTACGCTTGCCGCGAGTGCGCTGATATTTGTGTGTTGCGCGGCATTTCTTTCGGGTTGCGGCGGGAATGAAGATAAGCATTCCGACGTCGACCCCGGGACCTACTTGTTCGAAAAGAGCGCGTGCACCTCTTTCATCGACTACAAAGTCGAGGGGGCGGGGAACCACAAGTATGATTTTGTTCAAACGTCAACGGAGATCACGCTCACGGTTTCGCCGAA
Source organism: uncultured Clostridia bacterium (assembly GCA_947626685.1). Lineage (GTDB taxonomy): Bacteria > Bacillota > Clostridia > Christensenellales > Borkfalkiaceae > Gallimonas. The sequence continues at coordinate 31,451 of CANQTD010000009.1, read as the reverse complement.
ACGGTACTATTGGCGGGAATTCAAAGACATTTTCGAGACCAAATACCGTGACCTCGCGGTTTATCGTTTCGATAACTGCAGCATGACGTTCGAGTTCGAAGTCAACGGGCAAAAATATACCCGCTCCTTCTATCTCGACAGCGAAGGCAAGCATGAAGAGACCTTCACCTTCACCTTCGAGCCGACCTATTCCCTCAAGACCAAGTGCACTTTGGTCGGCACCGAGGGCGAAGTTTATGCGCCAATGCGCGATGGATATGCCTTTGACTACGACGGAATGACCTATGTTACGAGGGCACGGTCGGACACCTTTATCTGCGCGCTGAAACACTATGGGATCGCCGACATCAACCATTACGATCGCAATTATAAAAATTTGACCTTCCATAGTTCCGTTTTCACCCCCGAAGGCGAGGAATTGAGATTCGACCCTAACGAAATTCTCGGAAGGCGGTGCGTCATGTATTTCTTTGATGCAGCGATGACCCATACCAAGACGATCTGCCTCAAAGGGACATACTATGTCGACGATCTCGATACGGTATTCACCTCGCTCCGGGAATACTTCCCCAATCTTGAGAAATTTGCGATCGAAAACCTCGCGGACGACGGCTCTGCCTGCGGCACCTGCGCCTTCCCCGAAAAAGGCATCACCTTCTATCTTTCCGATATCGATTCCGTCTTTGCGCAGAGTTTAAGGGGTACCTATTTCGTCAACGGCGTGCAACCTTATTCCGAATTCAGCGAGGCATGATATGAACGCAAAGAATTTTCTTCGGGTCATGGCCGCTTGTTTGCTCATAGCCGTCCTGTGCGCGATGACGGCTTGCGGGGGTTCCAAATTAAGAAAGGTGACGGGCGTCTACGGCGCGGGCAGTTCCTTCTATGTGATGAGCCATTCGGGCGCTCCCTACCGCGTTGACGGCATTCCCGCTTCTTGCAATGGCAATTTCATCACCCTCGAGGGATATGTGCGGAACCGCAACGGAGAGCCGCATGACGTGCTCGATTCGGGCGGACAGCGCATCTCCTCCATCCGCCTTGTTCCCGAAGCCGAGGCTTTCGGAGGGGAGACGTTCGACATCGACGTCGCTTCGTACGGAGCCGATCTCCTCATCGTCGAAAAAAACGTCGGCAAAGTGCGGCTTTGGTCATCGGTAAATGATAGCGTGCAGATCAGCGTGATCGTGGAAGAACGCGATACGCCCCTCATGATCGCGCTGGACCATATCTATATCAATACACGCCGGCGCGTCCCCTTTTTGATCAGCCCCAACGAAGCGGACATCGTCCTCAGCGTGACGGGGGATTGCTCCATCATGGCGGGAAACGTCAATATGACGGACGACGAGTTTCAGCAGTACCGCCAGATCGTAGAGGAGATCAAGACTTTGAAAAAAACCTGGACGCAGATCAAACACCCGGGGATGAGCGCGATCGTTCTGTGTTACAGCTTCCTCTGTTGCAGCAGCGAACGCCTGTCCGAAGGCGGTTCGTCGGGCGCAAATTCTTTTGTCGACGAATTTATCAAATTCAACGACATGGTCTGCGATGATCTCCAAACCACGATCGACGCGCTGCACGGGCTTTATTACGGTGACGACGGCGCGGACGGCTTGGACGGCGCCCCCGCCATTCTGACGGTCGGCGGTCTCGAGATCAAGGGCGACGGGTATCTCGCCATCTTCGGCGGCAACGGCGCGGATGGGTTCGACGGCTCGTTCGCGCTCGGCTTCGGCGGAGACGGAGGAGACGGCGGGGATTCGGGCTACGCTGCCTTTTCGCAGGTCGTCATCGACGCCGCGGGGGTCGCCGAATTTGCAAGGGGTATCCCGGGCAAAGGCGGGAAAGGCGGAGGAGGGCTCGGCGCGGGAGATAGCGGCTCCGCGGGGAAGCTCTTGGACGAAGTAAAGGCGCAACACTTCTTCATAGTGAAATAAAAAGACCCGCAAAAAGACGGATCCCTTAAAAACCCCTGCCCGCGGGAGACTTGCTCTCCCGCGGGCAGATCCTTTTATGTTATGTTTCTCGTGTCCCTTCAAGAATTTTTCGATCGCGGCGCGGACATGGTCCGCGCCGCGCTTGTCTGTTCTCAAAAATCAACGGGGAAGATCGTCGCAGAAGAACTCCTCGTAGACGGCGCGGACGGTGCATTCGTAATCCTTGCTGTCCACGCCGACGATGATATTGAGCTCGGAGGAGCCCTCGTCGATCATGCGCACGTTCACCCCCACGCGGGCGATCGCCTGAAAGATGCGCGCCGCAATGCCGACCTGTCTGCTCATGCCGTGCCCCACGACGGCGATGAGGGCAACGTCGTCGAACACTTCGAGCTTATCGGGGGAGACCGCCTCCCCGATCTCCGCGAGCACTCTTTCCAGCACCCCGTTGGCGAAGGACGCGCTGTCGATGACGAAGGACAGGGTGTCGATCCCCGACGGCATGTGTTCAAAAGAGATCCCGTAGCGGCGAAAGATCTCGAGGATGCGGAGCGCGAAGCCGAGCTCGGCGTTCATGAGCGACTTCTCGAGATAGATGACGGTGAAATTTTTTTTGCCCGCGATGCCCGTGACGGGCCTTCCGCTCGGGACGTATTTGGTGATGGGAAGAATGCGGGTGCCCTCGTCCTGCGGACGGAAGGTGTTCTTGATCTGGATGGGGATCCCCGCCTCCCTCACGGGGAAGATCGCCTCGCTGTGCAGAACGTTCGCGCCCATGTACGAGAGCTCGCGGAGCTCCTTATACGAGAGCGAGCGGATCCCCGCGGGACCCGCCACGATGCGGGGGTCGCAGGCGAGGAAGCCCGAGACGTCCGTCCAATTCTCATACAGGTCCGCCCCCGCCGCGCGCGCTACGATCGCGCCCGTGACGTCGCTTCCCCCGCGCGAAAAGGTCTTGACGTTCCCCTCCGCGTCCTCTCCGTAAAAGCCCGCGACGACGGCGTTTTTTTTGCCTTTGAGGGCGGCTTGGAGAAGGGGATATGTACGCGCGTCCAACTTTCCGCAGGCATCGAATTTGACGACGTCGCGCGCCTCGATGAAGGGCATTCCCAAAAACTGCGCGAGGATCCGCCCGATCAGGTACTCCCCGCGCGAGGCGGCAAAGTCGTACGTCCCCTCCCTGCAAATGGCGCGCGCGGTCTCCTCGAGCAGGGAATCGATGTCGAGCGAAAGATCGAGTTCGCGGACGATCCCGCGGAAGCGTTCGCACACTTTGGCATACGCTTCCCCGACATGCCCCCCCTCTCTCACCTCATCGAGGGTCTCATAGAGGAGATCTGTCACCTTTTGATCCCCGCTGTAACGCTTGCCGGGCGCGGACGCGACCACATACCGTCTCGCGGGGTCGGCGGCGAGAATGGCCTTCACGCGGCGGATGTTCGTGCCGTCCGCCATCGACGTCCCGCCGAATTTGCAAACCTTAATCATAGCTGATCTCCCTGCCCTCGAAGAGGTATCTGCCGTCCCCCTCTCCGCCGAGGACAAAGGTGTGGGCGGGGAGCTTCTTCCCCCCTTTCAGATAGGAGAAGAGATCCTCCTTTTCGATCCCTTTGAGGACGACGGCGGCGCACCCCTCCTCCTGCGCGAGGGAGAGCTCTTTTTTGCGGATATACCGCACCCGTCCCCCATTTTGGCGCATGAACGCGGAGATGAGCTCGTCCGTCTTTTTCACGGCTTCCGCCCCGTCGCGCACGGCGGGATAGAGAAGGCGGCCCTCCCGCTTGCACTTGATCTGTTTTGCGAACCACGAGCAGAACGCCTCCGTCTCCACGTCTGTGACGAGACGGCAAAGAGGCTCGATCGCCGCGGCGTCCTCATATAAATTGAGAAACTCCGCGAGGACGAAGCGCGCGGGGTGCCCCATGAGTTCGGCGGGGGAAAGCGTCTTTTTGAGCGTTTCCCAATGCAGTTTCGCGCCCGCGAGCTCCTCTTCCCCGTCCGCGACGGCAAAACACGGCTCGCCGCGCGTATGAAGATCGGCGGCCACGTCGAGCGCGTCCGCCTCGGGAATGTAGCAGCCGCGCACCCTTCCCGTCTCAACACCTACGGAATAGAGCTCCTCGAGGTCGTCGCCCAGCCACCGCACGATCTTCTCCCTTTTGTCACGGTAGAAGAGCGCGATGTGCGGAAATTCGAGCACGGCGTGCTTGCGAAGGCAGGCGTACCGCTCCGCCTCCGCCCCGTCGAACCCCTGCGAAGGGCGCACGGGCGAGCACTCCCCCTCGGACATGGTATAGGCCTCGAGGTCGACGCAGAGCAAAATGCCGTGCCGCGTGCCCGCCTCAGTCTCCCGTTCGACGAGCACGCCGCCGCGGTTGAGTTTTTCGAGCGTGCTCTCTTCGAGCATGCCGAACATGGCGGAGCGCATCTCCTTTGCGAGCGGCTCGACGTCCTCTTCGCCGCAGGGCAGAAGAAAACGGAGCGCCGAGGGCGAATCGCCCGCCGCACGCTCCACGCGACGCCAATAGGAGGGGTCCGCACGGAACCGTTCGTTGCCGAGGACGGGCCACCGTTCGAACTCCCCTCTCGGGATATAAACTTTGGGGATACGGATACAGTTTCTCATACGGCTGCGTTGACGACGGTCACGATGAACACCGCAACGATGGCGGCGAACAGGACGAGGTGAAGAGAGCCGACAACATATTTCCAGAGCGATCTCATGCCTTCTCCTCCGCGTTGAATTCTTTCCAATAGTACTCTTTGAGGAAGCGTTTGAGCCCCTCGGAGTCGACGTAGCGGGTGATCTCGCCGTGCTTTACGATGGAGACGATGCCCGTCTCCTCGGAGACGATGATCGTAGAGACGTCGGCGACCTCGGTGATGCCGATCCCCGCGCGGTGGCGGGTGCCGTAGTCTTTGGGGAAGTCGCGCTCGGTGAGCGGCAAAAAGCACCCCGCGGCCTGTATCTTATCGCCGTAAATGATCATGGCTCCGTCGTGCAGGGGAGCTTTCGGGATGAAGATGCCCTCGATGAGCTGGCTGGAGATCTGCGCGTTGAGCATGACGCCGCTCTCGAGGATCTCCCGCGGGAGATTGCCGTTGGAGAGCACGATGAGCGCGCCGATATCGCTCTTCGAGAGATTTTGCACCGCTTTGACGATGCCCGTGACGTACACGTCCGCGCGCGCGGCGACGGCGGTCATCTTGGCGGAATTGGCGGTGGAAGCCGTCTTGGCGGTCCTGTGTTTGCCCGCGTTCCAGATATGCCGCCTGATCTCCACGTTGAAGAGCAGCAAAAAGAAGAGGGAGAGCAGCAGGAAGAAAATAAAGAACCCCATCACCGTGAATCTGCGCGAGAAGAGCGTAATGACGCCCATCGTCGCGATCATCAGGATATAGACGATGATGAACCGCTTCGCGTTGTTCTCCCACAGCGTGCGGAACACGACAAATACGATGGCGGCGCAGAGGATCGCTTCGAAGATGACGATCCACTCGAAGTTGGTAAAGAAGGAGCGGATCCCCTCCCACACCTCCGTGGGGGTACGCATGCCCGCTGCGAGGATCATATCCACCATAATTTCTCCTTTTTCGTATTTCTACCCTATTATATCCGTTTTGACGAAAAATGCAAAGCATTTCTCCGTGTACTTCGGCTCAACCGAAAAATATTTTTGCGACCGCGGCGGAGAGCGCGCCCGATTTGGAATAGAGCCCGCTGCGCATGCCTGCCGAGAGGGTGTAGAGGCGGAGGTACAGCTCCCTCGCCCGCCCCGCGCCCAACTTGGAGAGCACCTCGCGGTTCTTCTTCACGGGGTAAGGCTTCATGCCGAGCGCAGAGGCGATCTCCGCGTCCGTTCCGCGCATCCCCGCAAGCTCCGCAAGGGTGCGGAAATGCGAAGTCAGGGCGGAGAGGGCGGCGTTTTCGTCGTACCCCTTCTCCAAGAGGTCGAACAGGACCTCAAAGAAGGTCTGCCTGTCCCCCCGCGCGACGGCGTTCGTGAGTTCGTAGATCTTGTAGTCGACGTCCTTCGCGACGTATTCCTCCACCGTGCCCCGCGCGATCCTGCCGCCTTCGCCCAAGAGCTCGCGCAGTTTTTTTACCTCGAGGCTCATGCGCGCGGCGTCGCAGTTGCAGAACTGCACCATGAGGGAGGCCGCCTCGCCGTCGACGGAAAGGGACGCCCTCTTCGCGACGCCGTACAGCCAGCGTTCGAGCATTTCGGGGCTCTCCTTCGAGCAGTCGACGTAGACGATCCCGCCCTTCCGTTTTAAGTCTATGCCGCGCTTGCCCCCGCCCGTGTTCACGATGACGAGCACCGTCGTCGGGCACGGGGACGCGGCGTACGCTTTCAGAGACTGCTCCCACTCCCGTTCGGTGGGGTAAAATTCGTAGATGCGGACGAGCCGTTTGTTGTCGAAGAAGGGCATGGTGAAGAGCTCTGCGGCGAGCGCGGAAAGTTTTTCGCCCTTGACCGTCTCGCCCTCGTAGCGCACGTCGTTCAGGGCGGGCTGCATGAGCGCGCATGCCTCGCGGATCGCGCGCACGGCGTGGTCGCGGAAGTAGGCCTCCTCCCCTTCGACGAGATAGACAGGCCTCAGCCCCTCCTCTTTCAGCGTCTTTGCAAGTTCAACGAATTTCATAGCTCTTTGATTATACCATGTCCGAAGGAAAAATTCAAGCCCCCGCAAGAGGAATCGACGAAGAAATCCGCTCCCGCGGGCCGCGTTTTTTCGAAGGAGAACGCGATCGCGACCCCTTCGCCCGTCACGGTGAGCACGTCGCGGGAGAGGAAGGTGTACCGCAGCCCCCCGATCTGTGCCGTATCGCCAAAGCGGACCTCCGTCTTTTGCAGCCCCGTCGGGATCTCGTCTTTCAGATAGACGCAGGCGGCGTCGAGGAACATGGCGTGGTTGAGCCCGTCCTGTTCGTTCTCGGAGATCACGAACACCGCGTCGAGCGTGCCCGCAAACCTGTGCGAGAGGAGCTCTTCGCAGTCGCGCGCCCGCATGTCGCCGTCCATGACGAGCACGTTCGAACGCTTCGTCTTAATGAGCGCGGCGACGCCTTCGTCCTCCGCATAGACGTACACCCTCCCGCCCGTAAAGACGACGTTCTCATAGACGACGGCAAAGGTGAAGAAGGCGGCGAGCACGACGAGAGCGGCCGCGCGCGTCCACTTCCCCATGCGGAAGCGTTCGGAGAGCAAAAACATGGCGATGAGGTAAATGACCCCACCCATGCCCAAAGAGAACCCCGTCAGAACGAAGGAGAAGTCGCCGAGGGAGAACGCCCATGTGAAGAGGGAAAGCAGCCCTTTCGGCGCAAGGAGAAAGACGCCCGCCGCGGGCGGAATGATGAGCGAGAGCACGGAAAAGATGAGAGTCGTGAGAAAGATGAGCGGGAGCGCGGGAATGAACACGAGGTTGAGCAGAGAGCCCCACACCGAGAAGTAGCCGAACGCTTCGAGCAGGATGGGGAAGGTGAAGAGCTGGACGGAGACGTTCGCCGAAAGGTACCCCGCGAGCGCCCGCGGGAAGTGCGGGATCTTCTGCAAGAGGCGGGAGAACGTCCCCGAAAAGAGCGCGAGCCCCATGCACGCGCCGAAGGAGAGGCGGAACCCCGCCGAGAGGAAGTCGGAGGGACGGATGAGGAGCACGGCGGCCGCCGCGAGCGCGATGGATTGCAGGAAGTCGTATTTCCGCCCGCGCATGCGGTAGGCGCCGAGGACGAGACACATGATGAGGGCGCGCACCGAGGAGACGGTGAACGCGCAAAAGACGGTGTACAAAAGGGCGGCGGCAGCCGCGGGGAAGTACGCCTTCCGCCCGAGCGGTTTCGCAAGGAGGAGGACCGCCGAGAAGAGAATGCCGATATGCAGCCCCGAGATGGCGAAGATATGCGCCACCCCGCCCCGCCGCACTTCCTCGCCGAGGCCCTCGTCGATGCCGCCCGAATTGCCAGTGAGGAGGGCGAACGCAATGTCCGACTGCGGGGAGTCCATATGGGCGGAGAGCACGTCGTAGAGCTTGGCTTGAAGACGGAGAAAGGGATTCTTCGAGACGCCTGTCTTTTCGAAGTCCACGCTGCCCGCCCGATAGCGGATATCGCGATAAAATTCGTATTCCGAACCGCCTTCCTCAGACATGGGTAGCCCGTATTTCGTCACGTTCGCGGTGAAGCGCACGACGTCGCCCGCGCGGACGTCCTCCGAATTGAGGTTGACGCGCATGTTCCCGCGCACCGGTTTGCCGCCGAAGGAGACGTCCCCGAGAATGACGCTCGTGTATCCCCTTTCCACGGTAAAAGAGGCGACGGTGCCCGAGACGGTGTACCTGCCGCTCTCCTCGCCGCGGAGATAGCTCTGCGTGCAGAGGTGCGCGCCGAGGTAGCCCGCCCCGAAGAACACGGCGGTGCAGAGCAGAAGGCACAAAACGCGCTTCTTCGTGATAGGAAAGACCGCCGCGGCGAGAAAGACGAGGAGAAAGCAGAAATCGGAGGGACGGAGCCCTCCGAACCGGACGCGGAAACACACAAAGATCCCGAAGATGAGGCCGAGGGCGCAGAAAACGAGGACGCGCATATTCACGCGAGGCAATTTCTTCTCCCCCTTTCCCTTTTCCATGCCGTGCACTCCCCTGCTTTCGTGTTCACGCAAAAGAGCTCCCCGCAGGGAGCTCTTCTTTTCCGCCGCTCTTGCGGTCAGTTACGATAATTTTTCCATGAGGCGGAAGTCGATGCCCTTCTCGCCGATCTTGATGATTTTCACTTTCACGACGTCTCCGACGGAGAGCACGTCCTCCACCTTTTCCACCCGCTTTTCGGAGAGCTTGGAGATGTGGATCATGCCGTCCTTGCCGGGGGCGAATTCGACGAACGCGCCCATCGTGGAGAGGATGCGGACGACCCTGCCGATGAACATGTCGCCGACCTCGGGGTCGTGCACGATGCTCTCGATGATCGCCTTCGCTTTGAGGGCCGCCTCGCTGTCGCCGAAGGAAGCGACGCAGACGGTGCCGTCGTCCTCGATGTCGATCTTGGTGCCCGTCTCGGCGATGATCGAGTTGATGATCTTGCCCTGTTTGCCGACGACGTCGCCGATCTTCTCGGGGTCGATGCGGAAGAAGATGATGCGGGGCGCGTATTTGGAGAGCTCGGGACGAACCTCGGGCACGCATTCGAGCATCTTGGAGAGGATGAACTCGCGGCCCTCGTTCGCCTGCTCGATCGCGGTGTGCATGATCTCCTCGGAGATGCCCTTGATCTTGATATCCATCTGGATGGCGGTGATGCCCTTCTTCGTGCCCGCGACCTTAAAGTCCATGTCGCCGAGGAAGTCCTCGAGGCCCTGGATATCGGTCATGACGCGGAACTCGCCCGTCTCCTGGTTCTTGATGAGCCCCATCGCAACGCCCGCGACGGGAGCCTTGATGGGAACGCCCGCGTCCATGAGTGCCATCGTCGAGCCGCAGACGGACGCCATCGAAGAGGAACCGTTCGAGGAGAGAATGTCGTTGACGACGCGGATGGCGTACGGGAACTCCTCGATGGAAGGAATGACGGGCTCGAGCGCGCGTTCTGCGAGCGCGCCGTGTCCGATCTCGCGGCGGCCGGGGCTTCTCAAAGCCTTCGCTTCGCCCGTGCAGTAGCCGGGGAAGTTGTATTGGTGCATGTACCTCTTTTCCGTCTCGTCGTCGAGCCCTTCGAGCTTCTGCGCGGCGGCGAGCATGTCGAGCGTGCAGGTGGTGAGGGTCTGCGTCTGCCCTCTCGTGAACACGGCACTGCCGTGCGCGCGGGGAAGAACGGTCCTCTCGCACCAGATGGGACGGACGTCTTTGAGCCCTCTGCCGTCGGGACGGATGCCCTTGTCGAAGATCTTGGCGCGCACCTTCTCCTTCGTGAGGTAGTAGACGGAATCGTTGATCTCGCGCGTCTTGTCGGGGAAAATGTCTTTGAAGTGCTCCAAGACTTCCGCGCCGACCTGATCCTGACGCGCCTGTCTCTCCTGGCGGTCGAAGGTGTCGAGCGCCCAATCGAGTTTGTCGCTCGCAAATTCGCGGACGGCGGCGTCGATGTCCTCGGGAATGTGGTAGAGCTCGATCTCCCGCTTGGGCTTGCCCACCGCGGGGACGATGACGTCCTCGATATAGCGGCAGATCTTCGCGATCTCGTTCTGGCCGAACATGATCGCGCCGACCATCTCGTCGTTCGAGACCTCGTTCGCGCCCGCTTCGATCATGAGGATGGCGTCTTTGGTGCCCGCGAGGTTGAGGTGGATGCTGCTCGCCTTGCGCTGCGCCGCGTCGGGGTTGATGACGTATTTCCCGTCAACGAGCCCTACGACGACGGAACCGGTGGGACCCGCCCACGGAATGTCGGAGATCGCGAGCGCGATGGAAGAGCCGATCATGGCGAGGGGCTCTGGTGCGACGTCGGGCTCCACGGAGAGAGCCGTCGCGATGACGACGACGTCGTTGAACAGCCCTTTCGGGAAGAGGGGACGGAGAGGTCTGTCGATGAGGCGGGCGACAAGGATCGCCTTGTCGGAGGCCCTGCCTTCCCTTCTCTTGAAACCGCCCGGGATCTTGCCGACGGCGTACATCTTCTCCTCATAGTCCACTTGGAGGGGGAAGAAGTCCATGCCCTCGCGCGGCTTTTCGGACATACATACGTTGACCATGACCGCGGTCTCGCCGCAGCGGACGACGCAGCTTCCGTTCGTCTGCTCTGCATACTTGCCCGTCTCGACGGTGACGGGTCTGCCGCCGATCTCGAGCGTGAATTCTCTGTAATTTGGTGTCATTTTTTCTCCTTTCTGCTCCTGATTTCTTTGCCCCCGTGCCCCGTGGCGCGGGAAGCCGATTTATTGAATTGCCTTTCGGCAAATTTCCGTGAGACAGTGTTCACGAATTTTGTCTGAGCGACAAAATTCCGTGAGGCGAACGGGCTCTGCGCTTTCAATTGCCCACTTCCGATCCTTCGTTTCATCAGACAAGAAGCGCGGAGCGCAAATTGGGTGCGAAAACAAAAAGCGTGGTTTTTGTTTTCGCCGTCATCAGAACTTCACGAATTTTGTCTGAGCGACAAAATTCCGTGAGGCGAACGGGCTCTACGCTTTCAATTGCCCCTTTCCGATCCTTCGTTTCATCAGACAAGAAGCGCGGAGCGCAAATTGGGTGCGAAAACAAAAAGCGTGGTTTTTGTTTTCGCCGTCATCAGAACTTCACGAATTTTGTCTGAGCGACAAAATTCCGTGAGACGAACCCTCTCTTGCCTCCCCCCTTTTACTCTAAAAGGGGGGAGGGTAGGGTGGGGGGTAATTCCCCCAAACAAAATTCCGTGAGAAGAACGCGTTCTCAGTAAAAAAGGGCGGATTGACCCCGCCCTTTCTGCTGCATTACTTACGGAGACCGAGCTTTTCGACAATGGCTCTGTAACGCTCGATATCTTTCGCTTTGAGATAGTCCAAAAGACCGCGGCGTTTACCGACCATCTTCAAAAGACCGCGGCGGGAGTGATTGTCGTGCTTGTGCTCCTTGAGGTGCTCGTTGAGGTGGTTGATGCGCGCGGTGAGAAGCGCGATCTGGACCTCGGGAGAACCTGTGTCACCCTCGTGTTGCGCATACTTTAAGATGATTTCGTTCTTTTCCATTTGCGTTTATCCTCCTATGGAAATCTGTCGCGTGACGCCAAGAAATGCGTGGAGAGCGCAATTCCTCGCGCACGTCGATAGACATGATACCATATTTCGGAAGATATGTCAAAGGATTTTGCCCGCCCCGCCGATTTTTCTGAGAAGAATTTTATAAAATCTCGCCGCCTCTCATGTTATCTCAAAAGAAGGCAAATCGCAACTCTCGCCCCTCGGAAAGTCGAAAAAGGCTTCCCCCCGTGGGGGGGAAGCTCCCGCGGAGCGGGCGATGAGGGGAGCTTCTGAATGTGAATGCCCCTCATTCGTCACGGCTATGCCGTGCCACCTTCCCCCCGCAGGGGGAAGGCTTCTTGCCCACCCCTCGAGGGGTGGGTGTCACCAAAGGTGACGGAAGGGGTGTTTCGCAAATCAAACGCCCCCTTTCTTCTCAGCCGCTCCGTGCCACTTTTCCTATTTTTTGAGGACGTAACTTAACCCCTCATCCGTCGTGTATTTGATCGTCTTTCCGTCGCAAAACACGGTGATCGTATTCCCATCCACCGTGAGATCGACCTTCTTGGAATCCTCTTGATTCCGTACCCATGTGCCCGTGCGCGTCTCGCCATACACCGTAAGAATGCAGGTGCCGTTCTCGGTCAATTCGTATTTGGCAAAATCCTCGGTGAGTTTCGTGTTCGCCAAGATCTCGTCCCCCACGAAATATTCCGTCTTTAACCCGTTCTCTTCCATTGTCATGGAATAGAACTTGTAGACCCCCGCTTGACTGCTGCCGCACGCGGCAAACACCACCATGCCGATTATCGCAACGATCGCCGCCAAAACCGCCATTCGTAATTTTTTCATTTCCTTCTCCTTTTTTCTTACGATTTACTGCCATTATAACTAACCTACGGTTAGAAGTCAAGCATTTTCTAACCGTTAGTTATATTTTTGAATAAAATGGATGAAAAAATGATGGAAATGATAAAAGAGAGACTGCGCGCGGAACTCAAAGCAAGCGGGCTTACGACGGTGGAGATCGCGAAGAAGATCGGGGTTTCCCCCGAAATGGTCACGCAGTACACGACGACAAAAAAGCTGCCCCGTTTGGACACGTTCGCCCGCCTCTGTATTGAGCTCGATCTTTCGGCGGACTATATCCTCGGGATCAAAAACTCTTGATTCCTCTTCGGGTATGATTTTCGTTCCCTCATTCCGAGGTTCGCGAGGGTCGAGTTCTCGCTGCCCTCATTCCGAGGTCCATAAGGACCGAGTGAATCTTCAAGATACGCTCGGCTTCGCCTCGGTATGAGGGGTTTTTTCGCTGTCCCCTTTGGGGTCGCAAAATGCGCTCTCGCTGTCCTCGTGGGTGGACCGAGTTCTCGCTGCCCTCATTCCGAGGTCCGTAAGGACCGAGTGAATCTTCAAGATACGCTCGGCTTCGCCTCGGTATGAGGGGTTTTCTCGCTTTCCCCTTTGGGGCCGCAAAATGCGCTCTCGCTGTCCCCTTTGGGGTCGCAAAACGCAGTTCTTGCGAAAAGCACAGTGCGCTTTTCGCGGCATTTTGCGGTGAGTGAGCGCATTTGTCGCGCGAACGGTGACCGAGGGCAAGGTTCTACTTGCCCGAGAAAGTACCCGCGTAGCGGGGAAAGGGGTTTTGAACCCCCTACTTCGCACTGCGTGCTACTTCGTCGCTTTGCTCCTCGTGCCACCCTTAGAGAACAGAATGCGGGTGGGGCGTGCCGCGCTTAGTCGCAAATAGTGCGCGCGGGGCAGTCTCGCTAACGCTCGACAGCTCCCCCTCAAGGGGGCGCCGAGAACCCGCCCCCTCCGTGGGAGGGGGATACGGGGGTGGGGCGAGTTTTAGAATCGTACCCACCTCAGTCCGCGATGCGGACAGCTCCTCCTCGGGAGGAGCCAAGAACTCGACAGCTCCCCCAGAGGTGGAGCCGAGACGGGGATACGGTAGCCGAAAGTTTGCTCTCAAACGCAAAAAATCCCCGTACCATGTCCGAGGTACGGGGATTTTTTTAATCAATTCACATGCCGAACAAGCTGTTCTTTTCCTCTATGAGCTTTTCGGCTTTTTCGAGATAGGTCGGAATGTCTTTGGGGGAGCCGACCCGCTCGATCCTTCCCTCCGCGAGAATGACCCGCTTGGAGATCGCGTTGCTGCCCACGGCGAGGTTGTCCGCCGTCTCCTCCATCACGTCCACGTTGTAGACGCACGCCTTGCCCGGCTTCGTCCACCCCACGTTTTCGTGCGCGCCCGCCATATATTTTTGCCGGTACAGGTAGTAAGGAACGTACCCAGCGGCGGTGAGTTTTTCGCGGGAGTAGGCGATCATCTCGGACATGCCCCCCTCGGAGAGCGTCGAGACCCCCGTTTTCCCCTCTTCGCGGACGAGCCGTTCCTCTTTGAGGCGCGCGCCCTTTTTCAGGCACAGGGTGTGGACGGTGATGTTTACGGGGGAGAGGGAGACCGCCGCGTCGACGCTGCCCTTGAACTCCCCGAGGCTCTCGTCCGTAAGCCCTGCGATAAGGTCGCAGTTGACGTCGAAGCCGTAGGGCTTAGCCATCTCGAACGCGCGGAAAACGTCCTCCGCGGTGTGTTTTCTGCCGATCGCGGCGAGGGTGCGGTCGGAAAAGCTCTGCGCGTTGATGCAGATGCGCGTCACGCCGTATTTCTTGCAGAGGTCGAGCTTTTCCTCGGTGAACACGTCGGGCCGCCCCGCCTCCACGGTGTATTCGCAGCCGTTCGTCCGCAGGGGCTCTATGGCGCGAAAGACCTGTTCGAGCTCCTCGGGCCGCAGCACGAAGGGCGTGCCGCCCCCGATATAGACGGAGCGCAGCCGTTTGATGAGCGGCTTCGCGGCAAAAAGTTCTCTTTCGAGTGCGGCGAGGTAGGCGGGCATGTACTGTTTCGTCCCCGCGATGGGCGCGGTGATGAAGGAGCAGTACACGCACTTGGTCGGGCAGAACGGGAGGGAGACGAACAGGTCGCAGTTCCCCTCTTCGCGCTCATAGATCCCCCTCTGCCCCTCGAGAACGCGGCAGACGAGGCGGATATTTTCCTCCGAAACGCCGAGTGTGGCGAAAAAATCATGAAGGGGCGGGAGCGTTCCCCCCAAAGCGCGGACGCGTTCCGCCTTTTCGAGATACTGATAGGCGAGGCGGGTGGGACGGATGCCCGTGAGCGAGCCCCACGGCAGCTCCTTTTGGAAGAGCCCCGAGAGCAGACGGTAGAGACCGAGCTTGGCATACCGTTTCACAAGGCTTTTCCGCTCCGTCTCCGAGAAGAAAACGTCGGAGTCCTCATAGCGGTATTCCCGCCCTCCGACGAAGTAGACATTGGAAAAACGCGCGCCCTCCTGCGCGCAGTCGTGCGAGATCGTGAGCAATTCCGCCTCGGGAAAGAGACGGACGACGTCCATGAGCTCGGGATGGAGATGGGGTGCGGTGGTAGTGAGCATAAGATCCTCCGCGGAAATTCAGCGTGTGCCGAAGAGACGGCTGCGTTCGGCCGAGAGCGTCGTGTTCTCGCCGTGCCCCGCATAGACGGGCCCCTCGAGCGCGCAGAGCTTGCGCAGGCTGTTTTCGAGATCGGACGCGTTCCCCGTGGGGAGGTCCGTTCTTCCGACGGCCGCATAAAAGAGGGTGTCGCCCGAAAAGATGGCCCCATCCACGAGGAAGCAACAGCTCCCCGCCGTGTGACCGGGGGTACCCATGACCGAGATCTGCATGCCGCAGAGCGGGAGAACGTCGCCGTCCGAAAAGGTGAAGTCGATGGAAAAAGGCGGGACCGTCCTCAGAAAACGGTCGCCGAGGTTATGGTGCAGGGCGAGCTCCTTCTCCCCCGCGAGACAGCCGACCCGCGCACCCGCTTTTTGCAGTGCGGAGACCCCGCCGATATGGTCGAAATGGCCGTGCGTGAGCAGGACGAAGCGGACGGTGAGCCCCAAATCCTCGGCGAGGCCGAGAACGCGCGGCTGGGCGGGATCGATGGCGACGGCGTTCTTGTTGTCCTCCGTCAAAAGATAGCAGTTCGAAGCGAACCCCAACGGGGCGATTTGATGAATTTGCATGGCGTTCTTCGGACATGGTATGCTCGTTTTTTGTCAATTACTCAATCTGTGCACGTTTTTGATGCGCGGGTACGAGAGGATCTTGTTGATGAGAAGCTCGACGTCCTGCTTCCCGAGCAGGCTGACCGTGACCTCCACGACGGCCCCGCTCGTCTTTTCGTTACGGCCGTTGATGGAGGAGATGGAGAGCTTCAAGTCGGTCACGCTCTGCGAGATGGCGGAGAGCGCAGCACCCTGATCCTCGGCGATGACGACGATGGCCGCACGGAAACGGGTAGACCCCGTGCGCACCGTCCACTCGGCGGGCAACAGCCGCTCGGGTTCCACGTTGCGCATGTTCGGGCAGTCGCTCCTGTGCACGACGACCCCTCTCCCCCGCGTGACATAGCCGACGATGTCGTCGCCCGGGACGGGGGAACAGCAGCCCGCGAACGAGGTGAGCATCCCGCTCTTGCCCTCGATGGTGACGGAGGAGCTGACGTCTTTTTCCTTGAACGGGCGCAGTTCGATCGTCTGCGGGGCCTCTTTGCGGAAGTAGTCGACGAGCCTGTAAAAGACCTGGCTGCTCGTGATCCCGCCGTACCCGATGGCGGCGAACATCTCTTCCTGCGTGTCGAAAGCGTATTTCTCGGAGACCTTTGTAAAGCTCTCGGGCGTCAAGACGTCGGCGAGGGAGACCCCTTTCTTCTTCGCGAAGTCGTCGAGCATCTGCCTGCCGAGGCGGATGTTGTCCTCTTTCGTCTCCTTCTTGAAGAAGTTCTTGATCTTGGCCTTCGCGGAGGAGGACTTGATGAATTTGAGCCAGTCGCGCGAGGGCCCTTTGCTGGTGGGCGAAGTGATGATCTCGACGATATCGCCGAGCTCGAGCGTGGAGTTGAGGGGGACGATCTTCCCGTTCACCTTCGCGCCCGTACAGTGGTTGCCGACCTCGGAGTGGATGGCGTAGGCGAAGTCGACGGGCGTAGCCCCCGCGGGCAGGGAGATGACCTTGCTCTGCGGCGTGAACACGAGAAGTTCGGGGGAATAGAGCTCCGCCTTCACCGTGTCGAGAAATTCGCGCGAATCGCGCAAGCCCCCTTGCAGGTCCATCATCTCGCGGATCCACGAGATGCGGGCGTCGAGGGAGGTCTCCTCGGTGCGGTTCTCCTTGTACTTCCAATGCGCCGCGATACCGTATTCCGCCGTGCGGTGCATCTCCTCGGTGCGGATCTGGATCTCGAAGGGCTGGCCGAAGTTGGTGACGACGGTCGTGTGGAGGGAACGGTAAAGGTTGGGCTTGGGGGTGGCGATATAGTCCTTGATGCGCCCGGGGACGGGCTTCCACTTCTTGTGGATCTTGCCGAGCACCTCGTAGCACTCGTCGATGGTGGCGACGATGACGCGCACCGCCGTGAGATCGTAGATCTGGTCGAGCGTCTTGTTCTTCGAGCGCATCTTCTTGTAGATGGAATAGAAGTGCTTGGGTCTGCCGAACACCTCGCCGCGGATGCCCGATTCGGTGAGCATCTCGTTGATCTCTTCCACCACGGAGTTGACGAATTGGTTGCGCTGTTCGAGTTTCTGGTGGATATTCTCCACGAGGTACTCGAACGCGGCGGGGTCGATATATTTGAGGCAGAGGTCCTCGAGCTCGCACTTGATCTGGCTGATGCCGAGACGCCCCGCAATGGGCGCGTAGATATCGAGCGTCTCCTTCGCCATCTTCTGCTGCCGTTCGGCGGAGAGATAGTTCAGCGAGCGCATGTTGTGGAGGCGATCGGCGAGCTTGATGATGATGACGCGGATATCCTTCGCCATCGCGATGAAGATCTTGCGGAAATTCTCCGCTTCCTCCTCTTCCTGCGACTTGAACACGATCTTGTCGAGCTTGGTCACGCCCGAGACGAGGGAGAGCACCCCCTCGCCGAACTCCCTGCGGATATCGTCCTCGGTCGCGGGCGTATCCTCGATGACGTCGTGCAGGAGCGCGGCGGCGATCGTCTCTGCGTCCAGCCCGAGATCGACCAAGATCTCCGCCACGGCGCAGGGATGGATGAAGTACGGCTCGCCCGAGGCGCGCTTTTGGTTGCGGTGCGCCTCCTTCGCGTACTCATACGCGCGGATCAACGCGTCGCGGTCGTCGCCCGAGTAAAATTCGTAAATTTTGATGAGGATATTTTCCATATGGTTACGCCCCCTTCATGCGGGAGACCGCACGGTAGACGCGGGAATTTGTGAGCTCCGTCCTCTTTCCGCGGAACACGCGCAGTCTGCCCCCCTCGAGGGAGATGAGCCCGAGTTCTTCGAACACGGCGAGCGCGAAGATGAGCTGTTCGGTGCCGAACCCTCTCCCCGCGAGCAATTTCGCCGCCGCAGCGAGGTCCTCCCCCGTCTCCAAGCCGTCCTCCCCGCGGACCGCCGCGAACACGGCGAGCAGGGTCTCTCTCGAGGGGTCGATCGCGTCGAGGGCTACCATGTCCGTAAGAGAGGCGTTGGAAAGGATGTGCGCGTCCCCCGTTTGAGGGAGCAGGACGGGCCCGTCGAGCACGACGACGTCGCGGAAAGCGGAGAGGTCGCAGTCCTGCGCGGGGGCGTAGAGCACGGTGTTCGCACAGCTGCCCGCGGAGGGGCGGAACACGTCCACGTCCAGCCCTTCGAGGGCGGGGAAGCGGGAGAGATTTTTGCGGTCGCACACGACGGCGCAGAGCCCGTAGGCGCAACGCTCGATCTGCGCGCGCAGAAATTCGTTGAGTTCGCTCTCGGGGACCGCCTCGGCGTTTTCGTGGGAGAAGGGAATGAGGCGGAGCCGCTCCGCAAGGGCGGAATACTCGATATCCGAGCCGCTCATGCCGTCGTACAGCACGCAGCGGACGAACCCCTTCACATATTCCTTGCCGCGGAAGCGGGAGACGTTGTATTCGAACACGATGCGCTTTTTGAGGTCGGAACGAAGGATCCCGAGATCGCGCGCGCCGTTGAAATAGACGAAGTCCAGCCCTCCCGCACGGAACGAGAGGTGGGCGGACGCGGGCTTGATGGGCGCGGCGTCCACTTGTTCCGCCTCGATATAGAAGAGCGGGCGGCGGTTCCCCATGCCGCAGGGTTCGAGAAGGGTGAGTTCGCGCGCGACGCGCAGGTCCTCCACCGCCTCCCCCGCGACCGCAATGGCGGGGACGAGCTCCTCGCGGGAATACTTTTCTCCGATAAAGTCGTTGAGCGCGGCTTTGAGCGGCCCGAAATTCTCTTCGGAGACGTTGACGCCCGCCGCCTGCGCGTGACCGCCGAACTCGGAGATGTACGCGCTGCAACTCTTGAGCGCCTCATAGATATTGATCGCCTCGATGGAGCGGACGCTCCCCTTGAGCATGTCGCCGCGGCGGACAAAGAGAAGGGCGGGGCGGGCAAATTCCTCCGCGATACGGGCGGCAACGATGCCGACGAACCCCGCGTTCCATTCTTCGCTCGCGAGCATGACGACGTTGTCGTACGGCCCCTCCGCGCGGATCTGCGCCGAGGCCTGCGCGTACAGACCGTCGCAGTACTTCTGCCGCTCTGAATTATATGCGTTGAGGCGCGCGGCGAGCTCTTCGATCTCCTCCTCGTCCTCGCTCGTGAAGAGGGTGAGCGCGGCCTTCGTGTCCCCGAGCCTGCCCGCGGCATTGATGCGGGGAGCGACGGTGAAGGCGAGCGTCTGCGCGGTGACCTCCGAGGTCTTGCCGAGGAGCGCGGCAAATGCGGGACGGGGTGACTTTTCGATGAGACGGAGCCCCTCCGCCACGATATCGCGGTTCTCGCCGAGCAGCGGCACGCTGTCCGCCACCGTGGAGAGGGCGGCAAAGTCGACGAGCCCGTTCGCGCGCTCCCCGACGAGGGCCTGCGCCAGCTTGAACGCCACGCCCGCGCCGCAGAGATTGTCGTAAGGGTAGTCGTCTTTGAGCTTGGGATTGATGATGATGCAGTCGGGCAGTTCGTCGGGCAACTCGTGGTGGTCGGTGACAATGACATACGCCCCCTGCTCCTTGATATATTCGACTTCTTCGCGGTTGGAGATACCGCAGTCCACCGTAATGAAGAGGTCGGGAAGAAACTCGTCGAAGATCTTGTCGATGGCGGACACGGACATGCCGTACCCCTCCGTCCTCTCGGGGACGTAGAGATAGGGCTCGATCCCGAACATGGCGAGGGCGCGCGAAAGCACGGCGCACGCGCCGATGCCGTCTGCGTCGTAGTCGCCGAACACGGCGACGCGCCAGCCCTCCTCTCTCGCCGTGCGGATGAGGTCCACCGCCTCCCGCATCCCCTTCATGAGGAAGGGCGAAAGGTAGTTTTCCCCCGAGGGGGAGAGGAACGCGCGCATCTTCTCCGGTGTGTCCACGCCGCGCGCAAAGAGGATCCCCGCGGTCGTCTCCGTGAGATCCGCCTCCCGCGCGAGATGGCGCACCGCCTCCCGCTGTTCACTCGATAATTCAAATTCGGGAACGAGCTTTTTCATGCCTTTTTGACCCTATCGCGGGTTCCGCATCATTCGAAAAACGGCGGGGTGTTTCCCCGCCGTTCAGGTCGTGTTCGGGCGGCTTATTCCGCATCTGCGTTTTCGGACGCCTTCTTTTTGCCGATGTACCCCTTCTTATTCTCCTTTGCCGCCCTGCGCTTATCGAACGCCTTGCGGAGCGGGATGCAGACCTCGGGTCCGATGAAGAACGTGGAGAGAAGCGGGACCGCAACGCCCACGATCGCGGGCAGGAGGAAGAGGGACGCGCCGCTCGCCGCCGCCGCGCCGATGACGGCGATCACGCCGCAGACGACGGCCGCCGCGATGAGCATGGGCTTTCTCGAAGCCTTCGCCGTGGCGCGGATGAGTTCCTCGCTTTGGGCGGAAGCGTTCTCGGGAGCCTTGAACGCGCCGCGGAGCTTATTCGCAAAGATGAGCCAGAGCACGATGGAGACGAGAGCCGCGACCGCCGCGTACAAAAGAGGCGTCGCCGCATAGACGGGCACGCGGACGATGGCAAAGACGGCCGCCGTGAAGAGCGCGTCGTGCACGCAGCAGACGAACCCCGACACCGCGAGGCTCACGCCGTAGCGGATGCAGATGTACACGAACGCCGCGACCGCGCCGACCGCGACCGCGATCGCGCCGCGCCAAGCATATTCGTAGAAGCGGGTGCCCGCGACTTCGTGCATGCCCGCAAAGACGTGGGCGAGATCGAAGTTCTCGTTCGCGGCAACGCCCGTGTTGACGGCTTCCACCGCCTTCGCGAGCGCGGCCTCATCCGTATCGCTCTTGAACGTGTACTTGATCATGGACTCGTTCGTCTCGGAGAGAGAGGTATTGTCCATGCAGGGGACGATCTCCTTTGCGTCGTAGGAGACGCCGTTCGCGCGGAATGCGTCCTCGCAAACTTTTTCGAGGTCGCCGACTTTGTCGTAGATCTCGTCGAGAATGGTCTCGTAGGAGACTTCGACCGTATAGCTCTCCGTCCGCTCGGGCATGGTGTTGAAGCCGAGGAGCGCGTAGAGGATGACGCCCGCGACGATCACGACGCACGAGATGGCGAGCACTATGGCAAGGAGCTTATTGGTTTTGGACTTATTCATCGTCTTCCTCCACTCTCTTGAAATTGCAGAACTTGCCCTTGTCCTTTGCGAAACTCATGAACGCAGCCCAGTGGAAGCGGCTGACGGCGAGCGAGCAGAGACCCGAGAGCACCACCGCGAGACCGAACGTGAACGCGAACGACGCAAGCTCGGTGAGCGCGATGAAGTATGTGATGAACGCGATGAGCGCGAGCGCGATGTGCACGTCGAAGATACCGAAGAAGCAGCGCTTGTACCCCGCCTTGACGGAGGACGTCATCGTCTTGCCGAGCGCGTATTCCTTCTTCGCGCTCTCATAGGTGACATAGTTGGAGACGGCAAGCAGCGCGCCGCCCAGACCGACCGCGAGGAAGGTCTCCACGCCGATGTGCAGGAACGGGATCGCCCAGACGAGCAGGATCATCATCGAGACATAGGTGAGCATTGCGTAGAGGTTGGCGAGCCCGACGCCGCGGAACTTCACAAAGAAGAAGATGAGTTCGGCAAGCAGGAGCGCGCCCACGCCCGCACAGAGAAGGATGAGCGTGAGGTCGCCGAACGCAGCCCCCTCGCGCACGATCTCGACGGAATCAGAGGAGAACGTCATCTCCGTCTTGCCCGCTTTGAGCGCGGAATCGATGGTCGCCGCGACCGCCGACGCCGCGAGCTCGTCGTAGGACGCGCTGTACACGGTGAGCGACCGCTCGGTGATGTGCGAGTCGACGCTGAGATTGACGATCGCCTCGTCGCCGACGTAGAAGTAGATGGTGACCGCAGAATCCGACGACGCGCCCGTCGTCCAGCCAGAGATCAGGTTCTTGCCCTTGCCCGTAAGGCGGATATCCACATAGGAACCGTTGACGTTCGAATTGGCGCGCGCGCTCTTGACGTAGTCGCGGATGCTCTCGCCTTCGGCGAGTTCGAGCTTCGTCGCGGTATCGGCCGTGCTGTTGCTGTCGCCGTACCCGATCGAGAAGTCGCCCGTCCTGGCAAACGTGGTGAGCGCGTAGACGAGGGTGTTCGGGGTCCCCTTATACGAGGGAACGAACACTTGCGCCGTGAAGTTGTCGCGCACGGAAACGGCCGCGCCGCTCAGGTGCAGCTCTTCCACACGGGCGCGCAGCTGGGCGACCGCACCCTCGAAGTCCGCTTGGAACTTCTCGGTGACTTCGCCGTCCTCGCACGCCTTTTCGATCTCGAGATAGACGCTGGCGTTCCCTTCGGGATATGCCATATAGCCCGCTTCGTAGTCCTCGACGTCCTTCTGCCTGTCCTCATAGGACTTGTCCGAAGGGTCGGTGTTCTCGAGCGCGTCCTTTTTCCCCGCAAGGGTCTCGGTGTATTCGCGCGCCGAGATCACGCCCTCGGGATAGTAGACCGCCGTGTAGCCGCCGCCGATGTACGTCCTGCCATCCGAAGCGGTATATCCCTCGGGGAGCGCGTTCCCGAGCTTCGGATCCTTCTCCGTCATGGCGACGAAGTTGTTGAACATGCTGATATTCTCCGTGCCATGCGGGAAGACTGCCGTGCACATAAAGCACAGCCCGGCAAGAAGAACGGTAGTCAGAACGAGGGCGATCGCTGATTTTATCTTACCCATGTAGCCTCCTCCTGTATCGTGAGCGGGGAAGATCCCCGTTTCAAGCTATTCCTCATCGGAAAAACTCACTTTTAACATTATATAGGAAAAGCGCGCGCACGTCAAGAAGAAATGCGCGGCATATTCGATTTTTCTCGGAAATTTCTACGATTTTTCGCGGGATTTCCGCTCCGCGAGGACGTGCATCGCACATTCGACGCGCTTTTTCATCATGGCGCACGTCATGGCGTAGGGCTCGTCGATGTCCCCCGAGTAATGGTAGTTGTTCGCGCTGCAACCGCCCGAGCAGATGAACTTCGCAAAGCAGCCGCCGCATTTCTTGCGCGTGAAAAGGCAGCTCTCCGCGAATTTTTTACGGAGCGCGCCGTCGAGCTTGCCCTCGAACACGTTCCCCATCCGCCATGCCTTGTCCCCCGCGAATTGATGGCAGGGATAGATGTCCCCGTTCGGCACGACGGAGAAATATTCGTTCCCCGCGCCGCACGCGGAGACGCGTTTGGAGAGGCAGGGCCCGCCCTCGAGGTCGATGTGGAAGTGGAAGAAGAGGAAGGGATCCCCCTCCGCTTCCCGCTTTACATACTCGTCGCACAGTTTTTCGTACTCCGCCTCGATCGCGGGGAGATGCTCCTCTCTGATCTGCAGGTCGGGAATGTCGGTGACGACGGGCTCGAGCGAGATGGAATCGAACCCGTTGTCCGCGAGAAAGAGCACGTCCTTCGAAAAGTCGAGGTTCTTCGCCGTGAACGTGCCGCGGACGTAATAGTGCTTGTCCCCCCGCGCCTTCACGAACTTCTTGATCTTGCCGATGACGGCGTCGAAACTGCCCTTGCCGTTCACCGTCTTGCGGA
The DNA here is from genome assembly GCA_947626685.1 of uncultured Clostridia bacterium. Classification (GTDB taxonomy): domain Bacteria; phylum Bacillota; class Clostridia; order Christensenellales; family Borkfalkiaceae; genus Gallimonas. The sequence continues at coordinate 7,787 of CANQTD010000009.1, read as the reverse complement.
CGGCGTCGTGCACCTCTTTCCTCCCGTCGAGGGAGAGCACGACATTCTCCATCTCCTCGTTGAAGAAGGCGATCGTCTCGTCGTCGAGCAAAAGGCCGTTGGTCGTCGTCGTGAAGAGGAACCGCTTGCCGAGTTTTTCCCCCTCTTCTTTGGCATAGTACACCGTGCGCTTGACGACGTCGATGTTCATGAGCGGTTCGCCGCCGAAAAAGTCCACTTCGAGGACCTTTCTGTTCCCGCTCTCGCGGAGAAGGAAGTCGATCGCCGCCTTCGCCGTCTCGAAGCTCATGACTTCGCGCACCGAATGGTACGCGCCTTCGTCCGCAAAGCAGTAGCGGCAGCGGAGATTGCAGTCGTGCGAGACGTGCAGGCAGAGGGCCTTCACCTCATTGGATTTGATGGGGCGCGCCTCCGTCTCGGGCGCGTCGAAGAGCCCCTCCCGTTTGAGACCTTCGATGGCCTCGAGCGTCTCTTTGAGCTCTTCGTCCGAGATCTCGACGGGCTCCCCTTTCAGATAGCGCGCCGTCTTGTCGTCGCACTCGTGGAGCGCGCCGCTGCCCGTGTCGTAGATGTACCGTTTGTCGTGATAGGAAAAAACGTGGACCATAAAGTTGAAAAGGCTCCTCTCCGCGGAGGAGCTGGCAACGCCAAAAGAGCGACGCCGTCGCTCTCAGGAGTTTCTTTTGTGACGCTTACTTCTTCTCGATCTTCTGTTCTCTCGTGATGCGCTCGCAGGATTGGTTCCCGACGGTGCAGCTCGTCTTGCACGCGGATTGGCAGGTGCTCCTGCATTCGCCGCAACCGGTCACTTTCTTTTCTGCGGGCTTCGCAATCGTCTTGATCATAGTTCACCTCTTACGTTTTTCTCTATTATACTATGGATCGTTTCATTTTGCAAGCGATTTACGCGGGCTCTTTGCGCAATTTTCCGCCGAGCAGGGCGCCGATCCCGCCCATCGCCGCGCAGAGGAGAAGTTCGACGGGGAAGAGCGCGGTCACGCGGAAGCCGCCGCCGATGGCCGCAAAGAGCAGCAGGGACAACACGCACGCGAGAACGCCCGCCGCCATGCCCTTGTAGAGCGCGCGCTTCGGCCGCACGAAGATGAGCGGAAAGACGAGGGAGGCGAGCGCCTTGATCGTCCAATTCACCGCCGTCACCACCCCCTGCGGGGGCGCGTAAGCCCGCACGATCACGGCAAAGACCGCCGCCGCGAACAGATAGAACGCACAGGCGAGCGAAGCGGATATGAGCACTTCCTTCGCCGCCTTTTTCCAATCGAATTTCATCGCTTTCCTCCCTTTGGGCGGAAAAAACCTCCGCACAGCTTATCCCTATGCGGAGGTCGTGGAAATTATTCTTGCTTTTCTTCGGGTTCGCCGCTTCCGCTCTCCGCGGGCTCTTCCGTTTGGGGCTGAGGCTCCGCTTCCTGCGTTTCTTGCTTTTCGGGCTCTTCCGTCTTTGCGGCAGCCGCTTCGGGGGCGCGCTTTTCGCTCTTGGCTTCTTTTTCCGCCTTGCGCCGTGCCTCCGCCTCTTCGCGGGCGATCTGGGTGGGACCCTTCGCGTCCGTCTGCGCGATGCACTCCTTGTCGAGTTTGAGGAAGGATTTGCCCGAGGCCTCCGTGCCCGTCTCGATGACGACGGTGTTGTCGTCGCACACTTCGACGACGATGCCGCAGATGCCGCCTATCGTCTTGACCTTATTGCCGGGGCCGAGCGCGGCGAGCTGTTCGGTGTATTCCTTCTGCTTCTGCTTGTTCTTTCTGCCCGAGACGAGGAACCATACCACGAGAAGAACGATGAGCACGATGAGAATCGCGAAGAAAATCCAATTATTGTTGAGAGGATTCGCGTTTCCCGTGCTTGGGGTTCCCGTGTCGGGGTCGCCATTCGCCAGAAGAACCGCCAACGTATTCCAGAACATCATAGTTTGTCGCTCCTTAAAAATTTGCGTATTTTGCGGGAGAGCCCGCCGTTTGCCAATATCATACCCTATCCGCCGCAATTTTGCAAGCGATTTCGGGGGGATTTTTTCCCTTTCACGCCCTTTTCATTCGCCCGCCGACTGCTTTTCGTAGAATTCTTTGACGAAATCGCGCACATATCCGCCGAGGATGCTCTCGCGCAGCCCCCGCATGAGACGGTGCAAATAATAGATATTGTGGAGGGAGAGGAGCATGCCGCCCATCATCTCGCCCACGTTGACGGTATGGCGCAGATACGCCTTCGTGTAATTTCTGCAACAGTAGCAGTCGCATTCGGGGTCGAGCGGGGTGAAGTCCTCTTTGTACTTCCCGTTGCGCACGACGACCTTCCCCCGCGAAGTGAGCCCCATGCCGTTGCGGGCGACGCGGGTGGCGAGCACGCAGTCGAACATGTCGATCCCGCGCAGAACGCCCTCGACGAGGCAGTCGGGCGAGCCGACGCCCATGAGATAGCGGGGCACGCCGGTGGGGAGACGGGGCTGCAATTCGTCCAAAAGTTCATACATGAGCGGCTTGGGTTCTCCCACGGAGAGACCGCCGATGGCGATACCATGTCTGACATAGGGCATCGTGCGCTCCAAAGATTCGAGCCTGAGATCCTTGTAGAAATTCCCCTGCACGATGGGAAAGAGCGCCTGCGTGTTTCCGTCGTGCGCCTCATAGCAGCGTTTGAGCCAGCGTTCGGTCTGAAGCATGGCGTCCTTCGCCTTATCGTGCGTGTAGCCGTACTCCGAGCACACGTCGAGGGGCATGATGATATCCGAGCCCAAGTTGTGCTCGATCTCCATCACCTTTTCGGGCGTGAAGAAGTGGTAGCTCCCGTCGACATGGGAGGAGAACTTCACCCCCTCGTCGGTTATTTTATTGAGTTTGGCGAGGGAAAATACCTGAAAGCCGCCGCTGTCCGTGAGGATGGGTCTGTTCCAGTTCATGAATTTGTGCAGTCCGCCCGCCCGCTTGATGAGCCCGTCGCCGGGGCGCATGTAGAGGTGGTAGGTGTTGGACAGAATGATCTGCGAGCCGATCTCCTCGAGATCGCGCGGGAGCACCCCCTTCACCGTCGCCTGCGTGCCGACGGGCATGTAGACGGGGGTCTCGATATCGCCGTGCGGCGTATGGAAAATGCCCGCCCGCGCGCCCGTTTCGGGGTCGGTTTTCAGGAGCTCGAAGGAAAAGAATTCGTTGTTCATGCCTTTATGGTACTATAAATCGCGGCAAAAGGCAAGCCGTTTCGCTCCCGCGCGGGAAATTTCTCCGCCCCTTTCCGAACGGAACGGGATTCACAAAAAATAAAAATTATTTTCAATCTCTTGACAAAATACAAAAATGGGTGTACAGTATTAACAGAAACCCTCATTCCGCACCCGAAACCCCATCAAGAAAGAAAAAAATCTTTTCAAAAAAGATCGGAGGATAGTATGACAAAATTTTTCAAAAGGACCGCTCTCATCGCGCTCGTTTTGTCGCTCGGGCTCTTGCCCGCGCTCGCCGCGTGCGGCGGAGACAAACCCGACGCGCCGCCCGTCGTGGAGGATCCCCCCGTGGAAGATCCCCCTGTCGTAGACCCGCCTGTCGTAGACCCGCCCGCGGAGGAACCCGAGCACGTCTATGAGATCGCGTTCGGGCAGAGCGAACTCGTTCTCGCCGGGCTCGAGGGCTACGCCGAGGCGACGCTCTCCGCGACCGTCTCCTGCGACGGGGAAGCGACCCAAGAGTCGCCCGTCTACACCGTCCGCGACGAAGCGGTCGCAAAAGTCGAGGGCTCGACCGTCACCGCGCTCCAAGCGGGAGAGACGGTCATCACGGCTTCCTACACCGCAGACGGGGGTACCGTGTCCGAGGATCTGCCCCTCTATGTGTTTGCCGAGGCCACGCCCGACGCGGTCAATGCCTTCGGCGAAGAGACCGTCAACCTGTTCGGGAGAACGTATTTCTCCGCCTCGAAGCTCACCTTCGACAACGTGTGCACGGGCATCGAAGTCGCGTTCGCGGGCACGAGCCTCACGGCGAAGCTCTCCGTCTCGGGCGGAAACAGCAAGGTGCGCGTGTATGTAGACGGCGAGAGCGAAGGCAAGACCATCACGCTCACGAACACGTCGGCAAAGGAGACGACGCTGTGCGAAGGTCTGGAGAGCGGCATCCACACCGTGCGCCTTCTCAAAGCGTCGAGCCCCGTCTCGCCGTTCGGCAAGGTGCAACTTCCCGCCGAAGGCGCTTTCGCAACGGACGGGACCTTCCTCGCCGCACGCGAGAAGTCCGAACTCAAGATCGAAGTCCTCGGCGACTCCATCACCGCGGGCTGCGGCGCGAACGGGACTTCCTCCGAGAGCCTCCAAACGCTCGAGAACTCCGACGCGACCCTTTCCTTCGCCTATCTCGCGGCCCACGCGCTCGGCGCGGACTTCTCGATCATGGCGCTCGAGGGCATGGCCATAAGAGATACCCTTACCTGCGGGTACGATACCTATCAGAAGCAGTTCATGAGCTCCTCCGCGCCGGCGTACGACGCCTCTTCCTTCGACGCGGACATCGTGGTGCTCGCGCTCGGCGAAAACGACATTTGGCATGCGACTTCCGACCAATTCCCCAACTACAATTTGGAGAAATTCCGCCAGGACTACGCAGACATGCTCCGCCTCATGCGCGAAACGCACCCCTCCGCCATGATCGTGTGCGTGTACGGCATGATGCCCGCTTCCGCCCGCACGGAGGGCGTGCAGGCGATCAAGGACGCCATCGCCGATACGGGGGATGAGAACATCACGACCCTTCAGATGCGCACCAACGAGAAGGGCGCAAATTTCCACCCCAACGCGGCGACGCATAAACTCAACGCAGACCGCCTCGTCAAGCACATCAAACAACTTTTGGATCAAGGAGAAGGAGCATGAAAACAAAATTTTGGTTACCGCTCGCGATCGCGTGCATGATGGCGCCCGCCCTGTTCGGCTGTACGCCGCCGACGAACGATGAGCCCGTCAAGGAGGACCCTCCCGTCGTGGAGGACCCGCCCGCCGAAGAGCCCGAACGCATCGAGGGCCGCGAGGTCGTTTCGGATAAGGACGTCAACACCTTCGGCGAAGAGTATGTGCGCCTGCTCGGCAGGACGTTCATAAATTCCAAACAGCTCGTGCTCGCCAACGCGGGGACGGGCGTCGAGGTCGCCTTCTTCGGCACCGAACTCAAAGTGATGGCGAACCCTTCCCCCCACCCCTCCGCGCTCATCGCGTTCATCGACGGCGCGGGCGAGGGTACGCGCATCAAAGTGCAGGCGAACAGAAATTATAAGCTGGCGACGGAGCTCGAAGAGGGCGTGCACACGGTGCGCATCGTGAAGGCGACGAGCTCCCAGAACAGCCAGATCAACCTCAGCAGTTTCTCGACGGACGGCAAATTCCTGCGCGCCGAGGAGAAGTCCCCTCTCGCCATCGAATTTGTGGGCGACTCCATCACGGTGGGCGCGGGCATTCTCGCAACGCCCGCGGACGAGAACAACGACAACAATACCGACGCGACGAAGGCGTACGCTTACCGCACCGCCCACGCGCTCGGCGCGGACTATTCTCTCGTCGCAACGGAGGGCATCTGCGTCAAGGCGCAGTTCGCGCTTCCCTTCAACATGCTCGACATGTACCAAAACCTCTCCTCCACCCACACGATGAAGTACGGGTTCGAAAAGAAGTTCGACGTCGTGGTCGTCGCCCTCGGTACGAACGACGGGTATGCGCTGAGCGCGAGCTACTCCGCGGAACAGTTCACTGCCGACTACGGCGAACTGCTCGGGCTCATCCGCTCCAAGAACGAGAGCGCGAAGATCGTGTGCATCTATGGGTTGATGGAGAACGATACGCGGATCGCGCAGGGCATCCAGACCGCCATCGCCGCGGCGGGAGACGAAAATATCAGCTATCTCCCCGTCCCCACGGGCAGGAACGGCGGCCAGAGCCACCCGAACGCCGAGGACGCAGCCGCGCAGGCGGAAACGCTCACGGCGCACCTCAAAGAAGTGCTCGGGATCTGAATCCCGTAAACAGACAGGCCGCCCGCTGCATATCGCAGCGGGCGGCTCTTTCTTGCCCACCCCTCGAGGAGGAGCAACGCATTCTGCCAAAAGTCCTGTGAACTTTTGGCGCGTTGCGACAGGAGTGAAGCGCATTATCTTGCGCGAACGGTGACCGAGGGCAGGAATCTACCTGCCCGAGAAGGGTGGCACCGAAGGTGACGGAAGGGGTGTTGCTTGATCGGATTGACTCCCCCTCACCGCCGCAATGCGGCGGAGCTCCCCCAAAAATCACCCCGCAAAAATCCTGCGGCTTTTTGTGGGGACCCCGATGGGGGAGCCGAGGGAACCCCGTCCTCTCAGCGGGCGGCTCTTTTGGTTTTCTGTCACGATTTTGTTCGCACGCGCTTTGCGAGCCGCGCGGCAAGATCCCCGACGGCGGCGCATTCCGCGCCGAGCACGGAGAGTGCGAGCATGTAGAGCGCGGTCAGCCAAACGAGCGGGGAGAGCGTCCCCGCGATCAGCCGGTAGACGGTCACAAGCAGAATGGGCGCGGGCAGGATCCCCCAACAGCGGGTGAGGGGGCTCAGACCGCAAAACACCCCGAGGAGCAACGCGAGAACGCTGTTCACCACGAGGACAAAGACCGTCCCGATGAGCGCGGACGACCTGCCCCCGGCGAGGGCGAGCGCCGTCAACGCCACGCGCGAGGTGAACACGGCATAGACCGCGGCAAGCGCAAATGTGACCGCAAATGCAGAAGTCGTTTTTTTCAAAATTTCCTCCTTCCAAAGAGGGAATGGGGTCGTGTTTTCGGAATCATCCCCACCCAAATGGGGTCAAGAAATCCCAATCGGTTTCTCGCTCGTTTCAGAGCCGGGAAAGACGGAATCAGAACAGATCGGAATGCGACCCCGTCCGCAATAAGTACAAGATGATCTGTTCGCTGTTCTTGCGATAGATGAGCAGCCAATCCGGTTCAATGTGGCACTCACGGAAACCCTCGTAATTCCCCGAGAGGTCATGGTCTCTGTACTTTGCGTCAAGTTTTTCGTCGTTCGAGAGCCATTCGATAACGGTGAATAACTTGTCGAGGTTTTTCCCTTGTTTTTGGACAAGTTTTAAGTCCTTTTTGAACTTGGTGGTATAAAGTATTTCGTATTTCATACCCCGAGCGCCTTCCGCAGCGAAGCGATATCCTGATATCCCCTATATTTTTCGGGGTGCGCTTCCATTTCCTTGACCTCTTCCATCGCCGATATTGTATCCTTATTCAAAGTGCCCCGCGTGATCTCGAACGGAATGCCCTGTTCCGCCAACGCCTTTTTCAGATAAATATTGATCGCGGTAGAAAGATCCATACCCAGATCGGCAAACAATTCTTGCGCCTGTTTTTTTACCTCTGCGTCGATCGTTATGTTTGTAGATACTTTGGCCATACGATTTCCCCCTTGTTTTGATAGTATTGTAACATATTATATGAAATTTGTCAACATGTTATGCGCGTAAAATATTGATTTTTCGATAAAAAATATGGCGCTCCCACGGGAACAGAACGCCGTATTGCGCCGCTTTCACGGCATGTCTTGCGGAAAGGCATGACAGCGCGAAGTGCCTGTTTTCAGAAGCAAGCAAGACAAGGAGAGCGAGCTTTTTGAAGGGGAGTTTACTATGACGTAAATGACCCGAAAAAAGCGCAGCGCGACGCCGTATTGCGCCGCTTTTATGGCATGTCTTGCGGAAAGGCATGACAGCGCGAAGTGCCTGTTTTCAGAAGCAAGCAAGACAAGGAGAGCGAGCTTTT
>CANQTD010000008.1 GCA_947626685.1 uncultured Clostridia bacterium | reverse complement strand
GCGAAATTGGCAGACGCGCAGGTTTCAGGTTCCTGTGGGCGACCGTGCAGGTTCAAGTCCTGTCATCCGCACCAAAACCGCCGATATGCTCTTGCATATCGGCGGTTTTTGTATTAGCGAACATATGACAGCTTGCGTTCTTTTTTACTGCGAAAAGCGAGGACAAACCGCCCTCGCCTTATATATTCCGTTAAGTTGAAGTTTAACCTATTCGTCTGTCGGCAGAAAAAACGTGTAATCCATAAGGGCATATTTCAAGTCCATATAGGCGCTTACATGGTCCTCGTAAAAATAACATCCGATTTTCAGATATTTTGCGTTTACGATTTGCCTGCTGCCGTCTGCTTCTTCTACGCCTTGATTGCCCCATACGAAAAAGTAATGCTTTCCCGCAATATCATTAGATTCTGCCAACGGAATGTCGATATTTGTTTGAAAATCACTCAATTCCGTTCCGAATGCGAAATAGCACTTCGGCGCGCCGCCGAAGAAGGTGCTGAAAACTTCCGTGGGATAACCGAAGTATTCAAAGGAACAACCAACCAAATACTCATACACCGATTGCAGATATTCATCAAATTCTTCTTGGGTCGAACGAAAGTAAAAGCGGTTCGCGTCTCCCATAGAACCCGTTTGGATCTTCGGCAAGTCCGGAATAAGATTTTTCTTTAATGTTCTTTGCGAATAAAAACCATATTTGTCCGTTCCTCCGCCACAGCCCGCCAGACAACAGAGACAGAGAAAAGAGCATAACAGCATAACGGAAAATCTTTTCATACTCCTCCAAATAATCCGTTCAAATAGCTTTGCTTGCGTGAATTGCCGTTTACAGCCTTGCAGTATCCAAATAATATTTATCTCCGCACTGATGGAGGATCCCTTGTTCTACCAAACGCAAAGTAAATCTATAAAATCCGTTCGGATTTATGACGCCGGCTTCCCGAAGAGTAACGGCGTTTTCTTCCGAAACGGCGTCCATTTTCAATAGCTTACTGATAATGTGTCGTTTTCTCATAAGCAGAACAGGTATCACCATATTCGTTCCTCAGTCAAATCTCCGTTTGTCGTTCCCATTGTATCACTGCCGCACAATCAAATCGATAGGTCAAAAAACAAAATGGCACTTTGGCGAGGGCTTGACTAAATCAAGCGCGCCGTGGAGAAACGCCCGTCACCACTCTCTTGCTTCGCGGTCGAGGGCGCGCTTTACGTCGCGCTCCTTGATCGCCTGTTTTTTGTCGTAAGTGTGTTTTCCCTTGCAGAGGGCGAGCTCTACTTTGACGAGCGCGTCTTTGAAATAGATCTTCAGCGGGACGAGGGTAAACCCTTTTTCGTTGACCCGTCCCACGATCTTGGAGATCTCGTCTCTGTGCAGGAGGAGCTTTCTGTCCTTGCGGGAATCGCGGGTGGAAAACGCGCCGCTCTTGTCGTAGAGGGCGATGTGCATGTTTTTGATATAGACCTCGCCGCCCCGTATCTCGCAGAAGCATTCGCCGAGGGAGGCCTTTCCCGCCCGCAGCGATTTGACTTCCGCGCCCTCGAGCACGATGCCCGCCTCGAATTTATCGAGGATGAAGTATTCGAAGGAAGCGGATCTGTTGACCGCAATGATTTTCATGTCGTCACCTCCCGAAGGATAATAGTCCGAATTGCACGCGCCGCGTGCCGAAGTCCACGCCCACGACTTTCACCCGCACCCGCTGTCCGAGGCGGAAAGTATTTTTCGTTCCGCGCAGAAGGAAGCGGTCGTCGAGGAAGTCGTAGCTGTCGTCGGGGAGCATTTCGAGCGGGATAAAGCCCTCGACGGTATTTGCGAGCTCGGCAAAAAGTCCGAAGCCCGTCACGCCCGAAACGGTCGCGTCGTACTCCTCGCCGATTTTTTTCTGCATATATGCCGCAATGTACAGCGCGTCCACCTCGCGCTCTGCGTCCGCGGCATTTTTTTCGCAGGCGGAGGAGCGCAGCGAGGCCTCTTCCACAAAATTTTCGTACGTCTCACGCACGCGGCCGAGGGAATCCGCACCGGCGGATAAAGCGTCCTTGATGATGCGGTGGACGCAGAGATCGGGATAGCGGCGGATAGGGGACGTAAAGTGGCAATAGCAATCGGAAGCGAGCCCGAAATGGCCGCAGTTCTCGTGGGAATAGCGCGCCTTTTGCATGGAGCGCAGCATCACGCGGCTGACGAGAGAGGACAGAGGGGACGATTGCAGCGAAAAAAGAAGGTCGCGGTAGTCCTTCGGCGAAACCTTTCGTGCGTCGAATTTTGCGGGGATGCCGATCTCCTTCAAAAACGTCAAGAATCCGCTCGCCTTTTCCTCGGAGGGGCGTTCGTGGACGCGGTAGACAAAGGGCATTTCCTTCTCCGCCATGAGGGAAGCGACGCTCTCGTTGGCGAGGATCATAAATTCCTCGATCATCTCGTGGGAGACCGTCCTTTCGTATTCGGGAATGGAGATCTCCCCGTTTTCGTAGCGGATGGCAGTCTCTTTGACGTCGAGTTCCACGCCGCCGCGCCTCTCCCGCGCCCGTTTGAGGATCTCCGTCAGTTCCGCTGCGTCGGCGACGAATCCGATGAGGTCGGGGTACTTTGCCTCGAGCGCGGCGTCTCGCTCAATGAGTTTGGTCATCTCGGTGTACGTCATGCGGTGGCGGGAGCGGATGATTGAGGGAGCGACGCGCTTTTTCACAACCTTGCCGCTCAAATCCACCGTCATAAAGCAGGAGAGGGTGAGGCGGTCCGCGCCTTCGTTGAGCGAACAGATGCCGTTCGAAAGCGCAGGGGGGAGCATGGGCAAGACGCGGTCGGGAAAATAGACGCTTGTCCCGCGCCTGAAAGCCTCTTGGTCGCACGCACGATTGCGCGCGACATAGTGCGAAACGTCGGCAATGTGCACGCCGAGTTCGAAACAGCTTCCCTTTTTCCGCACGGAGATGGCGTCGTCGATATCGCGCGTGTCCTCGCCGTCGACGGTGATGATGAGTTCGCCGCGCAGATCTTTGCGCCCTTTGAGATCGGCCGCGGGGTCGCGAAGCGCCTGCTTTTCCGCCTCCCGCACGGCTTCCGCGGGAAATTCCTCCCTGAGCCCGTGCGCGCGGATGAGTGCGAGCTCCTCCGTAAAGAAATCGCCGCTTGTGCCGAGCACTTCGACGATCTCGCCGACAGGGATGCGCCCGTCGTAAGAGGTGATGCGCGCGACCGCCTTTGCGCCCGTCGGACAGCGTTTGTGTTTCCCCGCGGGGATCACGACGTCCGCGTCGAATCTGCGGTCGTCGGGGCACAGACGGCCCGCCCGCCTGTCGTGATGGTAGGTGCCGACGAGCTCGCCGTATCCGCGTTCGAGAACGGCGAGCACTTCGCCTTCGTCGCCGTTTCTCCCGCCCACGCAAAAGGCGAGCACCGTGTCGCCGTGCAGGGCGTTTTTCATGGAGCGGTGGGGGATGAAGAGGTCGGGAGCGCCGTTTTCGGGAACGAAAAAGCCGAAACCGCGCTCATTGCACGAGAGCACGCCCCGCATCGCGCCGAACTGCTCCGCCGTGCCGAAGCGGAAGCGGGAATCCATGAGAAGTTCGCCCTCGCGTACGAGAGCATGCAAAATGTCGCGCAGAGCGGCGGACTCGCGCTTTCCGAGGCGAAGTTTTCTTGCGATCTCCTCGTCGGTATTCAAGGCAAAGGTGCCGTTTTGGATGTTGGTCAGAACCGAATGTTTTGCAGTCAATGGATCCCTCTGTATTGCGATGAAAAACGGGCAAGCATTGTTTGCCCGCCCGCGCTTTTGTTATAAAATAGCTGACTTAGAAGTTGAGGCCCCAGATAGCGGGGATGGTGACGATAAAGAACACAAGCGCAAATACGCCGAGAACGCCGAGACAGATGAGCGTCCACATTTTCAGCTTCGCTTCGGTGGACTTGCCCTTGTTCTTCCCGTAGAAGGTCTCGCTCGAACCGCCGAGCGCGTCGATGCCCTGCGAGTTGCCGGGGGTGAGCATGACGAGGACGATGGCGGCAAGCGCCGCAACACCCATAGCGACGACAAAGACGAAGGCGACGATCTGGTATGCGTCAGACACTTCGGGGGGCACATTCGAGACGTCGAACAACAAATTCGAGATGATGGACAAGAAATTCATACGTTTTTTCCTTTCTATAACTGAGATACGAAAGACAGTATACCATATGCGCGCGAAAAAGACAAGTTTTTTTTCGGGGTTTTCGCAAAAAATCATAAAAAAATCCCTCTCCGCGAGGGGAGAGGGGGATCGCTTACTTCGTTCCTTTGAAGATCTCTGCGTCGCCAAAGACGAGAATGCAGTTGCCGTTGACTTTATCGCTCTTCTGATATTCCTTCCAGAGCTCGTCGAACTTCTCCTGCTGCTCCTCGTTGAGGTCCTCCTTGTACGCCTTCTGCACGGCCTCGACGTTCTTGTACTCCCAAACGATGGCGGTTTTGGAGAGAACGATCTTTGCGATGAGTTCAAGCGTGCTGTCGTCGTCGTTGACCTTCGCGTTCGTCAAAAAGTGCACGGTCGCGTCCGATTCCTCGGTGTCCTCATCGCTGAGGTGAAGCGCCTCTTTGATCTCTTCGGAGAGCTCGATCTCGGTATAGCCTTCTTTCTCGTATGCCGATTTGATCTTGCCCCATGTGGAGCCGCACGCGCAGAGCACGAAGAGCATGACCGCGGAGAGCGCAAGTGCAAATACAACAGAAAGTTTCTTTTTCATACTTAGCCTCCTTGATGTTAAGTGCTTACTATTATAGTCTGTCCTCATCCTTATGTCAAGCGGACAGCGAAATTTTTTCGGAAAATTTTTTGCACGGGGAGCGCACGATTGACAAGCGGCGCAACTTTTATTATAATAGGGGAGACATGAGGATCTGCATCTATGGAGCGGGAGCGATGGGCACCTCGCTCGGGAACTTTCTCGCAAAGGGGAACGTCGCGTGCGATCTCGTCACGCGGAACGCCCGACATGTCGCCGCGCTGAAAGCATCGGGTGCGCGGGCGTTTCTGCCGCAGGAGATGGAGGGGGAGTACGACGTCGTTTTTCTCGCCACCAAACAGCGGGAGAATCCTGCGATCGCGCGCTTTCTTGCGCCTTTTCTCGGTGAAAACGGCGCGCTCGTCACCGTGCAGAACGGTCTGCCCGAGGAGGGCCTCGCCGAGGTATTCGGAAGAGACCGCGTCTATGGTGCGACGCTCGGCTGGGGCGCGCAGCTCGAGTCGCCCGGCGTCGTCAAGCTGACTTCGGAGGGAAAGCCGAGCGTTGCGCTCGGAGCTTACGGAAAGGGGGAGAAGCTCGAAAAGATCGCCGCGCTCTTCGATCCCGCCGTGTTCGACGTCCGTGTGGGCGACCTCGCCGAGATCCGCTTTGCAAAGCTCGTGTTCAACGCCTCCCTTTCCACGCTCTCCGCGATCTCGGGCCTCTCGTACGGCGAGCTCTCGAAAAAACACGCGAAACTTGCGATTTTGCTCATACGCGAAGTACTATGCGTGGCAGAGGTCTATGGGTGCAAACGCCTTTACCAAAACGGTCATGAGGTCAAAAAGCTCTTCAAAGGCCCGTTTGCGCGCCTTATTTTGCCCGTCGCGATGAAAAAGCACGCCAATATCCGCTCGGGCATGCTTCGCGATCTCGAGGCGGGGAGAAGATGCGACGTCGACTATGTTGCGGGTGCGGTCGTCAAAGCGGGAAGGGCCCGCGGCATGGAGACGCCCTTGCTTGCCCGCGCCGTCGCCCTCGTCCACGATATCGAAAACGGGCTTGCGGAGATCGCGCCCGAAAGTCTCGGCCTCATCGGGGCCTGACAGGAGCCATGCGGCTCATCATTTCAAAATCAAACAGGAGAATCTACTATGGACTATAAGGCACTTGCGGAGCGACTGCTCCCCGGGAACTATCCCGACCTTCAAAGCTACGAAGCAAAATATCCGCCCCGCGACCTTCCCGAGAAGGCGGAAGTCACCCGTCTCGCGCCCTCGCCCACGGGGTTCATCCACCTCGGGAATCTGTTCGCGGCGATCGCAAACGAGCGCGTCGCCCACCGCAGCGGGGGCATTCTCTATCTGCGCATCGAGGATACCGACTTAAAGCGCAAGGTGGACGGGGCGGTGGAGGCGGTCAAGAACGCGCTCCATTACTTTGATATCGACTTCGACGAGGGCGCCGAGATCGGCGGGGACGAGACGTACGGTCCGTGGTACCAACGCCAGCGCGCCGAGATCTACCGCGCGTTCGTCAAACACCTCATCGAGGAGGGGCGGGCATACCCGTGTTTCTGCACCGAGGAGGAGCTCACCGCGCTCCGCGAGGAGCAGACCGCCAAGAAAGAGACGACGGGATATTACGGGAAGTACGCCAAATGCCGCGATCTTTCCGAGGAGGAGATCTACCGGAATCTCGACGAGGGAAAGCCCTTCGTCATCCGCCTGCGTTCGCTCGGCGATCCCTCGAACAAGATCAAGTTCCGCGACGCCGTCAAAGGGGAGATCACCGTCACGGAAAACGATCAGGACGTCGTTATCCTCAAATCCGACGGCATTCCCACCTATCACTTTGCGCACGCGATCGACGACCACTTCATGCGGACGACCCTCGTCATCCGCGGCGAGGAATGGCTCGCGAGCCTGCCCATCCACCTCGAACTCTTCGACGCGCTCGGCTTCAAGCGTCCGCGCTACGGACACAACTGCTCGCTGATGAAGCAGGACGGCGAGACGCGCCGCAAGCTAAGTAAGCGCAAGGACCCCGAGCTCTCCCTCGAATTTTACCGCAAAGAGGGGTACTATGCCCGCGCCGTGAAAGTATATATCCTCACCCTCCTCAATTCCAACTTCGAGGAGTGGTATCTGAAAAATCCCGACGCCGATCTCAACGAATTTCCCTTCAAAGTGGAGAAAATGTCCAAGAGCGGGACGCTCTTCGACCTCGACAAACTCAAAGATATTTCGAAAAACGAACTTTCCAAGCTCTCCGCGGAGGAAATGCTCGATTTCCTCAAAGCGTGGGCGGACGAGTACGGCACCGACGCGCAGAGAGGATACTTTGCGGACAGAGAGAAGATGCTCCGCGTCCTCACCCTCTGCATGGGGATCGGCGGCAAAAAGCGCAGAAAGGACTTCACGACCGCTTCGCAGGCGATGCAATTCATCGAATATTTCTTCGAACGCCCCGCCTCGTACGAGGATTACCGTTTCGGCGCAGAGGAGAGAAGGGGGATCTTGCGGGATTTTCTCGCCTGCTACGACCCCGCCGACGACGCGCAGGTCTGGTTCTCCAAATTGAAGCAGATCGCCTCGGCGCACGGCTTTGCGGCGGAGATGAAGGACTATAAAGCCGCTCCCGAGAACTTCAAGGGGAGCGTTTCCGACGTCGCGGAGATCCTCCGCATCGCAACGACGGGCAAGGCCAACACGCCCGACCTGTGGACGATCCAGCAAATCTTGGGCGAAGAAGAGACGCGTGCCCGCGTCGGGGAAGCGATCTCGGCGCAGGCATAGCGGCGCATTTCACAAAAGGAGCACACCATGAGCAGGGCAGACCTCATCTTCATAGAGAACTGCAAGGATATTTTGAAAAACGGCGTGTGGGACACCGACCGCAACGTCCGTCCGCATTGGGAGGACGGAACGCCCGCGCACACCGTCAAAAAGTTCGGGATCGTCAACCGCTACGATCTGCGGGAGGAATTTCCCATCCTCACGATCCGCCGCACGGCGTTCAAGAGCTGCATCGACGAGCTCCTCTGGATCTGGCAGAAGAAGAGCAACAACATTCATGACTTGCATTCGCACATTTGGGACAGCTGGGCGGATGAGAGCGGTTCGATCGGGAAGGCGTACGGCTATCAGCTCGCCCAAAAAGCCAAGTACGCGGAGGGGGAGTTCGATCAGGTCGACAGGGTGCTCTATGACTTGAAGCATAACCCCGCATCCCGCCGCATCATGACCAATCTCTACAATTTTGCGGATCTCCACGAGATGCACCTCTATCCGTGCGCCTACTCCATGACGTTCAACGTCTCGGGCGACACTTTGAACGGCATCCTCAACCAGCGTTCCAACGACATGCTCACGGCGAATAATTGGAACGTCGTGCAGTACGCGGTGCTGCTTATCATGATGGCGCAGGCGAGCGGGCTGAAGGCGGGGGAACTCGTCCATGTCATCGCCGACGCCCATATCTACGACCGCCATCTCCCCATCGTGGAGGAGATCATCGGGCGCGGACCGCTTCCCGCACCCAAATTTTCCGTCGATCCCGACGTCAAAAATTTCTACGACTTTACAGTGGATTCCTTCCGTCTTGAGGGGTACGAGTTTCACCCTCTCGACAAAAAGATCCCCGTTGCGATTTAAGGAGAGCTATGCGCGCGATCTTTCATGCAGACAAAAAGTGGGGGATCGGGAAAAAGAACGGCCTCATGTTTTCCCTTCCCAAAGATATGAAGTTCTTCCGCGAGACGACGACGGGGAAAACCGTTGTCATGGGGCTCAATACGCTGCGCTCCTTCCCGGGCGGAAAACCGCTCAAAAACCGCACGAATATCGTCCTTTCTCCCGTAGACGCGGGGGAGGGCGCGCTCACCGTGCACGATCTCGAAGAGCTCTTCAAGGAAGTGAAGAAATACCCCGAAGAGGACGTTTTTGTCATCGGCGGGGCAAGTGTGTTTCGCGCGCTCCTTCCTTACTGCACCGAGGCGCTCGTCACAAAGGTGGACGCGGACGGGGGAGCCGACGTCTTTGCGCCCGATCTCGACGTCGACCCCGCCTTTGCGCTCGCCTTTGAGAGCGAACCCGAAGAGGACAACGGCTTTTTCATCCGCTTTTGCACCTACCGCAACCTGTCTCCCAAGCCGTATTGATTTCGTTGATAGCAAAAGCCCGTCCGCACGGACGGGCTTTTTCGTGGTTTAGTATTTTTTTGCACCTGTCTCATCTTCCAATCCAAGCAGGAAGTCAGAACTTATATGAAAGAATTCGGCTGTCAAATAGACATTTTCTGCGCTCGGTTGAACGTTTCCGTTTGTCCAATCGGATACACTCATCGCAGAGACGCCGATTCTTTCCGCGAATGCACGCTTAGATAGACCATTTGATTCCAACAAATCGCTCAGTCTTTCGGCAAATTTGTTTTTCATAATTATATTATAAGAAAAATCTTACGAAAAACGCTTGACATAAGATATGTCTTACACTATAATAAGTATATTCAATAAACCCCGCAAAAAAATGGATTATGGAAAATAGAACGATTACCCTTACGATTACGGAAAAATGTAATCTTGCTTGTATTTATTGTTACGAACACAATAAAAGCGCGGCAAACATGAGCTTTGAGACGGCAAAAGCGATTTTAGACAAAGAGTTACGGGGAGGAGAGCAAGCCGAAAATACTTATATCGAGTTTTTCGGTGGAGAGCCTTTCCTGAATTTTGAGCTCATGAAACAGGTCGTTGAATACGTTCTTTCATTCTATCGCGGAAAGTTGCGTTTTTTTGCTACTACGAATGGCACATTCGTCCATGACGAAGTACAAAAATGGTTGCATGAAAACCGTCGATTTGTAACGGTTGGACTGAGTCTCGACGGCACACGGGAAGCCCACAACCTGAATCGGTCAAATAGCTTCGACGATATTGATTTAGATTTCTTTTTAAGGGAATATCCGGGGCAACATGTAAAAATGACGATTTCCGAGAAATCGTTGCCTTATCTGGCGGAGAGCATTGCATTCCTTCACAGTCGAGGATTTGCTGTCGAGTGTAATCTTGCCTATATGGTGGATTGGACTTCGCCGGGCAATCTCCCTACTTTGACAGATCAGCTTAACCGTTTGATCGATTATTACTTGGAACATCCGGAAGCACCCAAATGCAGGATGATGGATTTTCCGATCGGGAATCTTTCCCGTCCGCAGGAAAAGGAAGGCGCTATAAAAAAATATTGTGGGACAGGGACGGCAATGCGGTGTTATGACACCAATGGGAACATGTATCCCTGCCAGCTCTTTTCGCCACTCTCTGCAGGAGAAAAAGCGAAAAAAACCGGGCAGCTCCCCATCTATGGTGAGTTTTCTTCCGATCTTTTGGAAGGAAAATGCAGAGATTGCTATTATCAAAGGATATGCCCGATGTGCATGGGAAGCAATTATCTGAGTACAGGAAATCTTTATAAACCCGACGATGCTCGCTGTGAGCTCTATAAAATTATTTATCAAGCGAACGCGAAACTCAAGGCTCTTCAATGGGAGCGTGGGTTATTACAGCTCGATGAACAAGAAGAACAGGCGCTTTTACGGAGTATTGTGCGTATACAGGAGATAAGTCGATAAAGACATAGCATTATAATCAACTATAAAGGAGTGGTAACATGTTTCAAATTACAAAAGAACTTTTTTCGAAGATCAAGGGGTACATTACAGCGGCAACGCTCCAGCCGGCATATGCAGATATATCATATTCATGTTATAGTGGCTGCTATGGTCAGTGTCGCGATGATTGTAATGACACCTGTGGTGATAGATGCGTATCGACTTGTTATGGAACATGTAAAGGGTATAATTCGGGAGATAGTAGCGGGGATCCGGATTCGAGCGGGTGGTAAGATGAAAATCGATTGGGACAGCATGGAGCGCAGTAAATGTGGCTTATATTGCTACGCTATAACGATTGGTATTGACGCGGTTATTCGTAACCGTGCCTATTATCGGGTAGAAGGAATTCAAAAAAATAAAACAAAGAATATCATATTAGACGCCCTTATAGGGGACAATCTTGCGACCTGCTTTTCATGCGGATATGAAAAAGATGAAAATATCATAAAGCATGATCTACATATCAAGGCGGAAGATGCGGAAGAAATTTACAATAGACTTTCAGTGATAAAATTTTTTACAGCTGAAAAAATTAAATTATTGCATTCTTTATCAATGGAGCGAGAATTCCCGATCGAAAACAAGATCATCGGAGCAAAGGTATCTACGAACGATCACTCGCTCAAAAATATTTGCCTGTATTTTCGTTGCCTGAACGATCCGAAGCTTTCGGAATGTCGAGATCTGCTGTTTGAGCTATGCGCACAATACGGCCTTCGGCAGGATTTTTGTTTGCCGATAGGAGAAGGACAATATTGTTTAAGGCTGATTGCTTTAGATTTCGGCAATGAAGTTTTCAAACTAAAATATTATTTTCAATTTCGGCCGGAATATGACGCACGTCTGTTTATAAAAGCTTTTGGGGGCACCGTTCAACAAAATGTGGTCGAAGATATCGTAACATCAAACGGCTGGGTTGGGGGATTTCAAATCGCGACGATGAATAATGCCGAAATAACATACAATTTTTATATGAAAGAACGAGGTGCTTGATTTTGACGGCAATATAATAAAATTCGATCTCCAACGGGCGGAAATTTTTTGATTCCGCCTCTTTTTTGTTGTCAAAAGAGCGGAAAAGTACTATAATCATCTATGGATTTCAAATAGGACAACAAGGTATGCTCAGAGAAGATTTACGGAACATTGCGATCATCGCCCACGTCGACCACGGCAAGACGACGCTCGTCGACCAAATGCTTAGACAAGGCGGCACTTTCCGCGAGAACCAAGTCGTGGAAGAGCGCGTCATGGACAGCGGGGATTTGGAGCGCGAACGCGGCATCACCATTCTCGCCAAAAACACTTCCATCCACTACAACGGGGTGAAGATCAACATTGTCGATACCCCCGGCCACGCCGATTTCTCGGGCGAGGTCGAACGCGTCCTCAAGATGGTCTCGGGTGTTCTCATCCTCGTGGACGCCGCCGAAGGACCCATGCCGCAGACCCGTTTCGTCACCCAAAAGGCGCTCGAGATGGGGCACCGCCTCATCATCGTCGTCAACAAGATCGACCGTCCCGACGCAAGAGTCAAAGAGGTGGTCGACGAGGTTTTGGAACTCCTCATGGAC
This sequence comes from uncultured Clostridia bacterium, assembly GCA_947626685.1. Taxonomy (GTDB): domain Bacteria; phylum Bacillota; class Clostridia; order Christensenellales; family Borkfalkiaceae; genus Gallimonas. The sequence goes on along the minus strand of CANQTD010000008.1, from coordinate 46,209 downwards.
CTCAACGCCTCCGACGAACAGCTCGAGAGCCCGTTCGTGTTCTGTTCGGGGCGCGACGGAACGTCGTCCCTCGACGATGAGGAGAGCGGCACAGACCTCAAACCGCTCTTCGATATGATCTTAAAGCACTTCCCGCCTCTCGAAATGGACGACGAGGGCCCTCTGCAACTGCTTGTTTCCTCCATCGACTACAACGATTATGTCGGGCGGATCGGGATCGGCAGGATCGAGCGCGGCGTCATGCACCAAAACGAAGAGGTCGCCATCTGCAATTTCAACCACAAAGACGTGCGCTGGCGCGGAAAGATCGCTGCGCTCTATGAGATCGAGGGCCTCGACCGCGTTCCCTGCGAAGAGGCTCGCGCGGGCGATATCATCTGTTTCGCGGGGCTTGAAAAGATCAATATCGGCGACACGGTGTGCGCGGCGGACGCTCATGAGCCCGTTCCGTTCGTCAAGATCTCCGAGCCGACCGTCGAGATGATCTTTTCCGTCAACGATTCTCCCTTCGCGGGGAAGGAGGGGAAGTACGTCACGACGCGGCACCTGCGCGACAGGCTCTACCGCGAACTTCTGCGCGACGTCTCCCTCAAAGTGGAGGACACCGATTCCGCCGATTCCTTCCGTGTAAGCGGAAGAGGGGAGATGCACCTCTCCATTCTCATCGAGACGATGCGCCGCGAGGGGTACGAGTTTCAGGTCAGTTCCCCCAAAGTGCTCTATAAAGACGTGGACGGGGAAAAGTATGAGCCCGTCGAACGCCTCATCGTCGACGTCCCCGAGTCGGGAACGGGCGCGGTCTTTGAAAAAATGGGCATGCGCAAGGGTGAACTCGTCCACATGAGCGCGTTGGGTTCGCGCATGCGCCTCGAATTTCTCGTCCCCGAACGCGGGCTGTTCGGCTATAAGAGCGAATTTCTCACCGATACGAAGGGCGAGGGCGTCATGAGTTCGGTGTTCTACGAATACCAGCCGTACAAAGGGGAGATCCAGCGCAGGGTCACGGGCTCGCTCGTCGCATACGAGACGGGAGAGGCGGTCACCTACGGTCTCTTCAACGCGCAGGGGCGCGGCATGCTCTTTATCTCGCCGGGTACGCCCGTCTATGAGGGCATGGTGGTCGGCGTGAATCCCAAAGAGGAGGACATCAACGTCAACGTCTGCAAGACGAAGCACCTCACGAATACGCGCTCTTCTTCCTCGGACGAAGCGCTCCGCCTCATCCCGCCCAAAAAACTCTCTTTGGAAGAAGCCCTCGAATTTATCGGCGACGACGAGCTTTTGGAAGTCACGCCGCAGAATATCCGCATCCGCAAGCGCATCCTCGACGGCGAGCTCCGCGCAAAGGCGCGCGCGAAGGCAAAATTGAGCTAAAAAGGGTATTCTGTCAGGCATTATGCGTGACATAGTACTATGTTTCCATTGAAAAATGCCGCGACACTGCGGTTTTTTTCATAAACGCATGCGAAAACGCAATACTAAATGAGAGGTGAAAAATGAAGATCGCACTGTTTGACGCAAAGGATTACGACATTCCCTTCTTTCAGAAGATGGGAGAAAAGTACAAGATAGAATACAAATTTTTCGAGACCAAACTCAACGCCGACACCGCAGACCTTGCGCGGGGGTTCGACGGCGTGTGCGTCTTTGTCAACGACGACGTCAGGGCCGAGGTCATCGACAGGCTCTATGAGAACGGCGTGCGCGTCGTCGCGCTGCGCTGTGCGGGGTACAACAACGTCGATCTGGAAAAGTGTTTCGGAAAGATCCACGTCGTCCGCGTTCCCGCATACTCTCCCTATGCGGTCGCCGAACATGCGATGGCGCTTCTTCTGACGTCCGTCCGCAGGATCCACAAGGCGTACAACCGCACGAAGGACTTCAACTTCTCCCTCAGCGGGCTCACGGGGTTCGACCTGCACGGAAAGACGGTGGGCGTGATCGGGACGGGGAAGATCGGCACGATCTTTATGGATATCTGCCGCGGATTCGGGATGCAGATCGTCGCGTACGATAAATTCCCGCGCAAAGATCCCTCGGTCCGCTACGTCTCTCTCGATGAATTGTTCCGCCAAAGCGACGTCATCTCCCTGCACTGCCCGCTCTCCGAAGAAACCTATCACATCATCAACGAAAGGGCGATCCCAAAGCTCAAAAAGGGGGTCATTATCCTGAATACCTCGCGCGGCGCGCTCATCGACGCGGAGGCGCTCATCGACGGGATCAAGCGGCGCATCGTCGGCGCGGCGTGTCTCGACGTGTACGAGGAGGAGTCCGATCTCTTCTTCCGCGATTTTTCGGGGCATATCGTGGAGGACGACATTCTGGCGCGCCTCATTTCCATGCCCAACGTGATCGTGACCTCGCATCAGGCCTTCCTCACCGAGGAAGCCCTCGCAAATATCGCCGAGACGACCTCGCAAAACCTTGTCGCTTTCTTCCGTGACGGGCTCTGCGAGAATGAACTCTGCTACCGCTGCGGAAACGTCGAGAGTTGCATGAAGGAGAGGAAGCAGCGCTGTTTTTAGCGGTTTCCGCATGAGAGCGGCCCTTTCCGCGCGAATATATTGCCTCGGCGGGACATACCATATGGTATGCAGGAAACAGTCAAGAACACTCTCACGATTGAACAGCAGAGCAAGCTCACCATGACGGGGGTGAGTTCCGTCGAGGCATTTTCCGACACGTCCATCACGCTCACCGTCGGCGGGAAAAAGGTACAGATTTCGGGGTCGCATCTCAAAGTGCTTGCCTTTTCGGAGGGAACGGGCAATTTCGCCGCGAGCGGGGAGATCCTTTCCGTGAGATACGGCGCAAGGAACAATTTTCGAAAGCTGTTCAAGTGAAAGAGCAGATCTATCCCTTTCTCGTCTGTATCTTATTCGGGGTCGCAGGCGGTGCGCTCTACGAGGTTTTCGCCTGCATTTACCGCCCGTTCAAGCACCGCGCCGTGCGGATCGCCGCCGATCTTCTCTTTTCGGCGGTCTTTTCCGTCGCGTTCGTCGCGGCCTCCGTTTGGCTCGGTTTTCCCGCCTTCCGCTTCTATATGCTGCTCGGCTGTCTCGCGGGTTTTTTCCTCTATCAGAAAAGTTTGCACAAAATTGTTGCATTTTTCGCAAGGATGCTATATAATGGGATAGAACATCTTCGAAAGGATAAAAAGTTATGCCGAAGGAAAAATGGCTCATCCCGGAGGAAAAATCGAGACGCATCGCGTCCGCCTTTATCATAGCGGGCGTGCTTGTCATTTTCGTTTTGGCTCTGGTGATTGGCTATCTCTTCGTCGAAATGGGCTACAAGAACAAGGAGAGCAAGCGTTTGGACGCGGAGATCGAGAAGTATAACGAGTTGATCGAACAGCAGGAGCACGATCTCGAATATTACAAGTCGGAAAGATGGAAATACCAACAGGCTGTAGAGAACGGCGGCTGGAAAACGCGCGGATCGAATGAAAATAGCAATCATTGATATCGGATCGAATTCCGTTCGCCTCATGCTTTGGGCGGACGGAAAAACTTTATATAAGAAGCTGTGTACGACCCGCCTCGGCGCCCATCTTTCCGAGACGGGCGTTCTCGGCGAAGAGGCGATGGAGCGTTCGGTAGAGGCTGTCTCCGCATTTTGCCGCGAGGCGGATGAAAACGGGGCGCGCAAATTCGCCTTTGCGACGGCTGCGGTCCGTTCCGCCGCGAACGGAGCGGAGTTCTGCGGGCGCGTCCTGCGCGCGTGCGGCGTGGCCGTGGAAATCGTCTCGGGCGAAGAAGAGGCGCAGCTCGGGCTTGTCGGCGCGCTCGGCGGCAGGGACGGCGGGATCATCGACATCGGCGGCGCGAGCACCGAGGTCTGCTTCCGAAAAGGGGGAGAGACTATTTTCTCCGTCAGTCTGCCCGTCGGGGCGGTCAAGCTCCGCGATCTCTGCGGGGACGACGCGGAAAAACTTCTCCGCACGGCAGAAGAGGCCGCTCTTCCGCTCGGGAACGCGCTCCCCAACGGGGCCACGTATGCCATCGGCGGCACGGCTTCTTCCCTCGCATGGTACAAGACGGGGCTTACGCAGTACCGCGCGGAGCTCTTGCAGGGCGTTTGCATGCCGCGGGAATGGGTCGGCGAGGCCGCAAGGCGGCTGGAAGCCATGACTGAAGATGAGCGCAGAAAAATTCCCGCGATCTCTTCCCGTGCGGACATTATCGTCGGCGGCGCACTGCTTCTCTATGCGTGCATGAAGGCTCTCGGGCTGGACGAAGTGCGGTTTTCCGATCGGGACAACCTCGAGGGCTATCTGATTTTGAGGGGGCTGCAATGAGCGGACGGACAAAGAGGATCCTCTATTATATCATGGATTGGACGCTCTGGGCGGTTTCGCTCGCGGGCGTGATCTTGCTCTTCCTTCTCTCCGCGCCCATGCGCGGCGCAGGCGAGTATATCGCGCTTTCGGCCGTCGTCCTCTGCGTGTTCCTGCGCGTTCCCGCCGCATTCCACGAGTGCGGACACCTGCTGTTTGGCGCGGCCGCAGGGCTGAAATTCCACTCCGTTCTTCTCTCTTATTTTTTGTTTACGGAGGGAAAGCCGCCGCGTTTCATCGCAAAAAGCGAGTTCGGCGGAGCTTCCGTGATGACGCCGCGAAGCGGAGAGGGGGTGCGCGCAAGAATGATCGCGTTCACCGTCGGCGGGGCGGTTTCCAACCTGGCGGCGGGCGGGATCATGTTCGCACTGTATTTTGCGCTGCCCTATCATGCGGGGCTTCTCTTTCTCGCCCTCCTTGCGCCGCTCTTTCTGTACGAAGGGCTCCGCGCGCTCATTCCCGCAGAACTTCCCGGCGGAAAGACGGACGGAATGCTGCTTCTCGGCTTCATCAAAAAATCGCGCGACGAAACCGTCGCGCTCAACGTGCTCACCGCACAGGGCATTCTGTATCGCGGGGAGTTCTCCGACGTTCCCGAAGAACTGCTTTTCGACGTTCCCGCGGTGCGCGAGGACCTGCCCGCATTTTCCGCGCTTCTCCTGCTTCGCGTGCAGTATTTCCTGTCGAAAGGGGAGGAGACAGCCGCGCGGGAACAGCTCGATCGCCTGAAAGCCGTCGAAGATCTGCCGCCCGAAGTCTCGGAAGAGGCCGAACGGTACGAAGGGTACTTTCTGGGCGAATTTCTGCCCGCCGCACAGAAGCTGAGCGGCGTCGCGAAGCTCGAAGAAGAGCTATGTGCGCGGAAAAACAAAAAATCTGCCCATCAGGCAGAAAATTTTTAGTAAGCCAAAATCTCCGTAGATACGGTGACTCATTGCGCGCCATTGCGCGGACGGTTATGAAGTTGTATATTCGGCGCGGTCAGTCGGAAAGCCCGAGCAAGTAGTCCGATGAAACGTTAAAATACCGTGCAATTTTCGCGATATTGTGAGCCGTAGGGTCACTCTTGTTCGTTTCCCAATAGCAAACAATCCCCAAACTGACGCTCAAATCCCGTGCTACAGTCGCTTGTGAAATGCCTCGTTCTTTTCTCAGTTCCATGAGCCGTTCTGCAAAAATCTTCATGCCTTTATTATACCGATTCTTTCGGGAAAATGCAATAATTTTTTAAGTCATTTTTCACATTTCTGTAAAAATAACGCGTAATATGTCGAATGTTTTTTATTTTGTTAAGCAGCTTACGATTTTTATGCCGCATAAGAGGAGCGAATGTTAAGAGTTTTGTTTATTTGTCACGGAAACATCTGCCGTTCGACGATGGCGGAGAGCGTTTTCAGCGCGTATATCCGCCGCGATTCGCTCGAGGGGAAGGTCTGTTGCTCCTCTGCGGCAACGCGCAGGGACGAGATCGGCAACCCGCCCCACCGCGGGACGGTGCGCAAACTGCAGGAAGAGGGGATCCCGCTCGTTCCGCACAGGGCGCGCCTTTTAACGCGTGCGGACGGCGACCGCTACGATTTCATCATCGGCATGGACGAAGAAAACCGCAGGGACATGCTTTCCATTCTTGGGGAGGGGAAGCGGGATAAGATCTCGCTGCTCCTCGACTACACCGGGCAGCCGCGCGCGATCGCCGATCCGTGGTACACGGGCAATTTCGACGAGACGTACGCGGATATCGTCGAAGGGCTCGAAGCGTTTCTGCGCTATCTCGGGCGGGAGGGCCTGCTCCGCTGAAAGCAAAACGCCCCCGTTTTGCGGGAGCGGCCTAACTTGTCAATCCGTCGAGGAGGGCGAAGAAGTTCTCAAACGTTTTTTTACAGCAGAGGGGATCTTCGATGCGGATCCCGCCCGTTTTCAGACCGATCAGGGAGAACGCCATTGCGACGCGGTGATCCCCGAACGTCTCGATGCGGCCCGTTTTCGGCATGGCGGGGGAGATGACGATCTCGTCTGCCGTCGCCGTGCAGGGGACGCCGAGACGGGACAGATTGCTTTGGATCGCGTGGACGCGGTCGCATTCCTGCGCGCGGATGTGGGAAAATCCGCGGATATGGGTGGGAGTGAGGGCGAACGGCGCGAGCGCGGCGATGGTGAGCGTCTGGTCGGAAAATTCCTCCACGTCGACGTCGAAACCGCAAAAGCCGCTCTTCGGACCCGTAGCGAGCAGTCCCGCTTCCGTCTCCGCGAAGCGCACGCCCGATCTCTCGAGAAGATCGAGGAAACCGAAATCCCCGCGGCGGAGTACTTGGCCCGCCCTTGTGCGGTGAAGCCCGCGGACGAGGACTTCCGTCCCGAGCAAGAGGGAGAGGGCGTAAAAATAACAGGCGGATGAAACGTCGGGCTCGACGTCATAGCGCGAGGGCTTGAAGCGGACGGGCGAGACGACGTATTCGTTTCCCGTCTCGCGGCATTCTCCGCCGAAGGAGCGGATGACCTCTGCGGTCATGCCGATATAGCTGCGTCTCGAAGCGCCCTTTTCAAGAGCGACCGTGAACGCCCTCTCTCCCGTCGCGGCGGCGAGCAAAAGCCCGCTCGCATATTGCGTGCTCGACGCGGCTTCCACCTCGACGCGGCTTTGGGTGATGCCCGCAGAGCGCATGCGAAAGGGGAAATGCCGCGGCTCTCCGCCATAGTCGAAGCGCACGCCCGCCCGTTCGAGCGCGGCAAGCAGTTGCATCGGGCGGCGCGACATCTGTTCGGAGGCGCGCATCTCATAGTCTCCGCCCCGATAGGCGAGGAGCGCGGTCAAAAAACGCGCCGCCGTGCCCGCGCTCCCGACTTGGAGAACGGCGTTTCGGACGGGGATCTCCGACGTACCGCGGACGAGCAGGCCGCCGCTTTCGCTCTCGACCGAGATCCCGAGCGTGCGGAGGCAGGAGAGCATGGCGCGCGTATCGTCCGCATACGGACCGCACCCGAGGAATATTTCCCCCTCGGTAAAGGCCGCCAAAATGAGCGCGCGGCCCAAAATGCTCTTGGAAGCGGGCACTTCCACCTCGATATAAGGTCTTTCGAGTTTTCTCACGGAGTAACTGTCCATAACGGTATTATAAGATCGCGCGGAAAAAATGTCAAGCGAACCTTGCCAACTTGTCCGTTTCGTGGTATAATCCGGGGTGGTGAGAGTATAGAATGGAATATAAAGTGATTCGAAGCAAGAGAAAGACGGTCTCCATGAAGCTCGGCAGCGACGGACAAGCCGTCGTGCGCGCGCCCCTGTACATGCGCGACGCCGAGATCGCCCGCTTTGTGGAGCGGCACAGCGGCTGGCTCGAAAAACAGCTTGCACGGCGCGTCCCGCCCGTCCGCTTTGCCGACGGAGATCGGACGGAGATCTGCGGGCGTTCGCTCACGGTCGTTTCGGCGAAGAGGGCGTGCATTGCGGAAGATACGCTCTTTCTGCCCGCTGAGGGAAGGGAGAAGGCGCTCGTTTCGCTGCTCCGCAAGATAGCGGGGGAGCGGATGAAGCGTTTGCTCGACCGTTACTCCCGTGAGGGCGGGTTTTCATACCGCGGCCTCAAAATCACGTCGGCGCGCACCCGCTGGGGATCGTGCAATTCGGACGGAGGCATCGCCTTTTCGTTCCGCACCGCATTTTTGCCCGACGCACTCGCGGAGTACCTTGCCGTCCACGAGCTCAGCCACACGCTGAGAATGGACCACAGCGCGGCGTTCTGGAAGATCGTGGCACAATACATTCCCGATTACAAGTCGAGGAGAAAGGCGTTAAAAGGGTACCATTGGGCTATGGAATGCCTTTAATTGCCGTTTTACATAGTACTATGCGTGACATAAATGGTATAAACGCCGCCATTTTGGAGTAAAATTTCTGCAAGGTTATTTACAACTTCGTCCAAATCATGTATAATGTGGGAGATGGAGAGTTGCAAGGTTTCGATCGTTACGCAAACGGGGGGAAAGCGCGTCAGGTTCGAGTCGGACGGCTCGGCGGAGCATTCGGACGGTCTGTACGTTCGCTATGACGCAGAGGGAGACCGCGCCCTCCTTCTCTGGAACGGCGAAACGTTGCGCATGGAACGGCGCGGCGAACTGCGTCTCGACGCGGAATTTGTCTGCGGCAGCACTACGGAAATGACGCTCCGCCTTGCGGAGGGGACTTTCCGCATCCCGCTTAAAACTTCGGCTCTTACCGTGTGCGAAGAGGGCGGGGATTTCCGTTTCACGCTTACTTACGATCTGCATTTCGGAAAAGATTTACAACGGTTTCATCTGGAAATTTCCATTTCATCGGAGGAATGATGAAAATTGAATATTTGGGGCACTCCTGTTTCCTCTTCGAGGACGAAAAGGGGGTTCGCCTGCTCACCGATCCGTACGACGGCGTCGGTTTCCCCTTGCCGCGCGTGTCTGCGGACATCGTGACGGTCAGCCACAACCATTTCGACCACAATCACATCGGCGGCGTAGACGGGGAGCCGACCGTCCTCGACAGCGGCGGAACGTTTCGGGTGAAGGGGCTTTCGGTCGAAGGCGTTCCCTGTTTCCACGACGGGGCGCAGGGCAGGCTCCGCGGGAAAAATCTCATCTTCAAATTTTGCTTCGACGGGATCTCCGTCGCCCACCTCGGTGATTTGGGCGAACGTCCGTATGACGCGCTCGTCGCCACGCTCCGCGGAACGGACGTCATGCTCATTCCCGTCGGCGGGAACTACACGATCGACGCGCGCACCGCAAAGGAGTACGTCGGCCTCGTGAAACCGTCCGTGGTCATACCGATGCATTACAAGACGGCGGGCTTGACGATCGACATCTCTTCCGCCGAGGGATTTCTCGGGCTGTTCACTTCCGAAAAAGACGTGCAGATCGTCCGCGGAGGAAACTCCGTGACGCTCTCGCGCTCCGATCTTGGCTCATCGAAAACGAAAATTCTTGTCTTGGAGCGAAAAAAAGCATGACGAACACCATATCCGGACCCGAGAGAGATCTCATAGAGTATTTGGATAAACTGAATATCCAGACGCTTCGCAGCGCGGGAAGGAGATACGGCGTTCCGCACGTTTCGGCATGTTCGAAAGGGGAGATCAAGACCGCGCTCGTCGAAATTCTGACGGGCAGATCCAAGCCCCAGCCGAAATCCAACCGCGGCGCGCCCGTCAAACAGGAATATATCGATCCCAAGATCCTCGACGATATCGACGCCCTCCGCGAGCGCGTCAGACCGCAGCCGAAGCAGGAACCCCTTACCGTCATGTCGCCCAAGCGCGACGAGAGAGAGGACGCCGTCAATACGGGCATTCTCGAGATCACGCAGTCGGGATACGGATTTCTGCGCGCGAAAAACTGCCAGCCGTCGAGCGACGGGGACGTGTATCTCCCTGCTCCGCTCATCCACGCGCTCAAACTGCGCGAGGGCGATCTGGTCTCCTGCAAGGCGCATCCGCGCGTCAGGAACGAGTCGCCCGCGATACAGGAACTTCTCACCGTCAACGGGCTCCCGATGGGAAAATTCGAACAGCGGCCGTTTTTCGACACGCTCACCGCGAAGTATGCGAACGAAAAGATCGCGCTCTCGCAGACGTGCGGCGATATGGCGCTCCGCATCCTCGACCTGTTCGTTCCCATCGGAAAGGGACAGCGCGCACTCATCATCGCACCGCCCAAAGCGGGCAAGACGACGCTGCTCAAATCGGTCGCGGGAGCGATCTCGGAGGGGCACCGCGAGATCTCGCTCATCATTCTGCTCATCGACGAACGTCCCGAGGAAGTGACGGATATCCGCTCGAGCGTGCAGAATGCGGAGGTCATCTATTCGACGTTCGACGAGGGCGCAGAGCATCACATCCGCGCCGCAAAGCTCACGCTCGAACACGCAAAACGCCTCGTGGAGATGGGCAAGGACGTCGTCATTCTGCTCGATTCCATCACCAAGCTCACGCGGGCATACAACAGCGCGGGGGAGAGCACGGGCAAGACGCTCTCGGGCGGGCTGGACGCGGGCGCGCTCGCGGAACCCAAACGCTTCTTCGGCGCGGCGCGGAATACGGTGGAGGCGGGCAGTCTCACCATCCTCGCAACGGCGCTCGTCGATACGGGGAGCCGCATGGACGACATTATCTATGAGGAATTCAAGGGAACGGGCAACGCGGACGTGTTCCTCTCGCGCGAACTTGCGGAGCGCAGGATCTTTCCCGCGATCGATATCCGCCGTTCGGGGACGCGGAAAGAGGAGCTCCTTCTCTCAAAGGAAGAGCTCGACGCCGTCTACAAGATGCGGGAGCGCGGTCTCACCGAAAATGTGGCGGGGCTGATCGAAATGATGAAAAAAACGCGTGACAATGCCGAATTTGCGGCAAGGCTTCCGGAATGGCTGCGCGTATATAAAGCAAATTAAAATGGGGGAAAACAAATGATTATCGGAATTGATTTGGGCGGGATGTCGGCAAAGGCAGCCTGCCTGCGGGACGGAACACTCACGAAGCGCGTCTGCGTGGAGACGTCGGGCAGCGACACCGCCGAAGAGACGGCAAAAACGCTCGCTTCGCTCGCCCGCCGCGCCGCAGAAGCCGCAGGGATCCCTTACGGCGAAGTCGAAGCGATCGGCATCGGCTCCCCGGGCGTCATCGACAGCGCAAGCGGTTCGGTCGTCCTCTGGTCGAACTACGGATGGAGAAACGTTCCGCTCGCGGAGCTCGTGGCGAAGTACGCGGAAAAGCCCGTTTTCGTTACCAACGACGCCAATGCCGCCGCGCTCGGCGAGGCCAAATTCGGCGCGGGCATGAAATATGAGGACAGCATCCTCGTCACGCTTGGCACAGGCGTCGGAGGGGGCATCATCATGGGCGGAAAACTCTTTGAGGGCTACCGCAGCGCGGGCGCCGAGATCGGGCACATGGTCATCCGCCAGAACGGCGAACTCTGCACCTGCGGACGGCGGGGCTGTTTTGAACGGTACGCTTCCGCGACGGGGCTCATCCACATGACGGAGACCGCCATGACAGGCCACCCCGAAAGCGCGTTGAAAGACCATCTCAAACCGACGGGGGAAGTGAGCGGTAAGACGGCGTTCCGCGCGGCAAGAGAGGGGGATCCCATCGCGCAAGGCGTGGTCGACGACTACATCGCCGCGCTCGGCGAGGGGATCGCCAATCTCGTGAACATTCTTCGCCCGCAGGCTGTCATCCTCGGGGGCGGGATCTCCGCGGAAGGGGAGCATCTGTTGAAGCCTCTCCGCGAGGTCGTTCTGCCGAACCTGTACGTCTCGGACGAATACGCGCCCTTCGAGATCGTCTGCGCGACCCTCGGCAACGACGCGGGGCTGTACGGCGCGGCGGAGTACGCGAAGAGCAAGATCTGACCGGCATTATTGTAAAAAAGGGCGGGGAGACCCGCCCTTTTGCATGTCTTGTTACAGAAAGAGGGGACCGCTTTTGGCGGTCCCCCCAATCGTTATTTCAGATGTCAGTTCTTCTTGGGACGGGTGAGGAAGTAGTAGCAGATCCCGAATACCACGACGCCGAAGTAGAAGATGACGGGTGCGAAGATGAAAGTCGCAAGCGCGGAAACGCTCGTAAAATCAATGTTCACGGCAAGCGCGACGATGAGCGTGACGATGACGAGCAGCGCGTAGATGACGACGGCGTTGATCCAGATCCTGTAATCGTTTCTGCGGATAGATCTTTCGCCGAAGCGGTTGGCATAGGCAAGCCCCGTCACGAGCAGGAGGATGAGCCCCGCTCCCCAGATGAGATAGGGGTAAAAGACGGGAAGCGAAAATCTTTCTCGAAGCCCGAAAGCGACGGCTCCCTCGATCACGCAGAGGCAGAACACGACGACTGCGGAGAGGAAGAGCATCTTGCCCTTGTGGACGACGCTCATGGATTCCTCGCGCGGTTTTTGGGAAGTCTGCCCGCCCGTTGTCGTGATCTTGATGACGTCTTGCGCGGCACGCGTTTGGATCGGGGTGAAGTCCATGGTGTCGGTCGGGCGAGCCCCTTCGTCCGCCGCGCCGTTCTGCGGAACGGCACCCTCATAGATGGTGCGGATGACCTCGCGGTAGTTCTGCTGCTCGTTCGACGGTTGCGCGTTCGCCTCGGCGGGGGAAGCGACGGGGGGATTGAGATAGGTGTACTCGCCCTGTTCGGCGGGGGCGGGAGACGAATTGTCGATGAGTGCCTTGTAGTTGCGGTGGATCAGCTGCTGTTCGCGCTCGCGGTAGGAGGCCTCCTGTTCCTCGCGGATACGCTGTTCCTGTGCGGCGAGTTCCTGCGCGTGCGCGGTGCGTTCTGCCGCCAGCGTGTCCTCCTGACGGTGTATGATTTCCGTAAGGCGGTCGCATTCCCTGTTGAAGGAGGCTTCGCGCTCGCGGAGGGCGATCTCGAGAGATCTCACTTCCTCCTGCGCGCTGTTTTCCTCTTCCGTACGGCGGGAAAGCTCCTCTTCGAGCGCACGGCGGCGTTCCGCCTCTTCCGCGTCGAGGGCGAGACGGCGTTCGGCTTCCTCATCGTCGAGGGCCTGCCTGCGCGCGCCCATCTCGGCTTCGAACTCTTCCCTGCGGCTCGCTTCTTCCGCGTCGAGAGCTTCCCTGCGGGACGTCTCTTCCTCATCGAGAATGCGGCGGCGTTCGGATTCCTCCGCCTCGAGAGCTTCCCTGCGGACGCTCGCGTCCCGTTCGAGCATTTCGGTACGGTAGGCGAATTCGTTCTCCATTTCCCGCTTGCGCGCGGCCTCTTCCTCTTCGAACTGCCGCACGCGCTCGTTGAAAGCAGCTTCATCCGCGGCCTGCGCCGCCTCATCGGTGGCCTGCGCCTGCTGTGCGGCGAGAGCCTCCTCGCGCATCGTCTCGATCTCTTTCCGCTTCTCGTCGAGGAGACGTTCGCGCTCGGCGAGTTCCTTTTCCCTGCGGTCGCGCTCCGTCATAAAGGCGGAATTGCGCTCGCGCATCTCTTCTTCGAACCGTTCGCGTTCCTCGGTCAGGCTTTGGCGGCCCGCCTCGAGTTCGCCCGAAAGGTTGGCTCTGTCCGCCTCTAAGGAATCGGCGAGGGCGCGGCGCTGTTCCTCGATCGAATCGGCCGCCGCCTGTTTTTCCGCCTCGAAATTGCGGCGCGCTTCCTCGAGCTGTTCGTTTGCGGAGAGCTTTTCCGCTTCAAAGGCACGCCGTTCTTCCTCGATGGCGTCTGCGGCCGCCTGTCTCTCCGCTTCGAGCTCGCGTGCAAAGTTGCGCCGTTGCGCATCCATGTCGAGCGTCATGATCTGCCGCTGCGCTTCGAGCTCGCGGCGTTCGGATTCGAGTTCCTGCGTAAAGGTCTGCTTGCGCGTCTCGAGCTCCTGCGAGTGGGCGAGACGGTCGGTCTCGAGCCTCTGCGTGTAGAACGCGCGCTCCGTTTCGAGCTGTTTGGTGAGCGATTCTCTCTCCGCCTGAAGCTGCTGTTCGTAGTTTTGGCGTTCTGCTTCCAACGCGGCCTCGTGGCTCTTGCGCTCTTCCTCGAGCTGCTGTTCGAAGTTCTGCCGCTCCTGCTCGAAGCTCTGCCGTTCGCTCTCGAACTCCTGCGCGCGCTGGTCGTATTCCGCTTCGAGTTCCTGTTTGAAGGCGTCGCGCTCCGCACTGTCGTCGAAGGCGGGCTCGTAGTCGAGCTCTTCGCCGTCCTCGCCGCGGTAGGGGACGCGGGAAGTGGAACTTTTCAGAACGCGCATGTTCACGGCGGAAGGCGCGGGATTGGAGAAGTCGAACTCCTTGTCCGAAATAAGCGAGTCGATGACGGTGCGGGAATATTCCCATTCCGCCTGGTTGGTCTCCGCGATCTCCTTGCCCTCATCCGTGAGCGAGAAATACTTTCTTCTGCCGCCGCCGACGGAGCCGCCCCAATAGGATGTGACGTAGCCGTCCTTTTCAAGGCGCTTGAGCGCGCTGTAAAGGGAGGGCTGTTTCAGCGAATACTGTCCGTGGCTCTTGCGCTCGATCTCGGCGATGATGGCATAGCCGTACTTGTCGCCGTCGTAGAGCGCGCGCAGGATGATGGTATTGATATGTCCGCGGATGAGATCGGAAGAGATGGATTTCTCGTCTTTTTCTTCGGGATCTGCCGCAGGCATATTCTCGTCGTCCATGATTTTCCTCCTTATTTTGTTTCTGATTCGACCTCATTATACTACATCTGACATATTTTGTCAATAGCGGAAGTACTATGTGTGACGTAATTTGTGAAATTTTTTTGGATTTTCTCATAGTTTTTCCGCATTTCGCATATAAAAACGCATATGAAGGAGATCAAGGGCGCGTGCATCATCGCAGGGGGAGCGATCGGAGCCGGGTTTATCTCGGGAGCCGAGCTTGTCCGCTTCTTTCACACGCCCTTCTTCTTTTTCCCCGTCCTTCTCTCCGCCGCGCTCTTCTGCCTGCAATGCGCGCTCTTTCTCAAACTCGGGAAGAAGTACGGGGGATACGAAGAGACGCTCCGCGCCGTATTCGGGAAATGTGCGGGCGCGGTGAAGATCGCGTCGCTCTCGCTGTGCCTCATTCCTTGCGCGGGCATGTTGGCGGGGCTCGACGCGCTCTTTCCCGCGGGGAAGCCGCTCTTGTCCGTGCTCGGGCTTTTCTTCACTTCGCTCGTTCTGACGCGCGGCGTCAAGGGAGTCTCCGCCGTCAACCTCGTGCTCGTGCCCGTGCTCCTCGTCTTTGTGTTCGCTTTCGGGGGAGGAAACTTGTCCGATTTTCTCCCGTCTTGTCCGAACGGATTTGCGGGCTTCGGCGGGGGAACGGTCTATGCGGGCATGAACGCCTTTCTGCTCGCGCCCGTGCTCCTCGACCTCGGGAAGGAGGTCACGCGGCCGTACCTTTCGGCGCTGGCCGCCGCCCTCGTGATCGCAGCCGCTTCCTTCGCCATCCTCGGGAGCATTTACCGCGCGGGGGAGAACGCGCTGCGGGCGGAGATGCCTTTTTTGTATGTCATGCGCGGGAGAAAGGCGTTTTCGCTGATGGTCGCCCTCGCCATCGTCACTTCGCTCGCCTCATCTCTCTACCCTCTTCTGAAAGCCTGCGACGCGCTGAAAAGCCGCAAAAAGTATGCCGCGAAGGGGATCGTCCTCCTCGCGGCGTTTGCGCTGTCCCGTTTCGGTCTCACGGGTATCGTCTCTGTTTTCTATCCCGCCGAGGGGATCCTCGGACTTCTTTTCTCAGCTTTCTGTGTTTTTCACGAGGAATTTCTCGAGAAGCGCCACAAGAAAGTACATTCCCGCCGCAAGGAGGCAGAGGAGCACCGTCGCGCTCATCACGAGGTCGAGCTTGAACACCTGCCCGCCGTACACGATCAAGTATCCGAGACCCGCCCTTGAAACGATGTATTCGCCCATGATCGAGCCGATCCACGACATGCCGACCGCGACTTTGAGCATGGAGATGAAGGCGGGAAGGGAGGAGGGAACGACGAGTTTTGCGAGGATCTGAAATTTCGACGCGCCCATCGAGCGGAGAAGCAGCATCTTGTTCTTATCCGTCGCGATGAAGGCGGAGAGCATGTGCATGATGGCGACGATGATGCCGACGAGCACCGTCATGAACAGGATCGCCTTGCTTCCCGTGCCGCACCAGACGATGATGAGCGGTCCGAGCGCGATCTTCGGCAGCGCGTTCAAAACGACGATATACGGTTCGAGCACCTCGCGCAGGACGTCGCTCCACCATAGGGCGAGCGCGATCCCGTAGCCGAGACCGACCGCGATGGCAAATCCCGCGAGCGTCTCCCAGAGTGTCACGCCGATATGGTAGAAGAGGACGCCGTCGCTGTATAGCCCCGCGATGGTGCGGGCGATGCGGGAGGGGGAACTCGTGAAGAAGGGGTCCACCCATCCGAGAGCCGTGACGAGCTCCCATATGCCGGCGATGAGAAGCAGGAGTCCCACGCGCAGCGTCCAGACGAGGACGAGGTGCTGCCGCCGTTTTTTGAGAAAGTGCAGGTGCTCGGCGGAATATGTCTGCCGCATTGTACGCTTCTTCATATGTTCAACTCCTTCCAAAGTACTTCGAACCAGCCCGAAAAGTTGCCCGTTTCCCGCCGTTTGAGCGGGTTTTTTACGTCGCCGAAGTCCATTTCGTGCTCAAAAGCGACGCGTGCGGGACGTTTCGTGAGGACGAGGATACGGTCGGCGAGCGAGATTGCTTCCGAGATGTCATGGGTGATGAGCAACGCCGTTTTTCCCTCGCTGCGGATGATCTCCGAGACGTCCTCGGTGACGTTCAGGCGCGTCTGGTAGTCGAGCGCGGAGAAGGGTTCGTCGAGGAGAAGAATATCGGGATCGGTCGCAAGGGTGCGGATGAGGGCGGCCCGCTGGCGCATTCCTCCCGAGAGCTGGGAGGGATAGCTGTCGAGAAAGTCGCCGAGGCCGTATTTGACGGCGAGTTTTTTGGCGCGCTCCCTGTTCTGCGGCGTGTTTTGTTTTTTGATCTCGAGGGGAAGAACGATGTTCTTCTCGATGGTCCGCCACGGGAACAGATGGTCCTTTTGCAGCATATAGCCGCAGCTTCCCGTCCGCGAGACGTTCCCTTCGGACGGTTTCAGAAGTTCCGCCGCGAGGGAGAGAAGGGTGGTCTTGCCGCAGCCCGAGGGCCCGATGATGGCGACGAATTCCCCCTCGCCGACCGAAAAGGAGAGGTCCTGCGCCGCGATCGTTTCCCCGCGGACGGTGTGATAGATGTAGGTTACATCGGTAAATCGCAGAATTTCTTTTTTCATAGGCGTTTCCTCTGTAACGGCAAGCGCGGGCTATGCCTTCAACGTTTCGTAAGCCTTCTTTGCGTAGCTGTTGTCCACGAAGAATCCGAAATCCACGCGCGAGGGGAGCTCTCCCGCCGCGTCCATGATATCTTGCAGCCGCGTGAAACTCGTTTCCGTCATCGTCATGTTTGTGACCCACGCGTCGATGTCGCGATAGTTTTTGACGCTCGTCGCGAGCGATTCCTTCGAGGTGTCGGGGAAGTGCCCGGTGAGCTTTTCGGCGATCAGCTCGGGAGACTCGGTCTGCGCATAGTCCACGGCTTTGAGCATGGCGCGCAGGAAGCCCTCTACGATGTCCTCATGCCCCGAGATCCACGATCTCTTGGCGATAAAGCTCGTGTAGGGGACTTCGCCGCTCGCCTCGCCGACCGCCGCGACGATATAGCCTTTGCCCTCCGCCTGTATCGCGGAAGCGGTGGGTTCGAACACCGTGCAGTAGTCCGCCGTCCCCTCGAGGAACGCCGCCGTCATGTTGTTGAATTCGACGTCGAAGTTGAGCTTGTAGCCCTCGACGTTTTTCTCTTTGAGAATGTATTCGAACGTCATCGCGGGCACGCCGCCGTGTCTGCCGGCGAGGATCTCCTTGCCTGCGAGATCGCTCCAATCGAACGTTTCGCGCTCGTCGTCGCGGGACAGGAGGAAGGAGCCGTCGCGGTGGGTGAGCTGTCCGAAAACGACGGGGACGTCGCTCGTTCCGCCCGAGGCGACATAGAAGGCGGCTTCGGGGCCGCAGAAGCCGATATTCGCGCTGTTCGAGAGCACGGCCGCCATGACCTTGTCTGCGCCGCCGCCGTTGGTGAGCTTGATTTTGATGCCTTCTTCCTCGAAATATCCGAGGGAGTCGGCGAGATACATCGGCGCGTAGAACACCGAGTGCGTGACTTCGTTGATGTGAACGGTCGTGAGGCCGTCGTCGTTTCCGCCGCAGGCGGAAAGGGGAAGGAGGGCAAAAAGCGCCGCTCCGAGTAAAATCGGTAGTTTTTTCATAAAACACTCCGTGAAAATTGGAATAATATATTCTATGTAAAGGGCGGATTTATTGACAACGGCCAAAAAAAGGTTTATAATGATAGCCGTTCACTTCCGAGGTCGCAAAAATATGAAAGAAATGCAAACGACATACAATCCGAGAGAATTTGAAGACAAGATCTATGCAGAATGGATGGAGGACGGGGCGTTCGAAGCGAAGATCGACCCGCAAAAAGTTCCGTTCACCGTCATGATGCCCCCGCCCAACATCACGGGCAGGCTGCACATGGGGCACGCGATGGACGAGACGTTGCAGGACATCGTCGTCCGCTTCAAGCGCATGCAGGGCTACTCCGTGCTGTGGATGCCCGGCACCGACCACGCGTCGCTTGCGACCGAGCATAAGATCGTGGAAAAACTGCGCGACGAGGGGATCTCGAAAGAGGACCTCGGCAGAGAGGAATTTCTCTCTCGCGCCTGGGCATGGAAAGAGCAGTACGGCGGAGCGATCGTGGAACAGCTCAAAAAGCTGGGTTCCTCCTGCGATTGGTCCCGCCTCGCTTTTACATTAGATGACCGCTGTTCGAACGCGGTGCGCGAGGCGTTCTTCAAACTCTATGAAAAAGGGCTCATCTACCGCGGGAGCCGCATCATCAACTGGTGCCCCGACTGCAAGACGGCGCTCTCCGACGAGGAAGTCTCCTATTCGGAGGACGCGGGACATTTCTGGTACTTCCGCTATCCCGTGGACGGCTCGGACGAGAGCGTCGTGATCGCGACGACCCGCCCCGAGACGATGCTCGGCGATACGGCCGTCGCCGTTCACCCGGAGGACGGACGGTATGCGCACCTCGTCGGGAAAACGCTCGTCCTTCCGCTCGTGGGGAGAAAGATCCCCGTCGTCGCGGACGCTTACGTCGACCCCGAATTCGGCACGGGCGCGGTGAAGATCACGCCCGCCCACGATCCCAACGACTTCGAAGTGGGTCTGCGCAACAATTTGCCCATGATCCGCATCCTGAACGACGACGGCACGATCAACGCCGAAGGGGGGAAGTTCGCGGGGCTCGACAGGTACGAAGCAAGGAAGCGCATCGTTGCCGAAATGGACAGCCTCGGCCTTCTCGTCAAAGTGGAAGCGCACACGCACAACGTCGGGCACTGCCACCGCTGCAACGCCACCCTCGAGCCGCTCGTCTCCAAACAGTGGTTCGTCAGAATGGCTCCGCTCGCGAAACCTGCCATCGACGCGGTCATGAAGAACAAGACGAAGTTCACGCCCGACCGCTTTGCAAAGATCTACTATAATTGGTTGGAAAATATCCGCGACTGGTGCATCTCCCGCCAGCTTTGGTGGGGGCACCGCATCCCCGTGTGGTATTGCGACGACTGCGGCGCGCAGATCTGTTCCAAGACCGACCCCGACGTCTGCCCGAAGTGCGGGAGCTCCCGCCTTCATCAGGACGAGGATTGCCTCGACACATGGTTCTCCTCCGCGCTCTGGCCGTTCTCCACGCTCGGCTGGCCCGAGGAGACGCCCGAATACAAATATTTCTACCCGACGGACGTGCTCGTGACGGGCTACGACATCATTCCCTTCTGGGTCATGCGCATGATGTTCTCGGGCATCCGCTATACGGGGAAGGTCCCGTTCCGCGACGTGCTCATCCACGGCCTCGTGCGCGACGAGCAGGGGCGAAAAATGTCCAAGACGCTCGGCAACGGCATCGACCCGCTCGAGATCATCGAAAAATACGGCGCGGACTCTCTCCGTCTTTCGCTCATCACGGGCGTTGCCCCCGGCAACGATACCCGTTTCACGGAGACGAAGGTGGAGGCCTCCCGCAACTTCATCAACAAGATCTGGAACGCCTCCCGCTTTGTGCTCATGAACGCAAAGGACGAGACGGTCTGCACCGATCTTGCGAAGATCAAGCTCACGCCCGCCGACCGCTGGATCATCTCCCGTTTGCAGACGACGATCCGCGAGGTCACGCTCTCCATCCAGAAATACGACCTCGGCATCGCGGCGGATAAACTCACCGCCTTTGCGTGGGACGACTTCTGCGATTGGTATATCGAGCTCTGCAAGCCGTCGCTCTACGGCGGCGACCCCGAAAAGAAGCGCGCGACGCTCGGCGTGCTCCTGTTCGTCCTCAAAGACCTCTTGAAACTCTTGCATCCGTTCGCTCCCTTCGTCACGGAGGAGATCTACGGGTACCTTCCCGGAACGGAGGGGCATATCATCACGGCGGACTATCCCCGCTACAACTCCAAGCTCGCCTACAAACAGGAGGCAAAGACGTTCGAGGGCGTGATCGAGCTCATCAAGGCGGTGCGCGCGATCAAGGTCTCGGTAAACTGCCCGCCCGCAAAGAAGGTGCACCTCTATCTCGTGACGGAGGCGAAGAGGCTGATCTCCGTCAATAAGAGTTCCATTCTCCGCCTTGCCGGCGCGAGCGAGATCGAATTTGCCGAGAGCGGCGCGGAAGCGGGGGAAAAGACGGTCTCGCAAGTCACCGAGATCGCGCAGATCTTCATTCCGCTCGGCGAGCTCGTCAATATCGAAGAGGAGCGTGCGCGCCTGCAAAAGGAGCTCGCCCGCGTGACGGGGGAGATCGCCCGTGCGGAGAGCAAGCTCTCAAATACCAATTTCGTCGCAAAAGCGCCCAAAAAGCTCGTCGAGGACGAGCAGGCGAAGCGTGAAAAGTATCTCGAAATGAAGGAAAAGATCGAACGCCAGCTGATGTCGCTTTAAGCGTATGCGGCGCGCCGCGTCCGTCGTTGGTCTTTTTCCGCAAGATCTGTTATCATCTGTTCGAAAGAACATGGGAGGGCATATGAAGGACTTCATTGTGTGTGATGAAGATTCTCTGAAAAAAATGCTTGCGCGCACCCGTGCCGCGCAGGAAAAATTCTCGTCCTACACGCAGGAGCAGGTAGACGAGATCTTCTATCGCGCCGCGCTTGCGGCAAACAAGGCGCGCGTCCCGCTCGCCAAGCTCGCCGTCGAGGAGACGGGAATGGGCGTCGTCGAGGACAAGGTCATCAAAAACCACTTTGCCTCCGAGTATATTTACAACGCCTACAAACATGAAAAGACGTGCGGCGTCATCGAGCACGACGAGGCGGGCGGGTACACGCGCATCGCGGAGCCGATCGGGGTGCTCGCGGCCATTATTCCGACGACGAACCCCACTTCTACGGCGATCTTCAAGTGCCTCATGTGCCTGAAAACGCGCAACGGGCTCATCATTTCCCCGCATCCGCGCGCAAAGAGGTCGACCATCGAGGCGGCGAAGATCGTGCTCGAAGCCGCCGTCAAAGCGGGTGCGCCCGAGGACATCATCGGCTGGATCGACATGCCCACCGTTCCGCTCTCCGCTGCGATCATGCATGAAGCGGACATGATCCTCGCGACGGGGGGCGCGGGCATGGTGAAGGCGGCGTACTCGTCCGGGAAGCCCGCCATCGGCGTGGGCGCGGGCAATACGCCCGCCGTCATCGACTCGACGGCGGATATCCGCCTCGCCGTTTCCTCTATCCTGCACTCCAAGACGTTCGACAACGGCATGATCTGCGCCTCCGAGCAGTCCGTGATCGTCTTAAAGGACATTTATGACGAATTTAAGCGGGAAATGCAGCTCCGCGGCGCGTATTTCCTCACCCCCGAGGAGACGGAGAAGGTGCGGAAGACGATCTTCGTGAACGGCGCGCTCAACTCGCGCATCGTCGGCCAGACCGCCCCGACGATCGCCCGTCTCTCCGGGTTCGAAGCTCCTGCGGGGACGAAAGTGCTCGTCGGCGAGGTTGAATCGGTGGACCTCAGCGAGGAATTTGCGCACGAAAAGCTCTCGCCTGTGCTTGCAATGTACCGCGCGGAGAACTTTGAGGACGCACTCGCAAAGGCCGACCGCCTCGTCCGCGACGGGGGGATCGGGCACACGTCGTCCATCTATGTCGACCCTGCGGAAAAAGAGAAGCTCGAAAAGTTCCGCACCGTCATGAAAACGTGCCGCATCGTCGTCAACACGCCTTCCTCCCACGGCGGGATCGGCGACTTATACAATTTCCGTTTCCCGCCGTCCATGACGCTCGGCTGCGGAAGCTGGGGCGGCAACTCCGTCTCGGAGAACGTCGGCGTCAAACACCTCATCAATATCAAGACCGTCGCGGAGAGGAGAGAAAACATGCTTTGGTTCAGGACCCCCGAAAAGGTATATTTCAAACGCGGCTGCCTCGAGCTCGCCCTCAGGGAGATCGGGGAAGTCTATCATAAAAAGCGCGCTTTTATCGTGACCGATAAGTTCCTCTTCGAAAACGGCTACACGAAGGCGATCGCTAAGACGCTCGACGGGCTCGGCGTCGAACATGCCGTTTTCTTTGACGTCGCGCCCGATCCCACCCTCGCCTGCGCCCAAGAGGGGGTGCAGCAGATGCGCGAATTTGCCCCCGACGTCATCATTGCCGTCGGCGGAGGCTCGCCTATGGACGCCGCCAAGATCATGTGGGTCCTGTACGAGCACCCCGACGCCGACTTCGAGGACATGGCGATGCGCTTCTCCGATATCCGCAAGCGCATCTATACCTTCCCGCATATGGGGGAAAAGGCGCTCTTCGTCGCCATCCCCACGACGGCGGGCACGGGCAGCGAAGTCACGCCGTTCGCCGTCATCACAGACGAAAAAACGGGTACGAAGTACCCGCTCGCGGATTACGAGCTCATGCCCGACATGGCGATCGTGGACGCCGATCTCATGATGAATATCCCGAAAGGGCTCACGGCGGCCTCGGGCATCGACGCCGTCTCCCATGCGCTTGAAGCGATCGCTTCCGTCATGGCGACCGATTTTACGAACGGGATCGCGAAAGAGGCATTGAGGCTGCTGTTCGAGTATCTTCCCCGCGCCTATGCAAAGGGGGCGAAGGATCCCGAAGCGCGCGAAAAGGTCTGCAACGCTGCGACGATGGCGGGCATGGCGTTTGCGAACGCCTTCCTCGGCGTCTGCCATTCGATGGCGCACAAGCTCGGTTCGTATTTCCACGTCGCGCACGGCGTGGCGAATTCCCTCCTGCTCGAAGAGGTCATCCTGTTCAACAGCGCGGAGGCTCCCGCGAAGATGGGCACCTTCCCGCAGTACGCCTACCCGCAGGGACTGTCGCGCTATGCCGACGCCGCGCGCTATCTCGGCTGCAAGGGCAAGACGGATGCCGAGGTCGTCGGGGCGTTCATCAAGAAGCTCAAACAGCTCCAGCGTGAGATCGGGCTGCCCGCGACCATTCGCGAAGCGCTCGGAGACAAGTTCACCGAGGAGGAGTTCCTCTCGAAGCTCGACGCGATGACGGAGGACGCCTTCGACGACCAGTGCACGGGCGCGAATCCCCGCTACCCGCTCATGAGCGAGATCAAAGAAATGTATCTGAACGCCTACTACGGAAGAAAGTAACGTCAAAACATGAAATGCGCCCGAAAAGGGCGTAGGGGAGCGGGCAAGACCGCGGACAAGGCGCGGCGCATGCCGCATGATGAAAAACAGAGAGAACGGGCGCGGCAAAATTGCCGCGCCCGATTTGTTTCGATTGCTGCTTCTGTTCTGTATTCCGTCTGTACCCGTCCATTTAGGAAGAAGCTGGAGGATATGTTCCCGAAACACCTTAGTGCAAGGTCAACGTACCGTCTTTGGCAATCGTTCCGTCCGTGCAATAAATAGTGTAACTTCCTGTGTTGTCATCCCAACGACCTACTCTCCAATCATCTTCTTTCTCGATTGCCTTCCAATCCTCGACGTTTCCATTATATGTAATGCTCGTTAGCTTACGGCAGCCATAGAACGCACCAGTTTCGATCGAGGTCACGCTCTTGGGGATTACGATGCTTGTAAGCGAACTGCAATCCTCGAACACCTCCATTTCGATTGAAGTCACGCTGTCGGGGATCGTAATACTTTCGAGCAAGCTGCAGTTCCAAAACGCAGAACCTCCGATTGAGGTCAGTTGGCTATCTCCTGCGAACGTCACACTCTTAAGCCTGGTGCAATCCTCGAACGCACCATATTTAATCGATGTCACGCTGTTTGGAATCGTAATTTTCGCAAGCGATTTGCAGCCCTCGAATGCACAACTTCCGATCAAAGTCAGTCGGCTATCTTCTGCGAACGTCACGCTCGTCAGCCCACTGCAACGCGAGAATGCATCCTCTCCAATCAAGGCCACACCATTGCCGATTGTCACGCTCTTAAGCCTGGTGCAATCATGGAACGCAGAACTTCCGATTGATGTCACGCTGTCTGGGATCTCAATGCTTGTCAATGCGCTACAGTTTCCAAACGCAGAACTTCCGATTGATGTCAGTTGACTGTCTCCTACGAACGTCACGCTCGTAAGCCCTATGCAACTACCGAACGCATTCTTTCCGATCGAAGTCACACCGTTTCCAATTGTCACGCTCGTAAGCCCTATGCAATGACTGAACGCGCTATCTTCAATCGAAGTCACGCTGTCGGGAATAGTAATATTTGTAAGCAAACTGCACTCATAGAACGCCCTATATCCGATTGAGGTCACAGTGTTATCAGCTGGAATATTGCTGTTTTTGCAACCTAAAATCAAAGTTTTTCTTGCAGTCTCGATGAGACAATCCCCCGCACTGTGATATCTTCGATTCCTCGGTGCGACTTCAATACTCTTAATTCCGCTACAACCATAGAACGCACCCCCTCCAATCATGATCACGCTGTCGGGAATCCTAATGCCCTCGAGCGAACTGCATTCATAGAAAGCTTCCTCTCCGATCGAGGTCAGTTGGCTATCTCCTGCGAAAGTTACGTTTGTAAGCCCGGTACAACGATAGAAAGCTTTCTCTTCAATCGAGGTCACGCTGTCGGGAATCGTAATGCTTGTAAGCCCGGTACAACGATAAAACGCGGATCCTCTGATCGAGGTCACGCTACCATCTGCCGGGATTTTGCTGTTTTTGCAACCGAAAATCAAAGCTTTTCTTGCAGTCTCAATGAGACAATCCTCTGCGCTATGATATGATTGATTTTCCGGTGCGACCTCAATACTCTTAAGTCCGCTGCAACAACAGAATGCATCCTCTCCGATCCAGGTCACGTCATCGGGAATGGCGATGCTTGTAAGCGAGCTGCAATCAGAGAACGCTTTCTTACCAATCGAAGTCAATTGACTATCTCCTGCAAACGTTACGCTCTTTAGTCCAATACAACCGAGGAATGCCTCCTCTCCGATCGAGGTCACGGTGTCTGGGATCTCAACGCTTGTCAATGTGCTGCAGTTGCTAAACGCAGAGTTTCCGATCGCGGTCACCGTTTTACCCAAATGTGTGTTGGGAATAACGAGATTGCCCATTACGAAACTACTTGTAACAACATATGTATCAGTTTCTTCATCAAGTACATACTGAATCCCCTTCAGCAGGCGGACAACATTGCCGCAAGCCGAAAGGCCGAAGCAGAGGCAGAGTGCCGTGAGAAGTGCGGGCAAGATCGCCCAAAGTTTGTGTTTCATGGTTTCTTTCTCCTTATGTTTTTGCGGGCTTGCGTGACGCCTGTTTTTCGGAGATGTTGCGGCTGCGCGGCAATGCCGCTCCGCTCAACATGAAAAAAAATAAGGACGCCCCAATCCGGGGCGCCCGCTTCGAGTATCCCCGAATTGTTGCGACACAAATCCTGTTCATGAAATTAGGAAATAAGGATACATCGATGCCGCTGTATCTTTCATGAACAGTATTGAGTTGTGTCGCAGGATTCATTCTACCACAGAAAAAATTTTTTTGCAATGCTTTTTACGAAAACAATATCGAAAGGCGGACAAAAAACTTGTCCGCCCATCAAGACGATTGATTTTTTCCGTAAACGAAACGGTTTGCGCTGTTCCGCCGCGGACGCGAATCCTCTCATTCGAGGGGAACAACGTGCACTTTGATCTTTGCGGAGACGTTCTCCATCAATTTGACTTCCACGTCGTACGTTCCGACGTTTTTGAGCGGTTCTTTTGCCGTGATCTTCTTTTTATCCACTTCGTAGCCGAGCTCCGAGAGGGCGTCCGCGATCTTCTCGGTCGTCACGGAGCCAAAGACCTTGCCGTTTTTGCCCGTGCGGATGGCGACGGTCACCTCGGTGCCGTTCATCTTTTCCGCAAGCTCTTTTTGCGCGCGGATATTTTCCGCTTTATGGAACGCGTCGGCGGTGCGCTTCTGTTGGATATCGTTGATGCCGCTCGCGGTCGCGATTTCCGCAAGGCCGCGCTTCAACAGGAAATTTTTTGCGAACCCGTCGGAGACTTCGAGGATATCGCCTTTCTTTCCGCTTCCCTTCACATCCGCTTTGAGAATGACTTTCATATGACCTCCTTTTTGGTATATTGTACCTGCTCCGCACGCATTTGTCAAGATATTTTTCCGAAAAAGGGAAATACTACGAGCGAGGAGGGACCATCATGGCACTTGAAATGAACAAGGGCGTATCCTGCGGCGTGACGGAATGCAGATTCAACTGCGACGGGATGCACTGCGAGCTGGACAGGATCCATGTCGGCAACACTTGCGACTGCGAACACTGCACCTGCTGCGACAGCTTCCAGAAACGTCACTGAGTGTGCGGGAGGGGAGGGCATGACGCCCTCCTTTTGCATATTCTGCGGAAAGAGCGCGCAAAATAGAGGTTGCAGCGGGGATCCCGCTTTACAATAGAGCCTCCGCGCTCATTTGTTGCGGAGACATTGAAGGGACGTGGGGAGACCTGCGCCCCTTCTTTTTCCGCGCATGCCCGTCCGTATGAAAGCATACAATAATATTGTATGAGATTGCGCGATAATTGGAAAACGATCGGAAAATTTGCCTTCCAGAGCATTCCTTTCGTGCTGATCTTCGTCATCGTCGTCGCCGTTTCCTGTTACCCCCGCGGCAAAGCGGAGGAAGGGGCGGCGCGCAGCGTCGTCCGCGTCTGGAACGTCGACACGTTCGAGGGCGGGACGGGCTCGCGGACTTCCTTTTTGCGGAGGGTCGCGCGGAAGGTCGAAAAGGAGCGGGACGTGTACTATCTCGTCACGTCCTATACCGCGGAGGGGGCGGAGGATGCGTTCGGAAAGGGGGAAGCGCCCGACATGATCTCGTTCGGGATCGGGCTCTCCTGTTTCGCGGAGAAAAGCCTCCCGCTTCCCTATGCCTTTGCGGGCGGGACACTCGGCGGGGACACGCTTGCCTACCCGTGGTGCCGCGGGAGCTACTATCTATTTTCCCTCGGCGGCTTTGAAGAAGAGGGGGAGCTCGTCATTTCGGAAGGGGGAAGCAACCTTGCGCGCATATGCGCTCTCCTCGAGGGAATGACGGGCGAAACGGAGGAGTCCACCGCCGCCTACACCGCGTTTTTGGGCGGAAAATACCGCTATCTTCTCGGCACGCAGCGCGACGTCTGCCGCTTCCGCACGCGGGGCGTCGAGGCACAGAGCACGCCCCTCACGGAGTACAACGACCTTTACCAATATATTTCCGTCCTGTCCGCGGAAAAGCGGGAGGACTGCCTCGCCCTTCTCGATGAACTTCTCTCCGAAAGCGTGCAGTCATCGCTTGCGGAGATCGGGATGCTGCCCGTAAAAGGGGACGAAAGCCGCAGGACGCCGAGCGTATTTTCGGACGCCGCCGCGCTCCAAAATCTCCGCCTTTTCGCCGAAGGGGAAGAAGGCGCAAAAAAACTTGATAAATTTCTAAAAACTATTTGAATTCCCATGAAGAATGTGATATAATGAGAGGAGCATTAGAATTGGATATTTATACGCTTTTACGCGAAGCCTTTCCGCAACTCGAAACAGAGAGGAATTTCTCTTTCTCCCGCCATACGACGGTGGGCTGCGGCGGCCGTGCGGCGGTCTGCGCCTATCCGCGCGGAACGGAAGAACTCGCGATCCTTACGGATGCGCTCGGCAAAAAGGGGATCCCGTATTGCTTTCTCGGGGCGGGGGCCAACGTTCTCCCGCAGGACGGGTTCTTTGACGGGGTCGTGATCCGTTTCTCCAATGCTCGAACGCTTTTGACGGTCGGTGACCGCATTGCGGCGGGCGCGGGCGTCACGGGCGGCGCGCTCTTGCGCTTCGCGAGGGAAAACGGTGTGGGCGGCTTCGAATTTCTCACGGGCATTCCCATGACCGTGGGTGGTGCGGTCGTCATGAACGCGGGCGTTCAGGGCGGCCATATCGGGGACCTCGTGGAACAGGTCGTCGGCGTGGAAGGGGGCAAAGTCCGCTACTTTTCCGCGCGGGAATGTCTGTTCGGCGTCAAGGAGAGCGTCTTTCAGGGCGGCGGGATCGCCGTCGCGGGCGCGATTTTAAGGGGAGTTCCCCGCCCGCGGGAGGAGATCGGACAGGAGACGGCTCGCTACCGTGCGCGGCGGGCGCATCTGCCGAAGGGCAGGAGCATGGGCTGCGTATTCGTCAACCCGCCCGAGATCTCGGCGGGCGCGCTCATCGAACGCTGCGGTCTCAAAGGCGCGAACGTCGGCAAGGCGCGCGTCTCGGAGCTCCATGCGAATTTCATCGTAAACGAAGGGGCGTCGGGAGACGATATCTCCCGTCTCATCGCGTTTGTGAAGAGGGAAGTCCGCCGCAAAACGGGCGTCCTTCTCCGCGAGGAGATCAGGAGGATCCCTTAGCGTTACATAAGAAGCGGCTCTGCCGCAAAGAAGGAAATATGAAACTTACGGCTGATTATCATACGCATACGTTCTTTTCTGACGGGAAGGCGTCCGCCCTCGAAAACGCGCAGGCAGGAGAGCGGATGGGTCTCAAAGAGATCGCCATCACCGAACACGGCTATTCGCATCACATGCGCGGATTGAAGCGCAAAGAGACCGCAAAGTGGCTCGAAATGGTGCGGGAGGCGAACGAGGGGACTTCTATCCGCGTGCTCAGGGGAATGGAATGCAACATCCGCGGCGTTTCGGGGAAAAGCGATTTCACCGAGAGCGATTACGAAAATTTCGATCTCTTTCTTGCCGGCATCCACGTCATCATCCGCTACGACACCCTTGCGGACACCCGTCTCGGCTGGGGGGGCTGGATGCGCGAGATCCTCCATATCAAGCCGACCAAGCGCGAGATCCGCGAGACGACGAGGGCGTACATCAACACGATCGAAAGAAACCCCGTCGACGCCATCACGCACCTCAATTTCCAATGCAACGCCGACGCCGTCGAGGTCGCCAAATGCTGCCGCGACTACGGCACTTACCTTGAGATCAGCTCCAAAAAGGAGCACCTCACAGACGAGGAACTCGCGGAGGTCGCCAACACGGGCGTGCGTTTCATCATCAATTCGGACGCGCACTCTCCCGACCGCGTCGGAGATCTCGAACTCGCGAAGGCGCAGATCGAGCGGGTGGGGATCCCCCTCTCTCTCATCGACAATATCGACGGAAGATTTCCCTCTTTCCGCTTTGCGGAGTTCAAAAAGCACATGTAAAAACGGGGTGGAGCTTGAATTTCACACAGGAGATCAAACGGGAACTCATCAGGAGCGTCCCCGAAAAGCGGTGCTGCAAGTGCGCGCTTCTCGCAGGGATCTTCGACACCTGCGGGGATTGGGAATTCGGTCTCAAAAACCGTCCCGACGGTTTTTCGTTCACGAGCGAGAGCGAGGAGATCGCAGGGTATCTGCTCGGCATCGTGGAACAGCTGTTCGGCGTGCAGATGGCGCTGACAGAGGCCGTCCGCGACCCCAAGCACGGGCGGGACAAGCTCACCTTCGCCTACCGGGGCGGGAACGCCTTCGAATATGCCGACGAGATCAGCGATTACAGGCCGTACGACGGCATAGGGGAGTGCTGCGCGCTCTCCTACGTCAAAGGCGCGTTTCTCGGCGGGGGAAGCTGCACCCTTCCGAAAGAGGGGACAAAGACGGGGTATCATCTCGAATTTGTCTTTGACGGTTCCTCCGAACGGGGCGCGGAACCCTGCCGCGGCGCACTCGACAGGATCCAGATCTTTTCGAATACCCTCGGGCGGGGCGAACGGCGCGTCGTCTATCTGAAAAGCAGGGAGGCGATCTGCGATTTTCTCTCCGTCGTCGGGGCCGAATCCGCTCTCGGGACGCTCGAAAAGCTCTCTGCCGTCCGGGAGGAGAACAACAACCGCAACCGCGTGGAAAACTGCATGGCGGGCAATGCGGACAGGGCGGCGACCGCGAGCGTGGCGCAGACGGTGACGTTTGACCGCCTGCGGCGGAACGGGACGGCCGAAAAACTCCCGCCCGCCCTTCTTTCCGTGCTCGAAGCGAGGCTGGAAAACCCCACGCTCTCGCTTGCCGAGCTCGCCGAACAGCTGCATGTCTCCAAGAGCTGTCTCAATCACAGGATCCGCCGTCTCATGCGGATCGCAGAAGAAAAGGGATCATTATGACCGATTTCGTGCATCTTCATCTCCATAGCGAATACAGCCTTCTCGACGGGGCCGTCAAAGTGGACGACCTGATCCGTCACTGCGTGGAGAACCATATCGACGCCGTCGCCCTCACCGACCACGGCAACATGTACGCTTCCCTCAAATTCGCCGAAAAGTGCAAGAAGAACAAGATCAAGGCGATCATAGGATGCGAATTCTATGTCGTTGACAATTACAGGGAACATATCGACCAAAAGGCGGACCACCTCATCCTGCTCGCCAAGAACAAGGCGGGGTATATCAACCTCGTCCAGCTCGACTCGCTCGCCTTCGTGGACGGCTATTACTACCGCCCGCGCATCGACTATACCGTCTTGAAGGAGCACACCGAGGGGGTCATCTGCCTTTCGGCGTGTCTTGCGGGGCGCATCCCGCGCCTTCTCATGGCGGGGGAATATGAGGCCGCAAAGGCGTTCGCGCTCTCTCTCCGCGACGCGTTCGGCGAGGATTTCTATCTCGAAATACAGGACCACGGCATTCCCGAACAGAAGATGATCCTGCCGCTGATTGTGAAGATCTCGCAGGAGACGGGGATCCCGCTCGTCGCGACCAACGACGTCCACTATCTCAAAAAAGAGGATTGGGAGATGCAGGACGTCCTGATGTGCATCCAGACGAAACGCACCCTCGACGATCCGACCCGCATGAAGATGCAGACGCACGAATTCTACATGAAGTCGGGCGACGAGATGGCGGAACTGTTCAAGGACTATCCCGAGGCGATCTCGAACACCCGCGCCATTGCGGATAAGGTGTCCGAGACGGATACGCCGTTCGCGCTGAAAGAGAACGGCGATCCCGTGTACGATAAATCTCTGATCCCGCTCTACACCGCAGACGACGGCACGCCGTCGCCCGATTTTTTGCGCAAACTGACGTGGGAGGGGCTTCCCACCCGTTACAGCGAAGTCACCGAAGAGATCAGAAAGCGCGCGGAGTACGAGCTGGAGATCATCATCAAGATGGGGTTCGCCGACTATTATCTCATCGTGTGGGATTATATAAATTGGTCGCGCACGCACGATATTCCCGTCGGCCCCGGCAGAGGTTCGGGCGTCGGGAGCATCGTCGCATATGCGATCGGCATCACCAACGTCGATCCGCTCCGCTACGATTTGCTCTTCGAGCGGTTCCTGAATCCCGACCGCGTCTCCATGCCCGACTTCGACGTCGATTTCTGCACGGAGAGACGGGAGGAGACGATCGATTACGTCCGCAGGAGATACGGTGCAGAGAACGTCGCGCAGATCGTCACGTTCGGTACGCTTGCGTCCCGCGCCGTCATCAAGGACGTGGGAAGGGTGATGCGCGTGCCCTATTCGGAGACCGACCGCGTCACCAAACTCATGGACGGGAAGTCCACCATCCGCGAACTGCTCGGGCTGAACATCGAGGCGTGCAGGAGAAAGGTGGAGGAGACGAAAGACGATCCCGACAAGAACGACGAGGCGAAGAAGAAGCTCGCCGACCAGGAGGCGAAGCGGAACAGCGAATTTATCGGGATCTACGAGTCGGACGAGACGCTGAAACGGGTCATCGACATGGGGCTCAAGCTGGAGGGGATGCCCCGCAACACCTCCAAGCACGCGGCGGGGGTCGTCATTTGCCGCAAGCGCATCGCGGACAACGTCCCGCTCTCCCGCAACGACGCGGACATTACGACGCAGTTCGACATGAAGGAAGTGGAGTCCATAGGCATGCTCAAAATGGACTTCCTCGCCCTCACGACGCTCACCGATATCAAAAAAGCGTGCGATTACATATTGGAGGACACGGGCAGAAAGATCGAATTCGGGCAGGACTGCAACGACCCGAAGGCGTATGAGCTCATTTCGGAGGGCGATTGCGACGCCGTGTTCCAGCTCGAACAAGGCGGAATGAAGCGGTTCATGAAACAGCTCAGACCGACCTGCCTCGAAGATCTGATCGCGGGCATTTCGCTTTACCGCCCCGGCCCGATGGATTTCATCCCGACCTATCTGAAAAACAGGGAACATCCCGAGAGCATCGAGTATCTGACGCCTCTTCTCAAACCCATCCTCGAAAAGACGTCGGGCGTCATCATCTACCAGGAGCAGGTCATGCAGATCTTCCAGAATCTCGCGGGCTACTCTTTGGGACAGGCAGACCTCGTGCGCCGCGCGATGGCGAAGAAACACCTGAACGAGCTGATGGCGCAGAGGGATAATTTCATCTACGGCAATATCGAGAAGGGCGGGAATATCACGGGCTGTCAGGCGCACGGGATCGAACCCGACGTCGCGGCGAAACTCTTCGCGCAGATGGAGAGCTTCGCTTCCTACGCGTTCAACAAATCGCACGCGGCGGCGTATGCGGTCGTTGCGTACCAGACCGCGTACCTCAAAAAATATTATCCGAAGGAATTTCTCGCGGGCGTTCTCAACAACCGCATCACGAAGATCGAGGAGATCGCGAAGTATATCGTCTACATGAAGGAGAAGAACATCGCGGTCTACCCGCCCGACGTCAACTCCTCGAAGGCGTATTTCTCGGTGCAGGGGGACGGGGTGCGCTTCGGTCTCTGCGCGCTCAAAGGCGTCGGCATCTCCGCGATGGAGGAGGTCATCGAAGAGCGCGAAAAGAACGGAAAGTTCGCGGATTTCTCCGACTTCCTCATGCGGTGCACGAAGTTCCTCAACAGGCGCATGGTGGAGGCGCTCATCTTCGGCGGCGCGTTCGACTCGATGGGCTACAAGCGTTCGCAGTACGCCGCCGTCTACGAAGATCTCATGCGGCGCATCAGCGGCATGGACAAGCAGAAAAACGGCGCGCAGCTCTCCCTGTTCGGCGATATTATCCGCGAGGAGGCCCCCAAAGCCGAATTTCCCGACATTCCCGAGTGGGAGCACATGGATCTCCTCGCGAAGGAAAAATCGGTGCTCGGCGTCTATGTCAGCGGGCACCCGTTCATGGCGTACGCGCGCTACTTCGCGAATTGCAATTTCAACTGCGGCCTGCTCGCGGACTACGAGGAGGACGAGGAGACGGGGGAACGCACCTACCAGAACGTCCATGCGGACGATCAGGTCTCGATGGGCGGGATCGTCTCCGCCATCAAGAAGATCAATACGAAATCGGGTGCGACGATGGCGTTCATCTCGGTGGAGGATCTCTATGGGAGCATAGAATGCGTCGTCTTTAACAAAATATACGAGAGGGCGAAGCCGTTCCTGCGGATGGACGCCGTCGTTTCCGTCACGGGGAAGATCGACTTCTCTCCCGGGAAACTGCCTGTGATCGTGGCCGACTCCCTCGAGGAGTTCCGCGAACCCGGCGAGGGGGCGAAAGAGCCCGCCCCGGCGGAAAAACAGCGCGAAAAAACGCTCTGGCTGAACGCGAGGGGGCTCTCCGAGGACGCTCTTTCCGAGCTCTTGTCCATTTTGGAGGAGTACAGGGGCACGACGAAGGCGCGCGTCCTGCGGGAGGGAAACACGGGCTACACCTGCTCCGTCAACCTCACGCGCGCGCTCACGGCGGAACTGCGCATGCTCCTCTCCGAGGACAAAATCAAATATCAATAAGAAAAAACGCAGAAAAACTCTTTCCTTTTTTTGAGGAATCTGTTATAATAGGCAAGGCTATACGGGTTTACTATCGGAGGTTACTATGAAGCAAATCGGACTTTTGACGAGCGGCGGCGACGCGCCCGGCATGAACGCAGCGATCCGTGCGGTCGTACGCACGGCAATTTACTTCGGCATGGAAGTTTACGGCATCGAACGCGGCTATGCGGGGCTCATCGACGACGCGATGATGCCTATGGAAATGCGCAGCGTTTCGGATATCGTGCAGCGGGGCGGAACGATGCTCCGCACGGCGCGCTGTCTTGAAATGCTCACGGTGGAAGGGCAAAAACAGGCGGTCGCAACGCTGGAAAAGAGAGGGATCGAGGGGCTCGTCGTCATCGGCGGCGACGGTTCGTTCCGCGGCGCAAAGTGCCTGACGGAAAACTTCGGCATTCCCACCATCGGCATTCCCGGCACCATCGACAACGATTTGCAGTACACCGACTATACGCTCGGCTTCGATACGGCCGTGAACACCAATCTCGACATCATCAACAAGCTCCGCGACACGATGAACTCGCACGAGCGCATCTCCGTCGTGGAGGTCATGGGACGGCACTGCGGCGATATCGCCCTCTATACGGGCATCGCTTCGGGCGCGGAGATCATCGTCGTGCCCGAGATCGCCTATGACATAGAGGATATCGTGATGCGCATCAACCGTTCGCGCGCGAACGGCAAGCACTCCAACATTATCGTCGTCGCCGAGGGCGTAATGGGCGCGGACGCATTCGCGAAAAAGTTGCAGGAAGTGACGACCTATTCCGTGCGCGCCACGAATATCGGGCACATCCAGAGGGGCGGTTCGCCCTCTATGGCAGACAGAATGCTCGCCGCGCAGTTCGGCAACAAGGCGGTCCGCCTCCTCAAAGACGGCATCGGGAACCGCGTCGTGGGCATCCACAAGAACGAGATCATCGATATGGACATCATCGAGGCCGTCTCCATGAAGAAGAAGTTCAATTACGAACTCTATGAGACGTTGCAGATGATCTCCATGTGACGGGCTTTCCGCGCCTCGGGCGAAAAAATTCCGTTTTTTTTCAAAAACCCATTGAAATAACCGAAATTTTATAATATAATTGTTTTGAGCCGGCCGTCCGGCTCTTCGTCCGCGCAAAACGGACGGCCGAGAGGGTAGAGAATGATATTGACTGTGTGCATGAGTCCGAGCGTCGACGTCACCATCGAGCTCGATTCGCTCAACATCGGCAAGGTGAACGTCGTAAAGAGCAAGACGCTCTCGTTCACCGGAAAGGCGATCAATGTTGCGATCGGGGTTTCGAGGCTGGGAGCCGAAGCGCAAGCGACAGGCTTTATGTACAACGAAAACGGCGCCATGTTCGAACGCGCGCTCGACAGGGAAGGCGTTCCGTTCTCCTTTGTCTGGAACGGCGGCAGGGTCCGCGAAAATTACAAACTCATCGACAAGCGTTCCATGCTCACCGAGATTAACGACGTCGGCGAGCGGGTAGGGGCCGATAAACTCGTGGAACTCATGCAGGCGATCAGAAACTTTTCTTCGCGGTCGAACGTCACCGTCATATCGGGCGGGCTCCCCCGCGGCGTGGATACGGGCTATTACCGCGAGATCTTCCGCGCCGTCGACCCGAGATCGCTGCGCATCGCCGACACCGAGGGGGCGAAGATGCTCGCCGCGCTCGAAGCGGGCGTCGATCTCGTCAAGCCCAATCTCGAAGAACTCGAAGAAACGCTCGGCCGCGAGCTGAAAACGCGCGACGACATGTTGCAGGGCTGCCGCGAACTTCTCGACCGCGGGGCGAAGAACGTTCTCCTCTCGCTGGGAAGGGACGGCGCGATCATCACAAACGGCACGAAGAATTATTACTGCAAGAGCATCAACGTCGCGGTCAACTCCACGGTGGGCGCGGGAGACGGCATGGTCGCCGCAGTCGCCGTCAAGATGCAGGAGGGGGCCGGCCTGCCCGAGATCTTGCGCGCAGGCGTCGCCGCGGGAACGGCGACGGTCACGACGTTCGGCACCATTTCTTTCACCAAAGCCAAATACGACGAAATTTTTTCCAATCTGACAGTTACGGAGTTTTAAGCAATGATCCCTGATATTTCCATCATAAAAAAAGACCCTGAGGTCGAAGCCATCATGGAGATGACGGAGAACCAGATCAAGGCGCGCAAATATACGGAACACTCGAGAAGGCACGCAAGCATCGTGAGCAAGTGGGCGGCAGACATTCTGCGCGGGCTCGGGGCTCCCGAGGAGCGCGTCAAACTTGCGGAGATCGCGGGATATCTGCACGATATCGGCAACTGCGTCAACCGCGCCGACCATGCGCAGAGCGGCGGCATCATGGCATACAACATTCTCACGCGCCTCGGCATGGATTACAGGAACGCCGCCGACATTATGATGGCGATCGGAAACCACGACGAGCAGTACGGCTCGCCCGTCTCCGATATTTCGAGCGCGCTCATCATCGCCGACAAAGCGGACGTCCACAAGAGCCGCGTCAAGAAGAAGATCGAGGACGTGTTCAAGGCAAATATCCACGACCGCGTCAACCTCGCCTCCGAACGCTCGTACATTTCCGTCGAACGGGAGGCGACGGTCATCGCGCTCTATATTGAGATCGACCCCACGATCTGCTCGGTGATGGACTACTTCGAGATCTACTTCGTCCGCATGCAGATGTGCAGAAAGGCAGCCGAATTTTTGAACTGCCGCTTCTCGCTCGATATCAACGGGAACCGCCTCGTCTGATTTTCTGCCGTGTAACCAAACGCGCCCTCATGTTTCACATCAAAAAAGGGCGCAAAATGGCATTTTACCACAAGATATAGTGTTTCGAAAAAATTTTTCGTCAAAATATTGTGCCAAAGTCTTGACAAGGCAAACGGAATGGAGTATAATGGATGCGTTCCTTCTCTCTTGAGGGAACGCTTCTTTCTTCCCCCGATCGGGAACCATATTTACAACAGAAATGTGATAAGGGGTGCCCAATGAAAATCATCAAACGGAACGGTGCGGAAGTCGCTTTCGATGTGGAAAAGATCATCGGCGCGATCCGCAAGGCAAATAGAGAGGTCAGCGAAGGAAACGGACTTACAGACGAACAGATCGAGACGATCGCGGCGAACGTCACGTCGCTTGCGAGAGATCTCAACCGGGCGGTCAGCGTAGAGGAGATACAGGACTTCGTAGAAAACCAGATCATGGACCAAAAGGCGTTCGCAGTGGCGCGCAAGTACATTACCTACCGCTACACCCGCTCTCTTGTCCGCCAATACAACACGACAGACGCGCAGATCCTCTCGCTCATCGAGTGCAACAACGAGGAAGTCAAACAGGAAAATTCCAACAAGAATCCGACGGTCAACTCCGTCCAGCGCGACTATATGGCGGGGGAAGTCTCCAAAGATCTGACGCGCCGCATCCTGCTCCCGCCCGACATCGTCGAGGCGCATGACGAGGGGATCATCCACTTCCACGACGCGGACTACTTCGCCCAGCACATGCACAACTGCGACCTCGTCAACCTCGAGGACATGCTCCAGAACGGGACGGTCATCTCGGGGACGTTCATCGAAAAGCCGCATTCTTTCTCCACGGCCTGCAATATCGCGACGCAGATCATCGCGCAGGTCGCGTCCAACCAATACGGCGGGCAGAGCATCTCGCTCACTCACCTCGCGCCCTTCGTCGATATCAGCCGCCAAAAGATCCGTGCGGAAGTGGCGGAGGAGCTCGCCGAAATGGGCATTTATGACGGCGAAAGGATCAATTCGATCGCCGAAAAACGGCTCCGCGAGGAGATCAAGAAGGGGATCCAGACCATTCAGTATCAGGTCGTGACCCTGCTCACCACGAACGGACAGGCTCCCTTCGTCACCGTGTTCATGTATCTCGGCGAAGCGCGCAGCGAACGCGAGCGCGAAGATCTCGCCATGATCATCGAAGAGACCCTCAAACAGCGCATCCAGGGGGTCAAGAACGAGGCGGGGGTGTGGGTGACGCCCGCTTTCCCCAAGCTCATCTACGTTCTCGAAGAGGACAATGTGCGGGAGGGAAGCCGCTTTTGGGATCTCACGGTGCTCGCCGCAAAATGCACGGCGAAGCGCATGGTGCCCGACTATATCTCCGAGAAGAAGATGCTCGAGTACAAGGTCGACAAGAACGGCAACGGCCACTGCTACACCTGTATGGGCTGCCGCAGTTTCCTCACGCCGTACGTCGACGAGAACGGCGATCCCAAATATTACGGACGGTTCAACCAGGGCGTCGTCACGATCAATCTTCCCGACGTCGCGCTCTCCTCGAAGGGGAACATGCTCGAGTTCTGGCGCATCTTCGACGAACGCCTCGACCTCTGCTACCGCGCCCTCTTGTGCCGCCACAACCGCCTGAAAGGGACGCTTTCGGACGCCGCGCCCATTCTCTGGCAGTACGGCGCGCTCGCCCGTCTTAAAAAGGGCGAAAAGATCGACAAGCTCCTCTACGGCGGGTATTCCACGATCTCGCTCGGCTATGCGGGGCTGTATGAGTGCGTCCGCTATATGACGGGCAAATCGCATACCGACGAGGAGGCAAAGCCGTTCGCGCTCTCCGTCATGCAGCACATGAACGACAAGTGCAAGGAGTGGAAGGCGAAGCACAATATCGACTTCTCGCTCTACGGAACGCCGCTCGAGAGCACGACGTACAAATTCGCCAAGTGCCTGCAAAAGCGGTTCGGCATCATTCCGGGCGTCACCGACAAAAATTATATCACGAACAGCTATCATGTGCACGTCACCGAGCATATCGACGCCTTCACGAAGCTCAAATTCGAGAGCGAGTTCCAGCAGCTCTCGCCGGGCGGCGCGATCTCCTATGTGGAAGTTCCCAACATGCAGGACAATATCCCCGCGGTGCTCGCCGTGATGCAATACATCTATGACAATATCATGTACGCCGAGCTGAACACCAAGAGCGACTACTGCCAGGTGTGCGGCTACGACGGCGAGATTGCCATCGTCGAGGAGGACGGCAAGCTCCTCTGGGAGTGCCCGCACTGCCATAACCGCGACCAGAGCAAGATGAACGTCGCCCGCCGTACCTGCGGCTATATCGGCTCGCAGTATTGGAACCAGGGGCGCACGCAGGAGATCAGAGACCGCGTTCTTCACTTATAATGCACATTGCGGAGATCAAGAAAACAGATATCGCGAACGGAGAGGGAGTACGCGTCTCCCTCTTCGTTTCAGGCTGTACGAGACACTGCAAAAACTGTTTCAACGCCGTCGCATGGGATTTCGAATACGGCAGACCGTTCACGGAGGAACTTCGCGAAGAGGTTTTTGAGGCGGTCTCTCCATACTACATATCCGGGCTGTCGCTCCTCGGCGGGGATCCGTTCGAGCCGTCCAACCAGCGCGGACTTTTACCGTTTATAAAGGAATTTCGCGCCCGCTTCCCCGATAAGACGGTATGGTGCTACACGGGCTATACGTTCTCGGAGGGGGAGATCGCGGAACCGCACGCAAACTGCGAGGTGACGAGGGAGCTCATTTCCCTTCTCGACGTGCTCGTGGACGGCCCGTTCGTCGAGGAGCTCAAAGACATCCGTCTCAAATTCCGCGGCTCTTCCAACCAGCGCGTCATCGACGTGCAACGGACCCTGCGCGAGGGGAAAGTCGCGCTTTATCTACCGTAAAAATAAAATTCGAATTGAGAGGTAAACCATGAACAAAATGCAACTCAGAAGATACGCCAAACTTCTTGCCAAAGTCGGCGTCAACGTCAAGCGCGGACAGTGGGTCGTGATCCAGGCGGAGCTCGACCAGCCCGAGTTCGTCGAAATGTGCGTCGAAGAGCTTTACCGCGCGGGAGCGGGCAAAGTGACGGTGGAGTGGTCGCACCAGGGGCTTGTTCCGCTTCACTATAAGTATCAGAAGCAGGCTTCGCTCGAAAAGTTCGAGAAGTGGGAGATCGAGAAGCTCGAACTCCGCAAAAAGGAGCTCCCCGCGATGCTCTATCTCGAATCCTCCGATCCCGACGGGCTGGCAGGCGTGGACCAGGAGAAATTCACCGCCGTCCGCCATGCCCGCACAAAGGTCACCAAGCCTTACCGCGACGAGATGGAGAACAAATACCAGTGGTGTATCGCGGCCGTTCCCGGCGAAGCGTGGGCGAAAAAGGTGTTCCCCGATCTCAAATTGGGCAATACCGCGGTCAATAAACTCTGGGATTGCATTCTCGAGGCTTCCCATGCGGACGGGGCGGATCCCGTGCGCGAATGGCTGCGCCACAACGATGAGCTCGCGACCCGCTGCGACTATCTGAACCGTTTGAAACTCACCGCTCTCGAATACAAGTCCTCGAACGGGACAGACCTCAAAGTCGGCCTCATTCCCGACAGCCGCTTCTGCGGGGGCGGAGAGGAGACGATCGAAGGCGCGTATTTCAACCCCAACATTCCCTCCGAAGAGATCTTCATCTCCCCGAAGGCGGGCGAAGCGGAGGGGATCGTCTACTCCACAAAGCCGCTCTCCTATCAGGGCGAGCTCATCGAGAATTTCTCCGTGCGCTTCGAAGGCGGCAAAGTCGTCGAGGTGAAGGCGGAGAAGAACCAGCACCTGCTCGAAAAGATGATCTCGATGGACGAAGGCGCAAAAATGCTCGGCGAGTGCGCGCTCATCGCCTACGATTCTCCCATCAACAATCAGGGCATCCTCTACTACAACACGCTGTTCGATGAGAATGCGAGCTGCCACCTCGCGCTCGGCAGAGGGTTCAACGAGTGCCTGAAAGGGTACGAAGATCTCACGCTCGGCGAGATCCGCGAGAAGGGCATCAACGACAGCATGATCCACGTCGATTTCATGATCGGAAGCAAAGATCTCGAGATCGTCGGCATTACGAAGAACGGCGAGCGCGTGCAGATCTTCAAGGACGGAAATTGGGCGATATAAGTTTCACGCGTTTCTTTGCTCGCGTTGCTTCGAAAAGAAACGTCGTGAGGAAACGCGCTCTGTGCATAAACGGAGCGCATCCTCGCGGTCGCTTCTGCAGACAAGCAAGTACCGTGAAGCACGTCCTCATTCCGAGCGAAGCGAGCGAATCTTAAATTGCTCCCCGCCCGCTTCTGTTTCGGGACAGAAAACGTAAAAAAAAACCTTATCGTAGGACATAATAGAAGGCAGAAACATGATCAAAATCGATATTTTTTCCGGCTTTTTGGGCGCGGGAAAGACAACGCTCATCAAAAAACTCATCAAGGAAGCGTACAGCGGCGAGAAGATCGTGCTCATCGAGAATGAGTTCGGCGAGATCGGCGTAGACGGCGGGTTCCTCCGCGACGCCGGCATCGAGATCACCGAGATGAACTCGGGCTGCATCTGCTGCTCCCTCGTGGGGGATTTCTCCAAAGCTCTCTGCGAAGTTGCGGAGCGGTTCGCGCCCGAGCGCATCGTGATCGAACCGTCCGGCGTCGGAAAGCTCTCCGACGTCATCAAGGCCGTCCGCCGCGCCAACGTTCCCGACAGCAAGCTGAATGCGTTCTGCACCGTCGTAGACGCGAAAAAGTGCCGCGTCTATCTCAAAAATTTCGGGGAGTTCTTCCTCGACCAAGTGGAAAACGCAAGCTGTATCGTGCTCTCGCACACCTCGGACGCGAAGAAGGTGGAAGAGGCCGTCGCCCTTTTGAAAGAGCACACCAAAGTCACGATCGTCACCACCGATTGGGACGACCTCGGCGGAAAGGAGATCCTCGCGGCGATCGAGCAGACGGAGAGCATGCAGGCCGAGCTCGAAAAACTCGCGCGGGAGGCCCATGAGCACGCGCACGAACACCATCATCATCACGACGAGGACGATGACGAGCACGAGCATGAACACCATCATCACGATGAGGACGATGACGAACATGAGCATCATCACCATCACCACCATGAGGATGGGGAAGAGTGCGACGATCCCGATTGCGAATGCCACCATCACCATGCGGACGAGATCTTTTCGAGCTGGGGCACGGAGACGGCGAAAAAGTTCACGAAAGAGGGGCTTTCGGCGGCTCTTTCCGCGCTCGACAGCGGCGAATACGGCCAGATCCTGCGCGCGAAGGGGATCGTGGACGGAGAGGGCGGCTGGCTCTATTTCGACTTTGTCCCCGGGGAGACGGACATCCGCACCGGCTCTCCCGCCGTGACGGGCAGGCTCTGCGTGATCGGCTGCGGGCTGCGCGAGGACGCGCTCAAATCTTTGTTCTTGGGATAAGCTATGCAGGAGATCCCCGTTTATCTCTTTCTCGGCTTCCTCGATTCCGGGAAAACGAAATTCATTCAGGAGACGTTTGAGGACGAGCGGTTCGACGACCGCCATGAGCGCACGCTGCTCCTCGTGTGCGAAGAGGGGGAGGAGGAATACGATCCTTCCCGCTTTGCCGTGGAAAATTTCACGATCGAGCACGTTTCGCAGGAAGATCTCAACGCGGAGACGCTCGGCAGGATCCAAAAAAAGTTCAAGCCCGAGCGCGTCGTGGTGGAGTACAACGGAATGCTTCTCGTCCAACAGCTGTTCGAGGCTATGCCCGACGGCTGGCTGATCGCGCAGGTCATGACCTTTTTCGAATCCCCGACGTTTTTGTCCTACAACAAAAACATGCGCCAACTCGTCTACGACAAATTGCAGTTTTGCGACATGGCCGTTTTCAACCGTTTCAGCGACCGCTTTTCGCAGGAAGAATTCCACAAAACGGTGCGCGCCATGACGCGGCGGCCGAATATCGTCTATGAGTACGAGAACGGGCAGGCCGTGTACGACGAGATCGTCGATCCGCTTCCCTTCGATATCGACGCGCCTATCATCGAGATCGAGGACCGCGATTTTGCCTTCTTTTACCGCGACCTTGCGGAGGAGACGGAAAAGTACAGGGGGAAAGTGGTGCGCTTCAAGGGGCTCGTCGCCGTCGACAAGTCGATGAAGAAGGGAACGATCGTCATAGGCCGCCATATCATGACGTGCTGCGAGGCGGATATCCAATACAGCGGGCTCGTCTGTCTGCATGCCTCCCCGCTCCCGCTCAGAACGCGCGATTGGGTCACGGTCACGGCCCGCATCGACATCGCCTACCATTCCATCTACGGGCAAAAGGGTCCCGTTCTGAAAGCGAGCGCGCTCGAATATGCGCAGCCGCCCGAGGAAGAAGTCGCGACGTTCTTCTGATTTTTTACGAAAAAAAGCCGCGTTTTTACAGTTACGGAAGAGCCCGTAAGCGCAAAAACGGAGCCGATCGTCTAAGACGATGAAAAATGCCTTGACCTCTTATGTATAGGTAAATCCCGCGACATGGTCGCGGGATTTTATGTCTACCGCACAAAATTTTTGGAAAAATCGCCAAAAAATTTCATTCCAAATATTTACAATTTCTTAAAAGTATGATATAATGAATGCGACGGAGGAGAAAAAGATGAAAATTTTGGTTGTTTACTATTCGCACAGTGGAAATACACGCGCCGTTGCCCGCCGCATCGCGAGAAATCTCAAAGCAGATATTTTGGAAGTCCGCACCGTAAAAACATATCCCGACGATTACGATGTCCTTCTCGGTCTCGCAAAGCAGGAAGTCAAAGTCGGATATGTTCCCCAACTCTATCCGTTCCGCGTCAATCTCGATAAATACGACGCCGTCATTCTCGGCACTCCCGTGTGGTGGTCGTCGTTCGCTCCCGC
The DNA here is from genome assembly GCA_947626685.1 of uncultured Clostridia bacterium. Lineage (GTDB taxonomy): Bacteria > Bacillota > Clostridia > Christensenellales > Borkfalkiaceae > Gallimonas. Next base: position 2,382 of record CANQTD010000008.1, on the reverse strand, counting down.
AATGAAAACTTTCATGAGATCGTTGGACTGGACTGGCAAAAAGGTCTATCCTTTCGCCACGAACGGCGGCACGCTCGGCCATACGCCCAGCGATTTCAGAAAGGCGCTCAAAGGCGCGGAGGTCGCTCCCGTGCTCAGCGTGCTCTTCGAGGACCGCATCCAGCAGACGTCTGAAAACGACATCAAGGAGTGGCTCACGCTCATCGGCTGATGGAAGAGTTGTACGCGCTCTGCGCCCGTTCGTACGGCGCGGAGACAGCAGAAAACATCAGGACGGGGTTCTCTTCGGACCGCCCCGTCACTTTCCGTGCAAACACTTTGAAGACCACCGTCTCCGAAGTGCTTTTTGCATTATCGGGGTTTGAGCTTGAACGCGTTCCGTGGTACGAGGCGGCATTCGTTTTGAGAGGGGAGCGGGAGGCGGCCCTTCAGGAGACCGCGCTCTTCCGCGAGGGAAAGATCTACATGCAGAGCCTTTCCTCCATGCTACCGCCCCTCTACCTCGAACCGAAAGCGGGGGAGAGCATTCTCGATATGACCGCCGCGCCCGGGGGAAAGACCACCCAGCTCCTTTCTCTCTCCGGCGGCAAAGCCCTCGTCACCGCCTGCGAGCGGGATAAGATCCGCTTCGAAAGATTGAAATTCAATCTCGAAAGACAGGGGGCGTCCCGCGTTAGCGCCATGCGCTGCGACGCCGCCGAACTCGACGACTTTCTCTCCTTTGACAAGATCCTGCTCGACGCACCCTGCACGGGAACGGGCACGGCCTCGCCGTCGAATCCGATCCGATTTTCGCAAAAATACCTCGAAAAATGCGTGCGGATGCAGGAGAGATTGCTCAAAAAGGCGTTGAAGCTGCTGAAAAAGGGGGGAATGCTCGTCTATTCGACCTGTTCGGTTTTGAAGGAGGAAAACGAACTCCTGCTCGCGCGCGTTCTGCCCGAAATGAAAGCCGGGCTCGTTCCCATCGCGCCTTTCGAGGGGATCCCCACCCTTCCCTCGCGGGAGGGGACCGTCGCCGTTATGCCTACGCAGCTCTACGAAGGGTTCTTCGTCGCCAAGATCACGAAGTAACGCGTTTTCGGTAAATTTCCCGTTACGGCCGAAAAACACTTGCAATTTTGCTTCTCTTCGGATATAATAAGGATAAACATGCCGGTGTGGTGGAATTGGCAGACGCGCTGGACTCAAAATCCTGTGGTAGTGATACCGTATCGGTTCGACCCCGATCACCGGCACCACGACCAACCTAATTCGAACCGAGTTAGGTTGGTCTTTTTCTATGCAAAAGACGAGGACAAACGGCCCTCGCCTTCCTTGTACTTCTCCAAATTGAAATCTAATATAGCAATCTTCCGCCGTCATTCCATTCGCCATACATAATGCCCTGCCGAGTATTACAAATGAATTTTTCCAATCGACTTTGAAATAAAACGGGTATTTTCTTTTTGATTTGAATGGTATCAATCCGAACTCTTTTATATAAATCAGGGAATTTTTGGAAATTCGACCATACTTCTCCGTCCGATTGCAATGCTTTCAAAATGGCTTCGTCTATTACAAAACCGCTTTCGGACATGTCGGGAAGAACGGTGCGCCCCGCATCCGTCATTTTGCCGAGCCTTTCCATTCTGCGGCATCGCTCTTTGTTAAGTTCCGACCACAAACTCCCTTTTTTGCGCGGCGCAAATTTTTGAGCCGTAACGCCGTTTGATAATTTTTTGGTCGTACTGTCTATCCAACCGAAACACAACGCTTCCTCAACAGCATCCACATACCAAAAAGTGTCGCCGCTCAGCGGTCTGCCGCGCTTTACAACCGCCCAACATTCGCTTTCTGTTGCGTGGTTATCTTCAAGCCATGCCCGAAATTCGTCCCTGTTTTTCGCGCCGAGTAAATTTTTCACTTCCATTTCTTTTGGTGTTTTGCTCCGCTAAATTCCTGTTTATCGCTGTAATTGTACCATAAACAGGGACAAAAATCAAGCGAGGCGGGTATCACGCCAAAGATTTCATTATAAACCCCGCCGACAGAGCATTTTGCTCCGTCGGCGGGGTTTTCTATTTTTCATTCTTCATTTTCTCGGCTCAATCTTTTCTTACAAAATCCCTTTTTGTGGCATTTAGGACAGCGCAATCTTCTCCAAGTAATCCCGTGCATTGCAAACACATACGCGGTGGCAGTCGGAACAAACCGCTCGCCGCAGTGCGGACACTCAAAAGCGCCCGCATCTCTATCGAGTAAGATTGCAACGGTAATCCCACACACCAACAAAATCACCGCAATTACGATAGAAGTAATTTTTAACCATACCGCCATATCGATAAGACCTGCAATCAAAATCAAGGTTATGCTTGCAATAAGAGCCATTACGATGACGAT
>CANQTD010000007.1 GCA_947626685.1 uncultured Clostridia bacterium | reverse complement strand
CCCCTCGGGGCGAGCGTATCTTGTTCAAAAGAAAAAACCCCACACGGGAAGAACTCACAGGTTCCGCCCCTCATACCGAGCCCCCTCGGGGCGAGCGTATCTTGACCTCAAAAAAAAATAAAATTTTTATAAAGGAGTTGGAAGTATGAAGAACAAATGGCTGATCGGTGCACTCTCATGCGTCATGGCTACCGCTTTTTGCGTCGGGCTCGCTGCTTGTAACGACGACGAGAAAAAGACGGGTCCGAGCGACGAAGAGATCGCGCAGTCGGGTATCACGATGCTCAACGGCATCTACCTCGACAGTGAAGGCAAAGTAAAGGACTATGAGACGCCCGAAGATTACCTCATCCTCTCACAGACCAAAGTGGGGGACGACTTCTACGCCGTCAATTGGTCGGTCACGTCCGAGACGGAAAATATCGGGCAGTATGTGAAGATCGGCACCGTGGCGGATACAAGCGCCCGCTACACGGTCGATATCACCCGCGCCACGTTCGACATTGAATACACGCTCACCGCTTCCATTACCGTGGGCAAAGTGACCAAGACCGCCGATTACGGCCACAAGATCCCCAAGAAATCCTCTGAGGATTCCATCACCGCTTCCCTCGACCTCTCGGCGGCGGCGAACCGCACGACGTTGGATACGGACAACAACGAGCAGGTCTGGCAGCAGAACGGCGTCACGCTCACCAACTCGGGCAACCTTGCGGACTATATTCCCATCCGTCTCTACAAGAACACGACGGTGAAAATCGAAATGGAGAACGCAAAGATCATCCATATCGACTTCCACAGCGCGTCTGCGATTAGTGACGACAATTATCCCGAATTTCTCAAAACGAGCCTCGAGAACTCCGATCTTCCCATCAAGGGCGAAGTCGCCGTTTCGGAGGACGGTCTCACGATCAGCGTCGATTTCGAGACCCCGCTCGACGTCGTCACCTTCAAGACGACGGCAGGCCAGTGCCGCTTGACTTCCATCGACGTGGAAGCGATCGAGCGCGACCCCGACGAGCACGTTCATAATTGGACGTACCAGCACGTCGAGGGTACATGGACGCATACCGCTACCTGCACGGCAGAGGGTTGCGACGTGAACACCAAGACGGAAGCCTGCACGCCCAAGCTCAACGTCTGCGAATGCGGATACACCTACTCGGCGAAAGAGATCGTCGACGCGCTCTTCGCGCTCGAAAAGGATCAATCTCTCCCCGGCACCTATTCGCTTACGGGCGTTGTCACCAAAGTCACTGAGATCGATACGGCGACTTTCAAAAACGCCACATTTGAGATGACCGTTGAGGGTAAGATCGTCACGGCGTTCCGCGTAAAGGGCAGCTACTATGCAGAAGTTGAAGTCGGCGGGACCGCTACGGTCAACGGCGAACTTCTCGACTATAACGGTACAAAGGAATTCACGCAGGGCGGCTCTGTCGTAGCGTTCGTCCCCGGCGTCGACGAGAGGACCCCTCAGCAGAAGGTCACGGACGCGCTCAGCGATCTCTCCGATACCTTCATCGTCACCAAAGCGGGCGAAACCGAGCTTCCCGCTTCCACCGAAAAGGACGTCACGTTTACTTGGGCGACCGAAAATAAGACCTACACGATCACGGACAACAAGATCAACGTCGACGCGCTTCCCGCGGAAGACGTGACCGTCACCGCCACCGTCACCGCCACCTGCGGCACCGAGGCCGTGACGAACAACACGAAAACCGTCACCATCACCATCAAGGCAGAAGGCGCCGCGCTCGAAGGCTTCACGCCCATCACCGCTCCCGCAGCAGGTAGCGATTACTACCTCGCAATGGATATCAAAGGTGAGTGGTACTACTCCACGGGCGCGAAGAGCGGCAATTATCTCGGAACGACCACCGATATCTCCAAAGCTGCCAAAGTGACCCTCGCGCCCTCCGGCGACGGCTGGACGCTCGTGACCAACGGCAAGTATATTGAATTTGAGACCAGCGAGCCCAATACTTCGGGCAAGACCTACGTCAACATTATGCTCAAAGACGCGCAGACCGAGGGCAAGGTATGGATTTGGAATGCGCAATACTCCGTGTTTACGATGGAAGAGGGCGGCGAGACCTACTTCATGGGGACGTATGGCGATTACAATACGTTCAACTCCGCCAAGATCTCCTTCATCGACGGCGAAGATGAGTATATCGGCAAGATCGGTACCTACACCGGCACAGTCACTCCTCCCACCCCGAGCGAAGAAGTAAAACTTCCCGATGGCGATGTGAAACTTGATTTCTCCTCCGTCACCGAAAAGGGCACCGAGATCACCTCGGGCGATGCGACGGATTATTTCAAGGGATTCACCGAATCCGCCGACCTTACCGCAGCCGCTGTTACGGAAAAGGTCTATAAGGGAAATGGCACCGGCGGCGGCGACTATGAGAACGCGGGCGGCATGCTCAAACTTGGTACGAGCAAAGTAGGCGCGACCATTACGCTCACGTTTGCCAAGAACGTTACGAAGGTCGTCATCATGGCGCAAGGTTGGCCCGGCAAGAGCGATACGCTCGCAGTCAACGACGGAACCGCACAAACAATGTCCGGTTCGGAAAAGGCACTCTACACCTTCGAGCTTACGGCTCCCGCGAAGGAAATCAAAATCACTTCGAATCTGCGCGCATTCATTTTCGGTATCGTTGTTACTTTCGAGGGCGGCACGACGACCCCCAAGACGGATGCCGAGAAGCTCGCAGACGCGAAAACCGCGCTCAAGCTCTCCAAGACGTCTCTTGACGCCGTCGGCGCAGAAGTCGAACTCCCCGCAACGCAGGGCGAGGCTTCCGTCACCTATGAACTTCAGGGCACGACCGATCTCGTCAAGATCGAGGGCGGCAAGCTCACTGTTCTCAAACTCCCCGAAACCGACACCGAGATCACGATCAAAGCGACGCTCACCGTCGGCAAAGAGACCGACAACGTCGACCTCAAAGTCACGATCTTGGCACCCGAGCCTTTCTCGCCCATCACGGCTCCCGCGGCAGGTAGCGATTACTACATGGGCATGAAGGCGCAGGATGGGGAATATCACTATCTCACCGGCGCGATGACCGGCTACTATATGGCAACGACCACCGACATCGAAAGCGCAAAGAAAGTGACCCTTGCGGGTAGCAACGATGCCGGTTGGACGATGGTACTGGATGGCAAATACATCGAGATCGAGCTCAGTGGCACGCATGTCAATGCGGTCTATAAAACTTCTCAGACCGCCGGCAGTGTTTGGAAGTGGGATTCCCAATACAATATCTTTACAATGGAGATCAGTGGGAGCAAGTATTTCCTCGGTACAAACGGCAGCTATACAACGGTCGGAGGCGGGGATTACTCAAAGTATGTCGCGTCCAACTGGTTGGCAGTTCTCGGCACCTACGGGAAGGGCGGCACTGTCGATCCTACGCCCGATCCCGAGCCCGAGCCCGACGTTCACGATGATGAGAAATACGGTTCGGCGGCGGCTCCGCTTTCCGTTGAAGAAGCTCTCGCGCTCGCAGCAGAAGAGTGCACGTCGCTCAGCTCTTGGACGAAACAGATCGTCTACATGACGGGTAAAATCACCGCAATCGGAGATAGGAAGCAGGGGTCGAATGATTCTGAGTACTATCAGAATGTTTATCTCCAAGACCTCACCAATTCTCAAAAGGTGATCCTCGTATACTCGCTCAATCTTAGCACAAAAGAGACCATTCTCGGGCAGAATGATACTGTTGTCATGAGCGGCTACATCACGCTCTTTGGACATAGCGAACCCGGCACGATCGAGTTTTCCGGAAAAGATGACGTTTATCCGACAGTCTTGAGCTGCACGCGCGGCGAATCCGAGATTTCCACAGAGGTCACGGGCGCAACCATCTCCGGTTTACCTTCGACCAACAAGGCTGTGAATGGTACAGAAATTTCTTTCACCATTCAAGCTGATGCCGGCAAGAAGATCGCTTCCGTCAAAGCCTACGATAAGGAAATCGAGGCAACGGAAGGCACCTATAAGTTCACGCTGAACGGCAACGTCACAATCAAGGTCGAGACGATCGGTGAGAACGAAAAGGCTGCAGAGGAGATCGCTTCGCTCGGTTTTGCGGATGCAACTGCTAAGGCGGGTGATACGAGTGTGAGTAGCTACACCTCGGAATGGGAAGCAACGCGCGGAAGCTACACTTGGGTCATCAACAATTTCAACAACAATAGGAACGGTTGGAATTTCATTAAGACGGGGCACAAGACCAGTGCTGTTGTTGGCACGATCACCACGAAAGCTGCGTTGGCCGCAAAGATTTCGAAGGTCATCGTGACGATCGATTCTACGTCTAAGAATTACATGGCGGACAATGTCAATTCTTTCAAGCTTCAGATCGCCGATACCAATGAGTTCACCAATCCCACAGAGATGAGCCTTAACATCAAGACCGGTGAAAATGAATTTGTGATTGACACCCCTGCGGCAAACAAGTTCTATCGCATCGTGATTGATTGCAAGACGAATGTGAGCGATAACGGGTTTGTAGTTCTCTCGAGTGTTTCCTATTGGGGCACGACGGACTAACGAATACGTATGGATTAACAAGTCTATTGCGTATCAGTTCTGACACAAAAAAGCAGCACTTCTTCGTAAGTGCTGCTTTTTTGTTTTCACGTCCCGCCGATTGCTTGCCCCCTCCGTGGGAGGGGGGTAGGGGGGTGGGGCGGATTCTAAACAAGGTCGACGTTAAAATCGTACCCACCTCAGTCTCGCTAACGCTCGACAGCTCCTCCCGAGGAGGAGCCTTTCTTTGCTCGCCCGTTGGGATTGCTTGCCCCCTCCGTGGGAGGGGGGGTAGGGGGGTGGGGCGGATTTTAATTATGCTCACAGCTTTCCTCACGTTGCAAAAGAAGTAGGCAGGTGATTCCAAATGTCTTCGCAGACACCCTTAAAATTACGATTCAATTCAAGATTGGAATATCGGAGCACAGTTATGCCATTTGAGCGAAGAAAGCTGTCTCGTTCGGCATCATAACTTTTTGCTTCGTCTTCAAAATGTTGCGCACCGTCGAGTTCAATGACAAGCCGCGCACTTGCACAGTAAAAGTCGACAATGTATGAGCCTATGATATATTGGCGGTGTACTTTGCACGGCAATGTCCGTAGAAAGTCATACCATAGTCTGCGCTCTTCTTTGGTCATATTTTTTCGCAATGTTCGTGCATTTGGCGTTAGTTTTTTATTACTTGTGCCGTACATACTATTCTCTTTTCACAGAATCATTATGAATTTTACAATAAGGTCGACGTAATTAAAATCGTACCCACCTCAGTCACTTTGTGACAGCTCCTCCTCGGGAGGCGCCTTTCTTTGTTCGCTCGTTGGGATTGCTTGCCTCCTCCGTGGGAGGGGGATAGGGGGGGTGGGGCGGATTCTAAATAAGGTCGACATTAAAATCGTACCCACCTCAGTCTCGCTAACGCTCGACAGCTCCTCCTCGGGAGGAGCCTTTCTTTGCTCGCCCGTTGGGATTGCTTGCCCCCTCCGTGGGAGGGGGGTAGGGGGGTGGGGCGTAGCTCTCCCCAAAGGTGGAGCCAAGTAAGGCCTTTTCTCACCCGATTTTTTTGGTGATCAGTTCAAAGGCCGCGGGGTCGGTCAGGTCGGAGCGGAGGGGGGTCACGGAGATATGCCCCGTCATGACCGCGTCCGTATCGAGCTCTAAATTGCGCGTGCCGCCGTAGAGGCAGATCAGGCACGGCTTCACCATGCCGTCATCGAGAAATTCAAAAGAATCGCTATAAATGGCGGGTCCCATCTTCGTGATGAGAATCTCATCGCCCTCTTCGGGGAAGTTGACGTTCAAGATCTCGGCGAAGTCGAACATTCTGCGCCGCATGATCTCGGAATACACCCTGTCGAGGTTCTTCACCGCATTTCCGAATGATTGGAACGCCGCGGAAACGGCCATCGCCTTTACGCCCGAGAGAGCGGCCTCATAGCACGCGCCCACGGTGCCGGAGTAGTGGATATCCGCGCCGAGATTGGGCCCGTTGTTGATGCCCGAGATCACGAGGTCGAACTTCTTCTTCATGCCGAGAATGGCGATGCGCACGCAGTCGGCAGGGGTGGAATCCACGCTATACGCTTCGATCCCGCCGAACAGATCTTCCCGCTTGACGGCGTAATTGTCATGGATCTGAATGGAGAGGCTCTTCGCGCTCTGTTGCGTCTTGGGCGCGAACACGCAGACCTCGCCCTTCGTCTTTGCCCAATCCACGAGATAGCGCAGCCCTTCGGCCTCGATCCCGTCGTCGTTGACAAGCAAAATCCTCATAGCCACCCCTCATGCGTGGATTTGTATTCCCCGAGGAGCTTATCTGCGTCCCCGATGAGCGCGTACATTTCCTCGACGGAAAACACGGTCGCGCCCGCCGCCATATTGTGCCCGCCGCCGTGGTACTTGATGGCGAGGTCGTTGATCCCGAGGAAGCGCGAACGGAGCCGCACGCGGATATTTCCCTTCTTGGTATTGTCGATGAACGCGACCCAGATGAGGCTGCCGCGGATCTTGGAGAGGTCTCCCACGACCGCGCTCGCCGCCTCGAGGGTGAGGCCGAACTGCTCCTGTATCTCCTTGCTCATATAGATATACGCTACGCCGTTTTCCGTGATGCGGATATGGTCATAGACGAAGGATTTGAGGCGGAGGGTGCGGAAGTCGTCCACATAGAGGTTGGAGAAGAGCGCCTCGGTGTCGACGCCGCAGTCGAGCAGGGCCCCCGCAAGGCGCATGGTGTCCCCCGTGACCCCTTCGAAGCGGAAACGGTCGCTGTCCGTCACCATGCCGAGGTAGATATACGTCGCCGCCTCACGCGAAAGGCAGAGTTTCTCTTTGAACGTGAAGGCGAAATCGGCGATCATCTCGCACGCGGAGGAGCGGAAGTCCTCGACCCAATTCACGTCGCCGTAGGGGTCGGCCTCGATATGGTGGTCGATCTTCACGATCTCCTTCGCAAGGCGGAATTTGCTGTTGGAAATGCGGTCCCGCGTGCCCGTGTCAATGACGATGAGGAGCGCGTCCGCATATACCATGTCCGAAACACAGTCCTCACCTCCGCAAAAAGCGAGGTAGTCGGAGTAGTCCTCGTTGACGAGGTAGATATCCTTTGCGGGGAAGCTGTCTTTGAGGATCTTGACGAGCCCTTTGGTGGAGCCGACCGCGTCGCCGTCGGGACGGATATGGCGGGAGACGATGATCGTTTGGTACGCCTCGATCTTCTCTAAAATGATCTGTTTGGTCTGTTCGTTCATACACCCTCCGCAGCAAGTTTGTCGAGGTCGGCGAGCAGGAGCATTGCCGTCTCCTTGTCGGGAACGACGCAGCCGCTCGCCTTCTTGTGCCCGCCCCCGCCGTACTTCACGGCAACGGGATTGATATTGAACCGGTTGGAGCGCAGCTCGCAGTGCACGCCGTCGTCCGCCTCGGTGAAGTTGACCCAGACGAACACGCCCTTGATATCGTGCATCAGCCCCACGAGACCCGAGGACGTCACCGCCGCGCTGTCCTCTCTCACGGGGAGCTCTTCGCGCGCCGTGTAGATATAGGCGACGTTGTGCCCGGTGAATTTGATCTTATGCATGTTGTCCGCCTTCTCGATGATCTCGGAAAATTCCTCCGCATACAGGTCGTAGTAGAGGGCGTTGAGGTCGACGGGTTGGGAGAGAAGGAACGCCGCGAGTTCGAAGGTGCGCGCGGTGGTCGAATCGAAGAGGAACCTGCCGCTGTCTGTCACGATGCCCATGTAGAGGGAAGTGGCGGAGGCGGGGGAGAGTTTGAGCCCGCACTCCTTCGCAAACATTGCGACGAGCCCCGCCGCACTCTCGTAGGTGCTCTCGACGACTTCGACGTCCGCGATCTTCTCCGCAAACAGATGGTGGTCGAAGCGCAGCGTCTTTGCCGCGGTCTTGTACCGTTCGTCGCAGATCATGCGGGAGGAACCGCAGTCGAGAATGACCGCGAGCGCCGTCTTGTAGAATTCGTCGGGGATCTCGTCCATCGTGACGTCCATAAAGGGGAGACGGGCGGGCTCGTCCCCGACCATGTAGACCTCTTTTTGGGGGAAATTGTCCTTGATGAGCTGCGCGAGCCCCATCTGGCTGCCGAGCGCGTCCCCGTCGGGGTGGGAGTGGCGGTGAATGACGATCCTGTCATACGCCTTGATCAGCTCCAAAGCCTCCTGAAACATGAAGATTCTCCTTATACAATATATTACGGGGATAGTATACCATATCTCGGACGCATTGTCAAGGCGCGGGCTTGAAGAAACGCAATCTTAAAGGAATTATGGAGCGGCGGACTTGACAAAGCGCGCTTCATCTTGTATAATGACTTTTGAGGTGGATCATGAAAAAATACCGTATCCGCGTCGGCCTCGACGTCGACGATACTCTCTATGAATGCAACTCCTATGCCGTCTCCATCATCAACAGCCGCCATCCCGACGAAGAACCGCTGCGGGTGGAGGATATCAAGACGTGGGGCGGCGGCCACCGCCATGCGGACGAGCGGATCAAGCTCTACCGCGACCCCGAGTTCGTGCGCACGCAGCCCGTCACCGAGGGCGCGCAGGAGTTCGTGCAGAAGCTCTCCGAGATCGCGGACGTGTTCTTCATCACCGCGGTGCCCGCATGCTGTATGAGCGCGAGAGCGGAACGGCTCATCGCGGACTTCCCCGAGATCCCGTCCGAAAATATCATGATGGGCACGAGGAAGGACGTGATCTCCCTCGATATCATGCTCGACGACGGCGCCCACAACATTTCGAGCTCGCGGGCGGCCTATCCCGTGCTTTTCCGCAAGCCGTGGAATTCGGGTCTCTCGGGCCTTCTCTCCGTGAACAGCTACGACGACTTCCTGCATTTTTGCGAGATGGTGCGCAGCTCGTTCTCCGAGGACTTCCCGAAGCTCTCGGACGGCGGCGTCCTCTGCCTCGTCGGGCCGTCGGGCTCCTCCAAGACGGAGATCGCAAACGGGCTCACCATGCTCGAAGGCTTCGAGAAGCCGCTCACTTCCACCACCCGCCCCCGCCGCAGAACGGAGGGGCAAGAATCGTACCGCTTCATCAGCGAGGAACAGTTCATCAGGGAGAAGAACGCGGGCAGCTATATCGAGACGACGGTGTACAGCGGCTACCACTTCGGCACTTCCGAAAAGGACATCTCGCCCATCGTGGAGAGGGGACACATTGCAGTCATTCCCATCGACATCTGCGGCGCGATCACCCTGAAAAATCTGTACAGACGGCGCGCCATGCTCGTCTTTACGCGCAGGGACCGCGCGGACGCCATCAAGAGCATCATCAGCCGCGACATCGACCTTGACGACAAGACGCGGCGCATCATGTCGCTCGACTTCGAATACCGCAACAGCGAAGTGTGCGACGTGGAGGTCGAAGTGGGGGACGACGTGAACGCCGCGATCGCGACCATTCTCGACCTCATCCGCCAAAAATGACCGCCCTCCCCCTGCGCACCCGCGGGAAAAAGCCGCGCGAAGCGGAAAATTTTCGAATTTCCCGCCGCTGTTCATATTTCGACACATTTAGGTATTGACAAAGTGCTCGCAATGGTGTACAATATGACTAATCTCGAAACAAATTCGAGATTAGTCATATTTCTTTCTTGGAGTTGGTATGAAATATATTCGTCGAAGCATTGAGGAAATCGTACAAAAGAGCGACGGCACTTTCAAATGTATCTTGGTGACGGGAGCGCGGCAGACGGGCAAATCGACCATGCTCAAAAAGCTGTTTCCCGATAAAAAGTACGTCTCCTTCGACGACCCCTTCATCGAGGAACAGGCGCGGGAAAATCCCGAAACTTTTCTCATGCTCAACGACCCGCCCGTGATTTATGATGAAGTGCAGCGAGCGTGTGATCTTTTCCGCTATATCAAGATCAAATGCGATGAAGCGGACGAGCGCGGGCTTTTCTGCCTTTCGGGTTCGCAACCATTTGAGCTCATGAAGAACGTCTCCGAGTCGCTCTCGGGCAGAGTCGGCATTATAGAACTTTGCGGACTCTCTCTGCGTGAGATCATGGGCGATAGCTTCAACAAGCCATTCCTTCCTACAATGGAATATGTGAGAGAACGCGGCAAGACGGCAAAGCCGCCGAAGAACATTTGGGAAATCATTCACCGCGGGAGCTACCCCGAACTTCAAAACCGTGACGTCGATTGGGGAACGTTCTACGCAAGTTATGTAAAGACCTATTTGGAGCGGGACGTGAGAAGCCTCTCCGCTGTGCAGAATTTGGACGACTTCCGCAAGTTTATGGTCGCCGTTGCCGCGCGCACGGGGCAGATGCTCAACTATTCCAATATAGCAGACGAAATCGGCAAGGATCAAGGAACGGTCAAAAATTGGATCTCCATTTTGGAAGCGTCGGGCATCATCTATTTGCTTGAACCGTACACTTCGTCGGTGCTGAAACGTGCGATCAAGACGCCCAAACTCTATTTCAGAGATACGGGACTTGCCGCATACCTCACCCGCTGGCTCACACCCGAAACACTTGCCGTGGGTGCGATGAGCGGCGCGTTCTTTGAAACGTTCGTCGTCTCCGAAATTTTGAAAGCGTACTCGAACAGCGGCATTGACTACCGCTACTGCGTCTCCTACTATCGTGGAAAAGATAAAAAGAAAGTACTGAAAGACGGCAAGGAAGTGGACGCGGAGAGCGAAATCGACCTTATCATTGAGGAGAACGGCGTACTCTATCCCATTGAAATCAAGCAAGGAGCAAAGGTAACTTCCGATGAAACCGCGGCGTTCACCGTGCTCGACAAAATAGAAAACAAGAAGCGTGGCGCGGGCGCGATTCTCTGTTTGTGCCCGCAACCCGGGGTTTTGCGCGAGAATATTGTACAAATTCCCGTGTGGTATTTATGAGTCGGCAAAATTTTTTTCAAACATGACTACCATTGTCATATTTGATATGTTATAATAGATTGCAACAGGAGGAATTTATGGCTGATACAAGAAAAGAGCAGGAGCGGGCGGAACTGCACAAGATGATCTGGAACGCGGCGACCGACCTCGTTCATGCAGGCGGCGTGGACGCGTGGGACTTCAAACAATACGTTCTCGGCACCATGTTCTACCGCTACATTTCCGAAAATATCACGGAATATATCAACAAAGGGGAGCATGCCGCAGGAGATCCCGATTTTGACTACGCGAAGCTGTCCGATGAAAAAGCGGAACCCGCCCGCGAGGGATTGGTGGAGGAAAAGGGCTTTTTCATCCTTCCGTCCGAGTTGTTCTGCAATGTAAGGAGGCGCGCCGCACGGGACGAAAACCTGAACGAAACGCTCGAGCGCGTATTTAATCATATTGAAACTTCTGCGCAGGGGAGCGCAAGCGAGGACGATTTCAAAGGCTTGTTCGACGACTTCGACGTCAACTCCAACAAACTCGGGGCGACGGTCGCAAAGCGCAACGAAAAGCTCGTAAAGCTCCTCGACACGGTCGCGGAGATGAAACTCGGCAAGTATCAGGATAGCACGATCGACGCGTTCGGCGACGCCTATGAATATCTCATGAGTATGTATGCCTCCAACGCGGGCAAGAAGGGCGGCGAGTTCTTCACACCGCAGGAGGTCTCCGAGCTTCTCACCAAACTTGCAACGGTGGGAAAGACCGAGGTCAACAAGGTGTATGACCCTGCCTGCGGTTCGGGTTCGCTCCTTTTGAAAGCGGCGAAGATCTTAGGCAGGGAAAACATCCGTCAAGGCTTTTTCGGGCAGGAGATCAACATCACCACCTACAACCTCTGCCGCATCAATATGTTCTTGCACGACATCGAGCCCGACAAGTTCGACATTGCCCACGGCGACACGCTCACCGAGCCCGCCCATTGGGACGACGAACCCTTTGAGGTGATCGTTTCCAATCCGCCCTATTCCATTCCTTGGGCGGGGGATGGCGATCCTCTCCTCATCAACGACAGCCGCTATTCTCCTGCGGGCATTCTTGCGCCCAAGTCGAAGGCAGACTTCGCCTTTATCATGCACTCGCTCTCTTGGCTTGCGGCGAACGGCACGGCGGCAATCGTTTGCTTCCCGGGCATCATGTATCGCGGCGGCGCGGAGCAGAAAATTCGCAAATACCTCATCGATAACAACTTCATCGACTGTATTATCCAGCTCCCCGCAAACCTCTTCTTCGGGGCGAGCATTTCAACGTGCATCATGGTCTTGAAGAAGAGCAAAAAGGATAGTTCCGTGCTTTTCATCGATGCTTCGAATGAGTTCGTTAAGGTGACAAACAACAACAAACTCACCGATGAGAATATCGAGACGATTTTAGAGGCGTTCAAGGCGCGGGAAGATAGGGAGCATTTCGCAAAACGGATTCCGAACAGCGTAATCGGCGACGAGGAGCATAATTACAATCTCTCCGTTTCGACCTATGTGGAGCAGAAGGACACCCGCGAGAAGGTGGATATTCAAAAGCTCAACGCGGAGATCGCCGAGATCGTCGCCCGCGAGGACATATTGCGCAAAGAAATTGAGAAAATCATCGCGGAAATTGAGAATTGAAAATGACGGAATGGGAATTGGCACGGTACTTAATTGAAGCCAAGAAAAATATCGATACGATTCTTTTCATTCAGACTAATCAAAGACCGCTTGCCCATATCAATGTGCATGATAAAATCGCGGCTGTGGGGCAGAAGTTTTTCATCAACTGCTGTGTTGTTTTGGAAAACTCTTTTCCGCGCGGGAAAAAAGAACTTTGCAAGAATGAAATCATTGCTACTATTTTTTATGAGCGCGATAAGAACTCCGCCCATAAAGACGACAACTATAAAACGAAAAGATTTTCATCGCCCGATGAAATGGCAGAAAGTATGAAAAAGCAACTTCAAGAAGTGCGTGAAGTTTGTACGGAAAAACTGCCGAAAGTAGTCACACTCGATTATGTGCCTCATGATAGAGAACTTTTCCGTTTGGTTTATCGGGTGAATGCACAATTGGAAGAGGACATCAATAAAGTAAAGTATCCTATGGCCACTTTTCACTCCTATCAATTGTCCGAGGAAGGAAGATTTCTTTTTCGCGATATAGACACTACAGTGGAGGATAGGCGAATTGCCAAAGAGTGGGGATATGATTTAGATGAATTATTAAAAAAACAGGTACTCCAAAGTACGGACGAAATTCGAGAAATGACCGAAGAAGAAAAACAAAGGCAAGCAATCATTTTGCAGAATGGAATAAATAGTTATGAAGGATTGCAAAATCGACAGGATGCTTGTATTCAAACCAACTTGCTTTTTCATCAAAATATGTGGGCTTCACCCGCCAAGCGAAGTTTTGAAATGATAGAAGAGTTGCAGAGTTTAGGTTTTTTGGATGCTTTTGAAATACCCCATCCCGAGAGATTTCAAGACGATGAACAATGGGAAAAACTAACGCAAATAATGGAGAAATACAGATGACAAAATTGGATGAATTGCTCAAAGAATTTTGCCCGAATGGGGTGGACCATGTTGAGTTGGGAGAATTGCTTGATTATACTCAACCTGGCAAATACATAGTAACTAGTACAAATTATAGCAACGACTATTCGGTACCGGTTTTAACCGCGGGTCAGAGTTTTATTTTGGGCTATACAAACGAGAAGGATGGCATTTATTTTGCAAGCAAAGAATGCCCGGTTATTATTTTCGATGACTTCACAACATCTTTTCATTGGGTGGATTTTTCATTCAAAGTAAAATCGTCTGCCTTAAAAATCCTTACGCCCAAACATTTACCGAATATCACATTTAGATATGTTTTCTATGCCATGCAACATCTTCATTATTCTCCGACGGGGCATGCTCGGCATTGGATAGATAAGTTTTCTCACCTTCAAATTCCGTTGCCGCCTTTGGCGGTACAATGTGAAATTGTCCGTATTTTGGACGATTTCACATTGTTATCAGCAGAGCTTGCAGCAGAGCTTGCAGCAGAGCTTGCAGCTCGCTGCAAGCAGTACGAATATTATAGAGATAAACTTCTTTCGTTCGATAAATTGAACGTGGGGTATGAGCTAATTCCATTGGCAGACCTTGCCACTTTTACATATGGATTTACTGCTACTGCAAAAGATAGTGGAGAATTGAGATTCATAAGGATTACGGATATAAATGATAACGGTTGTTTGAATCCAAACGATGCTAAATTTGTCGATTATAATGGAGAATGCAAGAAGTATCTGCTGTCGAAAGGGGATCTGCTCTTGGCGCGTACAGGCGCAACATATGGAAAAACGCTATATTATCTAGGTGAAGCCCCTGCAGTTTATGCCTCTTTCTTAATTAAAATTACACTGGATAATACAAAGATTCTCAATCGTTACTATTGGCATTTTTCAAAATCAAGTTTGTATTGGGAACAGGCGAATCGATATGTATCGAAAGGCGGGCAACAACAATTTAATGTAAATGCAGTAAGCAGAATCCTCGTCCCCGTTTCGCCGCTCGGAGTGCAGGAAAAGGTCGTGGAGACGCTCGACAAGTTCGATAAACTCTGCAATGATCTTTCGGAAGGTCTCCCCGCCGAAATCGAAGCAAGACAAAAACAGTACGAATACTATCGGGACAAGTTGTTGACGTTCCAAAAGGAATAAGCTAAATTATTTTACAAACGAAGCAAAGGAGTGATGTATGATATATCCTAAAATCAATGAAGGAATGCGTTTTGAAGAATTTGTGCTTTCGGTGATTAGGCAAAAATGCGTGAATCAATCGAGGCGTTTTTTCGCAGGTGCCTTCGATTTTGCGGATAGCCGCCCTATGTTCTATAACAAAGACCTCCGAAATATTCCTCTTGAGGAGGGGGGCATTAACGCTTCAAAATTTCCATATGACGGTTTCGCCCCAGATGGCTTCGATGATTTTTACATGCCCGTCATCATCGAAGTCAAGTACAATCCGAGGAATATAACCTATAAGCCCTTAATTGAGAATGCGAAATGCATCAGCTTGTATATTATTTCGACTGAAGAAAAGAGCGCGCGAGGAAAAATAAGAGGCGAACGCGTCGTTGTTTGGGGCTGGGAGACGATTGCAAAATGGGAAAAGCAATATCCCACCGATTTCTACGCATACACACAGCGAACACCTGAAGAGTTGGAACAGGAAGGCAACCTGCCCGATTTGGAACGGAAAAATCAAATCAACAAAAAATTACTGAATTGCAAGATAGAGGAAGGAAATATTTCGTTGTCTCTTGGCGCGGGTGTCTCGATAGAACATGGAGCAAAGAGTTGGGACAAATTGATTAAAGATTTTTATAAAGAAATATGGCAATCGGGAAGAATCGACAGTATTTCTGACGTTCAGGAGAAAATTGGGGGAACGAGCATCATAAACGGACAATTTGCGCAGGACAATTTACAAAATTTTATGGATAGTCTCTTCAAGGGACTATACGGGGTCAGGAAAGTACCTCGTTCACGTCCTAAAACTTCTTTGCATTATATCGCGCAGTTGGCTTCCCGATTGTGCCAAAATCCAAGATTCAATATCATTACCTATAATTATGACGACTTTCTCGAGCAGTTGTTGATGGCAGAAGGCGTGTCATTCAAGACATTATATAAAGAAGAAGACTTGCCTGATGATACGTTATGCGTTTATCATCCGCACGGATTTTTGCCCGCGAGTGCCCCAAAAGTAAACTATCCGCAATATAGAAAGCATATTGTATTCGGCGAATCGGAGTATCACAAACTTTATAACGATCCGCTGTCTTGGGCGATGGTGTTACAGCAATATCTTTACCGAAATAATACGTATTTATTTGTTGGATGTAGTTTAACGGACCCGAATTTGAGGCGGATTTTGGAAAACACGAAGGTCAAGGCAAAAACACATTTTGCTTTGATGTTTGCAGACGGGCTATCGAAAAAAGACCAATTCACCGTACATAAGCATTTTATGCGGATAGGGGTCGAATGTATTTGGTTCGATACGAAAAGAGCCTTGAAAGCAGCGCTCGCCACATGGGCGAATGGAGGGAGCGTAAAATGAACAATTATAATCTCGTCACGCAATCCACCGAGTCCACTGTGGTGGCCGAATATGAGCCTTCGGAGCGCCGCGCCGAATCTTACCAAAGCGAGGCGGACTTGGAGCGCGAATTTTTGCGCCTTTTGGGAGACATGGGATACGAATATCTCAATATTCATTCCGAAGAGGAACTCATTCCCAATCTCCGCAAACAGCTTGAACTTCTCAACAACTATGAGTTCACCGACAGCGAATGGGAGCAATTCTTTAAGAACTGTATCGCGGGCGCGAACGACGATATCGAAAAAAAGACCCGTCGTATTCAAGAAGATTTCGTGCAAATTCTCCGCCGCGACAATGGCGAGACGAAGAATATTCTTCTCATCGACAAGAAGAACATTCACAACAATCGTTTGCAGGTCATCCACCAATACACCGAAACGCGGGGCGTCCGCGAAAACCGTTATGACGTCACTGTTCTCGTCAACGGTCTGCCCCTCGTACATATTGAACTCAAACGCCGTGGCGTCGCCATCCGCGAGGCATTCAATCAGATCAACCGCTATTCCCGCGACAGCTTTTGGGCTTCGAACGGACTTTTCGACTATGTGCAGATCTTCGTCATCTCCAACGGCACGAATACGAAGTACTACTCCAATACCACGCGCTACAACCATATCAAAGAGGTGGAGAACGCACAGCGGAAGGGGAAGACGAGCAATAGCTTTGAATTTACTTCCTTTTGGGCGGATGCGAAGAACAAGATCATTCCCGACCTCGTGGACTTCACCAAGACCTTTTTCGCAAAACATACTCTTCTCAATATCTTGACGCGTTTTTGCGTGTTCACCTCGGAGAACATGCTCCTCGTCATGCGCCCGTATCAGATCGTCGCCACCGAGAAGATTTTGGAACGCCTTCAAATCGCCAAGAACTATAAACTCTATGGCAGCGTGAAGGCGGGCGGCTACATTTGGCACACGACGGGCAGCGGTAAGACGCTCACTTCTTTCAAAACGGCACAGCTCGCCTCGCGGCTCGACTATATCGACAAGGTGCTTTTCGTCGTGGACAGGAAAGACCTCGACTATCAGACGATGAAGGAGTACGACCGTTTCGAAAAGGGAGCGGCAAACAGCAATACCTCGACCGCGATCTTAAAACGTCAGCTTGAGGATAGCAGCGCGAAGATCATCATCACGACCATTCAAAAGCTCTCTACCTTCATCAAGAAGAACGCAGGTCATCCCGTTTCGGACAAGCATGTCGTCCTTATCTTCGATGAGTGCCACCGTAGCCAATTCGGCGACATGCACCTTGCTATCACCAAGTTCTTCAAAAAATACTATCTTTTCGGCTTCACGGGAACGCCGATCTTCTCCGTCAATGCGCTCTCGTCGGGCAATCCTGCTCTTCGCACGACAGAGCAGGCGTTCGGCATGAAGCTCCACACCTACACCATTGTAGACGCCATCAACGACAAAAACGTTTTGCCCTTCCGCGTGGACTATATTTCCACAATGAAAGAGGGGGAAGATATTGTCGATGAAGACGTGTGGGACATTGACCGCGAGAGGGCGTTGATGTCACCTAAAAGGATCTCCGATGTCGTTACATACATTCTCGACCACTTCGCGCAAAAGACCGAGCAGAACGAAAAATCGTATGCGTTCCGTCAGCTCGTGAATATCGAGGAAGTCGCCCGGGCAAAGAGCGGAAGCGACGCGCAGGAGCTTCGTAACAAAGTACAATTAAAAGGGTTCAATTCCATCTTTGCGGTTTCTTCCGTCGAGGCGGCGAAGCTCTACTATCTTGAATTTCAAAGGCAGATGATAGAGCACCCCGAAAAGGCGCTCAAAATTGCCACAATTTACAGCTTTGCACCCAACGAGGAAGAGGAGAACGGACTTCTCGGCGAAGAAAATTCGGACGACACAAACGGGCTTGACGCTTCCTCGCGAGATTTTTTGGAGCAAGCGATCAAGGAATATAATGCCTACTTCGGCACGAACTATGATACGTCGAGCGAGAAATTCCCCAACTATTATAAGGACGTTTCTCTCCGCATGAAAAACAAGGAGATCGACATTCTCATCGTCGTAAATATGTTCCTCACGGGATTCGACGCGACTACGCTCAACACGTTGTGGGTGGATAAAAACCTCAAAATGCACGGGCTCATTCAGGCGTATTCCCGTACGAACCGCATTCTGAACACAATCAAGACGTTTGGGAATATCGTCTGCTTCCGCAATTTGCAAAAGCATACAGACGATGCGATCTCCCTCTTCGGCGATCGGGAAGCGGGTGGCGTCGTCCTCATGCGCGGGTATAAAGACTATCTCAACGGCTATACCGACGATAAGGGGGAATATCACAAGGGCTATACCGATCTCGTCGGCGAGTTGCAAGGCGATTTTCCGCTTTCCGAGGAACGCATTACGGGGGAGGAGCGGCAAAAGCGATTCATTCGGCTCTTTGGTGCCTTCCTTCGGATGCGCAACCTGCTCACTTGCTATGACGATTTCAAAGAGGAGGATTTTCTTCCCGAAAGAGATCTGCAGGATTACTGCGGACGGTATCAGGACCTTCGTGACGAATGGAAAGCAAAGTCGGCACGCGGCGAAAAAGAAGATATCAGCGACGATATCGTGTTTGAGATCGAACTTATCAAGCAGATCGAGATCAATATTGATTATATTCTGCTCCTCGTCACAAAATATCACGATACCCATTGCCGGGATAAAGAGGTTCTCGTTACCATTCGCAAGGCAATCGACGCAAGCCCCGAACTTCGCAGCAAGAAGGCCCTCATCGAGAACTTCGTCGCGGGCATTACGGAGGTCACAGACGTGATGAACGAGTGGCATGAATATGTCGCGGAAGAGAAGGAAAAACAGCTTTCGGAGATCATCGCCGAGGAAAATTTGAAAGAAGAGGAAACGAGAAAATTTATCGCAAACGCCTTCCGCGACGGCGAGGTTCGCACGACAGGGACGGATATTGATCGGATTATGCCTCCCATCTCCCGCTTTGGCAGCGGCGACCGCACCAAGAAAAAGATGACTGTGATCGAAAAAATCAAAGCCTTCTTTGAGCGTTTCTTCGGAATTGGGTGAGGAAGATATCATTGCAGGAACGCTTATAGTAATGAAAAAACTTAATATAAAAAGTTTTGTTGTTCGATGACGAATGCGCTCCTTAACTCTTTAACATATACGGGGTTTTCGATAAACTCCAACAAGATTATGAGGCCGCACTCGGTGCGAAGATGATATTCCTTTAAGCATAAATCTCCTTTGTTCGACATAGGAATAGGTGTACTTTGTCGAACGGGGGGATTTTTTATGTGGAACGAGATCGAGGCGCGGGCACATCGCTGCGGGGAATACATCGTTGCGACGCAGTGTACCGTGCGCACATGCGCAGACGCGCTCGGCACCAGCAAATCCACCGTGCATAAAGACGTCACGGAGCGGCTTCCGTGCATCGATCCGCTGCTTGCGGACCGCGTAAAGGCGGTGCTCGAGATCAATCTTTCTGAGCGGCATATCCGCGGCGGCGAATCCACCAAGAGGAAGTTCGAAGAAAAGCGGTCCCAAAGAGAGGGGAGCGAGGACTGAGGCCGCCTTCTTCGGGCAAAAATTCCATGAACATTTCACCCGCGGAGGTTGTCAATTCCGCGGGTTTATGCTATAATATGATAGATTTCACTGTAAAACGGATCTTACTATGGCTAAATTGCTCGGCATCGACGTCGGTTCCACCACCGTAAAAGTCTGCGTCCTCTCGGAGGACGGAAAAACCGAATACACCTCCTATGTGCGGCATTTTTCCCGCGTGAAGGAATGCGTGCTCTCCGAACTTGAAAAGGTCGCGCCGTTCGGGGAGGAATTCCGTCTCGCCGTTACGGGTTCGGCGGGGCTCGGGCTTGCGCAACGCGCCTCTCTTCCCTTTGTGCAGGAAGTGCAGGCGGCGTTCATCGCCATCAAAAAGCTGCATCCCGACGTGGACGTAGCCGTCGAGCTCGGCGGCGAGGACGCGAAGATCATCTTCGTCACGGGCGGCGCGGAGCAGCGCATGAACGGGAGTTGCGCGGGCGGCACGGGCGCGTTTATCGACCAGATGGCGACCCTTCTCGACGTGTCCGTCGAGGAGATGGACAGGCTCTCGGAGACGGCGGAGCGGGTGTATCCCATCGCCTCCCGTTGCGGCGTGTTTGCGAAGTCGGACATCCAGCCCCTTCTCAACCAGGGGGCGAAGAAATCGGACATTGCCGCCTCCATCTTCCGCGCCGTCGTCGACCAGACGGTCTCGGGGCTCGCGCAGGGGAGAAAGATCAAGGGCAAAGTGCTCTTCCTCGGCGGCCCGCTGTACTTTTTGAAAGGGCTCAGGCGGGCGTTCCGGGAAGTGCTCTCGCTCGACGGCGAGCGTGCCGTATTTCCCGACAATGCGCCGAGCTTCATGTCGATCGGGGCAGCCATGTCCGCGATCGGGTCTCACGAAATGACGTTTGACGAAATTGTCTCCCGCATCCGGAGCATGAAGGACGAGGGCAACGTCGCCGTCGGAAAGCCGCTTTTTTCCTCGCGGGAGGAGTACGACGCCTTCATCGACAGGCATAAGAGGAGCGACCTCGAATTCGAGAATATCTATACATACGAGGGGGACGCGTACCTCGGCGTGGACTCCGGTTCGACGACGACGAAACTCATGCTCATCACTCCCGAGAACAAGATCCTGTACTCGCACTACCAGACGAACAACGGCCAGCCCCTCGAAATCGTGGCAAACCGCCTCAGGGAGATCTACTATCTCACGGGAGGGCGCGTCGCCATCCGCGGCGCATGCGTGACGGGGTACGGTGAGGACATGATCAAGGCCGCGCTCAAATTCGACTTCGGCATCGTCGAGACGATGGCGCACTTCAAGGCCGCGCTCCATTTCAACCCCGACGTGGACTTCATCATCGACATCGGCGGGCAGGATATCAAGTGTTTCAAAGTCAAGGGGCGCGCCATCGATTCCATCATGCTCAACGAGGCGTGCTCCTCGGGATGCGGCTCCTTCATCCAGACGTTTGCGAAGGCGATGGGGATGGAGATCGAAGAGTTTTCCCGCCTCGGGCTCTTTGCGAAGCGGCCCGTCGAGCTCGGCTCCCGCTGCACCGTGTTCATGAACAGCTCGGTGAAGCAGGCGCAGAAAGAGGGGGCGAGCGTGGAGGACATCTCCGCTGGGCTCTCCGCTTCCATCGTAAAGAATGCGATCTACAAAGTCATTCGCGCCCGTACGCCCGAGGAGCTCGGCAAGCACATCGTCGTGCAGGGCGGGACCTTCCTCAACGACGCCGTGCTCCGTTCCTTCGAGCTGGAAACGGGCAGGGAGGTCGTCCGACCCGCCATTGCGGGGTTGATGGGCGCGTTCGGCGCCGCGCTGTACGCAAAGGAAGCGGCGGGCGGGCTCATCTCGACCGTCCTTGCAGACGCGGAGCTCGAACGGTTCCGCTATTCCTCGAGCTCGGTCACCTGCCGCGGGTGCACGTCCCGTTGCAGCGTGAACGTGCTCACTTTTTCCGACGGGAGAAAGTTCATCTCGGGGAACAAGTGCGAGCGGGGCGCAGGGTTGAAGGCCGTCGACCGTCCGCTCGACCTCTATGCGTATAAATATCGCAGATTGACCGAATTGCCTGTACCCATGTCCGAGAAGAGGGTTCGCGTAGGATTTCCGCTCCAACTCGTCATGTACGAACAGCTCCCCCTGTGGACGACCTTTTTCGAGAAGTGCGGCTTCGAGGTCGTGCTCTCGGAGAAGAGCTCGCGCGAACTCTACTTCCGCGGCCAGCACACCGTCGCGAGCGATACGGCATGCTATCCCGCCAAACTCATGCACGGGCACATCGAGAGCCTGCTCGACAAGGGCGTAGACTTTATTTTCTACCCCTGCGAGAGCTACAATCTCGACGAACATGACAGCGTGAACCACTACAACTGTCCCGTCGTCGCGTACTATCCCGAACTTCTCAAAGCGAACAACGAGCGGCTCGGCCCCGAAAACTTCATCATGCCCTACCTCGACCCCAATGACGAGAAGTCGACGGTGCGGGCGCTCAGGCGGTCGCTCGCGAAATACAAACTCTCCGCCCAGCTCATAAGGTCAGCTTTCCGCGCGGGGCTCGCCCGCATGGAGGAGTTCCACCGCGAGATCGCCGCGGAGGGCAAACGCATGCTCGCACAGGCGGAAAAGGAGGGCAAACATGTCGTCGTGCTCGCAGGGAGGCCGTACCATGTCGACCCCGAGATCAACCACGGCATCAACAAACTGCTCACTTCCCTCGGCCTCTGCGTGCTCAGCGAGGACGCCGTTTTCGAGGAGGGCAGCCTCGTCAAGGTGAACGTGCTCAACCAGTGGACGTACCATGCCCGCCTCTACCGTGCGGCGGAATACTGCACGCGGCACGAAAACGTCGATCTCGTCCAGCTCGTCTCTTTCGGGTGCGGCATCGACGCCATCACGACGGACGAGGTGCGCGCCATTTTGGAGCGGAGCAGCAAGCTGTACACGCAGATCAAGATCGACGAGATCAACAACCTCGGCGTGGTGAAGATCCGCCTTCGTTCGATGCTCGCCGCCATCGAGGAACAAAAACGGAGGAGGGAAGAAGATGAAGCGTAAAAATGAGGCGCCCGTCGCCGACTTTACCGAGCCGTATGCGGTGTTCACGCCCGAAATGAAGAACACGCACACCGTGCTCGTTCCCGACATGCTTCCGTGGCACTTTGACCTGCTCACCCACATTCTGCGCGGGGAAGGGTACCGCGTCGAGGTCTTGCACAACGAGGGGCGCGCCGTCATCGACGAGGGGCTCAAACATGTGCACAACGACGCGTGCTATCCCGCCCTCTGCGTCATTGGGCAGTTCCTCGACGCCCTCAAGAGCGGGAAATATGACCCCGACCGCACCGCCGTGCTCATCACGCAGACGGGAGGCGGGTGCCGCGCGAGCAACTATCTTCCCCTCATCCGCAAGGCACTCAGGGCGGAGTTTCCGCAGGTGCCCGTTCTTTCCCTCAACTTTTCGGGGCTCGAAAAGGGGAACGGGCTCCAACTCGGCGTGGGGCTCGTCCGGAAGTTCGCCTATGCGATTTTTTACAGCGACCTCATCATGAGCTGTTTCAACCAAGTGCGGCCGTATGAGGTGAACGCGGGGGACTGCGAGGCGGCGCGCGAAAAGCTCAACGCGCTCCTGCGCAAGGCGTTCGACGAGGGGAGGTTTTCCCGCTTCAAAGAGTATGTCAAATGTGTCTTAGACGAATTTGCTGCCATCCATGTCCGCGATGAGGGCAAGATCAAGGTGGGGATCGTGGGGGAGATCTATGTGAAATATTCCCCGCTCGGCAATTCCCATCTCGAGGAATTTCTCCTCTCGGAGGGGTGCGAACCCGTCGTTCCCGCGCTCATGGACTTCATTCTCTATTGCGTGGTGAACAACCTCAACGACGCAAAACTCTACCGAAAGCGCAATAGGAGCACGCCGCTCTTTTTCATAGCGTATATATGGCTGCGCAGAAAGCAAAAGACGCTCATACGGCTGATGAAAGAGAGCAAGTTCGAGCCGCAGCATGACTTCGGACATTTGAGGAAGTGCGCCGACGCCGTGATCAATCAGGGCGTAAAAATGGGGGAGGGGTGGCTGATCCCCGCCGAAATGGCCGCACTCGCCGAGACGGGAACGGCAAATATCGTCTGCGCCCAGCCGTTCGGCTGCCTGCCCAACCATATCGCGGGCAAGGGGGCGGTGCGCGCGATCAAGAAGATGTACCCCGAGGTGAACGTCGTCCCCGTGGATTACGACCCCTCCGCGACCCGCGTCAATCAGGAGAACCGCATCAAACTGATGCTTGCAACGGCAAGGGAGATGGATTCACAAATTTTTTCTGACGAAAAAATTTCGTGAGCGGATAGGTTCTCTCTTTTTATAACTCTTAGCCGCACAAATATTATTGTTTCATCAGACAATAAGCGCAAAGGGTTGCGCAAATGGGGACGCCCACGCCCGAAATGAATTCGGGCTAAGGCACAAAATTGAGAATGGGGTCGGGAAATCAGCCTCTTGCCCACCCCTCGAGGGGTGGGTGTCACCGAAGGTGACGGAAGGGGTGTCGTTCTGATTATGCAACACCCCTTCAGTCTCGGCTGCGCCTCGACAGCTCCCCCAGAGGTGGAGCCGAGAACGTACCCCTTCAGTCTCGCTAACGCTCGACAGCTCCCCCAAAAATCACCCCGCAAAAATCCTGCGGCTTTTTGTGGGGACCCCGATGGTGGAGCCGAGGAACCCTCATTCCGTCCCGACCGAGGCTTCTATTATAAACTAAGGTCGGCACGAGCCCGTAAGGGCGAAGTTACCGAGCCGTAGGCGAGGGAGTGAATCTTAAAGATACACTCGGCTTCGCCTCGGTATGAGGGATACTCCCCCTTCAACCCCAAAAAAATCCCCATACCTCGGACATGGTATGGGGATTTCACGTCTTAATCAAGAAATTCGCTTCTTCCGCGCGGCGGAAAGGGGCGTTTATGGAGACGGCGGCGCGTCTTTCCGAGCGTTCTTTCTCTGCCGCAGCTTTTCTGCCAATTTTTGGGCGGGCCGCACGAGAAGATACTGCCGCACAAGGTCGCAGAGGGCGCAGGCGACGAATACCGCCACGGCGCTTAGGAAGGCGTATAGCAAAATAAGACTTCCGTAATGGGTGGGAACGCGCAAGATATCCTGCCAGATGAGTTTCCGCACGGAGCCGTCGCTGTCGTGGATCAAAAACACGCCGAACGTCGCGCCCGAGACCGTGTTGACGAACTTGTTTCGGAAATGAATGTTCTTAAAGAGCAGGAACGCAAAGACCGACGTAAGGAAGGCGAACGGCATATGGACTTCGGCAAGCATGGCGAACGGCGAGGTGTGAACGTAGGGAAACATCTGCGGATTTTGCACGATCAGGGAACAGATCGCGATGCTCGCAATATCGAGGAGGACCATGCCCGCCAGTGCAAGCCCGCACCATCTTTTTTTTGTGAAGAATCCGCACGGATAGATACGGATATAGGAAGCGACGAAATAGAGCACAATGAACCAGCCCACATAGCTGAACGAGACATAGGAGAGCGAGCCGATCACGCAGTAAACGCCGAGGGAGAGCAGGATGAGCAAGAGGTGCATGCGTTTGCCGAGATGGGAGATGAGAATGTTCAAAAAGGGGATGGTGAGGTAAAAGATCAAAAAGCAACCGGTGAAGTTCTGCGCGAGAGAGGAAAAAGGCAGCGCGGCGCGGAGGAGCTCTTCCCACGAAAAACCGTGATATCCCGCACCCATCATCACAAAATACAAAATGATCCCGTAAAATTGGGCTTCCAGCAGGAGAGCGAAGAACTTTCTCGCCTTGAAGCGGGATTTGCACATAAAATATCCCGTGATAAGGACATAGCCGTTGATGGCGGTCTTGCCCCACGCCCCGACGACGGCGACGCAGACGGAAGCAAAGGAGAAGGGAGCATCGGCGGCGACGTCCATGATCCCGGAATGCACAACGTAATGGTGCGCAATGACGAGCAGCATCAAAAAGATGCGAAACAATTCCAATCCCGAGTCCCTGCTCTTTACGGGATCGGAAGCAGGCAGTGTTTTTTCTGTTACGTCGGTCATGCGCCCCTCTTTCGTATCGGATGAAGTCTTGTTTGTTCGTATTGGATGAAGACTTGGTCTTTCGTATTGGACGAAGGCTTGGTCGGTGTTTATTGTAACCCTCTCAGATTTTCTTGTCAAGTATATGCAAACAAAAAGGGAGCCGTCCGCACAAAAATTGCCCCTTTGGTGCCGCAAAATGCACTTCTTGCCCACCCCTCGAGGGGTGGGTGTCACCGAAGGTGACGGAAGGGGTGTCGTTCTGATTATGCAACACCCCTTCCGTCTCGGCTGCGCCTCGACAGCTTCCCCTCAAGGGGACGCCAAGTTTGCCTCCTCCGTGGGAGGGGGGTAGGGGGTGGGGCGAACCCTTGCTGTCCCCTCTGGGGAAAGTACCCGCGTAGCGGGGGAAAGGGGTTTTGATACAAGCGAGCCCCTTCCGTCTCGGCTGCGCCTCGACAGCTCCCCCAGAGGTGGAGCCGAGAACGTACCCCTTCCGTCTCGGCTGCGCCTCGACAGCTCCCCCAAAGGTGGAGCCGAGAACGTACCCCCTTAGTCACGCAAAGGCAGCGTGACAGCTCCCCCAAAGGTGGAGTCGAGAACGTACCCCTTCCGTCTCGCTAACGCTCGACAGCTTCCCCTCAAGGGGACGCCGAGAACGTACCCCTTCAGTCCGCAAAGCGGACAGCTCCCCCAGAGGTGGAGCCGAGAGAACCCTCATTCCGTCCCGGCCGAGGCTTCTATTATAAACTAAGGTCGGCACGAGCCAGTAAGGGCGAAGTTACCGAGCCGTAGGCGAGGGAGTGAATCTTAAAGATACACTCGGCTTCGCCTCGGTATGAGGGAATCTTTCCCAAAAATCACCCAAAAGATCCCCATCCTCGGACATGGTATGGGGATTTCGCGTCTTGATCGAAAATTTCGCTTCTTCCGCGCGGCAAAACCGTTCCTTTTCAGGCAATAGCCGCTTCTTCTCAAAAGATATTTTCGAGGGCGGGGCGGTACGTATCGGGCACGCAGGCGGAGAGGTGCAGGAGGATCTCGAGCTTGGAGAGGGCGAGGGGGAAGTTTTCTTCCGCGATGAGGCGCACCGTTTCCGACATGTAGTCGTCGATCCGCACGATGTCGTTGTGCGGGATCCAAACATGCAGGCGTTCCTTGCGCGTCTCCCACGATTTTTGGACGGCCTTTGCGTCCTCGCCGCTCGCCGTACCGTTTTCCGTCTTGTCGTAGAGGGTCTGCACTTCCTCGCCGAACGCGCCGAATTCGTCCTTGACGAGAATGCTCTCATAAACTCCGAGCCCGATGAGCAGCGCAGCGGCAACGAGGATCGCCGTGATAGATTTGATCATATGTAGGGCCTCACCACGCGACCCCGTCGGGGTACTCCGTTTGCAGAACGCGGTACTTCCTGTTCTTGACCTGCAAATACAGTTTCCCCTTGCCGTCCGCGGTGAGCACGAGCACCTTCTTCACGCTCTTCACGTTCTCCTTCTCGAGGATCTTGTCGAAGAACGCCTTCCCGAGCCCGCTGAGCTCGAGATTTTTTTTGTCGTACTTGCCGTTGTCGATGATCACGAGGGGGAGGGAGGTCTGCGTCTGTTCGTAGTTCTCTTTGGGGAGGGCGGAAAACTGCCCGTTCGACTCATAGAGCGCGTAGTCGATGCTGTCGAGGGAAAAATACCCCGCCGTCCTGAGCGATTCGATGAGGTCGGACACGTCGAGGTTGTTCTTTTTGAGCTGGTAATCGTCGATGCCGTCCTTGTTGACGACGAGGCTCGGCTTCCCGCTGATGAAGGATTTGAGCGGTTTGAGCTTGAGGTCGAGCAGGGTCATGATCTCGTGCAGAACGTAGATGGTGACGATCGCGATGATGCCGTAGAGGAGAGGGATGGAGGAATCGGACATCGGGATGCAGGCGAGCTCGGCGATGAGCAGGGTGATCACGAGTTCGAAGGGCTGCATTTCGCCGATCTGGCGCTTCCCCATGAGCCGCATGATGACGAGCAGGGTGACAAAGATGATCGCGGTGCGGATGATCACGAGTACCATGCCGTTAGTTTCTTTCATTTTGGGAAATGTATGCAATTCCGTTTGCCTTTCCGCGCGGGATGTGCTATACTCCCGATGAAGAGTAGCCACGGTGCGTAAAGTCTTGCGAAACGGGACGTTGTTCGCAAGCGAAAGGGTCAACAAGCCCTGCGTCGCCGCGGCGCGTCCGCTTGCGATATGCCGCGCGCGTTGTCCCGCGGCACCGTACGGACCTCCTCGAAAGGAGGTTTTTTTGATGACTGCATTCCGTAAGAATCGTCTCGGCGTTCAGATCGCCGTGAGCGTTCTGCTCTTTTTCGCCGCAGCGGTGGCGTTATTCGTCGGGCTGATGGCGGGATCGGGCAGGATCTCCGCTCCCGCTTGGGCGGGATCCGTCTCCTACGTTCTCGCCGCGGCCGCAGCCGCTCTCTGGGTGTGGTCGCTCCTGCTCTTTCCGAAGGGCGCGCCCAAAGAGGGCAAAAAGAAGGGCTTCGGCATACTGCTCTCCCCGCTCCTTGCCGACAGATCGCCCTCGCAGCGCGTCGCGTACGTCGGGGTGACGGCCGCGCTCTGCGTTGCCGTCAATCTCTTCGAATTTCGTTTCGCCGACGTGCAGTTCTCCCTCACCGTCTTTGCGAGTGTGCTCGCGGGCATGCTGATCGGCCCGTTCCTCGGCTTTGCCGCCGTCTTTTTGGGGGACGCGATCGGCTTTCTCGGCAACCCCGCGGGAACGCTCTACATGCCGTGGGTGGGGCTCTCCGTGGCCACCATGTCCTTGATCGCGGGTCTCGTCATGCGGATCCCCCTCAAATTCAAAGGGAGCGGCTACGTCAAACTCGTCCTCATCTGCGTCCTTACGCTCACCGTTTGCTCGGTGGGGATCAACACGACGGGCATGTATTTCTACTACACGCGCGTCGGCTTTTCGCAAAAGTCGCTCGCGCTCCTTGCCGAACGCTTCGGCGGGGCGAACAACTATTTCACCTACGCGCTCGTCCGTCTCCTCTTCCTCGGGCAGCTCTGGAACAGCCTCTTCAACTACGCGCTCCTCTTCGCCGCCGTGCCCGTTCTGAACGCCGCAAAGCCTTTGAAGATCAAAATCTCCTAACCCCTTGACATTTTTGGGGAAGAGGTGTATCATATCCCTATCAGTAAGTATCATGAAAACAGAAAAATAGAAAACAGAAAAATAGAAAACAGAAGCCCCCAAATTCAAGTCCAATCCCAAGCCCAAAGCCCGAAGGCGTCCTGTTTTCTGTCACGTCTGTTCCAATGTCTGTCAAATCAATACCATGCCTGAGAGAAGCTCTCAGACAGGGAGGTGTTCTATGATATCCAATCTGCTTGCCGGAAACCCGCTTTTCGGCTCCTACCCGAAAGGGCTCTATGTGTTCGGCCTGTCGGTCCCGTACTATGCGATGGTGATCGTCTGCGGCATGCTCATCTCCACGGTGCTGTCCGCCCTTCTCATGAAGCGCAGGAACATGGACCCCAACTTCGTATTCACCCTCTTCGTGTTCTGCATTCCGTCCGCCATCGTCGGCGCGAGGCTGTTTTCCTGCCTCACCGACCCCAATCTCGGGCTCATAGGGCTCTTCACATTTCCGTGGGAGGGGCTCTCCATCACGGGCGGCGTGATCGGCGGGGTCACGGCGGGGCTCATCGTCTGCCTCGTGTGCAAGGTGAATTTCCTCCGCGCGGCGGACTGCGTTGTCGTCACCATTCTGCTCGCACAGGCGATCGGCAGATGGGGGAATTACTTCAACGGCGAAGTGTACGGACAGGTCGTCACCGACCCCGCCCTGCAATGGTTCCCGTTCGCCGTCGATATCGGCGGAACGTGGCACTACGCGTTCTTCTTCTATGAGAGCGTGATCAATACGATTGGATTCATCCTGCTCTATACGCTCGCGTGGTTCTTTGCGAAGAAGCCGAACGGGATCTTCATGTGCTCCTACTTCGTGTGGTACGGCACGGTGCGCTCCATCATGGAGCCCTTCCGCGACCCCGAATTTATCCTCGCGCGCGGCGGCATCTGGTGGAGCGAAGTGTTCGCCGTCCTCATGGTGGTGCTCGGGCTCGCGGGCATCGTGACCCTCCTTCTCGTCAACTACAAAAAGGAGGGCGCCGTCATCGGGAGCAAGAAGGGGGACCCCTGCGGGATCACGAAGTTCCTCTCTTCCGAAAAGACCGCGAAACCTTATTTCTCGAAGATCAACATGCTCGGCGCGAACTATCCCCAAAAGCCCGCGAAAGGGGAGAAGTCCGCCGATACGGAACAGGATGCGGAACAGGGCGCACCCGAAACGCCCGAAGCTTCCGAAGCTCCCGAAGCGGAGGCTCCCGCGCAGGGGGAAGAGGCGCGCCCCGACGGACAGGAGACCTCATCCGAGGCACCCATGTCCGGCTCTTCCCATGAGGAGGAATGACGGTATGCGGAATTTAACGCTTCTCACCGATCTCTACCAGCTCACGATGGGGCAGGGCTATTTCAACGAAAACAAGCACGAGCAGCTCGCCGTGTTCGACGTGTTCTTCCGCCCCAACAGGCTCATCACCTACTCCGTCGCCGCGGGCATGGAGCAGGTGGCGGAGTATCTCGAAGATCTGCATTTTTCGGAGGACGACATTGCGTATCTCCGTTCCCTCGGCTGTTTTTCGGAGGAATTTCTCGCCTATCTCGGCGGTCTCCGCTTCACGGGGGACGTCATGGCCGTGCGGGAGGGGGAGCTCGTCTTTCCCTATGAACCCATTCTCACCGTCACCGCGCCGATGGTGCAGGCGCAGCTCGTGGAAACGGCCATCCTCACCTTCGTCAACCACCAGACGCTCATCGCGACGAAGGCGGCGAAGATCGTCGACGCGGCGGGCGGCGGCGTGATGGAGTTCGGCCTCCGCCGTGCGCAGGGCGCGGACGCGGGGATCTACGGGGCGCGCGCCGCCATGATCGGGGGCTGCGTGGGCACTTCCAACGTGTATGCGGGCAAGCTGTTCGACGTGCCCGTATCGGGTACGATGGCGCACAGCTGGGTGATGAATTTCCCCTCCGAGCTCGAGGCGTTCCGCGCCTATGCGAGGTGCTTCCCCGACGGCTGTCTGCTCCTCGTCGACACCTACGATACCTTGCGGAGCGGCGTTCCGCACGCGATCGAAGTATTCCGGGAACTGCGCGCCTCGGGGCATGAGCCGAAGGGCATCCGCCTCGACTCGGGCGACCTCGCGTATCTCTCCAAAGAGGCGAGAAAAATGTTGGATGGGGCGGGTTTTCCGGACGCGATCATCTGCGCCTCGGGCGATCTCGACGAAAATTCCATCAGTTCCCTCAAAGAGCAGGGGGCGAAGATCGACAGCTGGGGCGTCGGCACCAAGCTCATCACGAGCGCCGACCTTCCCGCGCTCGGCGGGGTGTATAAGCTCGCCGCGGTGTTCGAAAACGGCGCGGAGATCCCCAAGATCAAGCTCTCGGATACGACGGAGAAGATCACGAACCCGGGCGTGAAAGCGCTCTACCGTCTCTACGACGGAAAGACGGGCAAGGCGGTCGCCGACTACATCACCCGCGCGGGCGAGACGGTCGACGGGAGCAAGCCCCTCGAGATCTTCCACCCCGTGGAGACATGGAAGCGCATGACCCTGAAAAATTTCACCGTGAGAGACCTGCGCGTTCCCCTTGTCAGGAACGGGAAACGGGTCTCTCCCCCCGTGCATGTCGGCCGCCACGCCGAGTATTTCCGTGCGGAGAAGGCGCGCTTCTGGGAAGAATACACCCGCCGCGACATGCCGCATATCTATAAAGTCGACCTCTCGCCCGCGCTCTACGCGCTCAAAGCGGAGATGGTAAAGGGGAGGGGCGAATGAACGAATACAAAAAGTATCAGATCGCGAAACGCGCCGTCGCCGTCGCGCTCGTCGTGCTTATTGCGATCTTCGCCGACCAGCTCACGAAGCTCATCGCATTCGCCTATCTGCCGACGCCGACCGATTATGTTTCGCTCATACCGGGCTGGCTCGGGTTCAGCCACGTCGAGAACGACGCGATCGCCTTCGGCATCGGGAGCGGGAACCGTCCCTTCATGATTGTCGTCATGATCGCGACCGTCCTGCTCGGGATCGGGATCCCCGTTGCCATCTTCACGCTCTTCAAGGGGAATACGCCCGCGCAGTTCGTCCTCGCCGTCATCGAGGGGGGCGCGATCGGCAACTTCATCGACCGCCTCTTCGTGAGGAACGCGGAGGGCGTCGCCGTCGTGCGCGACTTTGTCGACCTCTCGCGGTTCGGATTTGCGCACTGCAACGTCGCCGACTTCTGTATCACGCTCGGCGCGGTCGCCCTGCTCATCATCCTTCTCTTTATCGGCCCCACCGCCGTTTTCCCCCTGAAAAAATCTTGGCGGGAAGAGGCAAAACGCCGCGAAGAGGCGAAGAGCAAAGAGGGGAAGCATGCAGAAAAGTAAGTTCACAGCCGAGAGCCCTTGCCGCGCCGACGTCTTTCTGAGCGCGCAGACGGGGCTCACCCGTTCGGCGGTCAAAAAGCTCGCCGACGCGGACATGGTATGGGTCAACGGGGTCTCCGTCAAGGCGGGGACCCTTCTCAAAGTCGGCGACGAAGCGGAGATCCTCATCCCCGACCCAACGCCCATCGCCGCAAGAGCCGAGGATATTCCGCTCGATATCCTCTATGAGGACGAGGACCTCGCCGTCGTCAACAAGCCGCAGGGCATGACGGTGCACGCGGGCGCGGGCAACTACGAGGGCACGCTCGTCAACGCGCTCCTCTTCCGCCTCTCCTCGCTGAGCGGCATCAACGGGGAACTGCGGCCGGGCATCGTCCACCGCCTCGACAAGGACACGTCGGGTCTGCTCGTCGTCGCAAAGAACGACCGCGCCCACCTCGCCCTCTCCAAACAGATCGCCGAAAAGACGGCGCGGCGGGAGTACGTCGCCCTTCTGGAAGGGGTCGTGAAGGAGGACGGCGGGAAGATCGTCACGCAGATCGGGCGGGACAAAAAGGACAGAATGAAGCAGGCCGTCCTTCCCGCGGGCGAAGGGCGCAGGGCGGAGACCGACTTTTGCGTGCTCGAACGCTTTCCGCGGAACACCCTCGTGCAATTTTCCCTGAAAACGGGCCGAACCCACCAGATCCGCGTGCATGCGAAGTATATGGGGCATCCCGTCGTAGGGGACCCGCTCTACGGCTACAAGAACGGGCGGTTTCATTTGAACGGACAGCTCCTGCACGCCTTCCGTTTGAGCTTTTCGCACCCGAGCACGGGCGAGGAAATGACCTTCGAAGCGCCCATGCCCGCGTATTTTTCAGACGTTCTCGACCGCCTTCGCCGCGAAATTTGATTCCCCATCTCGGCTCCCCCTCTGGGGTCCCCACAAAAAGCCGCAGGATTTTTGCGGGGTGATTTTTGGGGGAGCTGTCACGGAGTGACTGAGGGGGTTCTTGGCTCCACCATCGGGGGAGCTGTCACGGAGTGACTGAGGGGGTTCTTGGCTCCACCATCGGGGTCCCCACAAAAAGCCGCAGGATTTTTGCGGGGTGATTTTTGGGGGAGCTCCGCCGTAGGCGGTGAGGGGGTTCGCTTGTATCAAAACCCCTTTCCCCCGCTACGCGGGTACTGTCTCGGGCAAGTAGAACCTTGCCCTCGGTCACTGTTCGCGCGGCAAATGCGCTCACTCATCGCAAAACGCCGCGAAAAGCGCACTGTGCTTTTCGCGAGAAGTGCGTTTTGCGACCCCAAAGGGGACAGCAAGGGTATCTTATGCGGTCAAGCCTTCCCCCTGCGGGGGGAAGGTGGCACGGCGCAGCCGTGACGGATGAGGGGCGTTCTAATTGCCTCCCCCCTCCCCGAGCTTTTTTGCGTTTCCGCCCTCGTTTTTCTTTACAAAGGGCGGAAATTTCTTTATAATAAGAGTATCATGATACCTTCGATCGCCATTGTCGGCCGCCCCAACGTGGGCAAGAGCACCTTCTTCAACAAGGTCGCGGGCCGCAAAATTTCCATTACGGAGAACAGGCCCGGCGTCACGCGCGACCGCATCACCGCAGACTGCGAATGGCGCGGCAAGCCGTTTGTCCTCATCGACACGGGCGGCCTCGAGATGAAGAGCGACGACGCCATGTGGAAGCAGATCGCTTTGCAGGCCTCCCTCGCCATCGACACCGCCGACGTCATCCTCTTCTTCACGGACGGAAGGGAGGGGCTCACCTCTTCCGACTATGAGGTGGCGGAGCTCCTCCGCCGCAGCAAGAAGTCCGTCCTGCTCGTCGTCAACAAGGTGGACGACTATTCCCCCGAGAAGATCTTCGAATTTTACTCGCTCGGCCTCGGGGAGCCGTACCCCGTCTCCTCGGAGCATTCCCGCGGGATCGGCGACGTGCTCGACGCAGCCGTGCAGTTCTTTCCGAAGGGGGATCCCTCGGACATGGGTGGCCTGAAAATCGCCGTCGTGGGGAAACCCAACGCGGGCAAGAGCTCCCTCGTCAACAAGATCCTCGGGCAGGAACGCACCATTGTCACGCCCGTGGCGGGCACCACGCGCGACGCGATCGACACCCGCTTCGAGGTGAACGGCAAGGCGTACACCATCATCGACACGGCGGGCATCCGCAGAAAGCGTTCCGTAGACGACGACGTGGAGTACTATTCCGTCCTCCGCGCCTTCGACGCCGTGCGCAGGGCGGACGTGTGCCTTCTCGTCGTGGACTGCGCGGAGGGGCTCACCGAGCAGGACGTGCGCATCATCGGCTATGTGCACGAGCAGGGCAAGCCCTCCGTCATCGTCATGAACAAGTGGGACGTCATCGAAAAGGACACGAACACCATTCTCGCCTTCGAAAAGACGCTGAAAGAGGACCTCAAATTCATGAGCTACTTCAAGTCGGTGTACATTTCCGCCAAGACGGGCCAGCGGGTGGACAAGCTCCTCTCCCTCGCCGAGGAAGTGTATGCGCACGCGTGCTTCCGCGTTCCGACGGGCGCGCTCAACGACCTGCTCATCGTCGCCATGCGTGTCTCCGAGCCCCCGAGTTACAACGGCAAGCGCATGAAGATGTTCTACGCTTCCCAGCCCTCCGTCAACCCGCCCAACTTTGTCCTCATGGTGAACGACGACAAACTTTTGCACTTCTCCTACGAGAGGTATCTGGAAAACGTCATCCGCAACGCATATGATTTTTCGGGAACGCCCATCCGCATCACGGTGCGCTCGAAAAAGGAGAACGAATGAAGGAACTTTCCTTTTCGGAGCTTTGGTATTGGCTTCTTCTCATGGCGGCCGTATGCTATTTTATCGGCTGCTTCAACTTCGCCGTCCTCATCGCGCGCTTCAAGCATAAGGACGTGCACAAGATCGGAAGCGGCAACCCCGGCACGATGAATATCAGCCGCGAGTTCGGCTTGAAAGTCGGCGTCGTCAACTTCTTGCTCGACGCATGCAAGGGGGGCGTGCCCGCGATCGTCAGCTATTTCATCTTTCGCAACTGCGTGTTTGCGGGAACGGACGTCGCCGTCTCCGACTTCACCCGTTACTTCTGCGGCGTGTTCGTGATCATCGGCCATATCTGGCCCGTCACGATGAAGTTCCGCGGCGGAAAGGGGATCGCCTCCACGCTCGGCCTCTTCTGCTTCTGCATCTCCTGCGAGAACCCGTGGTTCGTGGCCGTCTGCATCGCCGGGCTCATCGGGATCGTCGCCTTCATCGCCCTCACCGAGATGGGCTCGATGGGCTCCCTGCTCGGCGTGACGGGCTTCTCGGTCTGGCAGGGGATCATCTTCTACCTGCGCTATCAGACCGCCCTCGCGCAGGGCTGGGTCGTCGCCTGCTTCATGGCGCTCTTCGCCCTCAACGTTCTCACATGGTTCGCCCACAGAAAAAACCTCGTCCGTCTCTTTGCGGGCGAGGAACACCGCACCTCGGTGAAAAAGCTCTCGAAGGGCAAGCGCGGCATGAATGAAATGTAAGAATGGGTTTGCCCCGTAAATAAAGTGCCGCCCGCGGCGAATCGCCGCGGGCGGCACTTTTCTATCAAAAATTCTTGTTTACTCTTTTTCGATCAAGGTTTTTCCCGTCATCTCGGGAGGGATGGGCAGCCCCATCACGTCGAGAAGGGTGGGGGCGAGGTCGGCGAGGATGCCGTCCTTTCTGAGCGTCGCGCCCGCTTCCCGGTACTTCTCCGAAATGAGCACGACGGGCACGGGATTGGTCGTGTGCGCGGTGAAGGGGTCCCCGTTCTCGTCGATCATCTTGTCCGCGTTGCCGTGGTCGGCGGTGAGAATGGCCGCGCCGCCCATCGAGAGGATCTTATCCACGACCTTCTGCACGCACTCGTCCACGGTATGGACGGCTTTCACGGCGGCCTCGATCACGCCCGTGTGCCCGACCATGTCGCAGTTGGCAAAGTTGAGGATCATCACGTCGTATTCCCCGCTGTCGAGTTCGGAGAGGGCGCGTTCCGTGACCTCGGGCGCGGACATCTCGGGCTGCAGGTCATAAGTCGCCACTTTCGGGGAATTGATGAGCACGCGCACTTCGTTCTCGTTGGGGGCCTCCACGCCTCCGTTGAAGAAGAAGGTGACGTGCGCGTATTTTTCCGTCTCGGCGATGCGGAGCTGTTTCTTGCCGAGCTTCGCGAGGTATTCGCCGAGGGTGTTTTCCATGCTCTGTTTGGG
Organism: uncultured Clostridia bacterium; assembly: GCA_947626685.1. GTDB lineage: Bacteria > Bacillota > Clostridia > Christensenellales > Borkfalkiaceae > Gallimonas. Next base: position 23,240 of record CANQTD010000007.1, on the reverse strand, counting down.
GAAGGCGATCTCCACGCCTTCAAATGCGGCGTCGTACACCGTGAAACAGACGTACACGGGGTGCAAAAATCCCGTCTTTCTCTCAAACGCGGTGCCTTTGGGGACGACGAAGGGGTCCTGCGTGAAGGCGCGGGTGATCTGCCTTGCGCGGTCGGGACGGAAGTTGAAGAAGATGATGGAATCCCCTTCCCCGACGGTCGCGACGGGTTTCCCGTTTTCGCAGATATTGGTGGGGAGGACGAATTCGTCGGTCACGCCCGCCGCATAGCTCTCTTTGAGGGCCTTGACGGGGTCCTCCGCGTGGACGCCCGTGCCGAGGGTGAGCATGTCGTAGCTCTTCTCTTCGCGGTCCCAATTATTGTCGCGGTCCATCGAGTAGTATCTGCCCGAGAGGGAAGCGAGCTTGCCGTAGCCGAGCTTCTTGAACTGCGCCAAGAGCTGTTTGACGTAGCGGACGGCGGAAGTGGGGGGAACGTCGCGCCCGTCGAGAAAGGCATGCACATAGCATTCGGGCACGCCCCGCCGCTTTGCCATTTCGAGAAGGGCATAGAGATGGGTGATATGGCTGTGCACGCCGCCGTCCGAGAGCAGCCCCCAGAGATGGAGCTTCTTATGGTTGTCGCGCGCGTTGTCCATCGCCTTGATGAGGGCGGGATTCTCGAAGAAATCGCCGTCCTCGATCGCCTTCGTGATCTTGGTCAGATCCTGATAGACGATGCGCCCCGCGCCGATGTTGAGGTGCCCGACTTCGGAGTTGCCCATCTGCCCCGCGGGGAGCCCCACGGAGAGCCCGCTCGCACCAAGCTTGGAAGAGGGATACGTCTTTCTGAGATTGGTAACATTCTTGCTGCCGTCCATGCAGATCGCGTTGCCGATCGAAAGGGGATTGCAGCCGTAGCCGTCCATGATGATGATCGCATAAGGTGTTTTCATATCGTTCCTCGATTCTTAAAAGAATTTTTTCGACTCTATTATATCCGAATGCGCGGCAAATCGCAAGCGAAATGCGGAACTTCCGAAAAATTTTTACGTTCCCGCGCCTGTCGCCCGCTTCCCAAAGCCCCCGCGCCCCCGCAGCGCGCCCCGCCGCAGAATTTTTGAAGGGAAACTTCGCAAAACGGTTGATTTTTCCTCCGCACCGTGTTAGAATAAAGTTGCGTCACAATTCAATACTATTACTAACAAGATACAACGGCATCGGTGTATCCTTTTTCCGTTAGTAATAGGAAATTGTGACGCAGACAATATGGGATACTCTGAGCGGGCGTCCGATATTGTCGGGCGTCCTTATTTTTTATGCCGGGGATTCAAGCCGCCTCCCATTTGCACGGCAAACATTCCCACCTTGCTGTCCCCTTTGGGGAAAGTGGCACGAAGTGCCGAAAGGGGTTCTCTGCCCTCATACCGAGGCGAAGCCGAGCGTATCTTAAAGATCCTCTCGGTTCTTACGAACCTCGGGATGAGGAGAATGAGATCTCGGCTCCTCCCGAGGAGGAGCTGTCACGCTGCCTTTGCGTGACTGAGGGGGTGTCATTCTAAAACACGTCATGTTGAGCATGTCGAAACATGTCCTTATTATAATGTGGACACCCATTCGACTACGGCTTGCGCCTCCGCTCAGGGTGACGTGATTGGGAACACCCCTTCCGTCACCTACGGTGACACCCTCTCACGCGGGTAGAGTCCCGCGTTCGGTCACCGTTCGCGCGAGATAATGCGCTCACTCCTGTCGCAACGCGCCAAAAGTTCACTGGACTTTTGGCAGAATGCGTTGCTCCTCCTCGAGGGGTGGGCAAGGGGGGCCCCTCATCTCACAAATCAAAAAAAATTTTATAAAAAGGAGAAAAAACATGAAACACAAACTTTGGCTCATTATGCTCACATTTGTGACCTCACTCTGCCTCGCATTCGGCCTTTCCGCCTGCGGATTCTTCGGTCTCACCGAACCCGAAGGTCCCGGCGGAGAGCAGGGCGGAAAAGAACCCGAGACGCCGCACGTCCATGTGATGACTGAACACGGGAAGGTCGAACCGACCTGCACCACAGAAGGCACCAAACAATATTGGAGCTGTTCGGTTTGCGAGTTGAATTTTGCCGATAAAGAGGGCAAAACGCAACTCGATGAGCTCTCGATCCCCGCGCTCGGGCACGATATGACGAAGCACGAGGCGAAAGAAGCGACCGAGACTGAGGACGGCAACAACGAATATTGGGAATGCGGCAGATGCGAACAATACTTCTCCGACGCGAAAGGAGAGCAGCCGATCGAGGACAAGAGCAGCGTCGTGATTCCCGCCAAAAATCATGTGCACGAGCCCATTCGCCATGAGGCGCAAGAGCCAACCTGCACCGAGGGCGGCAACGAGCTGTATTTCGAATGCAAGAATTGCCACGCGCTCTTCCTCGACGAAAGCTGCACGGAAAAGACGACGCTCGCCGCTGTCCAGAAGCAGGCGACGGGTCACAAAGCGAAGTCGGAATGGGAACAAGGCGAAGCCACGCACTACCATGTCTGCGATGTATGCGGAGAAAAGCTGTCCGACACCGAGTCCGCGCACGATTTTGGGACTGCATGGGAGAGCGATGAAAAAGGCCATTGGCAAATATGCGCCGTCTGCGGCAAGAAAGGCAATGAGGCGCCGCACGACTTCGGAACGGGCAATGTTTGCACGACTTGCAATTATACGGAGAAAGCTCCTTCTGAGGGTTTACTGTATCAGTTGAATGAAGATCGAGCGTCTTATTCCGTCGTGGGGCTCGGGAGCTGCCAAGACATTGATCTTGTGATCCCCTCAACGCACGGGGATTTCCCCGTGATCTCGATCGGACTGGGCGCGTTTAAAGGTTGCGACGGGCTTACGAGCGTGACGATCGGGAGCGGCGTGACCTCGATTGGGAATGTTGCGTTTGAGGATTGCAGCGGGCTGACGGGCGTGACGATGGGGAGCGGTGTGACCTCGATTGGAAATGATGCGTTCAATGGTTGTAGCGGGTTGACGAGCGTGACAATGGGCAGCGGCGTGACCTCGATCGGAAGTTATGCGTTCAGTGGTACGGCATACTATAATGATAATAGCAATTGGGACGAGAGCGGCGTTCTTTATATTGGAAGCTATTTGATTGCAGCACACAATACAATTTCGGGGAGCTATACGATCCGTGCAAATACAAAATTGATTGCGGACAGAACGTTCTCGGGTTGTAGCGGGCTGACGAGCATTACAATTCCCGACAGTGTGACCTCAATCGGAAGCGATGCGTTCTATGGTTGCAGCGGGCTCGAAAGTATTACAATCGGGAGCAGCGTGACCTCGATCGGAAGTAAGGCGTTCTATGGTACGGCATACTACAACGATCCTTCGAATTGGGATGAAAACGGTGTTCTCTATCTCGACCATTATATAATTGAAGCAAAAGATACGATTTCGGGGAGATATTCGATTCGTACAAATACAAAATTGATTGCGGACAGTGCGTTCTCTGGTTGCAGCGGGCTGACGAGCATTACGATCCCCGACAGCGTGACCTCGATTGGGAGTAATGCGTTCAATGGTTGTAGTGGTCTTACGAGCGTAACGATTCCCGACAGCGTGACTTCGATCGGAGATTCTGCGTTCAGGGGTTGCAGCAGGCTGACGAGCATTGAAATTCCTGATAGCGTGACCTCGATTGGAGAAAATGCGTTCCAGTATTGTAGCGGGCTGAAAAGCGTGACGATCGGGAGCGGCGTGACCTCGATTGGAGAAAATGCGTTCCAGTATTGTAGCGGGCTAATGAGAGTTGATATTACTGATCTTTCGGCATGGTGCAGAATTGTTTTTGGAGATGAGTATGCCAACCCGCTCAACTATGCGCGCAATCTGTTCTTGGACAGTACACAAATAGAGGATTTGACGATTCCCTCGGAAATCAAGGAGATTAAAGCCTATGCGTTCTATGGTAGCTGGCTGAAAAGGATAGCAATTCCCGACGGCGTGACCTCGATCGGAGATTCTGCGTTCAGGGGTTGCAGTTGGCTTAAGAACGTGACAATCATGAGCGGCATGACCTCGATCGGAGATTATGCGTTCTATGATTGCAGCGGGTTGACGAGCGTAACGATTCCCGACAGCGTGATCACAATAGGGCGTTATGCGTTCTCTGGTTGCAGCGGGCTAACGGGCATTGAGATTCCCGACAGCGTGACCGAGATCGGAGAGGGTGCGTTCTATAAATGCTACGGGCTTACAAGCGTAACGATTGGGAGCGGCGTGACCTCGATTGAAATGTATGCGTTCGAGGATTGTAGCGGATTAAAAGAAGTGCATATTACCGACCTTGCGGCATGGTGCAGAATTGATTTTGGTAGCTATGATGCCAACCCGCTCTTCTATGCGCATCATTTATATTTGGACGGAGACGAAGTAAAAGATCTTACAATTCCATCGGAAATTACGGAAATCAAGCAATATGCGTTCTATGTTTGCGACGGGCTGACGAGCGTGACGATCCCCGACAGCGTGACCTCGATTGGAGAGCGGGCGTTTTGGTGTTGCGGCGGGCTGTCGGGAGAGTTGAAGATTCCCGACAGCGTGACCTCGATCGGAGAGGAGGCGTTCTATGGTACGGCATCTTATAACGGCTCCACAAATTGGGATGAAAACGGTGTTCTCTATATCGGCAACTACTTGATCAAAGCAAAAACTACGATCTCGGGGAGCTATACGATCCGTCCCGACACGAAAGTGATCGCTGATGAAGCGTTCTTTAACTGTAAAAAACTTAATGATATTTCGATTCCCGACGGCGTGACTTCGATCGGAGATTCTGCGTTCGATGGTTGCAGCGGGCTGACGAGCATTACAATTCCCGACAGCGTGACTTCTATCGGAGATTCTGCGTTCGATGGTTGCAGCGGGCTGAAAAGCGTGACGATTGGGAGTGGCGTGACCTCGATCGGAAGCTCTGCGTTCTATGTTTGTAGCGGAGTGAAAGAAGTGCACATTTCTGACCTTACGGCATGGTGCAGGATCGATTTTGGAGATGAGGATGCCAACCCGATCTCAAATCATATTTTATATTTGAACGGAGACGAAGTAAAAAATCTTACAATTCCCTCGGAAATCACGGAAATCAAGAAATATGCATTCTACGAGTATGGCTGGTTGTCGGGAGAGTTGAAGATCCCCGATAGCGTGACCTCAATTGGAGAGGGCGCGTTCGCAGGGTGCAGTCTGAAGAGCGTAACAATCGGCAACGGCCTAACCTCGATCGGAAGTTATGCGTTCGAGAGCTGCTACGGGCTGACGAGTATTACAATCCCCGACAGCGTGACCTCAATTGGAGAGGGCGCGTTCGCAGGGTGCAGTCTGAAGAGCGTAACAATCGGCAACGGCCTAACCTCGATTGGAAGTTACGCGTTCCGGTATTGCAGCGAGCTTGAAACAGTTTATTATAAAGGAACAGCGGAAGAGTGGAGGAATATTTCGATCAACAATACACATTCTTATAATTCCTATCTTCTCAAGGCGACGCGGTACTACTTCACGGAGGACGCGCCGACGGCGGAGGAGTGGGCGAGCTACGATTATTGGTGGCACTACGACCCCGACACCTCCCTCCCGACCCCGTGGGTAAAAGATCAATAAATCGACCGGCAAGCCTTCCCCCCTCGGGGGGAAGGTGGCACGAAGTGACGGATGAGGGGCACTCTAATTAGAAGCTCCCCTCATACTTCGCCTACGGCTCGTGCCGCCCTTCGACAACAAAAGAATGTGCGGGCGGGGCACCCGCTCCGCGGGAGCTCCCCCCCACGGGGGGAAGCCTTTCTCGGCTCCACCTTTGGGGGAGCTGTCGAGCGTAAGCGAGACTGAGGGGGTTCAAAAACCCCTTTCCCCCGCTGCGCGGGTACTTTCCCCAAAGGGGACAGCAAGGGGGGTGATGCGACCCCCAAAGGGGTGGGCAAGAGGGTGATGCGACCCCCCAAAGGGGACAGCAAGGGCCCCTCATACCGAGGCGAAGCCGAGCGTATCTTTAAGATTCGCTCACCCCCTTCGGGGTTACTTCGCCCTTGCGGGCTACGTCGTCGCTTTGCTCCTCGTGCCACCCTTAGAGAACAGGATGCGGGTGGGGCGTGCCGACCTTAGTTTACAATAGAAGCCTCGGTCGGGACGGAATGAGGATTTCCCACGGGAAGGGGAAGCCTAATTTGACGCAAGAACCCAAATGCTTCTTTTGATTTGAGGCAAAACGGGCGTACCATGTCCGCATAAGCGGTGCGATTTTCGTAAAAAAAGCGGCGCGTTGCCAATGGCAACGCGCCGCAATGCTATCTGCGCCTTCTGTTTCTTACTTATCGAAATTGACAATGGAGGCGAAGTCGGGAGCTTTCAGGCTTGCCCCGCCGATGAGACCGCCGTCGATCTCGGGCTGGGCCATGAGCCCCTTGCAGTTCTTGGCGTTCATCGAGCCGCCGTATTGGATGCGCATCCTGCCGACGTTCTTGCCCGCATACACCTTTTTCATGCGCTTGCGGATATAGCCGATCGTCTCGTTGGCCTGTTCGTCCGTCGCGGTCCTGCCCGTGCCGATCGCCCAGATGGGTTCGTATGCGACGACGATCTTCGAGAAGTCCTCGATCCCCGCAAAGCCGAGCTCGATCTGTCTGTCGAGCACCTTTTTCGTAAGCCCCGTTTCCCGCTCTTCGAGGCTCTCTCCGATGCAGACGATGGGGGTGAGGCCCGCGGCGAGGGCGGCGAGGGTGCGCTTGTTGACGGTCTCGTCCGTTTCGCCGAAATACTGCCTTCTCTCGCTGTGCCCGATGATGACGTACTTCACGCCGTACTCTTTGAGCATGTTCGCGGAGATCTCGCCCGTGTACGCGCCCTTTTCGGCGAAGTGGACGTTTTGCGCGCCCAACCTGATCTTCGAGCCGTAGACCGCCTTTTTGACGGCGGGGATATCGATGGCGGGAACGCACACGACGACGTCGCACTTTGCGTTCTTCACGAGCGGTTTGAGCTCTTTGATGAGCGCGACGGCTTCGCTCGCCGTGTTGTTCATCTTCCAATTTCCTGCGATGATGGGTCTTCTCATAGTGTTACCTCACTTATCATGATTTTTTGTTTTTTTGGGTTCAGTAGACGCAAAACGCCCATACCATGTCTGCGATGGGGCACGGAAAGCGGGCGGACGACCTGCCCGCCCGCCGAGGGTTCAGTCTTTTGTTTGCATGTTTTCGCAGATCTTATCCGAGACGCAGACGAACCAGATCCACAGAACGAGCGTGACGACGGCGGCCGCGCAGAGGTAGACCGCCAGCCAGAGTTCGAGACGGAAGAGGATGCCGAAATAGCCGAGCGCGCCGAGTGCCGCCGCGCAGAGGGCGGCGAGCAGCATCAGAACGCTCACCGAGATCCGGAATCCCGCAAAAGGTTTGCTTCCCATGACGATTTCCTCTTTTGCCGAAAGACGGGGCGTTACGCCTTGTCGTTGAGGCAGGCGATTCCGGGGAGCACCTTCCCCTCGAAGAGCTCGAGAGAAGCGCCGCCGCCCGTCGAGATATGGGTGATCTTGTCCGCGAAGCCGAGCTGGGTGCACGCCGCCGCCGAATCGCCGCCGCCGACGATGGTCGTCGCTCCCTGCGCGTCCGCGAGCGCCTGTGCGACCGCGATCGTGCCCTTTGCGAGGATGGGGTTCTCAAACACGCCCATAGGACCGTTCCAGATGACCGTCTTTGCGCTCTTGACTTTGTCGGCGTACAGCTTGCGCGTCTTTTCGCCGATGTCGAGACCCATCATGTCTGCGGGGATCGCGTCCGAGGGCACCGTCGTCACGTCGATGGGTGCGTCGATGGGGTCGGGGAACGCCTTCGTGATCACGGTGTCGACGGGGAGAAGGAGCTCCTTGCCCATCTCCGCGGCCTTCGCGATCATCTCGTTGCAGTAGCCGAGTTTTTCGTCGTCCACGAGGGAGGTGCCGACCTCGTACCCCTTTGCTTTGAGGAAGGTGTACGCCATGCCGCCGCCGATGATGAGCGTGTCGCACTTTTCGAGAAGATTGGAGATGACGCCGAGCTTATCCGCGACTTTCGCGCCGCCCAAGATCGCAACGAAGGGGCGGACGGGGTGGTCGAGCGAGTCCGCCATCACGGTGAGTTCCTTTTCGATGAGGAAGCCGCAGACGGCGGTCTTGACGAGGCCGTATTCGACGATCGCCGCCGTCGAAGCATGGGAGCGGTGGGCGGTGCCGAACGCGTCGTTCACATAGATGTCGCAATATGCGGCGAGCTTCTTGCAGAATTCGAGATCCCTCTTCTCCTCCTCCCAATGGAAGCGGAGATTTTCGAGCAGAACGGCCTCGCCCTCTTTGAGCGCGGCGACCTTCTTCGCCGCGTCGGGGCCTACCACGTCCGAGGCGAAGGTCACTTTTCCGCCGAGGAGCTCGTTGAGACGTGCCGCGACGGGGGCGAGGGTGAGCTTCTTCGGCTCCTCCTTTTTCGCCTTCTCGATGATGGCTTCCGCCGTGGTCTCGCCCGCTTCGACCTTCTTCTTATCCTTCTTGTTGAGCTTTACCTCATCGGAGAAGATGGAGTGCGGTTTGCCCATATGGGAGCAGAGGACGACCTTCGCGCCCGCATTGAGCAGATATTCGATGGTGGGCAGTGCGCCCTTGATCCTGTTCTCGTCGGTGATCTTGCCGTCCTTCATGGGGACGTTGAAATCGCAGCGCACGAGAACGCGCTTGCCTTTCCAGTCTTTGATGTCTTTGACAGTCAGTTTGTTCATGGGTGACATTTCTCCTTGCCGATTGAATTTATCGGGTTTATGATACTGCTTTTTGGAAAAATTGTCAATACTTTGTGCGGCAATTCTTTTTCCGCGGAGAAAATTTTTCGCGGGAGAGGGGGGACGGGCGGCCCTGCGGGGCGAAAACACAACGCGCAGGCGGCGGCTTTCGCGCATTCTTATAAATAAATTGTTCGCGCGAGGAAAAAAATGCAAAAATTTGCATAAATTCGTTTGACAAAGCCGTCGGCATTTGCTAAAATAATCGTTGTCTATGCCCAATAGGCGGTTTTTTTGTGTGCTTTTTTCACGGAACGCCGCTTGGCTTTGGCAAACTCCGCGGACGCGCGTATGCCGCCCGTGCACCCAATCTGCCCTTCCGGATCATCGATCCCGAGGATATTCCGAAATAAGAAAAGGAGGTAAAAACGTAATGCCCACAATCAACCAGCTCATCAAGAAAGGCAGAGAGCGCGAGGCTTTCAAATCGAAATGCCCCATTCTCGACAAGTGCCCGCAGAAGCGCGGCGTGTGCCTTCAGGTGACGACGACTTCCCCCAAGAAGCCCAACTCGGCTCTCAGGAAGATCGCGAGGGTCAGATTGACCAACAAGCAGGAAGGTACGGTGTACATTCCCGGCGAAGGTCACAATCTGCAGGAGCACAGCTCCGTCCTCATCCGCGGCGGAAGAGTCAAGGATCTGCCCGGCGTCCGCTACCACATCGTCCGCGGCGCGCTCGATACGGCAGGCGTTGCAAAGCGCAAGCAGTCCCGCAGCAAGTACGGCGCGAAGAAGGCGAAGTAATTCTTGCGAGAAAGCGCAAGGCACATTTCCTCACGGCGAGTATTTGCAAGGCAAAAAATCGCGTGAACCCAACCCTACTTATTTTCGGAATATCAGCCCGATGAAGGTAGGCAGTATTCCCCGCAAGGGGGAGAAGATTCGCTACCGTACAAGAGGTACGGCAAGTGATAGCTTAAAAGAAGGGCGGCTATAAAATGCCCTCGCGGTACATCCGCACGATGATTATCAAAAGGAGGATAACACAATGCCCAGAAGAGGGAAAGTTCCCAAGAGAGAAGTACTCCCCGATCCTCTCTACGGCAGCGTCGTCGTCACGAAGCTCATCAACCAGATCATGCTCGACGGCGAAAAGAGCGTTGCCCAGAATATCGTCTATGACGCGTTCAAGCTCATGGGAGAGAAGATGAACATGGACCCTATGGAGGTTTTCAAACAGGCTCTCGCCAACATTACCCCTATGGTCGAAGTCAAGGCAAGGCGCGTCGGCGGTGCGAACTATCAGGTCCCCATCGAGATCCGTCCCGAACGCCGCCAGACGCTTGCGATCCGCTGGCTCGTTCTCAACACGAGAAAGCGCAGCGAACGCGAAACGTACAAGAAGCTCGCAGCCGAGCTCATGGACGCATACAACAACACGGGTGCGTCCGTCAAAAAGAAAGAGGACACGCACAGAATGGCAGAGGCGAACAAGGCGTTCGCGCACTTCCGTTTCTAAGAGGAAGGAGAGATGGCAAGACAATACGACTTAAAGCACACGCGGAACTTCGGCATCATGGCGCACATCGATGCCGGCAAGACGACAACCACGGAGCGTATCCTGTTCTATACGGGAAAGACGCATAAGATCGGCGAAGTCCACGAGGGCGCGGCGACGATGGATTGGATGGTACAGGAGCAGGAGCGCGGGATCACGATCACGTCCGCTGCGACCACCTGCTATTGGAAAGGGTACCGTTTCAATATCATCGACACCCCGGGCCACGTCGACTTCACGGTTGAAGTCGAGCGGTCTCTCCGCGTTCTCGACGGAGCCGTCGCCACCTTTTGCGCAAAGGGCGGCGTGGAGCCCCAATCGGAAACGGTCTGGCGGCAGGCGGATACCTACAAGGTGCCCCGCATCGCCTATGTCAACAAGATGGACATCAACGGCGCGGATTTCTTCCGCGTCGAGTCCATGCTCCGCGAACGTCTCGGCGCGAACCCCGTTCCCGTCGAACTTCCCATCGGCAAGGAGGCTTCCTTCCGCGGGATCGTCGACCTCATCCGCATGGAGGCGGAGGTCTATTACGACGATCTCGGCAAGGATTACCGCAAGGAGCCCATTCCCGCCGACATGAAGGAGATCGCGGCGGAATACCGCGCCAAGCTCGTCGAGGAAGCGGCCTCCGCTTCGGACGAGCTCATGGAGAAATACTTCGAATGCGGCGACCTCACGGAGGAGGAGATCATCTCGGGCCTCCGCGCGCGTTGCCTGAAAATGGAAGCGGTCCCCATGCTCTGCGGCTCTTCCTATAAGAACAAGGGCGTGCAGTTCCTGCTCGACGCCGTGATCAACTTCCTCCCGAGCCCCTCCGACGTGGACCATGTCAAGGGGATCAATCCCGATACGGGGAAAGAGGAGGAGAGAAAGACGTCAGACGACGAGCCTTTCGCGGGTCTCGCGTTCAAGATCGCGACCGATCCCTTCGTGGGGTCTCTCGCCTATTTCCGCTGCTATTCGGGCGTGCTCGAGGCGGGTTCCTACGTCTACAACTCCACGAAGGAGAAGAAGGAGCGCGTGGGCCGTCTCGTCCAGATGCACGCCAACGAGCGGAAGGACATCGAGGAGATCTGCTCGGGCGATATCTGCGCGATCGTCGGCCTCAAAAACACGACGACGGGCGACACGCTCTGCGACGAAAAGCACCCGATCGTCCTCGAAAAGATGGAATTCCCCGATCCCGTCATCCAGCTCTCGCTGGAGCCCAAGACAAAGGCGGGGCAGGAAAAGATGACGCTTGCCCTCATCAAGCTCGCGGAAGAGGACCCCACCTTCAAGACGTATACCGACAAGGAGACGGGGCAGACGATCATCGCGGGCATGGGCGAGCTGCATCTCGACATCATCGTCGACAGATTGCTCCGCGAGTTCCACGTCGAAGCCAACGTCGGGCGGCCGCAGGTCGCCTACCGCGAGACCTTCCGTCAGGCGGTCGAAGCGGAGGGCCTCTACAAACGGCAGTCGGGCGGCAAGGGCCAATACGGCCACTGCAAGATCCGTCTCATTCCCAATGAACCGGGCGGCGGCTACTCCTTCGAGGACAAGACGGTGGGCGGTTCCATTCCCAAAGAATATATCCCCGCGGTCGACAAGGGGATACAGGAAGCGGCGAAGAACGGCTTCCTCGCGGGCTACGAGGTCGTGGACTTCAAGGTGGAAGTGTACGACGGGAGTTTCCACGAGGTCGACTCCTCCGAAATGGCGTTCAAGATCGCGGGTTCGATGGCGTTCAAGAACGGTCTGGAAAAGGCGAAGCCCGTTCTCCTCGAGCCCATCATGCGGGTGCAGATCATCACCCCCGAGGATTACTTCGGCGATCTGATGGGGAACGTCTCCTCCCGCCGCGGCAGCATCACTTCGACGGACGAGAGGGCGGGCGCAAAGGTGATCAACGCCGAGATCCCGCTCTCCGAGATGTTCGGCTATGCGACGGAACTCCGTTCCCGCACGCAGGGCCGCGGTCAGTTCACGATGCAATTCGACCATTACAGCGAGGTTCCCCGCTCCATTTCCGAGAAGATCGTCAAGGAGCGCACGGCCCCGCAGGGCAAGTAAGGGGGGATCTCCCCTACAGAGGCGGAAAAATTTGTAAAAATGTTCCGTAAATTTCTTGCAAATTTTTTTCGCTTGCGTTATAATGAGTAGGACAAGCGATCCAGCTTGATATCAGAGATTGATAGATAGCTGCGCTTCCGACCCGAAAGGGCGGAAAAAGTTATCAAAAAATAAAAATTATTGGAGGACAACTCAAAATGGCAAAGGCAAAATTCGACAGAAGCAAGCCCCACGTCAACATTGGTACCATTGGCCACGTTGACCACGGCAAGACCACTTTGACCGCAGCTATCACGATGGTTATGGCGTGCAAGGGTCAGGCCCAGAAAATGCGTTACGACGAGATCGACAAGGCTCCCGAGGAAAAGGCGCGCGGCATCACGATCAACACCGCACACGTCGAGTACCAGACGGACAAGCGCCACTACGCGCACGTCGACTGCCCCGGTCACGCGGACTATGTCAAGAACATGATCACGGGCGCTGCCCAGATGGACGGCGCGATCCTCGTTGTCGCCGCGTCCGACGGCCCCATGCCCCAGACCCGTGAGCACATCCTGCTCGCCCGTCAGGTCGGCGTTCCCTATATCATCGTATTCCTGAACAAGGTCGACCAGCTCGACGATCCCGAGCTCCTCGAACTCGTCGAAATGGAAGTGAGAGAGCTGCTCAACGAGTACGGCTTCCCCGGGGACGACGCTCCCATCATCAAGGGTTCCGCTCTCAAAGCGCTTGAAAAGGCGACCAGCGGCGCTTCCGACGCCGAGATCCTCGCCGCTCCCGAGTGCAAGTGCATCCTCGAGCTCATGGACGCTGTCGACAGCTACATTCCCACCCCTCAGCGCGACGATCAGAAGCCTTTCCTTCTCCCCGTCGAGGACGTGTTCACGATCTCCGGCCGCGGCACCGTCGCTACGGGCCGTGTCGAGAGAGGTACCGCGCACGTCGGTGATCCCGCCGAGATCGTCGGCCTCATCCCGAAGCCCCGCACGACCGTCATCACCGGTCTCGAAATGTTCCACAAGCTCCTCGACGAAGCGACCGCAGGCGACAACGTCGGCGCGCTTCTCCGCGGCATCAACAGAACGGACGTCGAGAAGGGTCAGGTCATCGCGAAGCCGGGCAGCGTTCCCACCGCGACCAAGTTTGAGGCGCAGGTCTACGTCCTGACGAAGGACGAGGGCGGCCGCCACACCGCATTCTTCAACCACTATCGTCCCCAGTTCTTCATCAGAACGACGGACGTCACCGGCTCCATCGAGCTCCCCGCGGGCGTTGAGATGGTCATGCCCGGCGACCACGTCACGATCACCGTCGAGCTCATCAAGCCCGTCGCGATCGAGGAAGGCCTCCGTTTCGCTATCCGTGAGGGCGGCAGAACGGTCGGCTCCGGCGCAGTGTCGAAGATCCTCAAATAAGCACCGAGATCCAAAAAGGCGCGGTCGACAGATCGCGTCTTTTTTGCTATGATTCGCGTGCCGAGTAAGGCTTCCCCCCTTTGGGGGAAAGTACCCGCGGAGCGGGGGAAAGGGGTTTTGAACCCCCTACTTCGCACTGCGTGCTCGTGCCGCGCTTAGTCGCAAATAGTGCGCGCGGGCAGTCTCGCTAACGCTCTTGGCTCCTCCCGAGGAGGAGCTGTCACGCAGTGACTGAGGTGGGTACGATTTTAGAATCCGCCCCACCCCCTTAATCCCCCTCCCACGGAGGGGGCGTTGCTTCGGCTCCACCCATTGCAGTGCTCCTCATTCCGCTATTTCCTACCCCGTGAGCGGCTGCGAAAAAGCTGCCTTGATAGCGTAAAATGGGGAATGGGTACGGTTTTCGGCGTAAAGGGGCGCGGATTGCACAACCTCTTTGTATGAAAACTCTGCGCGCACTGTGGGAAAAGGCGCGGCGGGCATACCGCGTTCTCGCCGAACAAAAGTACACCACGATCGCGGGCACGCTCGTCTTTTTTCTCGTCACGTCCATCGTGCCCTTTCTCTTTTGGCTCACCCTTCTCTTCGGACGGGCGGGCGCGGCGGGGGAGCAGATCCTCGATCTCGGGCTCTTCGGCTGGGCGAAGGATCTGCTCATCTTTTTGCGCGCGAACGCCGAGGGCGCGTCGAGGGGAGCGAGCATTTTCTTTCTTGCGACGACGCTTTGGTCGAGCTCGGGCTTTTTCTACCACCTGAGGAGAAGCGGGGAGATCGTGTACGGCGGGGAATGCCATAAGCATGGCTGGAAGGTGCGCGTTTCGGCGATCGCCCTCACCTTCGTCATCCTCGTGTTCTTCGCCGTCGCGGGCGCGGTCATGTTCTCCGCGGTCTTTCTTCTGCGGAAGTACTCCCCGTGGATCTTTTACCCGCTCGTCTACACGCTTTTGCTCCTCTTGGGCTTTTTCGCGGCGTGGATCCTCAACGCCTACGTCTGCCCGTACCGCGTCAGCCCCGCGGAGACCGTCCACGGCAGCCTGCTCACCGCCGCGCTCTGGCTCGCCGCCTCCGCCCTGTTCGCCGTCTACCTCCGCTTCGCCTCGGCGGAAAAGCTGTACGGCGCGCTCTCCCTCGTCGTCGTTTTCCTCCTCTGGCTCTATTGGATGATGATCTGCCTCACCGTCGGCGTGATCTATAACAGGAAGAGAATGGAAGCGCGCGGACGGAAGGAGAAGCGGCTTTGACGAAAAGACGTACTTTTTTGAGCGAAATCGAGGGGATCCTCGGACACGGTTGCCCCATTTTCAAAAAAAATTATGTTTTCATAAAAAATTTTCCTCAAATGTATTTACTTTTTTTCGCTTTTGGTGTAGAATAGGACATGAGTAAAAATAGCGTTTACGCTGTGAGGTGAAAAATGTCTGATTTCAAAAGCAATGAAGAACGGAACGCGGTTTTGCTCGAAGGCGTCTACAACGGCGTAACGGGCAAGATCGAAGAAATGAAGGCGGCGGTGAGCAAGGAGATCGACGGCAGCAAGGCCCAGCAGGCCGCATGCTACGACGAGATCGCGAAGGGCATCCGTCAGGGTGTGGACGCGGTCGTCCGCGAGATCCGCTATCTTTCGCAACAGAACAGCGCCATCTACGAAAAGCAGAACGGCGACACGAGCGCTGTGAAAGACGCGATCGTCGAGGAGGTCAACCGCCGTACCGACGAAATGACCGTATTCCTTGAAAAGAAGATGGCAGAAAGTTTTGCCGCGCTCCGCCGCGAGCTCTCGCAGAGCTTCTCCACGCTCGCCCTCGAAGCGCGCCTCACCAAGCGTCTCGAAATTCAGGTCGACCGCATCGTCGACGCCGTCGAGGACATGGAGGACCGCATCGCCGAGAGCTTCGAGACCTACGAGGAGAAGTTCCTCGAAGTGGCTTCGAGAGAACCCGTCGACAACACCGCGCTGATCGAGCAGCTCCGCGAAGAAGTGCTTGAAACCGTCAATTCCGGCAACCTCGCCATCGAGGACCGTCTCGCCGAGATCGGCTCCGCCATCGAGGACCGCACCTCCCAGCTCAATACGGCGCTCGAGGAGCAGACCTCGCAGTTCAATACCGCCCTCGAGGATCAGACCTCTCAGCTCAACACCGCGCTCGAGGACCGCACCGTCGAGGTCAAGGAGCTCATCGAGAGCAAGCACCCCGAAGAGGAGCCCGTCGAGGAGACCGAGGAGACCGTGGAAGAGGTCGCCGAAGAGCCTGCCGAAGAGCCCGTTGCGGAAGAGACCGAAGAGGTCGCCGAGGAGACCGTGGAGGAGCCCGTCGAAGAGACTCCCGCGATCGACTACGACCTGCTCTCCGATCTCGTCGCGCAGAAGGTGGGCATGTCCGCGCCCGAGTTCAACTATCAGCTTCTCGCCGAGAAGGTCGCCGAACTGCTCCCGCAGGTCGATGTGGACCTCATCGCCGACAAGGTGGCGGCGGCCGTTCCCGTCACGGACGAGAACGTGATCGCAGACAGGGTCGCCGAATCGCTTCCCGCATTCGATTACGCGCTGGTCACCGAGAGCGTGTCCGCTGCGCTTGAACGCGATTTCGACCTCTCCGTCGACGAAAAGGGCGTCGAGGCGATCGCCGACAAGGTCGCGCAGAAGCTCTGCGAGAATTGCCTCGCCTGCACGGAAGAAGAGGAAGAGCTTCCCGAAGAGGAAGAATACGAAGAAGAGACCATCGACTACGACGCCATCGCCGAGAACGTGTTCAACCGCATCTGCGAGAAGTGCGCGCAGGTCGAAGAGGAGCCCGCTCCCGAACTCGACTACGACGCTCTCGCCAAGAAGGTCGTCGAGCTCATGATCGGGGAGATCGACATCGACTACGACAAGCTCGCCCAAAAGACGGCGGAGCTCATCACGGTGGAGCAGCAAGAAGTCGACATCAACGAGCTCGCCCAAAAGATCGCCGATCTCGTCGTCGTCGAGCCGCAGGAAGTGGATTACGAGACGCTCGCCGGCAAGGTCGCAGAACTCCTGGCCGAGGAGGAGCCCGCTCCCGCAGAATATACAGAATATGAGGCTGCGGAAGAGCCCGCTCCCGTCGAGGAACCCGCCGAAGAAGTTGCCGAGGAACCCGCTCCCGCAGAGGAACCTGTTGAAGAGGCCGAAGAGGTCGCCGAGGAGCCCGCTCCCGCCGAAGAAGTTACGGAGGAGCCCGCTCCCGTAGAGGAACCCGCCGAGGTCGTCGAGGAGACGGTCGAAGAAGCCACTGAGGAACCCGTAGAGGAACCCGCCGAAGAGCTTCCCGTAGAGGAACCCGTCGAGGAACCCGTTGAGGAAGTTGTCGAGGAGACCGTCGAAGAAGTCGCCGAAGAGCCCGCGGAGGAGCCCGCCGAAGAACCTGTGGAAGAGACTCCCGCCGAAGAAGCTCCCGCCGAGGTCACCGAGGAACTTGCGGCTGCGGTCGCGCCCGTCGAGGAAGAATCCGCCGACGAGCCCGTTTCCTCCGACGCTGCGGAAGCCGAGATGACGACGCGTTTGAAGAAGAGCTTCGTCGCAAAGGTCATCGAGAGCGACGAGGTCGTAAAAGAATATTACAGCACCCTCAAGAACACGATACTCTCCTATTCGGATATCACGTCGCAGGTCAACTGGTCGAACGACCGCTTCGCCTACAACAACGAGACGATCGCGAAGATCTCCGTCCGCGGCAGGACGCTGTGCGCTTACCTTGCGCTCGATCCCGAAGAGTATCCCGAATCCGTCTATCACCAGAAGTACGCGGGCAACACCAAGATGTACGAGAGGACCCCGCTCATGATGAAGGTGAAGAGCGGCGTCGCGCTCAAACGCACGATCCGTCTGATCGAAATGCTCATGGAGCGTCTCGGCACGGTGAAGGACGAAGAGGCGGAGAACATCGACTATGCGGCGCAGTACGGATACCGCAGCGAGGAAGAACTCCTCGCCGAGGGGCTGATCAAGACCGCGGTCGTCGAGAAGTCCAACCTTGACTTCTAAACCTTCGAAATACCATTCGAAAAACAGACGCGGAGAGTCGATGAACGGCTCTCCCGTTTTGTTTAGTACAGTCCGCCGTCCGCACGGACGGCGCGCAACATTGCATACGGCATCATAAAGGAGAATTGATTGAAAAATACCGGAAAAAACAAGAACAGACAGGAGGACGCCGTCGAACTCGCCATCTTAAACGGCATCGAGGCGTACCATCGCGAACAGGCAAAGGCGCAGCGCGCGCCCAAGCAGAAGAGGAAAAGCACAGAGGGAACGCCCATTTCCCGCAGTGCGGGGAACAAGGCCAAAACCCCCGCAAAAACTTCCGTAAAACCTCCCGTCAAGACCGCTGTACCCAAGAGGGGGGCGGGCGCGGAGGCCATAAGCAAGAGCGCCGCTTCCGCCAAGCCGGACAAGGGCGACCCGTCCGCCAAGCGCGGCAAAGGGAAGAAGCCCGTCAAGATCCTCTTTTTCGGCGGGGTCGGCGAGATCGGCAAGAACATGACCGCGATCGAATACGGCAACGACATCATCGTGATCGACGCGGGCATCATCTTCCCCACGGAGGAAATGCCGGGCATCGACCTCGTGTTCCCCGAGATCGGCTATCTCGTCGCGAACAGACACAAGATCCGCGGCGTCTTTCTGACGCACGGCCATGAGGACCATATCGGCGGCGTTCCCTATCTCATGAAGGAACTTCTGCCCGAGACGCCCGTCTACGGCACCAAACTCACCCTTGCCCTCGTGGACGGCAAACTGCGCGAACACCGCATGAACCATGTGAAAATGATCACGGTGAGCCCGAAGGACGCGGTCAAAGCGGGAACGTTCACGGTGCATATCGTGCACGTCAACCACTCGATCGCGGGCGCGACGGCTCTCGCCGTGGAAACGCCCTACGGCGTCATCTTCCACAGCGGCGACTTCAAGATCGACCTCACGCCCATCGCGGGCGACCCTATCGACCTCGCCGAGATCGCGGAATACGGCAGAAAGGGCGTCCTGCTCTATCTCGGAGAATCCACCAACATCGAGCGGCAGGGCTTCACGATGAGCGAGAAGGTGGTGGGGACCACGCTCGACCATCTCTTTGCCGAGCACGCGGAAAGGCGCATCATCATCGCCACGTTCGCCTCCAACGTCTACCGCATCCAGCAGATCGTCGACATGGCGGTCAAATACCGCAGAAAGGTCGCGCTCTCGGGGAGGAGCATGTTCAACGTCGTCGAGGCGGCGGCCAAGATCGGGGAGATCAAGATCCCCGAGGGCGTGCTCATCGACGTGGAAAAGACGAAGAATTACTTCGACCGCGAGATCGTCATTCTCTCGACGGGGTCGCAGGGCGAACCCATGTCCGCGCTCACCCGTATGGCGGCGGGCGAATTTAACAAAGTCACGGTCGGCCCGAACGACACGATCATCATCTCCGCGAGCCCCATTCCGGGCAACGAGCGAATGATCCACCGCGTCATCAACAACCTCATGAAACGGGGCGCGGAGGTCGTCTACGAGAGCCTCGAAAAGATCCATGTCTCGGGACACGCCTGTCAGGAGGAGCACAAGATCATGCACTCCCTCCTGAAACCCAAGTTCTTCATCCCCGTGCACGGCGAATACCGCCACCTCCGCCGCCATGCCGCCCTCGCGCAGGAACTCGGCATGCCGCCGCAGTGCACGTTCATTCCCGATATCGGCGTCTGCGCGGAGCTCACCGACCGTACGCTGAAACAGGGGGAGAGCTTCCCCGCGGGCGCGCGCCTTATCGACGGCAGCGGCTTCGAGGACTACGGCACGAGCGAAGTGCTGAAAGACAGGCTGCGCATGTCGGGCGAGGGGCTGTTCATCGTGAGCGTCGCGGTGTCCCGCGGTTCGGTGGTGGGCGGACCCGTCATCGAGAGCAGGGGATTCGTCTGCCCCGACGAACAGGACTGCCTCCGCGAATTGAAGGACGTCGCCGAGAAAGCGGTCACGGGCGCGGGGAAAGGGGCGGACCGCGAGGAGCTCGAGGGTGCCATCCGCCGCGCCGTAAAGAATTGGATCTTCAAGAGAACGAAGCAGTCCCCGCTCATCGTTCCCGTCATCACCGAGCTGTAAACGCAAAAAGGAGGACCGCATGAAGAAAAATTGTATTTTCGTCTGCGTGATCTTGGGGCTCGTCACCGCGCTCTTTGCGGGCGCCGCCGTCGTCTCGTTCGTTTTGGGCGGTTCGGTCGGCGTCGCTCCGGGCGTCGCCGCATGCCTTCTCGCCCTGATCGCCGCATGGGTGTTCGCAGGGTATCTGCGCCGCGAGATCGCGCGTGAAAAGTTCATCGCACGGTACCGCGTCCGCGACTATGAGGGCGCAAAGGCGGTTTTGGATAAGGCCGCGGGCAATCATTTCCTGTACCCTTTCATGCGCATCGCCCTCAACCAGATGTATCTGCGCGTCGAGCTCTGCCTCGACGACGTGCCCGCCGCCGTGAAATACGCCGAGAGCCTCCGGAGGCTGGGCGGAGAGGGCTGGCGTTACAAGACGGCGTACTTCGTCGTCCTCTTCGACCTCGATTGGGAGGACGTCTCCGCGGCGCGCGCCGAATACGAGGCGTTCCGCACCGCCTGCGGGCAGCACGAGATCTACCGCGAACAGCTTGCCGTGCTCGGCGCGATCTTCGACCGTATCGACGGCAAAGGCGGGGAGCTCCCCGAGAGCGTGAAACGCGCCGACTATCCCATCCTCGACCGCATCGTGCGGAGGTACTGCTGATGGAGGAGGACGCGCGGGACCACTTCCAAGCCGCGCGCGAGGCGGCAAAACGGGGCAGGGACCCCACCTGCGCGGATGAAACGCTCGCCCTTCTGCTCGGACATGCCTCCCGCGTGCGCCCGGCGAAGGTCCTCGAGATCGGTGCGGGGGAGGGTTTCACCTCCATCGCTCTGGCGGCGTTTGCGGGGGCGGAAGTCACGGCGGTCGAAAAGGACGCGGCCCGTGCGCAGGCCATGCGGGAGAATCTTCTCCGCTACCCGCCGTCCCCTGGCAGCGTGTCTCTTCTCGAAGGGGACGCGGGCGAGATCCTGCCGCGGCTAAACGGCGCCTTCGACCTCATCTTTCTCGACGGCCCGAAAGTGCAATACCGCCGCTATTTCGCCGATTGCAAGCGGCTTCTGAAAGGGGGCGGCACGCTCGTCTCGGACGACGTCCTTCTCCGCGGCTGGGTGCGCGGAGACCCGCCCAAGAAGCGCAGAATGCTCGTGCGGCATCTCCGAGAATTTCTCGATCTCCTCGAAGGGGACGGCGATTTTCAAACGCAATATTTCGAATACGGCGAAGGGGTCGCCGTGAGCGTCAAACGGACATGATGAAAAAAACGGAACTGCTCGCCCCCGCGGGCAACCTCAACAAACTCAAACTTGCCTTCCGCTACGGGGCGGACGCCGTCTACCTCGGCGGCAAGGCATTTTCTCTCAGAACGTTTGCCGATAATTTTACCGACAGCGAACTTTCCGAGGGCATTGCCTATGCCCATGCCCGCGACAGGCGCGTCTATGTGTGCGCCAATATCTTCGTGAGGAACGCCGACCTCGGACAGCTTGCGGACCATTTCCGTCTGCTCGAAGAACTCGGCGCGGACGGCGTGCTCGTCTCCGATTTGGGCGCGCTCAGACTTGCGAAGAGGGTCGCTCCCAAACTGCCCGTCCACATCTCCACGCAGGCGAACACGATGAACCGCGAGGCGGCGGAGATGTATGCCGAACTCGGGGCGCGCCGCGTGGTCCTCGCACGGGAGCTCTCCCTCGCCGAGATCGCCGGGATCGCTGCGGCGGTGCCCCGGATCGAACTCGAAGCGTTCGTCCACGGCGCAATGTGCGTCTCTTACAGCGGGCGGTGCTATCTCTCCGACCATCTCGACGGCAGATCTTCCAACCGCGGCGCGTGCGCCCAGCCCTGCCGCGGCGAATGGGAGATCCGCGCGAAGGGCAAGGAGGGGTGGCTTCCCCTCGAACAGGACGGACGGGGGACGTATCTGCTCAACAGCAAGGACCTCTGCCTCGCCGCCCATCTCGGCGAATTGCAGGCGGCGGGGGTGAGCTCGTTCAAGATCGAAGGCCGCATGAAAACGGAGTACTACCTCGCCACCGTTGTCAATACTTATCGCCGCATCATGGACATGGGGTACTCCGATTCGCTGATGGAGGAGCTCGAAACGCTCACGCACAGGGAGTACACCACGGCGTACGCGTTGGGCGAAAACCGCGCCACGGTGTCGGACGGAGGCTCGCAGGCCGCGGGGAGCTGCGAATTTGTCGCCCTCGTCACGGGGTACGAAAACGGCCGCGCGGAGGTCGAGATGCGGAGCAGATTCCGTGAAGGCGACGTGCTCGAGATCCTCTCCCCGGGAGAAAATTTCAAGAGACAGGTCACCGTCGCAGGCATGCGGGACGGGTCGGGCGCGCCCTGCGCAGACGCCAAGCTCGTTCAGGCGCGCTACACGTTCGCGTGTCCGTACGCGGTCGGGGCGGGCGATATTTTCCGGCGGAGGGTGCGATAGCGAAATGAAATCGGCACGCGCGGTGCATGACGGCCGCGCGCCTTTTCATATAATGGAGTATGAGGATCCGGTCGGAACGCGGAGGGACGATCTTCTGCGTCGCAATTTTTCTGTTCATCGTCGTTTTGACGCTGTTTGTAGGGGTTTTCGAATGGAACTTCCGCTCGGCGGCCGAGGTGCAGACGGGTTATACATACTACTTTCTCGTGCGGGACTGCGAGTCGGCCACGGCGGGCGCGGTCGCGGGGGAATCGTACGGCTCGGGCGGGGCGGGATACCTCCTCGAGGGGGACAACGCCGTCGTCCTCGCCTGCTACTACGATGAGAGCGACGCGGCCGCGGTGAGGGATACCATGTCCGCGAAAGGGGTCTCGGTACGCATTCTCACGCGCAGTTCCAACGCCTTCAAGTTGGACGCGGACCATGCCTCGGAACGGGCGCGCGTCGAGGCAAACGCCCGCACCGTGGACGCCGCCTCCCGCGTCCTCTATGACGCCGCCAATTCTCTGGAACGCACCGAGATCTCGCAAGAGGAAGCGCGCGCCGCCCTCAAAGGGGTCGCGCTCTCGCTCGCGGGGCTCGCCTCCGAAAACGAGGGGCCGCTCTACGCGCTCTGGAACGTGGAAGTTCTGCGCGCGGAACGCAAGTGCAGGGAGCTTTCCGAGGAGATCGTATTCGCAAAAGACCTGAGATATTTGCAGATCGGGCTGTGCATGGCGGTGCTCGGACAGGGCGAATTTTTCACATAAAGAAAAAAATCAAAAATCCGCATAAAATCGCTTGCTTTTTGTCGCACTTTTTCATATAATAAAAAAGCATTCGGAAATATGCTACTGTGGCTCAGTCGGTAGAGCGGCTGATTCGTAATCAGCAGGTCGCCGGTTCAAGTCCGGCCAGTAGCTCCAAAA
>CANQTD010000006.1 GCA_947626685.1 uncultured Clostridia bacterium | reverse complement strand
CGATCCGAACTCTCCCGCTAATGCCAAGTTAAAGGAAGCCCTTGTGCGCCTTATGGAGGAACAAAAATGAAAGCCGTAATTTACGCCCGCTATTCGAGCGACAACCAAAGAGAGGAAAGCATCGAGGGACAGCTCCGTGAGTGTATGGAGTATGCCAACCGTTGCGGACTCACGGTCGTAAACACCTATATAGACCGCGCCCTTTCCGCCAAGACGGATAATCGTCCGAACTTCCAAAAGATGATAAAAGACAGTTACAAGCAAGTGTTTGACCTTGTAATTGTCTGGAAATTAGACCGTTTTGCTCGTAACCGCTATGACAGCGCACACTACAAAACAATTCTGAAAAAGAACCGTGTAAAAGTCGTATCGGCAAGGGAAACGATAGCGGAAGGCTCCGAGGGCATCTTGCTCGAATCGGTTTTGGAAGGCTATGCAGAATACTTCTCCGTCGATTTGTCCGAAAAAGTCTTGCGTGGAATGACGGAGAACGCCTTGAAATGTATGAATAACGGCGCGGGAACGCCTTTCGGCTATTATGTGGACGAAACACAGCATTTGCAGATAGACGAAAAGAAAGCGCCCTTTGTTCGTGAAATGTTCCAGCGGTTTGCAGACGGCGAGATGATAAAGAGCATTTATACCGACCTCAACGCCCGAGGCGCGAGAATTTCCTATAAACTCAAAAAGTCGCGGCGGGAAGTGAAAGAGTACGAGCGACCGCTCTCCTATAACACGGTTCGCCGTATCCTTTCCAACCGAAAGTATATCGGGGAATATAAATTCAGAGATATTGTTATCCCGAACGGCGTTCCCGCCATTGTGGATCAAGAAATCTTCGATAAGGTTCAGCGGCGTTTGGAGATGAACAGGAAAGCGCCCGCCAAGCACAAAGCGGAAGATGACTATTTGCTCACGACACACCTCTTTTGCGGAAAGTGCGGCGGGATGATGGTCGGAGAGTGCGGCACGAGCCATACGGCAAAAACGCACCGTTACTACAAGTGCGCCAACCAAAAGCGGAAGCACAACTGCGACAAAAAGACCGTCAAGAAAGAGTACATAGAAAACGAAGTCATAAAAGCCGTAATGGAAAAAATTATGGACGACGCTCTTATGGACGAACTTTCGGAGAGGCTCTATGCGCTCCAACTTTCGGAAGATACGGCTATTCCACAACTGAAAGAACAGCTTGAAAAGGTAGAAAACGGCATTGAGAATATGCTCAACGCCATACAGCAAGGTATCATTCTCGAATCGACGAAAAAGCGTCTTTCCGACTTGGAAGAACAGAAAAAGACTTTGGAACTCGAACTTATTCAAGAGCAAATAAAAAAGCCCTTCCTTACGAAAGAGCAGATTTTGTACGGGATAACAAGGTTCCGAACGCTCGATCTGAATACCCAAGAAGGCAGGCAGCGGCTGATAGATACGTTTGTGAACGCAATTTACCTCTACGATGATTATGCTCTCATCACCTGCAACTACAAGGACGGAACAATTCGCATCTCATTAGAGGAAATCGAGCGTTCGGATTTGTTATCAAATGGTGTACCAACGTCGCCGCAAGGCGAACTTTGCAAGAGGTTGCTTTGAGCAACCTCTTTGCTTTATCGCCTGCGGCTCCTTTCCCCAAAAAATCTTGCTTCACAATCTTTTTGGGGAGCCCTCTGATTTCCGCAAGATATTGCGTTTTTTTCTTATCAAACCACAATATATGGGATTTCAGTCTTTCCAAAATTGGTATAAAGTTCCCGCTTTTGATTCATACCAGAAATTTTGGGGCGGCAGAACGCTCTGCGAGGGAAGCATCCGAATAAACTCGGAATATTCTTGGGAAATATTCATTTTTTCTTCGAAGGATTTACATTTTTTAATCGTCCGAGAATTTGGGCGGAAAACGATAAATCCGATTAAGTATCAGTCAGCCAAACGGCACATTTTCCACCCACATGATAAATTTTTTCAAAAAATGCTCGATATTTTCCTGTTTTGCCGCATGTCATAAGCAGAGTTTATAGTTGCCGAAATCTTCCATATAAAAATATTATATTACCGTGAAGTCAATTTGCTTGACACAAAAAAGACGTGGGTGGTATAATACATAAAAATGCAATAAGGAGAAGTATCCATGAAACGCAAGCTTTTGACGGTATTCAGTCTCTTGCTCTCATTGCTTGGCGTATTGTTGATCGGCAGTGCGTGCAACCGAGGAGGGGAAGAATTTAAGCCCGAAGAGCATGAAGTGATCGAGGAATACTACTACGACGCGAACGGATCCGAGGATCTGATCACTTTGTATTCCGATGACTTCTTTACGCTTTCCATTGCGGGTGAAGAAGGGGAGGGCAAATATGTACGGGAAGACGACACGCTCACCCTCAAGCTCGGCAAGAAGGGCGGTGAGATCGTCGCTACGATTTCCGATAACGTCCTCAATCTTACATATAAAGAGGTCGCGTATAACTTCCGTTTGAAGGTCAACTATACCGTTCAGTTCGACACGAAGGGCGGCACCACCGTTGACGACGCCCGGGTTTTGAACGGCAAGACCGTCGCAAAGCCGTCGGATCCCATCAAAGACGGCGAGGCGTTCATCGGTTGGTACACCGATGAGGCATTCCGCAATCTCTATGAGTTCAGCCGTCCCGTGACGGGGGATATGAAGTTGTATGCCCGTTTTGTGGCGCCCATCGATCCCGAATTTACCGTCAAGTTCGATGCAGGGGAAGGCGCATCTGCCGTAGACCCCATGACGACGAAGGGCGGCAAGCTCTATAATCCCGAACTTCCCACGCCCACGAAGAGCGGCTCGGAGTTCGTTGGTTGGTATGTCTCCCAGTTCTACACCGCCGATAAGCTCTCATACCGCTACAATGAGCAGCCCATCGCGGAAAATATCACGCTCTACGCCGTTTGGGACGACGGAAATCCCGTCGTGTCCGTAGAGGAGACCGGCGTCGATGTCGGAGTGGCTCTCGGCGATCGCTATACGATTACCATCACCGCACCGGACGGCACCAAGCCCGTGGACGGCATGTCGAGCACGTCCGCACACTACACCTATAACTTCGCCGGTGCGGAGAAGGGCGAGTACACGATCGAAGTGACGATCGGCGGCAAGACGACCGTCCGTTACTATAATAATAAGGCGCTCGCACGCGTCTCCGTTTTTGAGGTCGAAGAATCCACGATCCTCTTCAACGCAGTGCCCGGCGCCACCAAGTACCTCCTCACCGTGACCTGCGGCACGGAGGGGCACACGCATGAGGACATCGATCTCGGGGATACGCGCAGTTGGTTCTTCGGGAATTGCGACATGCCCGCAGACGGCATCAAGTTTGTCGTCAAGGCGGAGGCCGACGGCTATGTGACGTCCGTTTCCGAAGCCTTCCCCGTCACCCGTTCCCTCACCGCCGTAACGAAGGTCACTGTGAACAGCGAGACCGAAACGGCGACATGGGATGCGGTTTCCGGGGCTACCTCTTACTTTGTCACCGTTCTCAAGGGCGAGGAAGAAGTCTATGCCGGGAACATCGGCGAGGCGACTTCGTTCGACCTCAAGTATTATGCAGAAGGCAACTACACCATCAAGGTGCGCCCTGTCGCCCGCGGCTGGAGTTCTCCTGCCGATACGGCATGCACCTATGAAAAGACCCGTATCGCTACGCCAAAGGGTCTCACCTACACGGGCAGCAGCTTCACGTGGGAAGCCGTGAGCGGTGCCGAGAAGTATATCGTCACCATCGACGGAGTGCCTTACACGAGCACGACGACCACCCTCTCGCTCGAGGGGATCGAGTTCAACGGCGCGAAAGAGGCCATTGAGGTCACCGTTCGCGCAATCAAGGGCAATGATTCCTCCATCGACTCCGATGCGGTCACCCTGCGCGCCACGCTCGGCAATATCCGCTATGAGGACGGCAAACTCAGCTGGGATGCCGTGACCGGCGTCACCCAATATGTCATCACCATTGACGGCGGCGATCCCATCGAGGTGGAGGGGACGAGTTACGACGTCACCTTTACCCATGCGGGGGATTATACATTCACCGTCAGCTCCAGACTTGAGGGCGGCACGCTCTCCGTGCCGAAGGAACTCACCGTCGAGGTCTACGAGATCAAGTTCGAGATGGACAGGGACGGGGCCTCTGCTCTTCCTTCCGTCTTTGTCGCAGATAACGACACCATTCCTTATCCCGATGCGCCTACCTTCCACGGCTATACCTTTGAACATTGGTACACCGCTCCCGGAGGCGCCGACGGAGAGGGCAAGGTCTACGACGATGTGACCTTCCGCGACAGGCAGACCCGCACCCTCTACGCCGGTTGGACGGCAAACGAGCACACCCTCACCTTCGACGTCGGTCAATACGGCGAAGATCTCGACGTCGACTCCGTGAAGGTCCGCTTCGGCGAGAGAACGACGGTCGACGGCGGAAATCTCCCCGTCCCCACGACAAATGATCCGACCCGTGCCTTTGCGGGCTGGTATCTCGACGCCAACCACAGCATACAACTCAGCGATTTCAGGGGGCAGATCGTCTCCAGCGGATTCCTGCAGGATGCCGATGTCAAGCTCTATGCGTCCTATGTCGAAGTGTTCAAGTTCGATGATGACGCTCAGGGCGGGGTTTCCGTCTCGAAGGGCCCCGGCATCACGCAGGGCATCGTGACCGAAGCCAAGATCCCCGACCAGTACGGTGGCAAGACCGTCACCCGTATCATCGACTTCTCGGGTAGCTCTTCGCTTGAAGTCCTCCGTATCCCCGACACGATCCAGACCATCATTTTGGGTTCGGAAGGCAATGCGTTCGCCGGTTGCACGTCGCTCCGCGCGATCGAGGTCTATGAGGTAACGGGGAACACCAATGAGAAACGCTACTCCTCCGACGACGGCGTCCTGATCGACACCTACCTCGGTGACAAGTGGCTCCGCTTCTATCCCGCGGCCAGGAGCGGCGACTACACCATTCCCGACGGCGTGACCCGCATCCCGCTTGGTGCTTTCGTCAATGTCACCGGCCTCACCAAGCTCTCCGTCAGCCATACCGTGAGCGAGATCCAGCAGGGCGCATTCAAGGGCTGTATGTCTCTTCAAGAGATCGAGTTCCTCTCCACGCCCGGCAGCGAGACCGTCACAGCGCTCGATATCCGCGAAGGCGCTTTCGAGAGCTGCGATGCGATCACGAAGATCCACATCCCCACGAGACTGACTTCCATCACGGCGGAAACGTTCTCCGCACTCACCAACCTCGAGGCGTTCACCGCGGACGTCGGCGGCAAATATGTCGCGATCGACGGCCTGCTCTGCACGAACTACGAGGGAGAGGGCAGCGTATCGTCCGAATATGAGGTCGTCTTTGTCCCGAAGGGCAAGAACCTCGGCGAATACACCATCCCCGCTCAAATCGTCTCCATCGGCGAACGCGCCTTCTATGAGCATCCCAAGCTCACGGGGATCATCATCCCCGGGCAGGTCCGTCACATCGGCAAAGAGGCTTTCGGGCACATTGTGGATTCCGCAAATAAGGCGAGCCTCACATCCATCACGTTCAAGGGGACCAAAGAGGATCCCGATCTCGTGATTGAGGAGAAGGCCTTCTACGCAGGCTACACGACCACTTCGGGCAGCGATTCCGGCACCAACACTTTGGTCACCGAGCTCCGTCTCCCCGCGAACCTTGTAAAACTCGGGCAGTTTGCCTTCGGTAAGTACACCAAGCTCCTCGAAGTCTGGGTCAACACCGACCGCACCGCAGTCGAGTATGCCGACTACGCATTCGCGGCAGACAGCAGCACCAATCTCTCCTATGTCACGACGGCGCACATTGGTCCCGCTTGCCCCGCATTCAGCTATTCGGGCGTATTCGGCAGCAAGCTCGCTTCCATCGACGTCGATGAGGAGAACCCCTATGTCCGGTCGGAAGAGGACGTCGTCTACGATATCAAGGGCGCAAATATCCTCTTCTTCCCTGTGGATAAGGGCGGCGACTTCTCTATTCCCGACGGCGTAAAGGCGATCGCGCCTTCCGCCTTT
This sequence comes from uncultured Clostridia bacterium, assembly GCA_947626685.1. Taxonomy (GTDB): domain Bacteria; phylum Bacillota; class Clostridia; order Christensenellales; family Borkfalkiaceae; genus Gallimonas. The sequence continues at coordinate 86,492 of CANQTD010000006.1, read as the reverse complement.
GCGGGCAGAACGAAACTGCAGAGCATCTCCATTCCTGCGTCTGTCCTGGAAGTCGGCGAGAACGCCTTCAATGGCTGCACCGGACTTTTGACCGTCACGTTCCGTGCACCCGCAGACGGAGGGGAGGGGGACGCGCTCGCGATCAAAGCGCGCGCCTTCTACGGCTGTACGAAGCTTTCCACCATCACGCTTCCCGATCGCCTTGTGAGCCTCGGCAGCACCGTATTCTACAACTGCGACGGGCTCACGAGCATCCACCTTCCCAAGAACCTCAAGACCATCGACCAGATCGAAAACTCCTCCTATATGGGCGGAGGCTACTATTTCGATCTCTTCTACATGTGCGATAATCTTGCGGAGATCACGGTCGACGAAGAGAACCAATACTTTACCGGTATTGATGGCGTGCTCTATGTTACCCAAGAGTATAAGTTGGATCCTGCGGGTGAGCCGAAGCGCGTCGCTTATGAGGCTATCTTCACTTCGCCCGGTGCTCCCGAAGAGATCAAAGTTCCCGGCACTGTCCGCATCGTGCGCACCTATGCGTTCAGAAATATCTATCATACCGCGAGCATTATCTTTGAAAATCTTGTGCCCCTCTACAATCCGGAGGACAGCACGCTCAATGACGCGGAACTTACATTCCAGCAGTATGCCCTCTATGGGTACAACAGCGACACAACTTACGGCCAATACAACGAGAGCGTCAAAGAGATCGTTCTTCCCAATGGCATCAAAACGATTGGCGCAAAGCTTTTCTACGAATGGAAGGGCCTTACCTCCATCACCATCCCCAACACGGTGACGAGCATCGAAGAGCAGGCGTTCTACCGTTGCGATAATTTGGGTGCCATCGACTTTGAAGAGGGCGGCACCGAACCGCTTGTCATCGGTGACGGACATGTGGAATCTTATGAGGGCTCCACCTACTATGGCGTATTCACTTATGTCTCCAGCTACTCCACTGTGACGAGCTATGCTCTCCCGCTCGATTCCATCGTGCTCCCTGCCCGTACGAAGCACATCGGCGATTACGCTTTCTATTACTCGCCCGTCAAGTCCATCACTTTCGACGGGGAGTTGGAAAACGAGCTCACCATCGGCGCCTATGCCTTTGGGTCTTGCACGAAGCTCACAGGGTTTACCATTCCCGAGGGCACGAAGGAGATCGGAAGGAACGCCTTCAACAATGCGACGCTTTCCGAGATCGACCTGCCCGACTCTCTTGTTACGATCGGGGATCAGGCGTTCGCCTATACGCATGTTACCAATCACAAAGATACGCTTACGATCCCCAAAAATGTTGAGAGCATCGGCTACAGCGCGTTCTACGACAACAGCGGTTACCGCAACTACACCACGGTAGACCTCTCTGCGGCGACGAACCTTACTTTCATCGGTTATCAGGCGTTTGCCTACATGAAGACGCTCACCACCGTAAAGTTTGCCGAGGCGACGGAGGATTCGCCCGCACTCAAGATCGGCGCCTCTGCCTTCTTTAACGATCCCTTGCTCAACAACGTTGTCTTGCCCGCGAATGTCGCGGATATCGGAAGCGAGACGGTTTGGGGCGCGTCCGGAACTTTCACGGGCAATAAGTCTACGGGCCAGTCGTTCGCAAACAACTATGCTCTCAAATCTATCACATTCGATACATACAAGAGCGGCGACAAGGCCGGCAAGAGCGATCTTGCGCTCATTGCAGATAAGACTTTCACCAAAACCGGGCTCACGAGCATCAAGTTCCCGGAATCTGTGGGAGAAGAACTGGTGCTCGGCACGAATCTCTTTACCAGCTGTGCATCGCTTAAGACCGTGTACCTCTCAACTTCCATTCAAAACATCGACGGTGTGTTCTCCGGTTGCGGCAGCTTGCAGACGATAACGGTAGCAGAGGGTAGCAAATTCTTCTCCGAAAGCAAGGATCCGAGCTTCCCTGCCCTCTACAATGCAGAAGGAGACTCTGTCTTGTTCGTGTATCAGGCAGTGAACGGCCATATCGATATCCTTTCGGGTGTCAGGATCGGCGCGAACGCTTTCGCGAATCAAACGGAGATCACTTCTGTCACCATCGGTACGACCGTGCAGGAGATCGGCTCCTATGCTTTCCAAAATTGCATCAGCCTCCAGTCGGTCACCTTCCAAGCGGGCAGTGTGCTCACCTCGATCGGGTCGTACGCCTTCTCGAACTGCTACGAGCTTTCCTCGATTAACCTCGAGGCATGCACGCACCTGACGACCCTCGGGACGAACGGTGTCGGTTATATCTTCCAGAACTGTAACAAACTATCCATCGATCTCGAGATCAACTCCTCCGATCTCCAAAATGTCGGTACCTATGCCTTCTCGTACTGCGGGATCACGGGTGTCGATCTCTCCAAATGCACCTCGCTCACCGATCTCGGAAACTACGCGTTCGGACAGAACGATGCCCTCACGAGCATCAAGTTCCCGTCGAGCCTCGTGTTCCTCGGCCAGAATACCTTCCGCGGCAGCGACAACATTACGGAGATCGATCTCTCCAACACGCAGGTGAAGCACCTCTCCGCAACGAGAAATGCGGTGCAGACGGCGTATACGGGGCTCTTCATCTTCGATTGCGAGAACCTCGAGACCGTGAAACTGCCCGAAGGCTTCCAGTCCATCGGCCTCAACTCCTTCAACGGCGCCACAAACCTGAAAGCGATCTACATTGGAAAAGGCGAAGCGAACGACCTGTCCTCGCTCTCGAGCTTCCAGTGCGGTGCCTTGGAGAAGTGCGGCATCCCCAATGTCAAGATCTCCGGCTCTATCACTTATAGCACGAAGGGTTCCTCGACCAGCTCATATTACGGAACCTTTGAGGGCTGCACCAATCTGAAATCGGTCGAGTTCGTCGGCGGAGCCAACCTCAAAGAGATCCCTCGCTCGATGTTCAAAGGTTGCACAAGCCTCGACACGGTGAATTTCGCGGATCTCACGAACCTCGCCACGATCGGGCAAGACGCCTTCCGCGGCTGCGGATTTACCTCGGTAGACCTCAGCAAATGCAAGGGCGGCTCCACCTTCATGTCGGCTACCTACACCTTTGCAGAGTGCGCGAACCTCACCGACGTGACCCTGCCCGACAACGTGACCAAAGTCGGCAACTACGCCTTCATGGGCACCGGCTTCACCACGCTTGACCTCGGTAAATTCTCTCAATTTACCTCGTGGGGCAACTACATGTTCCAGAACTGCCTCGGCCTCACCCAAGTGACGATCCCCGCGAGCGTCACGCTCACCGCCACTGCCGGGACGTATCTCTTCGACGGATGCGAATCGCTCAGCACGGTCAATATCGACAAGGACTACAAGGGCGCGCTGCCCAACTACATGTTCCGCGGCTGCACGCAGCTCAGTACCGTCAACTTCAATGGCGCCAAAGTCTCCAAGTTCGGGACCTATGTATTTAAGGGATGCACCTCGCTCAGGGACATTGACCTCTCGTCCGCTACGGCGGCGGCGCTCGGCAACTACATGTTCGACGGTTGCGAATCGCTCACGAACGTCACGCTTCCCGAGGCCATCAACCATCTTGGGACCTATACTTTCCGCAACTGCATTGGTCTCCGTACAATCGATCTTTCGAACACCAAGATCGACCGCTTCTCTACCACTGCGACGGGCAACGTCACCGCCAGCTTAGCGGTCCACACCTTTGAGGGGTGCACCAATCTCGAAAAGGTCATCCTGCCCGAAGGCGGCATCACGCAGATTGGCGGACAGGTATTCCTCAACTGCACGAGCCTTACGACCATCGAGAACCTCGATCTCTCCGAGCTCACGCACATCGGCAAAGAAGCCTTCCGCAACTGCGCCTATATCACGGGTACCGTGACTTTGGGCGAAAATTTGCAGATCCTCGGCGATTACGCCTTTGTCGAATGCCCCGGCGTCACTTCCTTTACGGGTGCGGATAACGGCAAGACCTTTAAGACGCAGAATGGCATGATCGTAAAGGTTGAAGACGGCTCCATCGTCGCCATTCCTGCGAACATGTCCGTCGAAGGGGACACGCTCAAAATTACGGGTTCTACCCTTGCCGCATATGTCTTGCAGGACTTCCATACTGAGGGCGTTACCAAGCTCGACCTCTCCGGGCTCACTGCGGAGAGCCTTCCCGACTACGCGCTTACGGGAACGTCCTTCGAGGAGATCACTCTTCCCGATACCATCACGACGCTCGGCACGTATATGTTTGCGAACAGTGAAAAACTCAAGACCGTGCACCTGCCCAAAGGTCTCACTTCGCTCGGGAGCTACGCCTTCCAGAACTGCGTGAACCTCACGGATGTGAATATCCCCGAAGGGCTCACCGCTCTCCCGGGCTACTGCTTCGACGGATGCACTTCGTTCACAGGGTTCAAGTTCCCCGAGACGATCACGGAGACGGGCACCTACGCGTTCCGCAACACCGGTCTCACGGAGATCATCATCCCCGAAACGGTCACGGCCCTCGGTAACTACACATTCTCCGGTATCCTCACACTGAAGAGTGCCACGTTCCAGGGCAACCCCTCGGTCGGCACCTATCTCTTCTCGGGTTGCACGGAGCTTGCAAACATCGACCTCGGCCCTTGCACCGCGATCAGCACACGCGAATTCGAGGGCACGGCGATTACCGACTTCACGTTCAACGAAAACCTCACGACGATCGGACAGTATCCTTTCACCGGTTCGAAACTGAAGTCTGTTATAATCGACAGCCCGCAGGATGCATTTACGTATCCGCTTAGCACAACAATGAGTGCAACCCTGTATCTCTTCCAGGATTGTGCCGAGCTTGCCGATGTCACCATCAATTCGGAATTCACCAAGTTGAATTCGTACTGGTTCAAGAACTGTGTCTCGCTCGAGACGATCACGATCCCCGAGACGGTCACCGAAATCGGCGCACAGTGCTTCCAGGGTTGCACGAAGCTGAGGGAGATCAACTTGCCCGAGAACCTCACTACGATCGGCAACAATGTGTTCACGGATTGTACCTCGCTGACCGGTTACTTTGTCCTCTCCGATAACATCGTTTCGCTCGGGACCAATGTGTTCTCCGGTTGCACGGGGCTTGACGGCATCGAACTCTCTACAAGCGTAGGCAGTCTCTCTTCCACCTCCTTCGGCGGTATGAGTGCAGAGCAAACTATCCGTTTCCGCAATAGCCGCTTCGAAGTTGTTGCCTCCTGCGGCGTCGCGTGGATCTCCTCCACTGCAGATCTCCATGTCGAGTATAACTACGACCCGAATAAGGGCTAAAGGGAGAGAGGGAGCTCTCCCCGAACAGTCGGTGAGTTTCATCTGACCAAAAACGCAGTCCCCCCGCGGATCTCCTCACGGATTTTCGCGGAGGGCGTCTGCATATAAAAAATGAAATTTGAAAAAGGTGCAAAAACTATGAAAAATCAACCGTTGTTCCGTAAATACCACAAACGCATCGCGTGGGAAGGGATCGTGAAATCTCTGCTCTACGGACTCATTGCGGGCAGTTGCGCGCTCCTTGTCTCCGCACTCCTCTGCTGGTTCTTCGGCTTCAGGGGCGGACTGTGGCTCTCGATCGGCCTCTTCGTTTTGGGAGTTGTCGTCACGAGTCTTCTTCTGTACTTTTTGAAATTCCGCCCCACGAGCAAGCAGATCGCCGTCCGTGTAGACGCGCTCGGGCTCGAGGAGCGCCTCCTCACGATGCTTGAGCTCGAGGGGGACGACTCGTACATCGCCGCCCGCCAGCGCGAGGACGCCATCCGCGCTATGGGAACGGTGGATTCCATGCTTCTGAAGATCGTGCTCTCTGTCTCCCTCATCGTTGCGCTTTCCGTCTCCCTCGTCGTAGGGCTTGCCGGCGGGACGACCATCTCCTCGCTCTACTATTCGGGCACCATTCCGAGCGGCATTGCGCTCGTGAAAGGGGAGAAAACGCGCTATACCTTCCATTGCAGTTATTCCGTGGGCTCCGCGAACGACACGGGCGCCATCGTCCTCTGGACGAGGGAATGGGCGGACGGGCAAGAGGAGGCTACCGTTGTGACGGAGCCCTTCGAAGTCACGGAAGGGGAGAATGCCCCCGCCGTCTATGCGCTTCCCGCACCGGGATATATCTTCGTCAGCTGGTCGGACGGCGTGCGCTCTCCTTACCGCGAGGATGTCGCCGTGAGCGGCACGATCGACGTCTCGGCGAGCTTTGCCTATGTCGGCGATTTCTCCGGATACGGTGCCGTCGAGGATCAATATTTCAATTTGGATCAGGACGGCGACGGAAAGCCCGATTACCCCGATTGGCTCGAAGATCTTCCCGAACCCGAACCCGATCCCAACGCACAGCAGCAGGAGTTCAACGTGCCCAGCGACATGAGCAACGCGCAGATCTACGACAGCAACCACTACTACGGCGATTTCTTCAACGACGCCTACCAGTCCATGCAGGACCGTCTCAATTCGGACAGCAGCATCAGCGACGAGATGAAGGGGTATATCTCCGATTACATGGACAACATCGGCACCAAGTCCTCGGAAGAAGAGCAGGACGCGGAAGAGGATGACGACGACGCGTCCGACGCCGCATGAGCTTTGGCGCGGTCTCAGAATGGACCCAAATACAAAAATCAATATAAAGAGAGATACAAAAAATGGTAACAGAAAAAGACATCAGTCAGTTCAGCGAACAGTGTGCTAACATCTTCAGAGAGATCTCCCGCGACGTCATCGGACAGGAAGAGGTCGTGCGCGGAACGGTCATCGCGATGATCGCGGGCGGCAACGTCCTTTTGGAGGGCGTGCCCGGCGTCGGCAAGACGAGACTTGTCAGAACTTTGGGCAGAGTTTTCTCTCTGCCCTTCTCCCGTATCCAGTTCACGCCCGACCTCATGCCCGCAGACGTGACGGGCACCAATATCATCATCAAAGATGATGCGGGCAACTCCAAGTTCTCCTTCCAGCCCGGCCCCGTGTTCGCGAACATCATCCTCGCGGACGAGATCAACCGTGCGACGCCCAAGACGCAGTCCGCGCTCCTCGAGGCGATGCAGGAGCACACGGTCACGGTCATGGGCGTATCGAGAAAGCTCAATGAGCCCTTCTTCGTGCTTGCCACGCAGAACCCCATCGAGCAGGACGGCACCTATCCTCTTCCCGAGGCGCAGATGGACCGCTTCATGTTCAAGCTGCTCGTGCCCAATCCCTCGCTCGACGAGCTCATGCAGATCGTCAACCTGACGCAGAAGACGATGGCCGAGGTCGCAGACGCCGCTTGCACGGGCGAAGAGCTTCTCAAGATGCGCGAGACGGCGAACCAGATCCCCGTGGCAGAGGATGTCATGAAGTACGCCATGATCTTAGTCGCGTCCACCCACCCCGAAGGGGAGTGCGCGACCGAGACGGCGAAAAAGTATGTCCGCGTCGGCGCCAGCCCCCGTGCGGGACAGGCGATCATCTCCGCCGCAAAGGTCCTCGCCCTCATCAAAGGGCGCTTCAACGTTGCATACAGCGACCTTCTCGAACTCGCATACCCCGTGCTCCGTCACCGTATCAAGCTCAATTTCGAGGCTGTCGCAGACCGCATCTCGACGGACGAGGTCATCCGCATGATCATCGCCGAAGTGGGCAAAAAGCAAAAAAAATAAAATCGCAAATACAGGTACCGATCAGTGAAAGGTTCACTTCTGAACGACGCGTTTTTCAGCAGACTGGAGGCGATGTCGTTAAATTTGAAAACGAGCCTTGCGGGTTACTTCGGCGGAAAACACCTCGTCAAAACCTATGGCCAGACGGTGGAGTTTGCGGATTTCAGGGAATATCAGCTCGGCGACGATATCCGCCGCATCGACTGGAATCTCTTCAGCCGCTTCGAAAAATACTTTTTGAGACTCTATACCGATGAGAGACAGATGCAGGTCCAGATCTTTTTGGACTGTTCTGCCTCCATGGGCAGCGAGGATCCGCGCAAGGCTGCCTACGCCGTCGCCGCAACTGCGGCGCTCGGCTTTTTGGCTGTTCAGAGCATGGATAAGCTCACCATCAACTTCATGCGGGGAGACAAGTCCGAAAATCCCTTCGGCACGATCGTGGGGAAGGACGCTTTTTTCCGCGCCGTGAGCACGCTCGAGGAGACCGGCTTTTCGGGCGAGACGAATATCGAAAAATGCGTGAAGAGTTGCACGGAAACGGGTGACAACAATGGTCTCACCGTCATCATTTCGGACTTCTTTACCGACAGCGATTGGAAGAAGGCGGTCGACTATCTGCTTTATAAAAAGCGGCAGGTGCTCCTCCTGCAAATTTTGACGGCCGAGGAAAGAGATCCCTCTTACGACGGCCGCGTCAATCTGATCGATTCGGAGTCCGTCGATACTTCCGATACGCGCAACATGCGCATCAGGATCACACGCAGCATGCTGGCTGCTTACGCCGAGGCATTCCATGACTTTGTGGAAGACATCGGCTCCTTCTGCAAGCGCAGGGGGGCGACGTTCCTCTCTGCCGGCACAGAGAAGCCCATCGAGCACGTTCTCTTTGGAGATCTTTTGAAGGTAGGTATCATGTCATGATGCAGTTACTTTTACCGCTCGGATTTTTGGGACTTCTCGGCGTTCTGGCGCTCATCATCATCTATATCATACGGCCCAACTACCAGACGCGGCATATCAACAGTACCTTTGTCTGGAAGCTGAGCCTCAAGTACAAGAAAAAACGGCTCCCGACGAGCAAGCTCCGCAATGTCCTGCTCTTTATCTGTCAGGTGCTCATCCTCACGGCCATGACCATGATCCTGACCCAGCCCGCCATCGTCTATCAGACGGCGGGAGATGAAAACGAGCTCATCGCGATCATCGATTCCTCGATGAGCATGTACACGGAGACGGCGGATGGGGCGTCCCGCTTCGACCGTGCGATCGACATGGCCGTTGCGGATTGCAGAAACAGCGATATCATAGCGGCGGGCGGGTGCGTTTCCGTCATCATTGCAGACGAATCGCCCTTCTATTTCCGTTCGCGCGTGTCGCCCGCAGGCGCGATCGCGGCGCTCACAGACCTCAAAGAGGGGGAAGATGAGTACCGCTGTTCCTACGGGACCTCCGATCTCGACGCCGCCATGCATCTGAGCGAGGAGACGCTCGCCGCCAATCCTTACGCAAAGATCCGCGTCTATACGGACAAGAGCTATCAATATGCGCCCGAGAGCGTCACCGTGGTGCCCGTGCGCGACCAGAATGAGTGGAATGCCGCCATTTTAGACGCCCACGCCGAACTCGACGACGGCTTCTACCAGCTCACCGTAGAGCTTGCGTGCTACGGCACCGACCGCGAGGTGGAGCTCAATGTGCAGGTCCACGGGGCGAACGCCATCGATGCCGATATGGGCGGCCGCGAACTGTCCCTCGAGCCCTTCTCCGTGATGTGTGACGGCGACCGCACCAAGACGGTCATTTTCCGCTATTTCCGTCCGGAGGACGGTGAAGAAGCGGAGGACACGCAGGACGTTCTCTATTGCAGGCTCGAGGAAGCCCAGCGCTTCTATACTTTCCGTTCCATCGAGATCTATGTGGACGAGGACGACAGTCTGAAAGTCGACAACAGCTTCTATCTCTACGGCGGGCTCAAAGAAGTCGTCAAAGTGCAGTATTCGAGCGGCCATACAAACCAGGTCGGTCCCAACCCCTTCGTCTATGGCGTTTTGCCCGTCATGCAACAGGCATTTGCCGACCGTTGGGATATCCAGATCACCGAAGTCCAGCAGGGGTGGCATCCCGAGACGGAGGGCTTCGACGTGTACATCTTCGAGCACTATATGCCCGAAACGCTCCCCGTGGACGGTGTGACCATCTTGCTCGACCCGCTTGGCTCGCCCGTCGGCTCCGGTATCATAGCGATGCGTGAGATCCCGCTCGGCCGCATGTTACCGCTGGAAGCGGAGGCGCCCGAGCATCCTCTCATGCAAAACGTGCAGGCAGGCGAGATCCAGATCAGTAATTACATCGAAGTCAACTACTCCGAAGATTACGAAGTCCTCATGAGCTGCAACAATGCGCCCGTCTTACTTGCCCGCAACGACAAGGACGTCAAGACGGCGATCATGTGTTTCAGCATCCACAATTCCAACCTTGCCCTTCAACCCGTCGAGTGGGTCAACCTGTGGTACAACCTCTTCGACTATTTCCTTCCGTCTACGGTGGTGGGGACTTGCTTCAACGTCAACGAGAACGTCACGGTCCACGCGCGCGGCTCCTCCGTGATGCTCTCCAGCGAACAGGGCGTCTTCGAGCCCTTTGAGTTCTTGGAGGAAGAGCTCCCCTGCATGTACAGTTTCGACACGCCGGGGACCTACAACTTCGACGTGAGGACTTACTTCGGAGACCGCGCGCAGGATAAGATCTTTGTGCGCACACCCGCAGCCGAGAGCAATATCAATGTCGTGGAAGAGGCGCTCGCCGATCCCTTTGCGGAGCAGGAGATCAAGAACCGGTACGATGATCTTCTCGTCTGGTTTGCCGCGGCGCTCGTCGCCCTGCTCTTTGCCGAATGGGCGCTCCATTCGCGGGAAAAATCATAAGGAGGTAGAAGAATGCGCGGATTTTCCATTCAATTTGCATACCCGTGGTTGCTTCTGCTCCTCATCCCGGCAGTTGTCCTCACGCTGCTCCCGTACTTCTTGCTCTCCAAGCGGTACAGGCGTACCCGCAACCGCATCATTTCGATGATCATGCACGGCGTGGTCATGCTGCTCGCCATTTTGGCGCTCTCCGGGATCAGTTTCCACTATTCCATCCACAATGATGAAAACGAGGTCTTGCTGCTCGTCGACGTCTCCGATACCGAGCAGTACTGTTCCGACCGCCGCGACCGCTTCTTGGAGCAGGTCGTGCAGGAGAGCTCGTACGACGGATACAGCATCGGCGTCGTCACCTTTGGGTTCGACCAGCGCTATGTCGTGCCGTTTACGGATAATCCCGACCGCATCCTGCGCGACTACTATGCGGCGACCGATTTCCCCGACACCTCGGCGACGGATATCGCTGCGGCGCTCCGCTACAGCGCATCGCTCTTCCATTACCCCGAATCCGCCAAGATCATCCTCATCACGGACGGACAGCAGACGGATGAAAATGCCCGCTCCATCGTTCGTTCGATCGCGGCACAGGGCATCCGTGTGGATACCGTGAACATCGCCGAAGCGGACCCAGGGGACAGCCTTCGCGTCAAGGACATCGTATTCCCCGACTATCACATCGGAATCAATGAGGAATTTTCTCTCGACGTACAGCTCGTGAGCACGCAGGGCGGCCGTACCGCCACAGTCGAACTCTACGACAACGGCGAGCTCGACGAGGAATCGGGCGTGCAGGAAGTCGACCTCATTGCGGGGAGCCAGAACGTCACGTTCCGCAAGACGTTTACCGAGCAGGGCGTCCATGAGATCTCCGTACGCGTGCAAACGGTAAACGACGGGATCGCGGAAAACAACAGCTATTGCTCCTATTTCAACGTAGAGGTCTTTACGCGGGTGCTCATCTTGCAGCAGGAGGAGGGGCAGTCCGACAAGCTCACCTCCATCCTCGGCGACGCGGAGATCCCTTATGAGCCGACCGTCATCAATGTCAAGCAAGATCCCGAGAGCTTGCCGCAGACGCTCGACGCGCTCTGTCACTACGACCAGGTCATCTTAAATAACATCGCAAACGCCGATCTTCCCGCGGAATTTGTCCCCCTGCTCTATAATTACGTCTACAATGTGGGCGGCGGGCTCTTTACCACGGGCGGAACGGTCGACGGGGATGCGCATGCCTACAACCGCAGCGACCTTGCGAACACGCTTTTGCAGCAGATGCTGCCCGTACAGGCCATCAACTATACGCCTCCCGTCGGCGTCGAGATCGTCATCGACGTCTCGGGGTCTATGGCGGGGGAGAAGCTCGAAGCGGCCAAAGAGGGCGCTCTCGACTGCTTGGACGTGCTCGATGACCGCGACTATGTGGGGATCGTCACGCTGTCTACGACCACGGGCAATATTCTGTCTCCGACCCGCCGTACACAGGACGCCATCATCAAGGAAGCGATCAATTCGGTCAGGCCGCAGGGCAATACGACGTATTCCAGCGCGATAAGACGTGCGGGCGACGCGCTCAAGTCCATCAGCAAAGAAGTGGACAAAAAGCACATGATCATCGTATCCGACGGCGCTCCCACCGAGCCCGAGGAAGAATATCTGCCCCTCGCGCTCAACTATTACGAAGAAAACGACATCTCCATCTCCATCGTTGCGATCGGGATGGACGCGGACGGCTTTGACCGTATGGATCGCATCGCAACTCCTACGGGCGGCAAAGTCTATCTTGTCGACGATCTCTCTACGCTCAGCATCGTCATGCAGGACGATCTGCGCGCCGAGGCTATCAAAGAGAGCGCGCAGGTGGAGTTCCACCCGGTCATCACCGATCCGCTTTCCAATCTTGCGGCGGGGATCGATCATGACGCCGTAGAGGACGAGAGCGGGATCGCCACGCGTTGGCAGATGAAGACCACCCTCGACGGCTATTTCGGCACGCGCGCTCGCGTCACCGCCGATACGGTCATGGTCGGAGAATACGGCGTACCCATCTATTCGCAGTGGAAATTCGGCATGGGGAAGGTGGGCTGCTTCATGTGCGACGTCTATGGGGAATGGTCGTCCGACTTTATTGCGGACGCAGGAGGCAAGCGCTTCATCCAGAACGTCGTTGCCAACCTCATGCCGATCGAGAGCATCCGTTCGCAGGAGATCAAGCTCAGTTTGCGCGAAGAAAACTACATGAACCAGCTCGGTATCTCGGCAACGCTCGGAGAGGGGGATACTCTGGAAGGGGATATCGTCCTTCTGTCAGAAGACGGAGAGCAGAGGATCTCTCTGAATTCCCCCGCCCAAGAGGTGCGGGACGATGTCTATGTCACCTCCTATCTCAGTGACGCAAACGGCTTCTCGCGCTGCAACTTTGTGATCAAGACGACGGGCATCTACCGCATCGAGATCAGAAAGCGCAATGCAGAGGGCGAGATCGTCGCCGAGGCGTCGATCTATAAGGGCTTTGCCTATTCCGCGGAATATTCCGAATGGACGGATACCGACGGTTCTGCGGACAGCACCCAGCTTCTTATGGATATAGCGGAAAACGGCGGAGGACGGGTCATCCCCGAAGAGGAACCGTGGAGTGTCTTTGAGGAGCTGAACCCCGTGATCCAAAAGGTCTACGATCCCCGGATCGCCTTCATGATCACGGCGATGGTCCTCTTCCTGATCGACATCCTCGTACGGAAATTCAAGTTCAAGTGGCCGCATGAGATCATCCGGGAACACAGGGCGAAAAAGGCGGAACAGCAGAAATGAAAAAGAAAACGGCGATTTTGACGGCAATCATCCTCCTCTGCACGGCGTTCATCGTGTCGGCGTGCGGAGAAGAGCGGCTTCCGACGCCCGCATATGCCTATGTGGACGACGATGACAATCTCTATTGGTCGCAGGTGGAAAATGCCCGCAGCTATGAGATCGAGATCACGGACGCAAACGGCGTGACCGTGACTCTCGGTTCGCGCCGCGCATCCTATTCGCTTGCCGCGCGCCCGGAGGGGGACTATGATATCCGCGTGCGCGCGCTGGGAGCGCAGGGCATCCATTCCGATTGGTCGGAGGTCATCTCCTACTACAAGCCTGCCGATTACGGCTTTACGTTCCGTTCCATCAACGACGGGACGGCATGGGCGCTTGCGTCCGCACGCTCCTCGGCGGGAGATGTCGTCATCGAGGAAACCTATCGCGGCAAACCCATTTTACAGGTCGCGGACGGTGCCTTCCGCAACAATCAGGAAGTGACTTCCGTCCAATTCAAGGGCAATATCCAATCGATCGGCGCGAGCGCGTTTTTGAGCTGCATCTCCCTGACAACGGTCACGATCCCCGATACCGTCACTTCGATCGGAGAAGCGGCTTTTCAGGGCTGCACGCTCCTGAAAGAGGCCTACTTCCCCGACCCGGAGGATATGGACGCCATTCCCGACTATATGTATGCCTATTGCTCCTCGATCGAGGAGATCGACATTCCCGACGGGATCGTGAGCATCGGCGAGGCGGCCTTCTCGAACTGTATTTCGCTCACGGATGTCGTCATCCCGGACAGTGTGGAATCGATCGGCACGAATGCCTTCACGCGCAATGCAAAACTCACTTCCGTCACCCTCGGCTCTGGGCTTACGGAGATCGGAAACTATGCCTTTTTGCACAACGAGCAGCTCGCGTCCGTCACCTTTGCGGGATCCTACGAGAGTCTGGAACTTGGCCTCCAATGCTTTGCGGAGTGTGCGCGTCTTGCGAAGATCGATCTCCCTGCGGGGACGGTCTCTGTGCCCACGGGCTGTTTCTCAAATGACGCCGCGCTTGCCGATGTGACCATCCCGGACAGCGTGACGAGCGTGGGCGTACAGGCCTTCCGCGGTACGGCGCTCCTTGCCGGGCAAGAGGGCTTCGCCTATGCGGACAAATGGCTCGTCTCAGTTTCTGAGGAGACGCTTGAGGGGCTTACGGAGATCGGCCAAAACGATCTCCGCGAGGGGACCGTAGGGATCGCCGCACAGGTGTTCTACACGGATGAAACGTCGGGGTGCCCCAACTTGAGCGTGGCGAATTTCCCCGCTTCGGTCAAGTATATCGGGGAGTATGCCTTCTACGGATGCAGCGTCCTTTACCGTTTCACCGTTCCCGAAGATTCCCTCTTGGATACGCTCGGCGCGGGCGCATTTTACGGGTGCGGTCTCCTTCGCGTGGTCAACCTCGGGAGGAAACTCACAACGATCGGAAATTATGCGTTCTATAATTGCACCGCCGTCGACAACAACTCGCTCAACCCCGAGTATCTCGTGCCCGCAACCGTGACCCGCATCGGGGCGGACGCCTTTTACGGGACTGCGCTCTACGGCTCGTCCGACGCCTACGGCATCATCTATGCGGGGGATTGGGCGGTCGGATATGACGATTCCCGCACGACCATCGCCGTGACGCTCAAGGAAAGCGTGCGCGGCATTGCCGACTATTGCTTCTATAACAACCAGAATATCCAGAACATCGATAACCTCGCGCGGGTGCGCTATATCGGCACTGCGGCGTTCATGAACTGCCAGAATCTCTTGGCGGTGAGCCTCAATATGAATCTTGCCGCGATCGAGGACTACACCTTCTTCCAGTGTGTGGCGCTCGGCAGCGTCAATTTCCCCGAAGCGCTCACCCGGATCGGCTACGGCGCCTTTTACCAATGCGACGTGCTGACGACGGTCGATTTATCTGCCACGCAGGTAAAGACGATAGGGGACTTTGCGTTCTTCAGTTGCGGGATCAGCACGCTTCGGCTCAACGAGGGGCTCGAGTCGGTCGGCACAGCCGCCTTCCATCTGAATTTCTTACAGGAGCTTGAGATCCCTTCCTCCGTGGTCTCCATCGGCGATAGCGCGTTCGGGCATAGCTTTATCAGCCAACTCACGATCCACGAGGGGATCAAGGAGATCGGGAACTATGCCTTCTTCTATTCCAACATCACTTCTCTCGATCTTCCCGAGTCTGTCGAGCGGATCGGGACGGGCGCTTTCCTGAGCTGTATCCAGCTGGGCGAGGTCCGCTTCGGTAAGGATCTGAAGGAGATCGGGCCGCTCGCCTTCGCGTATAGCCCGATCACAACGCTCGCCTTGCCCACCTCTCTCGAAGAGATCGGCGCCTATGCCTTCTTCGCATGCAGCGAGCTCACTTCGGCCGTCTTGCCCGGATCCCTCGAAACGATCGGCCAGTATGCCTTCTTCGGCTGCTCGCGCGCGACGTTCTATACGCCGTTTGATGAAGTTCCCGCGGGCTGGGGGCTCAGATGGAATCCTTCTTTCCGTCCCGTATTCTGGGGCGCGGAGATCTCGGAGGAGGGCTATGTCGTCTCCGTGGACACGGCGAAGCTCGAAAACGCCATGTCGCCCGCAACGGGAGGCGTTCCCTTCCGCGCAGGCTATGACTTCCTCGGCTGGGCCGCGGAAGAGGGCGGCACGGCAGACATTACGATGTCCGATCTCATGACCCTTACGGAGGCTGCGACGTTCTATGCCGTCTATGCGCCCTCCGAAAGTATACCCGATGCACAATGAACAAAAAAGGAGAAACTTTCATGAAAAAACTGAAACGGAATCTTTTGATTTGCTTGATGCTCGCCCTGATAGGCGCGTTTTGCATGGCATTTGCCGCATGCACGCCGGACGGCATCCGTTTGAAGTTTGTGACCAACGGCGGCACTCCCATTGAGGCCATCTCGGCGGAAGAGGGCGATCAGATCACGCTTCCCACGCCCGAGAGGGAGGGCTATGCCTTTGACGGATGGTATGAAGATGCCGCCTTCTCAGGCGAGGCGGTCTCTTCGGTCACGGTGTCAGAGAGCAAGACCTACTATGCGAAATGGACCAAGAACTATGCGGTCACGCTCGACGCCGGTGCAGGGCAGCTCTCTTCTGCCCCTGCGATCCGCCTCAAAGCGGGAGAAAAGATCCTCGCCGCGGTTGAAGGCTATGTTCCCACCCGCACGGGCTGGCAATTCGGCGAATGGCTCTTGGGCGGAACTGCGATCACCGAGACGACGGGGATGCCCGAGAGCGATATCACGCTCACTGCCCGCTACAAGGTCGGTTATACCGTGAATATCTGGGAGCAGAACATTTCCCGCGACGGCTACGACTTCGCCGAAACGGTCACGGGATATGACTATCCCGCGGACAATTATACGCCCAACGTGGTCAGAAAGGGTTTCGACAGGACCACGCACGAGGAGGAAAACACGACGCACGCGCTCGTCGAGGATCCCGCGCAGAACGTGTATACCTTCTATTTCAACAGGCGGCTTCTCACCGTCGTTCTCGTCCCCAACTATCCCGACGGGATCGCGGGACAGGAAACGCCCATTCGGTTTTACTATGGGGAAGCGGTTACCCTTCCTTACGACCTCTTCACGGCGGAGGGATATCTCCTTGAGGGTTGGTCGACAAGTGAAAACGGCAACGTAGAATATCCTGCCAACGCGATCGATGGGCTGCTGGAGAACGTCGACGGCGTGACCGGTGAGGACACCGTTACGCTGAGCAATTCGGGCAGACTCTATGCCGTGTGGAGCAAGGGATACGCCGACCTCGTGGGCGGCGAGGACATCATCTACCAGCTCGAGAGAGATCCCGAGCATGTCATCTTGCTGCGTCACGGGCTCTACTATCAGGGCCGATATAATGCCAATGCGCGCTCCTTCAGCTTTGACCTCGAGAAGGATACGCTGAGCGGAAAATTTGTCTTTGACGGCTTCGTCTATTATGACGAATTGCGGGACGGCAGAATGTATTATCAATATGTCGTCGGCGAAGGCGTCTACGGAAATGTGACGCTCAGGCTCGATGCGTATAACGGCGCCACCCTCGATCAGCTGAGTGCGGGTGGTGCGGGGCAGAGCAAGGGCACCTACTACGTCGATGATGACGGATTTTACAGAGTGACCTATACCACCGGGCCGGCGGCGGGCGAGGTGTGCTATCTCTTGGGCTATGTCCAGTTACAGGACGGCTCGCAGATCAGAGTGTTCCTCGAGCGCAACGAGAAAGAGCTCGGGTACGGCGAGATGAGACGGTACGCCATCAGCCCGATGACGACGGACACGATCGACGAGGGCGATGTTGTCCACTATATCTACTATCAGATCACGCTCGATGGATTCGGCAATGCGTCCATGAGGACGGATACAGGCACGACGAGCTACATCTACCGCGTGTTGGAGGACGATGAACTCCTTCTCTATTCCGCGTCGAACGGCAGGCTTGCGGGCACCTTTAAGCTCGTAGACCTCGGTTCGGGTTTAGGCTATATCACTTACAACTCCTCGCTCGACAACACCTATACCGCTGCGAACGGGGCAACGCTCGAGCTCGATGGCGCCTGCAACGCCATCTACTCAGGATCCGGCTCCACGGAGAGGGGCCACTATGTCCTGTCCGGCTCTTCCGTGCTCGGCGGCAACCTCATCACCTTCTACGGGAACAATCAAACCAAGCGCCTCTTCCGCGTCTATTCCACGGCCGATTCCCTTGTGTTCGAGGAGAAGCAGTTGGGATATGCGGAGTACTACTATAAGGACGAGACGAGTACTTACTACACGCCCATGCTCGTCATCGACGATGCGGAGGCGGGACTTGCCTCTCTCTACGGCTATACTCCCCAGCGCACCTATGTGAAGGTCGCAGAGGGCAATGTCGTTGATCAGGCGGGGCTGTATCAGTTCACGGTCACAACCCGCTTCGAGACCGAAGAGGAGCTCGTCGGGCCCATCGACGTGCTCAAAGTAAAGTCCTTCATTTACTCCACGGGTGTGGCCTCTGATTACAATGTCACCTACTGGTACTCCGTGACCTATGTGGAGGGGGATCCCGAGACCTCTGAATTCGACGAGCAATACACGGGCAAAGGGGATTCTACCGGTGCGACCCTGACCCTTGTCGGCGGCTTTGCGGTCTATACGGATGCCGATGGCGTGACCGTGGCAGGCGTTTACAACACAGTCACAGACCATGAAAATGTCATTCGCGTTACGGGTGACGCGGGTTATCTCTACTTTGAGCTCAACGAGAGCGGCAAGACTTTCCTCTTGCTGGATAAATTCTTCGGCACGATCTCCGAGCGCACCGCCGCGGGTGTGGCGGACAGATCCGTTCAGCTTTCCTTCGACGGCAAGGGCGGCGCAACGCTCACCACGACTCCCGCAGCAGAAGAGGGCGAGGAGAGCGTACCTGTCGTCGTGGAGGGAACGTATGAGGAGAAGGAGGGCACAGAGGAAGGCGCTCCTACGGTCTATACCTTCAAGGAAACGGGCGGTTCGGAGCAATTCGACTTCATGATCCTCTCCACGTCGAGCGCAAGCTACTTCACCCGCTTCAATCGGGATATCGCCACCGAGCTGACCTCCGAAAAGGACGGCTCGCTCACCCTCGACGGCTTCTCCTATCAGGCGACCTATGTGGACGCCGAAGGCAACGAGGTGACGGGCAGATACGTCGTCTCCGCCGAAAACGAGATCCAATTTACAGCCGAAGAAGTCTCTCATATCTTCGACGTCAATGGCAAGAACTTCACCCTTCGCGGAGCCGAGGCGAGAACGTATCTCTATTTCAACAATCAGGAGTTCGGCTGCACCTTCGAACTGGACGGATACGGCAAAGTCACCGTGTACGACATCGTCGATGGCGAGCGCACGAAGATCGGAGAGGGTACCTACCGTTTGGAAGACGGCGAGTGCATCTTGGAGTATGAGGACGACAAGGGCGCCAAAACGAACCTCACAGGCGTACTCGGCATCTATGCCGTGACCTCTACCACGGGATACTATGTATTCATCGTTGAGCAGGAAGAGGTCGTCCGCAGCTATGTCAATCAGGCCGACTGGTCCGTCCTCATTCCCGACGGGCGCGGCTCTGCGGTCAGATACACCATGACGGGCGCACTTGAAAGGGGAACTTATATCATTATCACCGATGATCTCCTCTACTATGTGAACAGTGCGGGCACCGACGCGTCGATCTATCGCTACAACAACGAAAAGGGGACCATCGAGCAGCTCTCCTACACCGAGCGCGCCTACTACACCCCCGGCCTTCGCTCTTTGCGCTTCTCGAAGTACGGCTTTATGATCATGGACGGGGAGACGCGCTACTACTACACCCTTGACAGCGAGGGCGAGATCACGGTCTATCTCCGCGATTCCGACAACGAAAACGCAAACATATATGGGTTTGTCGCCAAGAACATCGGCCGCTTTGAAGAGACCATCGACTTCGAAGGCACTACCTATATCGATAACAACGGCTATCCCATCAACTTCGGCCGCGAAGAGGCGACCAAAGACGACTATCCCGTGCTCACGGAATTGGATAACTCGGAGGTGGAAAAGGTGCCTCTCGGCGCCCTCACCTTCCAGCCTACGGGCACTGAGGAGTTCACCGTGCGCGGTTCGGTCGCGATGGAAGGGCTCAAAGATCCCCTGTCCTGCATCGTTGTGCGTGAACTCGTCGGCGAGGGAGAGGACGCAAAGTCCGTGCTCTATGTTCTGATCGGTACCTATCGTTTCGATATCGATGTGACCTACAATGGCGAGTCGGGGAATTCCTATAAAGTCACGAGCATGCGCAGTATTGCTTCCTACGTCAACGATGCTTATTACAACGACTACTATGTGCTCAGCATGCTCATGCAGCTCTTTGGCGGCGGCACGCCCAATCTCAATACGAATGATTACGGCTACATCACCATTACTGCCGAATATGATAAAGAAGGCGAGGTGGTGGAGCGGTACCTCGACGTGACCTTCGGGATCGTGCCTGTTACCTTCGACGACGGCACGCAGATCACCTCATTCGAACATGTGAAATATGAGTTTGACGAGCGTTTCGGCTATTATGTCGTCGAAAAAGCGGACGGCGAGGGGAACACCTACAAGTTCTATTTCTTGATCACGGAGAACAGCTACTTCGATACGGATTCCTTTGTCCTTGCCTCCTGCGCGCGGGTCCAGACGCTCAAAGCCGACAGCTACGAGATCACCGTCGAGCGCACCATCGCAGGCCAAAGTGCCAGCGCGGGATATGTTTGGAACGTGGCGGTGAAGGAGGGCGACGCGGAGCTCACGTTTGACAGCCTTGCGGTATTCGAAGGGAAAGTCTACTTCATCGTCCGTACCCGTGAACATCTCGACACCGACGCAGCGGGCGTGGACAGCGGACGCATCCTTACCACGACCTACTACGTGCTCAAATTTGTCGACCGTGCACCCGAAGAGGTCGGCGGGGCAGACGATGCGGATCCCGGCGAAGACGGCGAGGGCTCGGAAGAGGCTCCCGAACAGACCACGGTTCCCTTCTTCGAGAGCGTTACCGTGGAGAAGATCGACATGGATACCGTCTACGATCTCAGCGGGTCCTATGTCGATATGTCGAAAGACGGCACGATCTACTGCATCTACTATGGCAGGAGACTGTATTATGTGGAAGGTGACGGCGATCAGCACGAGGAAGGCTCTGATCTGCACACCGTCACGACGACGAACGGCACGGTATTCGACATCACCATCAAGAAGGGAGAGGACGGCACCCTTTCGGCAGACGTCACCCGCCGCAGCTAAACAGCAAAGAGATCAGATCTCAATTACGAAAAACGGGTCCCGAACATTCGGGACCCGTTTTCTCAAAGAGGGTGTTTGTTGTTTTGCCAAGTAGCGCTTAGGGTTTTGAAGTGAACACACTCCGTCACTTTGTGTCAGCGCACGAGCGTTCTATTCCATAGCGTCGTGCTTATAACGCGAGGTATTCCCGCAGGGCTTGCGTTATACCGATGATAAAAATGACCGTTTATAAACTTTTATTTCTTCAACCTGACTCATAACCTATCAAAGATATTGATTCAGAAAGTTCTGAAATTCATTCGGGTCACAATCATATATCAGATGGTTTCCCTCCTTATGCCGTGGATCATCCTGATTTTTATCAATGCGTGCACTAACAATATAACCGCAAGGAGGTATGAAGTTGTAAAAATACTTTTGAATTTTCTCCTAATTTTTCTTGATCATTATGTTGCCGACGAACCGCTATAATTTTTGTGTGAGACAGGCAGTGTACAATATTTGGGTTTGTAAATATTATACCTGAAATACGCCGTACAACATCGGTCATTTTTTCCGATTTTGCACTATTATAGTAAAGGCGGAAGTAAATTTACTTCCGCCTTTACTATGATTATGACGCTATAAGCTCTCAAAAAACACTCCGAAATTTAAACTTCGGAGTGTTAAAAGATATCTTGTTACTGACTAACCGCTATAATATTCTTTTTATCCTAATGCATGCACAAGAAATTCATGAAAGCTTCATATTTTTTATATGGTATATCGGTATTACATGCAACGATTTCGCCTGAAGTCTACTTTTCATAAAATTTGGCGCATAATATATCCGGTTGTTCTTTGAAAATACATAATTTTTCTTCATATGTTTTGCAAGTCGGCTGTAGAGTTCTACTATTTATAAATTATCATATACCTCATTAGCTTAGTTGAGAGAATAGTACATCATCTGTCTTTCCAAGATTCATTTCGATATCCATTTGAAATGAGATAATTAATTATTTCATAATATTTTTTCTCTTCACCTAACATTGTCTGTGCTTCTTTAAAAGCTTTTAATAATGCTTTATCTTCGTGATCATAGAGCCATCTCAAAGCTTTATAATTGCTCATCGCGAATGTTTCCACATCAAGAAAATACTCACCTCTTATTGCCTTCAGCATTTGCCGCTCATCATCTTGCCGCCAAAGATTGCAAATTTCCAATTCCCTTCTCGGAATAATATAGTTGATTTTAGGCTCAAGATTTCCGAGAACCCGATACTTTCTCCTTGCAAAATGAAAGGATCTTCCCTCGCAAAAGAACACATAATTCTTTACAATCTCATTACGTTGCGCTACCGGCTTTTTCCCCTGCAGTTCGTAGCTGTACTCAATAGAAGTATATTTTGCGGGTTTACTATTCATCGCGTCATCCAATGTCGGTTCTCGATCGGAAAAATAATCCAGCAAAAGAAAATATGGATAAATATTTTTCATGTCTTTCTCGATTGACGAACCCGCTCCAACACTATCATATACCTTTTGAAGCAGGATATATTGACCGGATTCATGCAATTTCAAAGAGACAATATCTCCTACTTCCAAAAAACGATTGGGGTTGATTTCAAGCTTGATGTCCTTTTTGCTAGGTTGCGGGGAGGATAACATATTTTTCAGCTGCGCCAAAACCTTTTCTCTTTGGCGCAGAAGGGGCTGGCCGACCTCCACATACTCATGCAGATCGTCATTCTCAATCAAATTCAAAGCCCGCTTTTTCATCTCTTCGGTTAAGATACCGTGCTTCCACATATACCGCGCGACTGAGTAGACATAAACCTTATATTCATCTTCGCCGTTATTGGCTTTCACGTATGCATCCAATTTCTGAACTGCCGTTTCAACGTCATATTTCCCAAAAAGAATAGAATATTCTATTTTCAAATCTGCTGCTGTATCATTTCCGTCAATCGATGCAGACCAAACTCCCATAATTACTCCTTTTAATTATTTATTCAAGAACGACTTCAGCAATGCTCTTTGAGGCGCAATTTGTTTATGTAAAGGGTTACTACTTGCGATACCATTAATTTTATTTCCAAGATTCTTTACGCCACCAGCATCATCAATTAGCATTTGCTCTAAAAGTTTTGCATGTTCTGTAGTCAAACTTTGATCCGTCAATGGAGTTAAAGAACCTTCTTTTAACCGTCCACTTTTATAATGCTCGCTGGCCCTTCTATCAAAATTATTAGTTCGACCATAATAATCTTCGCCATCTGGTGTAATTCCCTTATAACAACCATCATTATGAACGAGAATCCCATCGCCGACATAATAGGTATGGAAATCAGCGACTTCGAAGTTATAGGTGGTCTGTGGAGTATCATAGTGGATATCCCTTACGGCTTCGATTATACCATAAGTTCCATCGGAAAGCAAGACTTTCTCGCCAACTTTCAGCTTCGCTGCAGCTACCCACGTTTTCGTTTCGGAAAGATAATACTTGTGCCCGGGCGTAGAGACAATTTCTGTGCCGTTTACCGTCACTCCCGTCCACTCCGTACTCTTGTTTCGGAAGAGTCGGAGAACAGGCTTGTAAGCCTGTGTCCCCGTCTCTTCGTCGCAGGCAAGGACTCTATCGCCCACTTCGATTTCTTCGATTGGTTTCAATCCCTCTTCCGTTTCAACAAGCGTACCTTCTTTGAAGCATTGGAAGCACTTTACGATATTGCTTGCCGCAATGGAGACGGCCGTGAACGCAAAGCTCGTGACAACTGCGTCTACAAAGTTCTCCGTCACACTATCCGCAAAGCCCTGCCCTGCGCGATATCCTACACAAATCAAGCAATCGTGGAACGGGTAGATTATATCATCTCCGGCGTCGTCAATGGTTGGGGCGGCGCGTGGGCTGCCTGCGAAGACGCCCGCAGGAAAAAGAAAATCATTCTGAATGTGATAGAGGGCAAGTAGACCCTTGCTTTTTCGGTGAAAATCTGTTACAATCATAATAAAAAAAGCGGCGAGGAGGCCGTGTGCGGAGGAGATCATATGAACAAGTATATCGCAAAGATCCTGAACGGATTACAAGAGCGCAACGCGGGGGAAAAGGAATTTTTACAGGCGGCGGAGGAGATCCTCACGAGCCTCGAAGCCGTGGTCGAGCGGCATCCCGAATACGAGCGCGCGGCGCTCCTCGAGCGGTTCACCGAGCCCGAGCGCACGGTCATGTTTCGTGTGCCGTGGGTGGACGATGGCGGGAACGTGCGGGTCAACAGGGGATACCGCGTGCAGTTCAACAGCGCGATCGGACCCTACAAGGGCGGCCTCAGGTTCCATCCCTCCGTCAATCTGTCCATCATCAAATTTCTCGGCCTTGAACAGATCTTAAAGAACAGCCTCACTTCGCTTCCCATCGGGGGCGGGAAGGGCGGCTCCGACTTCGACCCGAAGGGCAAGAGCGAGGGGGAAGTCATGCGCTTCTGCCAATCCTTCATGACGGAACTCTACCGCCACATCGGCGAGGATACCGACGTCCCCGCGGGCGATATCGGCGTGGGCGGCAGGGAGATCGGCTACCTCTTCGGGCAGTACAAGCGCGTCACGTCGAAGCATGTCGGCGTTCTCACGGGCAGGGGGCTGTCCTACGGTGGCAGTCTCGTGCGCACGGAGGCGACGGGTTACGGCCTCGTCTACATGGTCGAAGAGGCCCTTGCGCGCAGAGGGGAGAGTCTGGAAAACAAGACGGTCGTCATCTCGGGCTCGGGGAACGTCGCCCTGTATGCCTGCGAAAAGGCGCAGAGCCTCGGCGCAAAGGTCGTCGCCATGTACGACAGCGACGGTTACGTCTACGATAAAAACGGCATCCGTCTCGACGTGATGAAAGAGATCAAAGAGGTGGAACGGGCGCGCATCAGGGTGTATGCGGAGCGCGTCGCGGGCGCGGAGTACCGCGAGGGATGCCGCGGGATCTGGCAGATCCCTTGCGACATCGCCCTGCCCTGCGCCACACAAAACGAGATCGACGGGGCGTCCGCGAAGAGCTTGGTGCAAAACGGCGTGAAGTACGTCGCCGAGGGTGCAAACATGCCCACGACGCTCGAGGGGATCGAAGTCTTTCAGAAGGCGGGCGTGGTGTTCCTCCCCGCAAAGGCCGCGAACGCAGGCGGCGTCGCGACGAGCGCGCTCGAGATGGCGCAGTCGAGCGGGAGAATGTTCTGGTCCTTCGAAGAAGTGGATGCCAAGCTCAAGGGGATCATGGTAAACATTTACCGCAACATGGAAAACGCGGCGCGCGAATACGGCATGGAGGGGAATTATGTCGCGGGCGCGAACATCGCAGGCTTCGAAAAGGTCGCGCAGGCGATGATGGCGCAGGGGATCGTGTAAATCGGTTCACAAGAGCACTTTTTCAAAAACGGGCGAATTTCTACCATTTTTCGGTAAAAAAACGCCTGTTTTTTATTATTTCGATGAATTTCGAAATAAAAATCCCCCCGTCCGATGGTAAAATTCCCCTGCGCCGAATATACTGATATATCGGATCCCCAATGGGGGAACGGTTTGGAGGCGCAGAGGTGGTAACGGTGGAAGCGGCGGGGAAGCAGAAAAGTGCGGCGCGGTTTTTCGCCGACATTTTGCGGGGCGCGGCGATCGGCGTCGCGTTCATCATCCCGGGGTTTTCGGGCGGTTCGGTGGCGGCCATCCTCGGCATTTACGACGCCCTCATCGTCGCCGTTTCCGATCTGTTCAAGCACTTCCGCGCGAGTATGCGGCTCCTCCTTCCTGTGGGGATCGGCATGCTCCTCGGCGCCGCCGCGCTCCTCTTTCCCATCCAATGGGGGATGGCCAACTTTCCGCTCCCAACCGTCTCTCTCTTTGTCGGGCTCGCGCTCGGCGGGCTGCCTCCTCTTTATAAAAAAGCGGGGAAGCCGACGAAACCGCGCGTCGCAGTCTTTCTCGGCGCACTGGTCTTTGCCGCGCTCCTCGCCTTTCTTCCGACGGCGACCCTCCCCGAAGGCTTTTTGTACCGCCTCGACCTCTTCGGCTATGTCCTGCTCTTCCTCGTGGGGCTCGTCGCCTCCTGCGCGCTCGTCGTGCCGGGCATTTCGGGCTCCATGATGCTGCTCATATTCGGCTATTATACTCCGCTCGTCAGCCTCCTCACCGATTTTTTGCTCTTCGGGAAGCAGCCCCTGAGGAGCCTTGCCGCGATCGCGGTCGCGGGAGCGGGGATCGCCGCCGGGTTCTTCCTCATTTCGGCGGTGATGAAGCGGCTCCTCGCCTCCCATCCCAAAGGCACGCACGCCGCCATCCTCGGCTTTATCCTCGGGTCCGTCGTCGCCGTCTACGCGCCCGTGATCCGCACCTCCGCGCATCTCACAAACGTCTGGTATCTGCTCTCCGCTCTCGCTTTGCTTGCGCTCGGCGTCGCGGCGTCCGCCCTCTTCGTCAAATTCACACAGCATTGAAAAATGCGCCCCGCGGGGCGCATTTTCATCTGAGAAAGAGACGGACAAGCCGTTCCTTGATCTTTTGATACGGTTGATAGCGGATGGGAAGGTCGATCCACGTCTTTTTATCGACGACGCTCTTGCGGTGAGTGAAGCACTCGAAGCCCTCCCTGCCGTGGTAGGCGCCCATACCGCTCCCGCCCACGCCGCCGAAGGGCATGTTCGAGGTCGCGAGGTGGATGACGACGTCGTTGACGCAGCCGCCCCCGAACGCTACGCGCGACAAAAACTTCTTTGCCGTTTTCTTTTCGGAAGTAAAGATATAGAGCGCGAGAGGGGAGCTCCCCGCGTTGATCTCGCCGATGATCCTTTCCTCGTCGGTGTAGGTGAGCACGGGCAGAACGGGCCCGAAGATCTCCTCCTGCATGACGGCGTCCCCGCGCGTCACGCCTGCGAGCACAGTCGGCTCGATGCGGAGGGCTTTCTCGTCTGTTTTCCCACCCCATATGACCTTTTGCGGGTCAATCAGAGCGCAGACGCGGCGGAAATGCTTTTCGTTGATCATCTTGCCGTAATCGGGATTTTCGAGGGGACGCTCACCGAATTGCGAAACGATCTGCTTTTTGAGCTCTCCGAGAAGCGCCTTCTCCGCGCGCTCGTGAACGAGGATGTAGTCGGGCGCAACGCACGTCTGCCCGCAGTTGAGGAACTTTCCGAACACGATGCGCTTTGCGGCGAGGGGAATGTCGGCGGTCTCGTCGACGATGCAGGGGCTCTTGCCGCCGAGTTCGAGCGTGACGGGAACGAGGTTTTCCGCGGCATGCCGCAAAACTTCCCGCCCGACGGCCGCGCTGCCTGTAAAAAAGATCTTGTCGAAGGGCAGATCGAGGAGTTCGGCATTCTCCTTTCTGCCGCCCGTCACGACGGTCACGAGCTCGGAGGGGAATACCATGTCCGCGATACGGCGCACGATTTGGCTTGTCGCAGGGGAATAGGCGGAGGGTTTGAGGACCACGCAGTTCCCCGCCGCGATCGCCTCGACGAGGGGCTCCATCGTGAGCAGGAAGGGATAGTTCCACGGGCTCATGACGAGCACGCAACCGTACGGCGAGGGCTTGGTATAGCTGCGCGCGGCGAATTGGGCGACGGGCGTGCGCACGCGCGCGTCCCGCGCGAACTTCTTGATATGGCGGAGCATGTACGAGATCTCGGAGAGCGTCATGCCCACTTCGCACATATACGATTCGAACCCGCTCTTGCCGAGATCGAGGGCGAGCGCGTCCGCGATCTCCTTTTCATGCGCGCGGATCGTCTCCCCGAGCGCTCTCAGCCACCCCATCCTCGCTTCGACGGGCAGGGTCGCTCCGCTCGCGAAATAGGCGCGCTGCCTTTCCAAAATTTCTCTCATACGCTCTCCTTTCCGCCCCTGCGGAAGATCTCCTCGAGCTCACCCGCGTCCATGAGTTTCGGCACGGGATAGAGCGGGTTCGCCTCCGCGTCCGCATGGCGCGCAAGAAGGGGGATATCTTCCCCGCGCAGTTCCGCCCGCGGCGGGATCCCCATACTCTCGTTCAGCCCTTCGATCCATGCGATGAACGCGTCCGAGGCATCCATGTCCGAAAGCGTGCCGTCGCAAATGCCGCTTGCCCGTGCGAGACGGGAGAGGCGGACGGAGCAGGAATCGCCGAACATGCGGAGCACGACGGGCAGGAGCGTGGCGTTCGTTCTGCCGTGCGGGGCATTGTACATTCCGCCGAGCGCGTGCGCCGCGGCGTGCACATAGCCGACGTAGGAGACGGTGAACGCCATGCCCGCCTTATAAGCCGCGAGCTGCATATTTCTCCTCGCGGCAAGGTCGCCGCCGTTTTCGTATGCGGCGATGAGGTTTTCTTTGATGAGGGTGACGGCTTCCACGGCGAGACGGCGGGTGAGCCGCGTCGTCGATCTCCCGATATACGCTTCGACGGCGTGCGTGAGCGCGTCCATTCCCGTCTCCGCGGTCTGCGCGGGAGGAAGAGTCTTGGTGAGCCCGGGGTCGAGAAGCGCGTACGACGGCGCGAGGCAGAAGGAGAGGACGGTAAACTTGCGGTGCGTCTTTTCGTCCGTGATCACGGCCGCGATCGTCGCCTCGCTCCCCGTGCCCGCCGTCGTGGGAACGGCGATGAAGAGGGGGGCTTTCCCCCTGACTTTCAGCACGCCCTTCATTTTGAGAAGGGACTTTCTCGGCTTGATCGCGCGTGCGCACACGCCCTTCGCGCAGTCCATCGGAGACCCGCCTCCCACGGCGATGACCGCGTCGCATTTTTTCTCGCGGTAGATGGAAAAAGCGGCCTCGACGTCGGACACGGTGGGGTTTGCCGCGGTCTTGTCGAAGATCTCGGCGGAGATCCCCTCCTGCGAAAGAGCCGCGAGGACGGGTTCCAAAAGCCCGTGCGAACGCACGCCCGCGTCGGTGACGAGAAGGGGCCGCACCTTGCCCTTTTCCCTGACGAGCGCGGCCGCTTCGGCGCAACCCGAGAGGAGCTTGGGCTCGCGGTAGGGCAAGAGGGGGATCGCAAGCCGCATCGCGGTCTGAACGGTCCTGCACCACACCCTTCGCAAAAATTTCATAAGCGCGCCTCCCGTCCGGGGACGTTTCCCCCCGGATCAGACATTATTATATGCTTCGGGCCTTCCTTTGTCAACCGAAACGGTTTATTTTTGTTTGACGGAAGCGCGCAAATATGGTATAATCGTCTGCGGAGTTCACGGAAAGGGGTACACTATGCTGCAAGTCAACGGCGTCAGTCTGCAATACGGGAGCAAAAAGCTCTTCGAGGACGTCAACTTAAAATTCACCAAAGGCAACTGCTACGGCATCATCGGCGCGAACGGCGCGGGCAAGTCCACGTTTTTGAAAGTTCTCTCGGGCGAGATCGAGCCGAACAAGGGGGAGGTCACGCTCGACAAGAACGAGCGCATGTCCGTGCTCGCCCAGAACCAGAACAAATACGACTTCGAGACGGTGCTCAGAACGGTCATGCTCGGGCACAGGCGGCTCGTGGAGATCATGGACGAAAAGGACGCGCTCTACGCGCACGCGGAGTTTACGGAGGAGGACGGCGAGCGCGCGGCGGAACTCGAGAGCGAATTTGCCGAACTCGGCGGCTGGGAAGCGGAGAGCGAAGCGCAGACCCTTCTCAACGAACTCGACATTCCGTCCTCGGAGCACTCCCTCACGATGGGCGAGCTCGACGCGAAGAAAAAGGTGAAAGTGCTCCTCGCGCAGGCGCTCTTCGGCAATCCCGACGTGCTCCTTCTCGATGAGCCGACCAACAACCTCGACCTCAAAACGGCGCGCTGGCTCGAAAACTATCTTCTCGACTTCGAGAACACCATCATCATCGTCTCCCACAACCGCCACTTTTTGAACAAGGTCTGCACCCATATCTGCGACGTCGACTTCGGCAAGATCAATTTGTATCTCGGCAATTACGACTTCTGGTACCAGACCTCCCAGCTCATGGCGCGCCAGCAGCGCGACGCGAACAAGAAGGCGGAACAGCGCGCCGCCGAGCTTAAAGAGTTCATCGCGCGTTTCGCCGCGAACGCGAGCAAGTCGCGGCAGGCGACCTCCCGCAAAAAGGAGCTCGAAAAACTCACCATCTCCGACTTCAAACCCTCCCTGCGCAAATATCCGTATATTGATTTCAAATACGAGCGCGAGATCGGGAACGACATCCTCACCGTGGAAGGGCTCACGAAGAAGGGGTACTTCGAGGACGTCTCCTTCACCGTACAGCGCGGGGACAAGATCGGCGTCGTCTCGGACAAATCGACGTCTGTCACCATGCTGTACGACATTCTGACGGGCAAACAGCAGCCCGACGCGGGGACGGTGAAGTGGGGCAAGACGATCGGCGTCTCCTACTTCCCGCTCGACAACAGCGAGTTCTTCGACGGCTGTTCGCTCACCCTCGTGCAATGGCTCTCGCAGTTCTCGAAAGACCACTACGAGGAATATCTGCGCGGCTGGCTCGGGCGGATGCTCTTTTCGGGGGAGGAGGCCCTCAAAGAGGCGAAGGTGCTCTCGGGCGGCGAAAAGGTGCGCTGCATGCTCGCGAAAATGATGCTCGAAGGCGGGAACTTCCTCATTCTCGACGAGCCGACCAACCACCTCGACCTCGAATCCATCACCTCGCTCAACAACGGGCTCGTCGCCTTCAAGGGTTGCATGCTCCTCACCTCGCACGACCAGGAGCTCATGAACACCGCCTGCAACCGCATCATCGTCGTCAACGGCACGAAAGTGTTCGACAAAAACGTCACGTTCGACGAGTACGCCGAACTCACGAACGCCTGAGCGTCGTCCGGCAAGGGAGCTTCTGACTTTTTTCGTCGGGAGCTCCCTTGCTTTATGCGGATTTTTTGCGAAATTTCGGTGCAAAAAAGGGCGAAATCCCCCGAATCGACAAATTATGAACATAAATCGACGAATTATGTAAAAAAATTTTTGAATTATGAACAAAAATGACTTTACAAATTTTTCGACATGATTTATAATACCGCTACAAATACCGAAAAAGGGGTGAGATCATGAAAAAAGTTTTGATTTTGGAAAGCAACGAAAGTTTTGCGAACGAACTCGCCGTGCACTTTGCACAGACGGGATACGACGTGTGCGGGGTCACGGGCGACGGCGCGGAGGGGCTCAAACTTCTCGAAAAATTTTCTCCGTCCGTCGTGGTGATGAGCCTGCTCCTCAAAACGCTCGACGGGTTCAGCGTGCTCGAATCTGCGCGCGGACAGCAGCGCAAGGCGGACTTCGTGGTGATGGGGAACTTCGCCGACGACCGTCTCATCAACCGCGCGATCGCGCTCGGCGCACGGTATTATCTGATGAAGCCCGTCTCGGCGGAACTTGTGGAAGAGCGGGTCGCGGAGCTCTCCGACGACGGGACCGCAAAGACGGAGAAGCTCGAACGCAGAAGGGCGGGCTCCCTCGACGAGCGCATTTCGAGCATCTTCATCTCCATCGGCATTCCGCCCCATATCAAGGGGTACGGGTATCTGCGGGAGAGCATCAAGATGGCGGTGGAGAACCCGCAGATCATCAACAATATCACGAAAGGGCTGTATCCCATCATCGGCGAAAAGTTCGAGACGTCGGCGAGCAAGGTGGAGCGGGCGATCAGGCACGCCATCGAGGTCGCGTGGAACCGCGGGAGGGTGGACGCCGTCAACGCCATCTTCGGCGCGCGGGTGTATATCGGCACGGAGAAACCCACGAACAGCGAGTTCATCGCGCTCGTCGCCGATAAGCTCATTCTCGAAAACATGGTATGAGGACGGGGGAAATGCGCCGCCGCTGCAAAACCGCAGCGGCGGCGCATTTCATATGGAAAACGGGGAAGTTCTTATAGAAGTCCCGCGCCTGCGCGCGCAAACAAATTTACGGAAATCCAAAAAATCTGCTTCAATACCGTTGAAAAATTTTGCGGGAGATGATATACTGTTAGGTGAAAATAGCGGCATACTGCCCCGCGATGCGGGGAAGCGGAGGTTTTACGGTGAACGGCGTCGGCAGAGACGGCAATCAAGACAAAAAGAAGATCGGCATACTCACAAAGGAGACCGTCGGCATGACGCTGCTCCTTTTCAGCCTCCTGATCTTATTCATTACGATCACGGGTCCCATCGTGTTCGGCGGCGTCGGAACGGCGGTCGCGTCCTTTTTCTACGGCGTGTTCGGCTACTTCGTCTATCCGCTCCTTCTGCTCACGATCGTGCTCTCCCTCTCCCTCGTCTCGGGGAAGAGGCTCATTCCCGTGCGCTGGATCCTCCGCTCGCTCTTTTTGCTCGTCGCCGTTTTCTACATTGTGCATACGGCGACCGCAGAACGCTTCTTTGCGGCGGGATACGGCGGCTATCTCGAGGGATGCTGGAGCGCGCCCTCCGAAAGCCTTGCCGCAGCCACGGGCGGGGGCGTCCTGTTCGGGCTCTTGGGGTATCCCATCCGCCTCTTGCTCTCCGAACCGGGGGCGTATGTCCTGTTCTCCGTGCTCACGCTCGCCGCGCTCTTCCTTCTCTTCATGCTCACCCCGCTCTCCGCGCTCATACGGCGGCCCGTCCGCCCGCGCAAGCGCAAAGCGGCTCCCGACGAGGAGAGGAAGGAGATCCGCCATTCCGCAGAGGAATACGTCGGCCCCGATCCCGCTTCTGCGCCCGTAGCGTTCGAAGATCTTGCCTCGCCCACCCGCACGGCCATGCCTTCCTACGGTCCCTATTCCGCTTCGCGGGAGCGTTCGTATTCATCGGACAGCGCGCAAAAGCCCGATCTCTTCGAGGACAACCCGCGCGATATCTACCGCCGCAATCTCTTCTTTGACAACGATTCCGACTACAATAAGAGGCGGCGCAACGCCGATGTGGGAACGGACGCCGTAGCCTCCCGTCCGCAGACCCCGCCCGAGAGCTATACGGGCCAATATTCGCAGGAGGAAGAGCAGGGGCGTACGCAGATGCCGAGGCGCGTCACTTCGGTGCCCCCGCAGGATTTCACCGACCGCGACGAGTCGCTGAACTATCCGCAGACGCCTCCTTACCGCCCCGTGTTCGACGGGGAGAAGGACGCGTTTCCGGACGCGGCGCAAGAACCTCCCCGCTACGGCTTCGGCAGGGAGGAAGAGCGTCCCGACGACCGCGCCGAGCCCTTCGACAGGAACAACACGCTCCGCGACCCGTATGACACGGGAAGGGGAACCCCCGACGACCGCACCGAGCCCTTCGACAGGAACAACACGCTCCGCGACCCGTATGACACGGGAAGGGGGACCCCCGACGACCGCGCCGAGCCCTTCGACAGAAACAACGTGCTCCGTGACTCTTACGATTCGGGCAGAACTCCCGACGACCGCGCCGAGCCCTTCGACAGAAACAATGTGCTCCGCGACCCGTATGATTCGGGAAGGGGAACCTCCGAGGACCGCGCCGAGCCCTTCGACAGAAACAACGTGCTCCGCGATCCGTATGACACGGGCAGGGGGACCCCCGACGACCGTGCCGAGCCTTTCGACAGAAGCAGAACGCTCCGCGACCCGTACGACGCGGAGAGCGGGGACGATACGTTCGACCGCGGGAGCCGCACGGGCTCCGACCGAAGCGCAGAGGGGGCCGATCTCTTTGACGACGCCTCTCCTCTTCCCGACGAAAACGCAGACGCCCTTCCGTCGCGCAACGACCGCAGTATCCGCGGCCTCGAAAACGTGGAGGAGCGCGCCCTGTTCGATCCCGCGCCCCGCGCCGCAGAGAGCGTGCCGGAGAGCAAGCCCGAGCCCGCAAAGCCGAAGCCCAAGAAAAAACACGTCTGGAAGAAGTACAAGAGCCCCGATATTTCGCTGCTCAACGATTACGACGGGCAGATCACCCTCTCCAACGAGGAGGTGGGGCGCACGTCGGGCATCATCATCGACACCCTTCAACACTACAAGATCAACACGCACGTCATCGGCGTGAAGGGGGGCGCGAGCGTCACACGGTACGACCTCGCCATGCCCGAGAGCGGAACGATCAGCATGGTCACCCGCTATGCGGACGAACTCGCCGTCTATCTCGAAGTTTCGGGCGTGAACATGTATGCGAATCCCGCCGTCCGCGGGATCTCGGTGGAAGTTCCCAACAAGAAACGCGCGACCATCGGGCTCAAAACGCTCATCCAGTCGCCCGAGTTCACGCGCGCGCAGAAGCCCGACGCCGTCGTCTTTGCGCTCGGCCAGAACATCGACGGCGAAGTCCTCATCGGCGACATTACCGAAATGACCCACATTCTCGTCGCGGGAACGACGGGCTCGGGCAAATCGGTCGCCATCCACGCCATGCTCATCAGCATGCTCTACAAGTATTCGCCCGAGGAGCTCCGCCTCATCCTCATCGACCCCAAGCAAACGGAGTTCATCATCTATGAGGGTCTGCCCCACCTCATGATCAACGAGATCATCTCGCAGCCGCAGAAGGCGGTCACCGCGCTTAGCTGGGCGTGCAAGGAGATGGACCGCCGCTATACCCTCTTTATGGAAAAGACGCGCTCGGGCGTCGCCGTCAGCAAGATCGACGAGTACAACAACAATCTCGCCGAGGGGGAAGAGCGGCTCCCGAAGATCATCATCGTCGTAGACGAATTTGCGGACCTCATGCTCACCGCCCAGAAGGACATCGAAGAGAAAGTCCAGCGGCTTGCGCAGAAAGCGCGCGCGGCGGGCCTGCACCTCGTGCTCGCGACCCAGCGCCCCGATTCCAAAGTCATCACGGGCGTCATCAAGAGCAACCTGCCCACGCGTATCGCGCTCAGCGTGGACTCCGACCTCAACTCCCGCATCATGCTCGACGAATCGGGCGCGGAGAAACTGCTCGGCAAGGGCGACATGTTCATCAAGATGAACGGAAAGCCCCGCCGTGCGCAGGGCGCGTACATCACCGTGTCGGAGATCCAGCGCGTCGTCGGCTATATCAAAGAGAACAACGAGACGTATTTCGACGACGAGGTGACGGACTACATCGACAAGGCGGGCAGCCCCTCGGAGGGCAGCAGCCCCGCCGACTTCGCCGACGACGGAGAGGGCGGAACGCAGGACGTCTATATCAACGCGCTCGCCATCGTCGTCAAGCTCGGACAGGCGTCCATCTCCCTCATCCAGCGCAAGTGCGCGGTGGGCTACAACCGCGCGGGCAAGATCATCGAGTGGATGGAGTCGATGGGCTATATCTCGGAGTTCGACGGCAAGGCAAAGGCGCGCACCGTTCTCCTCACGCAGGAGGAATTTGACGAGAAATACGGGGGGAACGGGTATTGATGCTCACCAAGACCTTCGGCATGATCTCGCTCGGATGCGACAAGAACCGCGTCGACGGAGAGAGGCTGCTCGGCGAGATCAAACGGCACAACTGTCCCATCACCTCGGACCTTTCGGAGGCGCAGATCCTCATCGTCAACACCTGCGCCTTTTTGAACGCGGCGCGGGAGGAATCGCTCGCCGCAGTCTTTGAGGGGAACGGTTACAGAAAGAACGGCAAACTCGAAAAGATCGTCGTCACGGGCTGTCTGCCCGAAAAATTCATCGGGGAACTCTTTCCCGCCCTCACGGAGGGGGACGTCTTTCTCGGCGTGAAGGACGCAAGCGAACTCTTCCCCGCCCTCGAACGCTCTTACAGGGAGGGGCGGGTGAACGCCGTCGGAACGGGCAACGGCGCGCTTTCCGAACGGTATATCTCGACCATGCCCCACCTCAAATACCTCAAAATCGCAGACGGCTGCTTCAACAGGTGCACCTATTGCCTCATCCCCAAGATCCGCGGCAAATATGTCTCCTACCCGATGGAAGAGCTTGTCGCGGAGGCGAAGAGCCTCGGCGAGACGGACGAACTCGTGCTCGTCGCACAGGACACCACCCGCTACGGCGAGGACGTCGGCGAAAATAAATTTGCGGAATTGATCGAAAAACTTTCCGAACTTGACAATATCTGTCATATTCGTCTGCTATACTGTTATCCGGAAGTGATCACCGACAAGCTCATCGCGGAAGTGCGGGACAATCCGAAAGTCATCAAATATCTCGACATTCCCCTCCAACACTCGGAGGACAGGATCCTGAAACTCATGGGGCGGCGGAGCAGAAAGGGGGAGATCCTCGCCCTTCTCGAAAAGCTCAGAAGGGAGATCCCCGGCGTCGCCATCCGCACCACCTTCATCGCGGGGTTCCCCTCGGAGACGGAGGAGGAGCACGAGTCGCTCCTCGCCTTCCTCGACAGGGCGCAGTTCGAGAATTGCGGCTTCTTCGCCTATTCCCGCGAACCCGATACGCCCGCCTACCGCCTTCCGGGGCAGATCCATCCCTCGACGAAGAAACGCCGCACCGCCGCCCTCTACAAAAAACAGGCCGCGATCTCGGCGCAAAAACTCGCCCGCTACGTCGGGGAGACGCTCGAGATCGTCTGCGACGGCGTCGACTACGAAAAGGGCTGTTTTGTGGGCAGAGCATACTTTCAGGCATATGAGATCGACGGCTCCGTCTACTTCACTTCGCCGCATGCAGAGGAAGGACGGCGATACCATGTCCGCATACGGCGTGCCGAAACTTACGATCTGTACGGCGAGGCCGTCGATGAGATCTCGTGAGGTACATATGAATCTTCCCAATAAGATCACGCTTACGCGCATTTTCATGATCCCCGTTTTCGTCCTCTTCTTCTATCTGGACGTCGTGCCCTACAACTACGCGATCGCCGCGGCGGTCTTTGTCATCGCGGCGTGCACCGATTTTATCGACGGCTACCTTGCGCGTAGCAGGAACCTCGTCACCAATTTGGGCAAATTTCTCGACCCGATCGCCGACAAAGTGCTCGTGAGCACCGCCTTCATCGTCATGCTCACCCGTCCCGCCGCCTTCGACGGCGTCGGCGCATGGTGCATGATCGCAGTGGGTGTGTGCGTTG
Organism: uncultured Clostridia bacterium; assembly: GCA_947626685.1. Taxonomy (GTDB): domain Bacteria; phylum Bacillota; class Clostridia; order Christensenellales; family Borkfalkiaceae; genus Gallimonas. The sequence goes on along the minus strand of CANQTD010000006.1, from coordinate 49,396 downwards.
CGGCCATCATGGCGCGCGAACTCATCGTGAGCGGCTTCCGCATCATCGCGGCGGATAAGAAGGTCGTCCTCGCCGCCGATAAGCTCGGCAAGTTCAAGACGACGTTTCAGGACGTCTCCGTCGTCGTCCTGCTCGCGGGCATGCAGGTGTATGCCGTAGCGGACGCGGCGAAGTACGCGGTGTATCCGCTCGCGGCGGGGCTCGCCCTGCTCGGGATCGCGGCCGTGCTGACCGTCGCCTCGGGCGTCAATTATATCGTGCGCAACAGAGCCGTCCTCAGAGACGGCACAAAGGAGACGAAGTGAGCTATTCCGCCGTCATCCTCTTCAATAACAAGAACTCGCTCGCGGCGGTGGACTATTCTCCCGTCACCGACGCGTTTCTCTCGGGCGGCGTTTTCTTTGACGAGGTCACCTTTCTCGCCTACGACGTTCCCGCGGCTCTCGATTCCGCCCTCGTCCGTCTCGCCGCACAGCACGACGGCGTGTTCATCGTGTGCGACTCCGTTCTCGTGCCCGAAGCGAAGCGCGCGGTGGAGATCGCCTCGGGGGAACGATTCGCAAACTCGAGCTTGCTCGAAACGAAAAAGAACATTTTCGGCGTGCTTCCCGCGGGCATGGGTGGGGCGAAATTGGTCTCCTCCGAGCTCATCCCCCGCGTCGACGGGCGCAGAAAGCAGTCGTATTACCGCGTCGTTCTCCGCGCGATGTCCCCGCCCGCAAAGACGGTGAAAGACCTCGTCGAGGAGATCCACACCCGCTTTCCGCAGCTCATGCTGCACGTCACCGAGAAGTACGCGGACGCCCGTATCGAGATCATTTACGACAGAAACACCCCCAAATACGTCGTCGACGAGGCGAGCCGCATGCTCGCGACCGGTCTGGAACGGTATCTCTATGCCGTGGAGGACGTCCCCGTCGCGGAGCGGCTCGTAGACGCTTTGAAGATCAGAAGAAGGCGCATCTCGGTCGCGGAATCGTTTACGGGGGGCGGCGTCGGGCGCGCCATCGTGCGCATTCCCGGTGCGAGCGAAGTCTACTACGAGGGTATCAACGCTTACAACGGAAAGGCGAAGGAGACGCGGCTGCAAGTCGCTCCCTTCACGATCGAGCGGAGGGGCACCGTCTCCGACAGGACTGCCTACGAGATGGCGGCGGGTCTGCTCGCGACGGGGGAATGCGATCTCGCCGTCGCCACGACGGGGGTCGCGGGTCCCGCTTCCGACGAAAAGGGCAACCCGGCGGGGCTGTGCTATATCGCGGCGGGCACGCGGGAAGAGGTGCACGTCTACCGCTACGACCTCTCGGGCGACCGCGAAACGGTCACGGAGACCGCGATCAACCTCGCTCTCTTTCTCGCATTCCGCGAGTTGCAATAAAAAAACCGATGAAGGAGTACATACAGTTATGAATGAAGACAAATTGAAGGCATTGGAACAAGTCCTTGCGCACATCGAAAAGGAATACGGCAAGGGCGCGATCATGAAGCTCGGGCAGGAGGCGGGCAATACCGATATCGAAGTCATTCCCTCCGGCTGTCTCGCGCTCGACCTCGCGCTCGGCATCGGCGGCTTCCCCCGCGGGAGAATGATCGAGATCTACGGCCCCGAGTCCTCGGGTAAGACGACGGTCGCCCTCCATGCGGTCGCGGAAGCGCAAAAACTCGGCGGGATCGCCGCATTCGTGGACGCGGAACACGCGCTCGACCCCGTTTATGCGAAGAAGCTCGGCGTCAACCTCGACGAGCTCTACGTCTCCCAGCCCGACACGGGCGAACAGGCGCTCGATATCGTGGACGCGCTCGTCCGCTCTTCCGCCGTGGACATCATTGTCGTCGACTCCGTCGCCGCCCTCACCCCGAAGGCGGAGATCGAGGGGGACATGGGGGATTCGCACGTCGGATTGCAGGCGCGGCTCATGTCGCAGGCCCTCCGCAAGCTCACCGCGATCGTCAACAAGAGCAAGACGTGCGTCATCTTCATCAACCAGCTCCGCGAGAAGGTGGGCGTCATGTTCGGCAACCCCGAAGTGACCCCGGGCGGCAAGGCGCTCAAATTCTATGCGTCCATCCGCATCGACGTCCGCAAGACGGATATCCTCAAAGATACCGACGGCGCGGCGGGAAACCGTACGCGCGCAAAAGTCGTCAAGAACAAGCTCGCGCCTCCCTTCCGTCAGGCGGAGTTCGACATTATGTACGGCGAGGGCGTCTCGCAGGAAGGCTGCGTGATCGACCTCGGCTTGCAGTATGACATCATCAAAAAGAGCGGCGCGTGGTTCAGCTATAACGACAATAAGGTCGCCAACGGCCGCGAGAAGATGCGCCTCTTCCTCAAAGACAACCCCGAGCTCATGGAGGAAATGATCGCGAAGATCCGCGCCGCCGCAAAGGGCGCACCCGTCGACGAGGTCGCGGGAGCGGAGTAACATGTCGTATTCCGCGCTCCTTCGGCAGCTTCGCGCCTGCGGAGAGGAGAGCCTGCGCGCATTCAACGCCAAGATCTTTTGCGTCCCGCAGGAGGAACTCATCGGCGTGCGCACGCCCCGCCTTCGCGCCCTCGCGAAAGAGTACCGCGAAAAGTGGGAAGAACTGCTCACCTATCCCGACGAGTTCTACGAGGTCACGTTCATCAAGTGCAACGTCCTCGGCATGCAGCCCTACGGAATTTTTACGGCGAATCTCGGAAAGCTCTTGCCCTCGCTCACGAATTGGGCGCTCACGGACTGCTTTCTCGCGCCCTGCGTCAAGGGCAAGCGGGAAGATTTCCTCCGCTATATCCGAGCGTACCGCTTTTCGCCGCACCCTTTTGTATCCCGTTTCGCCCTCGTCCAGCTCCTCCGCTACTATTGCGACGAGGCGTATCTTCCCTTTCTTTTCGAGAGCGCGGAGGGGTGCGACCACACGGAGTACTACGTCTCGATGGCGGCGGCATGGCTCATGGCGGAAGTGCTCGTCAAGCACTTCGAAATCGGCTTCGAGAGGTTAAAGGAGGGTACCATGCCCGCGATCACCCATAATAGAACGATCCAAAAGGCATGCGAGAGCAGCCGACTTTCCGCCGAACAGAAGTCCACTCTCCGCTCCTTGAAACGAACCCTGTGAGGGTATTTTCGGCAGCTCCTCTAAACAACAGATATCGAATTTTGCACGAAAACGGCGAGGGCGTTCCCAAAGGAATGCCCTCGCTTTCGTAAGCCTTTTCATCCGCTTTGCGTTTTTCTCAAATTTCCTCAAAAAACTTTTGCCGAAACGCTTGACATGCAATACTATGCAACGCTCGAAGTCCGCGTCGGGAACGGTGCCGTGAGTATCGAGTTCAGCGGTTAGCTTTCAAAAAAGGTCCGCGGGCGGAGCAATTCCGCCCGCGGAAAAATTTTTAGTTAGCAACTGCGAACTTTTTTTGAAAAAGTGCCGAAAAACAGTTGACAACAGCGTTTGAGCGTGATAGAATATGGACAGTTAGCAAAAGCTAACTCGAATTGCCCGCAGGGTGCGGGCATACATTATGGAGATGAGTTCGCCATTGCGAACCAAAGGAGAACGCACATGCCGCTGTTGCTCGCCCCGGTGGGGCAGGAAGTTAAGATCGTCAAGATCGTCGCAGACGACAAGACGAAGAAGCACCTCAGTAATCTCGGAGTCCTCGTAGACGGGACGATCACCGTCATTTCATCGAGCGGAGGCAGTACCGTCTGCCGCGTCAAGGAAGGGCGGCTCGCGCTCGACAGAAACGTCGCGTCGCGCATCTACGTCGCGTAACCAAAAAAGTATCATCATCGGAGGTATACAAAAATCACATGGCAACAAAACTTTTGAGCGAATTTGCCATCGGCGAGAAGGGCGTCGTCAAGACGGTCTCGGGCGAAGGCAGACTGCGCAGAAGGCTGTTCGACATGGGCGTGACCCCCGGGGCGGAGATCCTTCTGCGGAAGAAGGCGCCCCTCGGCGACCCCATCGAGATCACCATCCGCAGCTATGAGCTCACCCTCAGGAAGTCGGAGGCGGAACTCGTCTCGATGGAGGTGAAGAAATGATGAAATTCGCGCTCGCAGGCAATCCCAACTGCGGAAAGACGACGCTCTTCAACCTTCTCACGGGCTCGACGGCATACGTCGGCAACTGGCCGGGCGTCACCGTGGACAAACGCGAGGGGACATACAAGCGCGGGGAGGAACCCGTGAAGATCGTCGACCTTCCCGGCATCTATTCGCTCTCTCCTTACACGCCCGAGGAAGTCATTTCGAGAAACTTCATTCTCGACGAGAAGCCCGACTGCGTCATCAACATTGTAGACGCCACCAATCTCGAACGCAATCTCTACCTCACGACCCAGCTCATGGAGATCGACGTCCCCGTCATCATCGCCCTCAACATGATGGACGCGGTGCAGAAGAGCGGCGACGAGATCGACGCGAAGGAACTCGAAAAGAAGATCGGCCTTCCCGTCGTCGCGATCTCCGCGCTCAAAAATCAGGGCATCAAAGAACTCATGGACCGCGCGGTCGCGTGCGCGAAACAGGGGAGAACGGGCGTCACCGTCCTGCACGATTCGTCCCTTGCCCACCTGGTGCGCGACGTGACCATCGCCCTCAAGGGAGCGAAAGTGGACGCGCCGCTCTTCCATGCGGTCAAACTCGCCGAGATGGACGAGATCGAGGTGAAGATGCACCCCGAGCTCGTGACAATGGTCGAAGAGTTCAAGGCGACCTTCGAGGACGAGACGTTCGGCGACGACCTCGAGGCCGTCGTTGCGGACGCAAGATACAAATACATCTCCGCCAACTATTCGGCTGCATACAAGCGCAAAGGGGGACATGGGGTCGAAAAACTCTCGAGATCGGACAAAGCGGATAAGATCCTCACGAACAAGTGGCTGGGCATTCCCATCTTCCTCGTGATCCTCTTCGCCATCTTCCACCTCACCTTCTCGGAGGACTTGTTCTTCATCGGCGCATGGGCGTCGCTGGGCGGCGGTCTCCCGTCCCTTGCCGACCTCGGTATGGATACGGGAAACGCCGGCGTCGCGCTCCTTGCCTGTTTCTATGACGGCGCGGTATTCTCCCCGGGCGTGATCCTCACCAACCTCTTCGGCTGGACGCTCGATTGGGTCTCCGTGCTCATCGACCTCATCTGCGGGGGCGCGCCCCTCTGGGTCGGCAGCTTTTTGAACGACGGCATTTGGGGAGGCCTCTCCGCCGTGCTCGGCTTCCTTCCCCAGATCCTCGTGCTCTTCCTCTTCTTCTCCATTCTGGAAGATTCGGGCTACATGGCGCGCGTCGCGTTCATCATGGACCGCATCTTCCGCCGCTTCGGCCTGTCGGGCAGGGCGTTCATGCCCATGATCATGGGCTTCGGGTGCAGCCTTCCCGCCATGATCAATACGAGAACGCTCGCGGACGACAGGGAGAGGACGGCGACCATCCGCGTCATTCCGTTCTTCTCCTGCGGCGCGAAACTGCCCATTCTGACCGCCATCGCGGGCGGCATCGTCGGGTTTTTCCATATCGGGAACGCGGACGTCATCACATACTCCATGTATCTCATCGGCATCGTGACGGCGATCGTGTGCGTCATCATGATGCGCTCCACGACGATGCGCGGCGAAGTCCCGCCCTTCATCATGGAACTGCCCGCCTACCACGCGCCCATGTTCAAGGGGCTCATGATCCACCTGTGGGATAAGACCAAGCACTTCGTCAAGAAGGCGTTCACCATCATCTTCGCCTCGACGATCGTCATTTGGTTCCTCTCTTCTTTCAGCTGGAAGTGGGAATTTCTGTTGCAGGATCCGCAGTCGCTCGTGAACGGTATCGGACTCACGGCTTCGCAGGCGGGAAAGGATTTCAGCTATCTGCTCAATCCCGAAACGAACGAACTCATCGTCGACGGGCTTATCAACGTGCGCATGGACGAGAGCATTTTGGGTTCGCTCGGCATGCTCATCCAGCCGCTCTTCACCCCGCTCGGGTTCGGTTCGCAGATCGGCAAGGCGGGTTGGGTATTCGCCGTCGCCGCGCTCACGGGGCTTGTGGCAAAGGAGAACGTCATCGCGACGTTCGGCGCGCTCGCCGTTTCGGTCGGCGGCCAATTCATGGCAACGGAAGAAGGGGTGCAGGAAGCGATCGCCATGATCTCGGCGACGGGCATCACCATTCCCGCGCTCATCTCGTTCATCGCCTTCAACATGACGACCATTCCCTGCTTCGCGGCCTGCGCCACGGCAAAGGCGGAGCTTCCGAAGGGCAAGTTCCGCTGGACGCTGCTCTTCTGGCTTGCGACCTCGTATATCGTCGGAACGGTCATCTATCTCGTCGGCAGCTGGTGGTGGACGCTCTTCCCCATCCTCGCCGTGTTCGGGCTTGCCGTGCTCGGGATCTGGCTATGGAACAGAAAGCACCCCATCAAAAAAGAGGTACCCATGTCCGAGACAGAGGCTCTCGAGGAGGCCGCTGTGAGCGACAGCGGAGATGAAAAATGACGTGGTGGGAAATTCTGATCATCGTGCTCGCGGCAGCCTTCGTCGTCACCGTCGCCGTGGTCTGCATCGTCCGCAGGAAACAGGGTAAAACGGGCTGCGACTGCGGCGGGAACTGCTCGGCGTGCCCGGCATGCAAATACGCGCAAAATAAGGCGTCTTGCGACAGCGGCAAAAACGACGGGCAAGAATGTTCCTGCGATAGCTGCAAAAACGACGGGCAAGAGGCTCCCCGCGACAATTAAGTCCACTCAGGCAATCTCCATAAATCTTCGTAAGCTCCCGCGCCGTTGGCGCGGGAGCTTACAGTATATCCCCCCGTTGGGGGCTGAACGGCAAAAAAATTCGCCCTCCCGCAGGGGAAGGCGAACGGGCGATCTCATTCGATCGCTTTGAGCGATTCGTTCATATGGATCTTGAGGATCTTCGGGGAGAGCATGAGGGTCACGAGGAAGATGAAGAGGAGGGAGAGCAGGGGCGCGAGCACCCAGACGAACCAACTGATCAACGGGATGGCGCCGAACGTCATGACTTCAAAGATGAGATAGCACATCAAACAGCCGAGGGGCAGCCCGAGCACGATGCCGATCGAGCCTGTGATATAGATCTCGCGGTAGACGTAAGCCGTCACCTCGCGGTCGTGGTAGCCGAGCACCATGAGCGTCGCGAGCTCGCGGTTTCGCTCGGAGATATTGATATTCGTGAGAGTATAAATGACGACGAAATTGAGGAGGGCGGCAAAGACCACGACCGCCACGCTCACGCCGATCATCGCCGCCGTGCCGATATTCTGGAAGAGACAGCAGTCGAGCACGGCGAGCCCCGCAAAGACGAGCGCAGTCGACGCCATGACGGCGACGACGGTCATCGCAAACCGCATCTTGTAGCGCAGCACGTTGCGCATCGACGACTTATATTTGAAAGAGAGCCTGTTCCAGAGCAGGGGGATGCGTTCGAGAATGACCTTCTTGCCCGCTTTGGGAGCCTTCGGGCGGAGGAGGGACGCGGGCTTTTCGCGCGTCTTTTTCAGTCCCGCGAAGAAGGTCGCCGCAAGGGTGCAGACGACGATCACGCTTGAAACGACCAAGAAGAACAGCGTGGAGCTCTGCGCGGGGAACGCGGGCAGCGTGTAGCACCAATCAAAGTTGATATAGATGATATACGACAGCCCCATGCCCGCAAAATACCCTCCCAAAGCGCCGATGAGCGTTCCGACGAGCGCGAACAGGAGATATTTCAGCACGATCGCGGCGGGGGAGTACCCGAGGGTGGAAAGGCAGGCGATCTGCCCGCGTTCCTCTTCGAGCAGGCGGGTCATCGTCGAGAGGACGATGAGGAGGGTGACGGCGAGAAAGACGACCATCATCACATAGCCGATCCCCTCGATCTTCTCCGCGTATTCATGGAAGGAGGAAAAGGAAAAATTCTCGGAGAGGGTGAGGATTTCCGCCGTCCGTTCGCCGTTTTCGGTGAGAAGCGCTTCGAGCGAGGCTTTCTCCTCTTCCACGAATGTCCGGTAGGGCTCGGAGAACACCTGCGCGTGTTTCGCGTGTTCGGGGCGTTCGAGCGAAATGTACACGTCGTTTGTCGCGGGCGCGTATTCGCTGCCGAAGAGATAGAAGATATTTTCGAGCTTTTCCTGTTCGCCGTCCTCATCTTCGAACTGCAAACTCACGTCGTCGCGCGTCGCGAAATGGAGCGGGTTCTGCACGGTCCCTTCCACAAAGAACGTGAGCTCGGAGACTTGCTCGGCGGGCGGGGCGATGGGGGTCTGAATGACGGAAGTGAGCGCGGCGTGCAGCGTACTGCCGAGCGGGTGCGAGGGGATCTGATCGGTCCCGCGCTCCGCGTAGACCGCCGCGGCGTCCTCTCCGACGCTGTCGGGACGGGGCGCGCTGTTCAAGATGGTGATCCCCCCGATGAGCTGATCGGAGGGGGGCATGTCGAAGAAGTACACCTTCGTAACGCCTTTTCCGACGTCGGGGAAGGTCACGTTCACGTCGATGGAAACGCCCGGCATCGCGTCGTCCGCCATGTTGAAGGAGAGCTCTCCGCCGCAAAATTCGAGGGACGCGCCCCGCAGGATGCGTTCCTCCCCGTAGCGGGAGGCGAGGAGCGCGAGTTCCCCCTCCGAAAACCCGCTCGTGCGCGTGCTCTTGACGATGAGATCGGCGACCTTCGCCTCCGTGTAGATATGGTCGAGCGCGTAGTCCATTTTGTCCTTCGCCATCCCGATCCCCGCGCTGAAACCGACGCTCACGAGGATCATGAGGACAATGGAGACGAGCCGCGTCGCATGCCGCTTGAACATGCGCGGAAAAGTTTTGAGGTACGTTTTCACCATTCGATCTCCTCTATGGGCACGGGCGAGGCGTTCGTCTCGATCGATTCGATCTGTCCGCTCTTGATATGGATAACTTTGTCCGCCATGTCCTTGAGGGCGGCGTTATGGGTGACGACGATCACGAGGCGTTTGCGCTCTCTCGAAATGTCGTAGAGCAATTTGAGGATCTTCTTCCCCGTCGCATAGTCGAGCGCGCCCGTCGGTTCGTCGCAGAGGAGGAGCTTCGGATTTTTCGCGATGGCGCGCGCAATGGAGACGCGCTGCTGTTCCCCGCCCGAGAGCTGGGAGGGGAAGTTCATGAAGCGTTCTTTCAGCCCCACTTCTTCGAGCACCGCCGCGGGATCCAAAGCGTTTTTGCAGATCTCGACGGCGAGTTCCACATTCTCGAGCGCGGTGAGGTTGGGCATCAGGTTGTAGAACTGAAACACGAACCCAATGTCGTTTCTGCGGTATTCGGCAAGCCCCTTGCGGGAAAGCGCCGTCACATCCTTTCCGTCCAAAACGATCTTGCCCGACGTCGCGCCGTCCATGCCGCCGAGCAGGTTGAGCAGGGTGGTCTTTCCCGCCCCCGAGGAGCCGAGCACGATCACAAATTCCCCGTCCTCGAGCTCAAAGGAAATGTCGCGCAGGGCCTCCACTTTCACGCTGCCCGCCTGATAGGTTTTGCTCACGTTTTCAAGACGCAAATAGCTCATAATTCACCGCATTTTTTGTTTTCTGTCTTAATTATAACACATTTTACGCGAAAAGCAAATCTCTTGCGATGAAAATGCGGTGAAAGAATAGGGTAAGGAAAACTTTATTTTTCGGAACCCGCCCAAAACCTCTTGACAAGCCGATGATTTTTTGGTACAATAACCATACTTTCAGCGGAATAAAGCACAACGAAACGACTTTCGGGGTTATGGCGCAGTTGGTAGCGCGCTTGAATGGCATTCAAGAGGTCACGAGTTCGAATCTCGTTAGCTCCACCACGCAGAGGACGGCCCAGCCGTCCTTTTTGCATGGCGGAGCTAACGAGCCGCTTGAAATCGTGTGAGTTCGCCCCGCGCGAGGCTTCTATTGATATCGAAGCGCGGCACGCCCCACCCGCATTCTGTTCTCTAAGGGTGGCACGAGGAGCGAAGCGACGAAGTAGGAGCGATAGCGACGAAGTAATCTCGTTAGCTCCACCACGCAGAGGACGGCATAGCCGTCCTTTTTGCGTGGCGGCAAGATTTTCGCCTCCCCCCTTTTGTACGACAAAAGGGGGGAGGGTAGGGTAGGGGGCTCATTTCGCCCCGCGCATCATCGAATAACAAAAAAATGCGGAGCGAAGGAATCCGCGCCGCACGACACTCTAAATGTTTTTGCTTATTCTCCGTTGATCAGTTCATCGATTGTCACTTGAAAAATTTCACAGAGATTACGGAGCATTTCGATATTGGGTTCTGTCCGCCCCTGTTCCCAATTTGCGTAGCAACTTTCCACGACCCCCAATTTTTGCGCAACTTGCTTTTGGGTGAGTTCACAATCCTTTCGTATCATCTTCAAGTTTTGGCAAAATTTCTTATCCATACAAAAAAATTTTATGAAAAACTACACATTTTGTCTTGACAATAGATAAAACGTGTAGTATACTTTTCATATGCTGTGCAGAAAAAAATTTTTTAGGTAAAGGAGAAGAACTTATGTGCAGAAAAAAATTCAAATTATCGTTTCTTTTGTTGTGTATGATTTGTCTTGCATGCAGCTGTTTTGTGGCGGCTTGCGGTAAGCAACCTGACGCTGCTGAGGCCGAAGTGAACAAAACCGGTACAGTGACAGGGGAAGTTACTTGGCTGTACAATAATTTTATAGGGAACAAGCCGGACAAGGGAGCTCCTGTTATTTTGATTTCTACAAAAGTGAAGAGTCTGCCCGATAGGTTAGGATATGGAATATCGTTGGAAAACTTGGATTTACCCGAAGGAGTTTATACCACTACGGTAACGGGCACGGGGAACTATACTTTCGATAATGTTCCGATCGGAGATTACTATTTGGTCATAATTTCAAATAATACAAACGAAAAAACGGATCAAGTAACGGGACCGGGGAGCTGGGGAGAAGCATACGCCCTCTTCTCAGAGCAGGGGCAGGAATATGCCCTGACGACTGCGAAACTTCATAAAACCAGATCGACAAAGATAAAAGTTTCTGATGGCGAAACGACAAATTACTCATACGATTTTGGCATGACCTATTTCTCATACTAAGATTACGAAGCAAAACCAAGACCGATTCGTTTGCATTTATAAAGCAAAGTAAGTCGGATAACGATTTTCCGACCGGCATCACCACAATAACGCCGAGGCGCAATGCCTCGGCGTTGTTGCATTTCATCCTGTTATGCCGCTTTGGTATTCTGCACGGCATGGATGCAAAGATCGAACAGGACAAACTTATTTTCCACTTTATTGTTGTTTGGGTCATCGAGAAATTCCAGCGTCACGGTAAAAATTTCCGATTCGCCCACGTTGACCGTCCCGACCGCGGAGCCGTCCTCGCCTAACGTAAGCCCGTCTGCGACGCTCGCTTCGTGCCAGACGCCATCGTCCGACGAGACCGTCAGTTGCAGCATGGAAGCGAAGGTCTTATCGCTCACGACGGTATTCGAGAGCATTTCGAGATAGTAGTAGAACGCTACGTCTCCGCCGTTCGTGATCCGCATTTCCGCGGTAAATGTGCTGCCGGGCGCGGCCTTCGTTCCCTCGGTGATGCCGAAGATGCTGTCCTGCGTTTCCGCGGAAAAGTCCTTGACCTTGTCGTCGACCACGGTCGAAAAATTGCCGTCGCTGCCGATGTTGTAGGTCGTGAGCTTCACCCGCTCGAGCGTCGCTTTCAGCGAGCCTGCCACGAGATGGTTCCGTATGGTCACCGTTTCGTCGTACAGCCCGTAAGACACGCCGATCGCAAGGACAAGACAACATATCACAAGTACACCTGTCAGTACAATGATCCTTTTTTTCATACTTCCCTCTTTTCGGAGGAACTTCGGCTCGAAGCGATCCTTATTTGCATCGTAAAGCGTCGCCGTCAAGACCGCCATACACAGGACGGCAAAGCACAGCGGTTGCCGCAGGACGCAGAGCAGAACGCCGAGGAAGTGGCTCTTCCAAACCACTTTGCCGATCACACGGTTCGGACTTTGCGCGTCGGACGTGTTGATCGTCTGCGTGCCCACATGCGTCCCGTTGTCGCCGCAAAGTACAATGAAGTACCCGCTGCCCCGCCTTTCAATGTGCCGTATCCTGTGCGTGACCACCGTATTTCCGCCGATGACCCGGTAAGAAAATGTCAGAACGTCGCCCACTTTGAGACTTGCATAAAAGCTGTCGCGCGCCTGTTCCTTCTGCGGGACAAGCGTCAACAGGATCAAGCTCCCGGCGGGGATATTGCGTATGGCATAACCGACGTCCGCTTGCGATTCCATCGACGAGGACATGACGATCCGCGCCTGAAAGCCGAACAGCCCGCGTTCGCTGCCGAGGCATCCTATCATGATGATGCCGCCTGCCGCGACGAGGAGCAGAACGGAGATCAGGATGCGTTTGATGAGATTTCGGGTACCTTTGTGCCCGTCTTTTGTGCCGATCATAGTGTCAGGGGATCCTTCTTCCCGTAAAGGCCCTCCACACTATTTTATGAAGTTTCTTTACAAAATGGTGAGCGAATCTTCCTCGGCTCCACCACAAAGTGATGGGGGTAAGCCTTCCCCCTGCGGGGGGAAGGTGGCACGGCATAGCCGTGACGGATGAGGGGTTCTCGGCACTCTCATGTCATTTCGAGTGGAGCGAAGCGCAGTCGAGAAATCTCCACCTCACGACCACAAGGCGGTATGAGGAGCATTCTTGGCTCCCCCTCGGGGTCCCCGCAAAAAGCCGCAGGATTTTTGTGGGGTGATTTTGGGGGAGCTGTCCGCAACGCGGACTGAGGGGGTGTCTCGGCTCCTCCCGAGGGGGAGCTGTCGCATAGCGACTGCCCCGCATGCCTGTCCTTTTTGCATGGGGCATTGACAAAAAAACTCTTGACATTCAGCCTGCATTTGTGATACACTATCCATGCCAAACAATTCTTATCAAATTTCGGGAGTGCGACTTTTTATGTTCACATAGGAGCGTATAATTTTTTGTACACGCAAAATATTGGAATTGGTAAAAATGCAAATTCCACTTATGTTTGCGTGTGCGATCGTACTCCGCATAAGAATTGTTTGGCGACAATCGGAGTTTGCGTTTTTCGTGCGTTAACTTCGGTTGGCGCACTTTTTATTTTATTAGGAGAAATGATAATGAAAAAATTTTTTGTATTGACTCTATCTGTATTTTTATGTTTTATCTTGATAGGGTGCGGGGGCGGAACGAACAATGATGAGCCATCCGCGAACGGCACAGTAAACAATGGAGAAATTGAAAGCCAAAGGGCAGACGAAGAAAAAGTAATTGCCATGTTCTTGCAGAGTACGCAGCGTGACGCAGATGGGAGCTACCGCTTTATAAAACGCACCTCTTCCGGAAACGTTACATTTTTATATAATTTTACCTATTCGCCGTCCAGCAACTTGTTCACCACAGGTGTCCTTGTAGCTACCTATGGTTCTTTTACGATGTATGATAATGCAGCCGCTACTTTTTCTTGGGGACAGTTCAAAAAAGGCTTGTTTAGTTCCTATCATGAATTGGATTCCATAGCCAGAATTGAATTTGAATACAGTGGTTTGACTTTCGCCAATAACAACATAGGTACACGATATTCTTATACCGTACGAAGCAATTCTTTCTCCAATTTAACGGAAAAATCGGATATAGACGATTATGCCGCCACGGGGTACGAAGCGTTACAACAAGCAATAAGCTATATGAACTCCGTACTCTACAGTCACAATCTTTCCGTTACCTTGTTTTAGTTTGAAGTGATTCCAAAAAAATTCGTTTTAGTATCCATGTTCAAATGTGCAAGAAAGGACGGCACAGCCGTCCTTTTTGCATGGGGGTGGGCAAGGTTTTCGTCGCCTCCCCCCTTTTGCATAACAAAAGGGGGGAGGGTAGGGTAGGGGGTTCATTCCACCCCGAGCGAGCCTTCTTCAAGCGGCCGGGAGACGATCCGCTCCTGCAATTCCTTCAAAAAGACCTCGGCGCATTTGGGGAACACTTGATACTTTTTCCAAGCAATATCGAGGTGGGAAACGAGCTTCGGGAAAAGCGGACGGAAACAAAGTTCGCTTGTATCCGACGTATTGATGATGTGTTCAAGCCCTACGGCATACCCCACGCCCTCGGTGACGAATAGCGAGGCGTTATACATAAGGTTGTATGTGGCGACGATATTCAGTTCCTCTGACCGTCTTTGAAACCAATCGGTGATGACGCTTTTCCCAAGCGAGTGGCGGGAGCGGATAAGTGGCGCGTCCCTCAAATCTTCGGGCGTGACAAATTCCTTTTCCGCGAGCGGACTGTCTTTTCGCATAAGAACGCCCCAAGTATCTACGAGGGGAAGGCGGAGATAGTCGTACTTTGTTAGGTCTGCGGGTTCAATGAAGATGCCGAAGTCGATGAGCCCCTTGTCGAGCTTTTCCATGATGGTCGCCATATCCCCGCTGAACAAATGAAATTTGACGGCGGGATATTTTTCCCTCACGGCGCGCGCCGCTTTCGCTACGATATTGAGGACGTAACTTTCGCCTCCGCCGATATAGACGTCGCCGCGAATTTCCGCAGACGGCGAAGAAAGCTCCGTTTCCGTCTTTTGATACAGGTCTAAAATCTCTTCGGCGCGTTTTTTGAGAAGTTCTCCCGCTTCGGTGAGCGTGATCTTCCTGCTCCCGCGGATGAAGAGTTTTTGCCCGAGTTCTTCTTCCAAACGCTTCATCTGCCGCGAAAGATTGGGCTGGGAAATATACAACGCCTCCGCAGCTTTCAAAATGCTCTCTTCCCGCGCGACCGCCAAAAAATATTTGAGTTCCCTGAGTTCCATCATTTCTCCTTTGAGGATATTATACCGCCCAAAAGTATGCTTGTCAAGCATAGATAAAGTATGCATTATAAGTATTTGACATATAAAGTCCTTTTATTGTATAATAGTAGTGAGATTGGGGCGAATATGGACAGAGACCAATTCATGGAGACAATCAAAGGGGGCGCATGCCTTGTCGCGGGTTCTAAGACGCACCTCTACATGCACGAAATGTCGCAACGCGCGCTCCGCTACACGGCGGAGATCAACGGGAAATACCACGCGCCCGAGGAGCTTCGGAGACTTTTCTTCGAACTGATCGGAAGGGAATATGACGACACGTTCGGCCTGTTCCCGCCCTTTTCCACCGATTACGGGCTGAATATCACGCTCGGCAAGCGCGTCTTTATCAATTCGGGCTGTTGCTTCCAAGATCAAGGCGGGATAGAGATTGGTGATGATTGCCTCATCGGGCAGCAGGTGGTGATCGCAACCTTAAATCACGATTTGGATCCCGAAAGGCGCGGCAATATGTTTCCCGCGCCCGTGAAGATCGGAAACAAAGTTTGGATCGGCGCACACGCCACCATTTTGCCGGGCGTCACGATAGGCGACGGCGCGGTCGTCGGAGCGGGCGCGGTCGTCACAAAGGATGTTCCCGAAAATGCCATTGTAGCGGGCGTTCCCGCAAAAATTATAAAAAGAATCAAGGAGTGAAAGATCATGGAAGAATTGAAATTGACGAAGGAATGGGACAAAGTATTCGAAAAGAGCGAGAAGGTAGAGCATAGCAAGGCGACGTTTCATAACCGCTACGGCATCGCCCTCGCCTGCGACGTGTATCAGCCGAAAAATGCAAGCGGAAAGCTCCCCGCCGTCGCGGTCTGCGGTCCCTTCGGCGCGGTCAAGGAACAATCTTCGGGGCTGTATGCGCAGGAACTCGCAAAGCGCGGCTTTCTTACGATCGCGTTCGACCCCTCGTTTACAGGCGAGAGCGGCGGGCTTCCCCGTTATGTTGCCTCGCCCGACATCAACACCGAGGACTTCTGCGCCGCCGTCGACTACCTCTCCTGCCGCGGCGAGGACGTGGACGCGGATAAGATCGGCATTCTCGGCATCTGCGGTTGGGGCGGAATGGCGCTCAACGCCGCGGCGATGGACACGAGGATCAAGGCGACGGTCGCCTCCACCATGTATGACATGACGCGCGTGAACGCCAAAGGGTACTTCGACGCGCAGGACAGCGAAGAGGCGCGCTATGAAACGAAGAAGGCTCTCAACGAGCAGCGCACCGCCGATTACAAGAGGGGAACTTACGAGCTCGCGGGCGGGGTCGTCGACCCGCTTCCCGCCGACGCGCCCTTCTTCGTCAAAGATTATTATGACTACTATAAGACGAAACGGGGGTACCATGTCCGAAGTCTGAACTCCAACAACGGCTGGAACAAGACTTCTTCGCTCTCCTTCATGAACATGCCCATTCTCGCGTACAGCAACGAGATCCGGAGCGCGGTCCTTCTCATTCACGGCGAAAAGGCGCACTCCTGCTACTTCTCCAAAGACGCCTACGCCGCGATGATAAAGGGCAGCAAATACGCGGCAAACAAGGAACTTCTCATCATTCCGAACGCCGTGCACACCGACCTCTACGACAGGCTCGATGTCATTCCGTTCGATAAGATCGAGGCGTTTTTCAAGGCACATTTCTAAAAGAAGCGAAGTTATGAGAAAAACACTCGGAATCATCTTGATGATTATGATGGCGTTATTTTCTTTTTCGGCGTGCAACAATACGAATCAAAACGGCGAAAACCATACGCCTCCCGAAAGCGACGCGCCCGCGGCGGTCTCAAACGTGCTGATCGCTTACTTCTCCTGCACGGGGACGACGAAAGGCGTTGCGGAACATATCGAGGCAAAGACGGGCGGCACGTTGTATTCCATAGTTCCCGAAGAACCCTATACCGAGGACGATCTGAAATATTACACGGACTGCCGCGCCGACAGAGAGCAGAGCGACCCCGATGCCCGCCCCGAAATCGAAGGCTCCGTCTCGGACATGGGTGCCTTCGACGTCATCTTCCTCGGCTATCCCATTTGGCACAGTCAAGCGCCGAAAATCATCTACACTTTTCTTGAAAGTTACGATTTTTCGGGCAAGACCATCATCCCGTTCTGCACTTCGGCGTCGAGCCCCATCGGTTCGAGCGCGACGAATTTACACCCCCTCACCGAGGGAGCGACTTGGCAAAACGGGACGCGCTTCCCCTCAGACGCCTCGGAAAACGCCGTATCGGCTTGGCTTGACGGGCTGGGATACTGAAACCCGCTCCCCGCAACTTTTTTGAGCAAGATCTCAATTTCGTTGCACTTGATATATATTTCACCATGATAGCAAAAACAGCGGGGAACGTGTTCCTCGCTGTTTGCTTGTGTCTATGAGAAAACCACGCGACAGGCACGAGGTTCACACACCCAATCTCGGCGCACCTGAGGGAGGTCGCGTACTCTCAATCTCGGCTCCACCTTTGGGGGAATCGCGCTCATGCTCGATCTCGGCTCCACCTTTGGGGGAGCTGTCACGAAGTGACTGAGGGGGTCTCGGCTCTCTCATGTCATTTCGAGTGGAGTCGAGAAATCTCCACCTCATGACCACAAGTTGTGGTTTCCTCATTCCGAACCCCGAAGGGGTGAGTGAATCTTAAAGATACACTCGCCCTCGGCTATGCCTCGGTAACTTCGCCCTTACGGGCTCGTGCCGACCTTAGTTTATAATAGAAGCCTCGGTCGGGGCGGTATGAGGAGAGAGGCTCCTCGGCTCCACCTTCGGGGTCCCCGCAAAAAGCCGCGGGATTTTTGTGGGGTGATTTTTGGGGGAGCTGTCGAGGCTGCCCTTGCCGAGGCTGAGGGGGTGTCGTTTTGATCAAGCAACACCCCTTCCGTCACTCGCGTTGCTCGTGCCACCCACCTCTCGAGGGGTGGGCAAGGACAAGGACTCATTCACGGGTAGCAAGCAACACAAATGCGGGATTGGCAGGTCAATCTTTCGCACGATTTTACTTGACAAAAATTCCTTTTGTGTTATACTAAATATGCCAAACAGTGAATCTAAGCCACCCGCACAGAGTACGGGCACCTTTCATTTGCCATGAAATTAAATTCATCCTCTTTTGAATATCGGTAAAAATGCAAAATCCGATCATAGAGGGTGGATTCCACGGCTTATGATTACTGTTTGGCGACAACGGGGTTTGCGTTTTTCATGCGCTGACTTCGGTTGGCGCAGTTTTTTATATTTGGGAGGAAATACGATGCGGGAAAAACTTTCCGAAGAAGATTTGATGAATCTTCGAAGCCTGTTGCTCGTGCTTTGCGCCATTGACGTGAATGAGATCATGAATGGCTATGCGATCGAAAACGTCGTTTTCGGCGATCTGAAACCGGGGGATAAGATCCCGTTCGATAAATTTGTCGAAGATCTTCAGCTTCATTCATGGCAGCCGTACTCCGTTCGGGACAGTATCGAGGGCGTAGCTATCGCGGGGGATGAAACGATCGTTGACAAAGAAATTGTCTTTTTCGAGAAAGAGTGTTTTATCTTTCACATGAACTATGTCTTTGACACCGCGCCTTACAGTAAGAAGAAAGACGAGGACGAAAACGGTCTGCGCCCGTTCAACAAAGAGGGGTTGAACGACTATATCATGCGCCTGTTCCCGCTTTTCAGAAATATCCTTGAGACGGAAGCGGAACACGACTTTTTCGAGATCGCTTCGCCGTTTTCAGACCGCGTCGCACAGACGGAATGTTATAAAAAAATCGCCAAGTTTTTGGTGGCGATCATAACGCGGGGACTCAGGCAGGGCGGCTGCGTTGACCGATACATAAAAGGCCTGCCGTATCTGCCGTACTATGTGAAGCGGCTCTTGAAAGAAAAAAACGGTCGCTTTCTGCTTGCGAACAGCGACACGGAGAGCCTTGATTTTCGGCTTGCCGTCCTTTCCGCGATCCACTTCATGAACGCGGAGCACACCCAACTCTTTGAACTTAAAGCGCGGAAATGGGCGGGCGACCGATAAAAATGCCTATTCTTATATAGAGAAACAGCGGGGAACGTGTTCCCCGCTGTTTTTCCGCTCGCCAAAGGTGTATTCCGATATCAAATGAAGTTTTTTCTTGATTCCCTATGGAATACACCCGGAAGGCGCGGAGCTTTTCTCTACGGAATCGGATTCAAAACTCAGTTGTTGCCACAGCCGCAGCCGCCGCCGAGCCCCAGACGGTTCGCGAGTGCGGAGAGTGTGCCGTTCTTATAAAGGCAGTACGCAAGCGCGATGAGGAACGGCCAACCGCAGCCCGTGAGGGCGCGCGAGTTGAGAAGATTGTTCCCGCTCGACCCGAGGATGAGCAAGCCGATGAGAATCCAAAGGCAGCCGTTGCTGCCAAGACAGCTATTCATGGTTTTTCCTCCTTGACTGCCGCAGAGTATGTAATGGGTTGTTTTCTGCGGGTCTACAATCCATCCTATGAGGGGCGGCGAGAAAAATGTTCCGAATTCAAAGTTCATTTGCTTGCGGAAAGCGCGCGGATTTGCTATAATGAGAGAAGGAGCGGCGCATGGCGGAACGACACCTAAGGGCTCGTATCCGCGTCCGCGCGTTCCAAATACATTTTTTTCTGCGGATATTCCCGTGACGGGAAATCCGATGGAGGTAACAGAATATGGCTAAGGCCAAACGTTTCTTCACGGCAAAGAACATCGCGTATCTCGCCGTCCTCTTGGCGCTCGTGATCGTTCTGCAGACTTGCGGCGGGTTCTTTCAGGTCGGCGGGCTGAGCCTGAGCTTCGTGCTCGTGCCCATCGTGCTCGGCGGGATCCTGCTCGGCGTATGGGCGGGGGCGTTCCTCGGCTTTGTGTTCGGCTTCATCGTGCTCATGTACGGCGTGGCGGGCGCAGAACCTTTTACGGCGACCCTGCTCGCAAATTCGCCCGTCATGACGGTGCTCATCTGCCTCGTGAAGGGCACGGCGGCGGGGCTTGTCTCCGCGCTCCTCTATAAACTCATTTCCAAGAAGAGCGCGTTTGCCGCGTCCGTCATCGCGTCGGTCTCCGCGCCCATCGTCAACACGGGGCTGTTCATCGTGGGCTGCCTCATGATCTCGGGAACGATCGGCACGCTCTTCACAACGACGGGCTCGCTGTCCGAGATCGTCTATTTCCTTTTCATCGGCTGCGCGGGGATCAATTTCCTCGTGGAATTTACGATCAACTTTGCTCTCGCGCCCGCGATCTACCGCGTCACGGCGGTCGCGGAGAGGGCTTACGGAAGAAAGCAGGGCACGGCGGGGACGCTTTTGGAGATCTTTTTCACCGCGTCCATCCTGCTTGCGGCGGCGCTCTCTCTGATCACCGCCGTCCTCATCTTCATCCTCCTGCCGTCGCTCTGGTGGCTGGGAACGCTCCTCGTCGTCTTGGCCGCGGCTTGCGCCGTGCTGTACGCGCTCTTTTGGCGCAGATCCGTCCGTTCCGCGAAGAAAGAAGGGTAAGGGCATGATCATCTGCATCGACATCGGAAACACAAATATCAAATACGCGGTGTTCGACGGAGAGGAACTCAAATTCTCCTTCCGCGTCGCCACCGACCTAAAAAAGACGTCCGACGAATACGGCTCCCAGCTCATCGGCATGCTCGCCTTTGCGGGCGTCGGCAGGGAACAGATCACGGGGGGCATTTTCTCCTCCGTCGTCCCGTCTCTCGACTACACGATCGGGCACGCGCTCGGCATGTATCTCGGCATCCATCCCATGCAGGTGGGCCCCGGCGTCAGAACGGGATTGCAGATGCGCGCGGACAATGCCAAAGAAGTGGGAGCCGACCGCGTCGTCAACAATGTTGCGGCGATCCGCAAGTATGGGAGCGAGAGGCCCGTCATCGTCGTCGACTTCGGCACGGCGACCACGTTCAATGTCATCAAGGACGGCGCCTTCATCGGCGGCGTGATCGCGCCCGGCATCAAGGGCTCGCTCGACAGCCTCGTCTCGGGCACCGCCAAACTTCCGCGCGTGGAGATCGAGGCGCCGAAGAGCGTGATCGCCACGAATACGGTCACCAACATGCAGGCGGGCATCGTGTTCGGCTTCGCGGGGCTTGTCGAATATCTTGTAAAGAAGATCAAGAAGGAACTGAAAACGAACGACGTGCTCACGGTCGCGACGGGCGGCTTTTCGGAGACGATGGCGCGCGAGACGGACTGCATCGACGTCGTGGATAAGATGCTCACCCTCAACGGGCTGAGATATCTTTATGAACTCAATCGGGAGGAATGGAAATGAAGAAAGTAGGGGTCGCCATTCTCGGGCTTGGCAAAGCCGGAGGGGGCGTGTACCGGATCCTGACGCAGCACGCGGAATTTTTCCGCGCCACGCAGAACGTCGACGTCTCCGTCGTGAGCGTTCTCGAAAGCGATCCCGCGCGGCTCGCGGAGCAGGGGGTCCCCGCGGAAAAGACCGTGCACAACATCGCCGAGATCGCGACCGATCCCGAGGTGGGCGTCGTCGTCGAATGTCTCGAAGACGTCAAAGAGGCAAAGGAGTTCGTCCTCGCCGCGCTGTATGCGGGCAAGACGGCGGTCATTTCGGGCAGCGAGTTGTTTGCGAAACATGCGGGCGAGCTCGAACGCACGGCGAAGCGGCATAACGCGGGGCTCTTCTTCGAGGGCTGTCTTGGGGGACTTCCCGCCGTCCGCACCCTGCTCGGCAGCCTGCGTTCGAACGTCGTCGGAAGGGTCGTCTGCACCGTCGATCCCGCCGATACGGAAGCGGAAGCGGCGTACCGGCTCTCCATCCTCGCCACCGTCGCGTTCCATACCGAGATCCCCTGCGGCGAAGTCGTCAACGAGAATGCAGACGTCTCAGCGGAGGATCTCGACGGGGCGGCGGCTCTCGGCTACACGGTAAAGACGCTCGCCGTCGCACGCATGACGGAAGGGGGCGCGGAGGCGCACGTCGGGCCCGCCCTCGTCAGAAATGACCATCCGCTCGCGGCCGTGAACGCTCCCGCATGCGCCGTGCTCGTCACGGGCGACCCGGTCGGCGACGTCATGGTCTGCGGAAAGGGTCCGTGCGGCGCAGCCAGCATGATCGTCAGCGACGTGCTCTATGCCGCAACGCACGCCGAGCAGGACGATCCCTGTTTCATCTGTACGGAAAAGGCGAAATCCGCCGACTGCAAGAGCGCGTATTTTTTGCACCTTGCGGGAGAGCCCGAGCCTCTCTCCAAAGCGGCCGCCCTTCTCGCAAAGAACGGCGTGACGGCCGACTGCCTTTGGGAACGCGGAGGGGAAACGGGCGGTTCGCTCTTCCTCATCACGCATGAGACGCGGGAATCTGTTCTGAGGCACGCCGTCAGAAAGCTCGGCGGAAGCGGCGCCACTGCAAAGTGCGTCCTCCGCGTCATCTGATCAAACAAAAAAGCGGCGGTCTCGCCGTTTTTTCTTACCGCCGCGCGGAATGCGGCGTCTGTATCCATGAAAAAAGCGTTTATTCTCGTCAATCCGTATGCCGATTCGGAGGCGGACGGCTACCGTACGCGCCGCGTCAAAGAGGAACTCGGCAAGCTCGGCGTGTCCGCCGACGCGATCCCGAACAGATCCCGCGCGCTCATCGAGGGGGGAGAGATCTTCCTGCGCCTCGAAACCTACGATTTCGGGGTCTGCTTCGACAAGGACAAATACACGCCCCGCATGCTCGAAAAGAAGGGCGTGCGCCTCTTCAACCGCGCCGAAGCGGTGGAGCTGTGCGACGACAAGATGCTCACCGCGATCGCGCTCGCGGGGGCGGGCGTCCCCATGCCGAAAACGCTTCCCGCGCCCCTCTGTTACAGAGAGGACGCGTACGACGGGGAAGAGACGAAGGAGATCGCAAGCCTGCTCGGGCTTCCCGTGGTCGTCAAAGAGAGCTACGGCTCACTCGGCAAGCAGGTCTACCTCGCCCAAACGGAGGAGGAGCTCGCTTCCCTCCGCAAACGCCTCATGCTCACGCCCCACCTCTATCAGGAATTTATCGCGGAGAGCAGGGGGGAGGACCTGCGCGTCGTCTGTATCGGCGGGGAGGCCGTCGCCGCCATGCGGCGGATGAACCTGCACGACTTCCGCTCGAATCTCGGCTGCGGCGGCAAGGGGGAAAGGGCGGAGATCGGGGAGGACGTGCGCGCCCTCTGCAAAAAGGTCTCCGATCTCCTCGGGCTCGATTACTGCGGCATCGACCTGCTCTTTTCCGACCGCGGGCTTCTCGTCTGCGAAGTCAATTCCAACGCATTCTTCGGCGGGATCGAGGCTGTCACGGGCGTGAACGTGGCAAAGCTGTTCGCCGAATATATGCTCGGCAAGCTCTGAAGCCGCCGTTTTTAAGTACTATTTCAGGCATAAACATAGTATTCTGTCACGCATAATACTCTATAAAACGACAAAATAGTCCCCGCCGACCGTCGTCGGCGGGGACTATTTTACCATTCTTTCGCGACGCTTTCGAGCAGAGCGGGGAGGAGTTCTTCCTCCTCGAGCTCATATTCCTCGGTGAGCGATTCGATCTCATAGTGGAGTTCGTCGAGATCGTCGGGCGGGTCGTCTCCGAGTTCTTCGCAGTTGAACGTCCCGACGTCCGTCCTGAGATAGGGGTAGGCGATCTCGATGTCCGTCGGCTTTTCGCCTTCGGGGACGAGATATTTGAGGATGTCGAAGTAATTTTTGACCACGCGCCTGAACGCGATCTTCCGCGACTCGCTGTCGTCCATGCCGCAGTACTTGACGAACTCGTCCGCCTGCCAGAAGATCTCCATTCTCTCGTCGCTGTCGGGGTCGAAGCGCGACCCGCGCAGGGGGATGCTGGCGACCGCGTCGCTGTCCACGCGCGCGTGCATCTTTTCGAGCAGTTCGCCGATCTCGGTGAGCGCGTTCATCGCGCCGTCCTTGCCGCCGATGCCCGAATATGTAACGGGAACGTCGTCGAGGAACCGCCTCGCGCTCCCGATGAGACGGAGGAGCTCTTCGGGGCAGCCGCCGTCCTCCTCATGCGTGAAGATCCACACGCCCGAGGGCCTTCCGTAGGCGGAGAGCCGCTTTTCGGGGGAATAATAGGTCACGCGCGCGTCTTTTCCGATGAGTTCCCCGGCCACTTTCGCGAGCTGCCGTTCGATGGAGCGCGGCGAGTTGTCGCCGAGGATAAAGAGGATGTCCATGCCGTCACCCTACGATCAGATTGACGAGCCGTCCGGGGACGACCACGCACTTTTTCACCGTCTTGCCCGCCGTCTTTTCCTGAATTTCGGGGAGCGCGAGCACGAACGCTTCGACTTCTTCGTTTGCGTAAGAGCTCGGGATCATCGCCTTGCAAACGATCTTGCTGTTGACCTGCACGGCATATTCCTTTTCGTCGAGAAGGAGCGCGGCGGGATCTTCTTTGGGGTAGCTCTGTTCAAAGACGGAGCCCTTGCCTCCCGAAAGGCTCCAGAGTTCCTCCGCGAAGTGGGGGGCGCAGGGAGCCATGAGAAGGAGAAGGTCCTTCACCGTCGCTTTGAGGAGGGAAACGTTCTTTTCGGCGAGCCCGTCGTACTTGTAGACGGCGTTTACGAGCTCCATGAGCCGCGCGACCGCCGTGTTGAAGGAAAACGCTTCGAGGTCTTTGGAAACGCGCGCGATCGTGAGGTTGCGCACATAGTTGAGATTTTTCTCCTCGGGGCCGAACGGTTCGTTCTTCTTTGCTTTGCAGGCGTGCACTTTGAGCACGATCTTCTCCACGCGGTCCATAAACCGCGCGATCGCCTTGATGCCGTCGTCGTTCCACGGCCCGCCCTCGGTGTAGGAGAAACCGAACATGAGATAGAGGCGGAAGGCGTCCGCGCCGTACTCGTTCACGTAGTCGTCGGGGGAGACGACGTTGCCGTGCGACTTGGACATGCGGTTCCCGTCGGGCCCCAGGATGACGCCCTGGTGGACGAGGCGGGTGAAGGGCTCGTCAAAGCCGAGATAGCCCATGTCGCGGAGCGCTTTGGTGAAGAAGCGGGCGTACAGAAGGTGCATGCACGCGTGTTCCGCGCCGCCCACATAGGTGTCCACGGGCAGGAGCTTGTCCACCGCCTCGCGGTCGAAGGGAGCCTTGTCGTTCTTCGGGTCGGCATAGCGCAGATAGTACCAGCTCGAGCACACGAAGGTGTCGAGGGTGTCGGGGTCGCGCGTCGCCTTGCCGCCGCAGACGGGGCAGACCGTATTCATGAACTTCTCGTGTTTCGCGAGAGGGGATTTGCCGTCGGGACGGAACTCCACGTCATAGGGAAGGCGGACGGGCAGGTCCTTTTCGGGAACGGGCACCGCGCCGCAGGACGGGCAGTGTACGACGGGAATGGGCGCGCCCCAATACCGCTGGCGGGAGACGAGCCAGTCGCGCAAACGGTAGTTGATCTTTTTGCCGCCCTTGTTGAGCTTGGAGATATGGGTCGCGATCGCGTCCCGCGCCTCTTCGCCGAACAGCCCGTCGAATTGCAGCGAGCCGACGACGATGCCGTCCTCGCAGAAGGGGAGAACGGTCTCCCCGCCCTTTTTCTCGATGACTTTTTCGATGGGAAGGCCGTATTTGGTCGCGAAGGCGAAGTCGCGCTCGTCGTGCGCGGGAACGGCCATGACGGCGCCCGTGCCGTAGGAAGCGAGCACATAGTCGGCGAGATAAACGGGGATGACGCGGCCGTTCAACGGGTTCACGGCGTACGAGCCCGTGAATACGCCCGTCTTTTCGCGGGCGGAGGAGAGCCTTTCGATCTCGTTCGACTTGGACGCCGCCTCGATATAGGCGCGCACCTCTTCTTCCCGCTCGGGCTTCGTGAGTTTGAGCGCGAGGGGATGCTCGGGCGCGAGGACGATGTACGTCACGCCGAACACGGTGTCGCAGCGGGTGGTGTAGACGCGGATCTTGTCTTCCGTCTCGCATTCGAATTCGATCTCGCAGCCGGTGGATTTTCCGATCCAGTTCCGCTGCATGGCCTTCGTCTTTTCGGGCCAGTCGAGGGTATCGAGCCCCGAGAGGAGCTCCTCGGCGTATTCGGTGATCTTAAAAAACCATTGGGTGAGGTTCTTCCGCACGACGACGGAGGAGCACCGCTCGCACTTGCCGTCCACGACCTGCTCGTTCGCGAGCACGGTCTGGCAGGAGGGGCACCAGTTCACGGGCGCCTCTTTGCGATAGGCGAGCCCCCTCTTGTAGAGCTGGAGGAACATCCACTGCGTCCACTTGTAATAGTCCTCCTTACACGTCTTGATCTCCGCCGACCAGTCGAACATTGCGCCCATCGCGCGCAGCTGCCGTTCCATCGTCTCGATGTTCTTTTCGGTGGAATCTTTGGGGTGGACGCCCGTCTTGATCGCATAGTTTTCGGCGGGGAGCCCGAACGCGTCGAAGCCCATCGGCTGAAAGACGTTGAATCCCTGCATGCGTTTGAAACGGGCATAGCTGTCGGTGGGGCCGTAGTTGTACCAATGCCCGACGTGCAGTTTCGCGCCCGAGGGATACGAGAACATTTCGAGGACGTAGAGCTTCGGCTTGTCCGACTTCCTGTCGAAATTGTTGAGCTTCGATTTCTCCCAGACCGCCTGCCATTTCTTTTCGATCGCTTTCTGATCCATACTTTACCTCACATTTTCCAATATTTTACAACATCGCGCGCGGAAAGTCAAGCCGTAAACCCCCATATCCGAAAATTCGGCGGGAGAGGATTTTTCTATAAATAAATCCCGCGGCAACGCATAGAATAAATATCGTGGACGAAATCACGGTATCGGACGGGAGCACGAGGAGCGTCTTTGTCACCTATCTCTATAATGCGGTCATGGGCGACCTGCTCAGGTCGGGCGGGGGCGGCGAACTGCTCTTTTCGGAGGACCGCACCGCTATGCGCGTCCGTTTCGGCGGGGAAGAGGGGCTCGGGAAATTGCGCGAAAAGATCGCCGAAGTGATCGGCGTCGGCTATAAATACGCCTTTTTGCAGAGCAATCTGCGCCTGTGTCTTCCCAAACGCGAAAAAAAACTCCTCTGCGCCGCCCTCATCGCCGCCGACTACGAAGGGGACGCCGCCTTCATCCGTTCCCGCCTTTCCGTCCCGAACGATTTTTGTCTCGACGGCTTCTACAACTTCCGCCTCTCCCCGCTGCGCGAGAAGTGGTCGCACATTCTCGGCTATATCCCGAGCACCTTTTCGGGCGCCGACCTCCTGCATTTCTGCGAGTTTCTGGCGGGGGAGAGCAAGCGCAAGATCTTTCTCAAAGACAACACCGTTTACAGCGAACGCTACCTTCCGCTCAGGCGCAGCCGTCTCACGGGGGAGGAGGACGTGGAGACGGAGATCCTGCTCTCCGACGCGGGCTATATCTACTGCCTCGGGAAGGTCGAGGAATCGGTCGGCAAATTTCTGCAAAAATATTACGCCGAGCGCGCGATATTTTCTTGACAAACGGCGCAAAAGGGCGTAAAATACAAACAAACTTAAAGACAAGTAGCGCCGCACAAGCTCTGCCAGAGAGAGGGTCCGAGGCTGGGAGACCTTCGGGGGAGTGCGGAGGGCGAAACCGCTTTATTTCAGAAAACCGAACAAAGAAACGAGCGGCTCCGCGGCATGCGGAGCAATTAAGGTGGAACCGCGCCGATGGCGTCCTTAAAAACCCCGCAAGAGGGGATTTTGAGGACGTTTTTCTTGTTATTTGCACTTTATCAGAGTACTATGCCAGACATAAATCGGCATTTTACGCAAAAAGACGACGGAAAACGAAAGGAGATACGATATGAATATTACTTTGAAAAACGGCGACGCGCTCGCCGTGGAAGAGGGCGCGACCGCATTCTCTGCGGCGCAGGCGATCTCGGAGGGGCTTGCGCGGGCGGCTGTCGCGGCGAAGGTGAACGGGGCCCTCGTCGACCTCGCCCATCCGCTCAAAGAGGGCGATTCGCTCGAGATCGTCACCCTCAAAGACAAAGAGGGGCTCGAGGTCTACCGCCACACCTGCGCACATGTGCTTGCGCAGGCGCTCAAAACCATTTACCCTACTTGTAAGCTCGCCATCGGCCCCGTCATCGACAACGGCTTCTACTACGACGTCGACTTCAAGACGCCCATCACGATGGAGGACTTCGCCAAGATCGAGGCGGAGATGAAGAAGATCGTCAAGAGCAATCTCCCCATCGAACGCTTCACGCTCCCGCGCGAGGAGGCGATCGCCCTCATGAACAAGTACGGCGAGACGTACAAGGTGGAACTCATCCGCGACCTTCCCGAGGACGCCGAGCTCTCCTTCTATAAGCAGGGCGCGTTCACCGACCTCTGCCGCGGTCCCCATCTTCCCTCGACGGGGAAGATCAAGGCGTTCAAGCTCGTCTCGATCGCGGGCGCCTATTGGCGGGGGGACGAAAAGAAGAAGATGCTCACCCGCATCTATGGCACCGCCTTTGCCAAGAAGGAGGAGATGGACGAGTACTTCACGATGCTCGAAGAGGCGAAGAAGCGCGACCACATCAAGCTCGGCAAAGAGCAGAAGATCTTCGCGCTCCTGCCCGAGGGCAAGGGCTTCCCGTTCTTCCTTCCGAACGGCATGACCCTCAAAAATATTCTCGTCGACTATTGGCGTTCCCTTCACAGGAGAGAGGGGTACGTCGAGGTGCAGACGCCCATCATCATGACCCGCACGCTCTGGGAGAACTCGGGGCATTGGGACCACTATAAAGATAATATGTACACGACGAAGATCGACGGGGAGGACTGCGCCGTCAAGCCGATGAACTGCCCGGGCGGCATGCTCGTCTATAAACTTTGGCCGCACAGCTATAAAGATCTTCCCATCCGCATGGGCGAACTCGGCCTCGTGCACCGCCACGAGAAGAGCGGGCAGCTCCACGGGCTCATGCGCGTGAGATGCTTCACGCAGGACGACGCGCACATCTTCATGCTCCCTGAGCAGATCTCGGACGAGATCAAGGGTGTCGTGCGCATCATCGACGAAGTTTATTCCCTCTTCGGCTTCAAATACCATGTCGAGCTCTCCACCCGTCCCGAGGACAGCATGGGCAGCGACGAGGATTGGGAGAACGCGACCGCCGCGCTCAAAGGGGCTCTCGACGAGCTCGGCCTTCCCTACGCCGTCAACGAGGGGGACGGCGCCTTCTACGGCCCGAAGATCGACTTCCACCTCGTGGACGCCATCGGCAGAACGTGGCAGTGCGGCACCATCCAGCTCGATTTCCAGATGCCGCAACGCTTCGAGCTCGAATATGTGGGGGAGGACGGCGAAAAGCACCGCCCGATCATGATCCACCGCGTCGTGTTCGGCTCCATCGAGCGGTTCATCGGCATCCTCATCGAACACTATGCGGGCAAGTTCCCCGTATGGCTCTCCCCCGTGCAGGTGAAGGTGCTCCCCATTACCGACCGCGCCGCGGATTACGCGCAGAGCCTTGCGGACGGGATGAAGGCGATGGGTCTGCGCGCCGAAGCCGACCTCAGAAAGGAAAAGCTCGGCAGAAAGATCATGGACGCGGAGATCGAAAAAGTCCCCTACAAGCTCGTCGTCGGCGATAAAGAGGTGGAAGAGGGCACCGTCTCCGTGAGAAAGCGGGGCGAGGGCGACGTCGGCGCGATGCCGAAAGAGGCGTTCTTCGCATTGGTGAAGAGGGAAAACGACGAAAAAGTCGTATTCTGAGCGAGAAGAGCGGTCCGCCGCAAAAAAAGGAGATCTCCATGAAAAAATCACGCTATCTTATCATGAGCGTCTTGCTGGT
The DNA here is from genome assembly GCA_947626685.1 of uncultured Clostridia bacterium. Classification (GTDB taxonomy): domain Bacteria; phylum Bacillota; class Clostridia; order Christensenellales; family Borkfalkiaceae; genus Gallimonas. The sequence continues at coordinate 19,795 of CANQTD010000006.1, read as the reverse complement.
CTGCCTCTCGGCAGCCATGCTCCTCTGCGCGTGCGGGGGCACGCCCGCGTCCGCAGGCGGGGAGCGCCCGTCCGTGTCCGAAGGCGGCGGTCTCGTGCTGGACAAGAAGTATGTCCGGAGCGGGAGCGAAGAGGGGATGCAGAACTATTTCCTTTTCCGCGCGGACGGAACGGGGGAGTATTCGCGCTATTATGTTCCGTCGAGCCCCTACGTTGAGCACTATGTCGTCCGCTTCAAGTATTTCTATGCCGACAAAGACCAAAGCGCGGTCGCATGCTTTTTCGACAGCGTGGAATATTCGGGGGACCACAAGGCGGCAGGCGTTTACGGCGATACCGTCTACCTGCTCACCGTCTCGGAGCATGTGCTCACGGGCGAAAGGGGGTATTTTATCAACGAGGACGATATCGGAAAGCTCCCCAACTACGACAAGGACTGACCGCCGCCGCAAAACGCGGCCGTAACGCATAAGCATTTTACGGAAAATTCGCCGTAAAATTTCAGAAAACCTTGCCGAAATCGGTTGACAAGCGCGCCGCGGTGTGGTATCATTCTTTCGTAAAGCAGAAGCGAACCTTCTCTCCGCAAAGCAAAATGCTCTACGGGTCGATAAGCAGCCGCCACAGCGGAAGTTTCCGCGTGTCAATGGGTCAGTATCTTATCGGGGTCGCGTATGCTGCGCGTCCCCGAATTTTTATTTTGTTGTGAGGAATATGGCAGTCAACAAAAACCAGCATCAGTTAAACGGCGAGATCCGCGACCGCGAAGTCCGCGTCATCAAGGATTCCACGGGCGAAATGCTCGGCATCATGTCCTCCCGCGAGGCGTTGCGCCTTGCCGAGGAAGAGGGGCTCGACCTCGTCAAGATCTCCCCGAATTCCGTGCCGCCCGTGTGCAAGATCATGGACTACGGCAAGTTCAAGTTCGAACAGGCAAAGAAGGAGAAGGAGAACCGCCGCAACCAGAAGATCGTGGAGCTCAAAGAAGTCCAGCTCTCCATGACGATCGACGTAGGGGATCTCAACGTCAAGGCGAAGCAGGCGACGAAGTTCCTCGAAGCGGGCAACAAGGTCAAAGTGACCATCCGTCTCCGCGGCCGCCAGATGGCGCACGCCAACCTCGGGAAAGACGTCATCATGAACTTCGCCGAGAGCCTGAAAGAGATCGCCGTCATCGAAAAACCGCTCAACATGGAGGGGCGCAATCTGATCTTGATCTTGGGCCCCGCCAAGAAGCAATAAAAACGCAACCAAAACAGGGTAACTGCGGCGCAAGCCGTAAAAATAATCACGGTAAACATAATTTGGAGGATAGAACAATGCCGAAACAGAGATCGCACAGCGGTTCGAAGAAGCGCTTCTGGCTCACCGGCTCGGGCAAGGTCAACAGGGCCCACGGCGGCAAGAACCACAAGGCGGAAACCAAGAACAGAAAGAGAAAGAGAACTCTTCGTCAGGTGACCCTCGTCAGCAAGACGCAGCAGGACACCGTCAAGAAGATGATCCCTTACAAGGACTAACGGAGGTGACATATGCGTATTAAAAGAGGCGTGAACGCTGTCAAGAAGCGCAGAAAGATCTTTAAGCTCTCCAAAGGCTACTTTGGGTGTAAGAGCAAGAACTACCGCATCGCCCGTCAGGCGGTGATGAAATCTTTGAGCTATGCCTACGTCGGCAGAAAGCGCAGGAAGCGCGCCATGCGCAACCTTTGGATCGCGAGGATCAACGCGGGCGCGCGCAAGAACGGGCTCTCCTATTCCAAGTTCATGCACGGCCTGAAAGTAGCCGGCATCGACCTCAACCGCAAGGTGCTTGCAGACATCGCCGTCACCGACGACGCCGCCTTTGCCGACCTCTGCGGGAAGGCGAAGGCCGCACTGTAACGAACGAAGCCTTTCCGCGAAAGGCTTTTTTCGCATGACGGTCATCATTTCCAAACACAATCCCGCCGTCAGGGAGCTCGCCTCTCTGAAAGAGAAAAAGGGGAGAAAGGAGCGGGGGACGTTTCTCGTCGAGGGCGACAAGATGTTCCTCGAATGCGCGGAGAGCGGCATGGAGATCGTCCGCGTCGCTCTGCTCGCAACGGAGGAGCGCACCGCACTCTCCCAAACGCCCCTTTTCAGGGAACGTCTCGGCACGGGGGAAGCGATCTTCCTCGGGGAGGACGCGTTCAGGGCTGTCTGCGACGAAAAGACCCCACAGGGCATCCTCGCCGAGGTCAGAATGCCGCAGACGGAGCTCTCGCCCCCCTCGGGAAGGTGTCTTTTCCTCGACGGGCTGTCCGACCCCGCCAACGTGGGCGCGGTCATCAGAACGGCGGCCGCGGCGGGCTACCGCGAGATCTACCTCGCAGGCTGCGCCGACCCGTATTCCCCCAAGAGCGTGCGGGCGTCCATGTCGGGCGTATTCTACACCAAGCTCATGCGCGGCACGCGGGAGGAGGTCTTGGCGGCGCTGGAAGGCGTCCCCCTGATCGCGGCGGATATGGGCGGAGAGAATGTATTTTCGTTTGTCCCGCCCGCATTGCACTGCATCTGCATCGGGAACGAGGGGAACGGGCTTTCGGACGACGTGCGCGGCAGGGCGGACTATACCGTCGGCATTCCCATGTCAGACCCCGTGGAGAGCCTCAATGCGGCGGTCTCCGCAGGGATCATGATGTACCTTTTGGGGTACGCGAAGAAATAAAGGAGAAAGATTATGTCCGGTCACAGCAAATGGCACAACATACAGGCGAAGAAGGGGAAGGCCGACGCGGCGCGTGGCAAGCTCTTTACCAAGATCGGGAGAGAACTCGCGGTCGCGGCGAAAGGCAATCCCAACCCCGCCACCAATTCCAAGCTCGCCGACGTCATCGCAAAGGCGAAGGCGGCGAACATGCCCAACGACAATATCGAGCGTTCCATCAAAAAGGCTGCGGGCGAGCTGGGCGACAAAGAATATAAGGAACTCACCTACGAGGGATACGGCGCAGGCGGCGCAGCCGTCATCGTCACGACGCTGACCGACAACAACAACCGTACCGCGGGCGACGTGCGCGCGATCATGTCGAAGTGCGGCGGCTCCCTCGGCACGACGGGGAGCGTCTCCTACATGTTCGACTCGAAAGGGTACATCGTGGTGGAGCGCACGCCCGGCCTCGACGAGGACACCGTCACCGAATACGCCATCGAAGCGGGTGCGGACGACGTTGTCGCCGAGGAGGACGCGTTCGAGATCTATACGGCGCCCTCCGCCTTCTCCGCGGTGAGAGGGTATCTCGAGGAGAAGGGGCTCACCTTCCTGCAAGCGGAGATCTCCATGATCCCGCAAAACAAGATCGTGCTCGACGGCGAAAAACTCGAGCTCTTCAAGAAGATGCTCGACAGGCTCGAGGAAAACGACGACGTGCAGGAAGTCTACCACAACGTCGATCTCCCCGAAGAGGACGACGAGGACTGACAGAATTCAATAAAACCAAAAACGCGGACGGGCCTTGTGCAAAAGGTCCGTCCGCGTTGCGCTTTTGAAAACGGTTTTTCGCCGCGTCAATCCACTTCCACGCCCAAAAATTCCTTGATCGTCCGCTTTCGGATCTTAAAGACCGCATACCCGAAGAAGATGAGCGCGATCACGATGACCGCCCCGATCCCGAGCCCGAGCATGGCTATGATGCGCCCCCACGAGAGGGCGAGGTTGATGCGCGTCGCCCAGCTCACGACGAGGTTGATCACGGTGTAGCCGAGCGCGGTGAGCACGAACGAGATGGGGACGGCGATCACGCACAGAATGAGGAGCTGTAAAAAGAGCAGCGTGTAGAGTTTCCGCCGTTCCAGACCGAACGTGAGCAAGATCCCGCCCGATCTCGAAAACACCTTGATATATTTGTCGATCATGAGGAACACGGTGAGGATGAGCCCGATCACGAGGGACGCGCCGACGATGATATAGAGATTGGCGGCGATCGTCTGCACGCCGTTCAGCGTATCGAGCCCCGAGACATTGGTCGTTCCGCGGTAGGAGGTCCCGAATACGCTTCTCCATTCGAGCGCGGTCAGCTCGTCAGGCCATTCCGAGAGGAAGAGGCGGTACTTCGTGACCGTGCCCGTTGCAGTGGGCAGCATAAAGGGGTTCTCTTTGTGAAGGACGAGCATGGGATAGGTCGCTTCCGTCGATTTGTGTCCCGCGAGCTGGAAATATTCCGCGTGGATGACGCCGCACACCTTTCCCGAGAATTGGTACACGAGCGGGTCGGCATTTTCGCGGGTATCCTTCATATAAACCGTCATCGTTTGGCCGAGCACGTCCTCCGCTTGGAGACCGTATGCCTCGAGCGCGGGTTCGCCGATCGCGATCTCGTCGGCGCTTTGGGGCATGCCGCCCAGAAGGAAGGGGGAGGAGAGCCCGAATTTGATCTTCAACTCGCGGTAGTCGTAATCGTAGAAGAGGTTCTCGTCCGCGCCCACCGTCTGCATCGTGACGGTCTTGGTCGCATTGTACAGCTCGTCTCCGATGCCGAGCGCGAGATAGGCGGACGTCACATCGTTCTTGCCACCCACCCCGTGGATCTCGCTGACGATCTTTGCGTAGGAATGTTGCAGATAGGAGTCCTCGTGGATGATCGTAACGTCGGGGTTGCTCTCGAGAAAATTCTCTCTTTTGGCCTTATCCTGCGTATAGAAGTAGTTCGCGGAGATGGAGCCGTACACCAGCGAGTCCCTGTAATCGTTGAGAGCGGCGTTGTACACCGTGAAGAGGCAGAGGAGAAAGGCGAGGCAGGCGAAGGTAAAGCACATCTTCATGTTCATCCACGCATAGGTACGCACGTTTTTGAACGCAAGCCCGAACAGGGAGAAGCCGCGCCCGAATTCCTCTCCCGCCTCCCGCAGCTGCGCCTGCATTTCTTCTCTTCCGCTTTTTTTCTTACTCATGGCGCACCTCCTGTGCGATCACGGTATTCTTGATCCTTCGGTTGTCAAAGAGGAACAAAAGAATGGTGAACGCAGAGAGCCCGACAAAGAGAAGCGCGGGGATGATGGGGCGGAAGTGGGAGACGAAATTATTCGAAAAGATATCGAACAGCGAGGCGCACAGGTCCATAAAGTAGAGGTTGAAGAGCATGGAGAACGCCGCGCCGATGACGGTCACGATGAAGTTGATGCCGATCGCGATCGTACAGTAGACGGCGGCGATCGTGCGGCCTCTTGCGCCGAGCAGCTTCAACCGGCAGATCTGCGATTTCCTCTGGCGGAAGAAGATGGCGATGAGGGAGTAGAGGATGAAGAGGACCATGACGCCGAGCACGAGGGAGACCGCGGCAAAGAACGCCTGCGCGAGGGAGATGTTGTCGATCTGCCGCTCGGGGCTGCGCGAAGTGATCTTGACCCCGCTCCGCACAAGGGAAAGGTAGGCCTCATTTTGCGTGCGGGAATCGGGAAATGAAAAGCAGATCGTGGACATGGGGTGGTCGTTTTCGGTCATGATATAGAAATAGGAATTGGGGAGAACGTAGTCCGTCGGATTTTTCGTTTTCATGGTTCCGATCGCACTGTTGTCCATGAACCCGACCACCGTGTACGTTTCTTCCTCCACTTCCGTAAGATCGACTTTCGTCTCTTTGTACTCCGTATCGGCGGAGAGGGTGACGGTCTGGCCGAGCTTCGTCACGCCGATCATCGCGGCGACGGAGCGGTTGATCGTCATTTCGCCGGGCGCGGACGGAAAGCGGGAGCCCGAAATGCGGAGTGCGCTCGCATAGTCCTCGAAGTAGCGGTCGCCCGTTCCCGCAAAGATCCTGCTTCCCGAAAAGGTGTTCGCGACGAGTTGGACCGCCTCCTCTTCGGGGTCCGCGCTTTCCTCCTGTTTGGGGGGATGGCTGCGGATCGAGGCTCCGCTCTTCCCCGTGAGAACGGTGTACCGCGTGATGCCGTCGATGCTACCGTAGAGGGCCTCCCCGCCGAGCTTTGTCCCCGCGTCCGTCCCCGCGACCTGTGCGGTGACGGTGAAGTAGTTGAGGTACTCGTCAAGTCCCGCATACATTCCCTCGGGAACGTCGAGGAGCACGGAGATCACGGAGAGAAAGGCGGCGACAAACGCCGTCATGATGAGTCCGATCAAAAGGATCGTCCTGCGTAAAAATTTTGCTTCGAGCCAGATGAGCTTAAAGATCTTCATGCTGAAACCTGAAATAGAGAAAACTCAAACCTCTTCAAAAGCGCTCTTCCGAGAAGCTCCCAAGCGGCGAAAAAAGGCGATGGGGCGAATAGGGGACGCCTACGCGCTTTTCGTGTCGGAGACGATCATTCCGTCCGACATTGTGACGACGCGTTCCGCTTTCATGGCGTCCTCGGGATCGTGGGTGACCATGATCACCGTCTTTCCGCGGTCGTGCAGCTGCGCGAGGATGCGCATGATATTGTTGCTGTTCGCCGTGTCGAGGTTGCCGCACGGCTCGTCCGCAAGGATGTAGGCGGGGTCGTTCACGACGGCGCGCGCAATGGCGACGCGCTGCTGTTCTCCCCCCGAGAGGTCGTGCGCGCGTTCTTTTATTTTGGATAAGAGGCCGACCGCCTCGAGCGCATCGGAGACGAGCTTTTTGTTCTTCCTGCCCGTCCTGCCCGAGAGCACGAGGGGAAGCTCCACATTGTCGTAGACGGTATAGCTCGGTTCGAGATAGAAGCTCTGGAACACGAAGCCGACCTTTTTGTTGCGGTACTCCGCGATCCTCTTCCCCGAGAGGGAGGCAATGTTTTCCCCGTCCACGAAGATGCTCCCCGAGGTCACGGTGTCGAGCGTGCCGATCATGTTGAGGAGGGTGGATTTCCCGCTGCCGGACTTCCCCGTAATGGCGACGAACTCGCCTTCCCCGATCTCAAGCGATACCCCTTTCAGGGCGAAAAAACTTTTTCTTCCCGTCTTGTACTTTTTTTTGACGTCACGGATGCTGATCATGAAGCTCTCTCAACAATTTTTCATAAAGATTCGGACATGGGCCGTCCGTACAGGTAATATAGTATCATCAATTTGATGGATTTGTCAATATTTGGGAAAAAATTTTCCGCCAAAAAGTCAAATTTTTTCTAAATGATTCGGGGCGGGGCATTCTGAAAAATTTTTTCTTTTCTTTTTGTCGGAACATCGTTCATACGGTTGACAGCGGGGCGGGAATATAGTATAATTATTACGACAATGTATAACTATGCCCTTCGCGCCGCCCGATCTTGCGCAGAAGGGGCGCGGGGCACTTGGGATATATCCGTCAAATAAAATCAAGCAGGAGGCTGGAACTTATGAACACATTTGCCGGCCTGCTCCTTGCGGATACCATGAAACTCGGTCTCTCGATCGGGCTCATGGCGGTCGCCCTCGTCGTCGGTGCCGCCGTTGCGGCGCTCGTCACCTGGGTCATTCTCAAACAGGTTTCCAAAAAGAGAGCCGAAAGAAAGCTCGACGAAACGTCGAAACGCGTCGACGAGATGCTTTCGGCGGCAGAAGCGGAATGCAGGCAGAAGCAAAAGGAAGCGGAGTTAGAATCAAAGGAGCGGGATCTTAAGAGAAGAAACGAATTCGAGCAGGAGATGAAGGAAAAGCGCGCCGAACAGCAGCGTTCGGAGGCCCGTCTCGGGCGGCTTGAAGACCAGCTCGAAAAACGCGAGACCGACATCTCGAGGAAGGAGCAATCCCTCGAGGACCAGAAGAAGAACCTCGAGCGCAAAACGGCGGAGGTCCAGAAGGTGCAGGAGCAGGTCTCCCACCAGCAGGAACTCATGCTCGCGGAACTCGAGCGCATCGCCCAACTCACGAAGGAAGAGGCGAAGAAGCAGCTCACCGACGAGATCCTCGACGAGACGAGGCGCGATCTTGCCGTCGAGGTGCGCAACCTCGAACAGCAGGCGAAGGACGAGGCGGAACTCAATGCGAAGAACATCATCTCCCTTGCGATCCAGCGGTGCGCCGCCGATCACGCTTCGGAGTCGACGGTCTCCGTCGTTCCCCTTCCCAACGACGATATGAAAGCGCGTATCATCGGGCGCGAGGGCAGGAACATCCGCGCCATCGAGAACGCGACGGGCATCGAGCTCATCATCGACGATACGCCCGAAGTCGTCATTCTCTCGGGGTTCGACCCCGTGCGCAGAGAGATCGCGCGCCTGACGCTCGAAAAACTCATTTCCGACGGCCGCATCCATCCCGCCCGCATCGAGGAGACGGTGGAAAAGGTCACGAAAGAACTCGAACAGCAGATCAAGGCGGCGGGCGAGAACGCGATGTTCGAAGTGGGCATCTTCGGATTGCACCCCGAGATCATCAAACTCATCGGCAGATTGAAGTTCAGAACGAGCTACGGGCAGAACGTCTACCGCCACTCCATCGAGGTCGCGCAGCTCGCGGGTCTCATGGCGCAGGAGCTCGGTTTGGACGTGAACTTCGCCAAGCGCGCGGGGCTGTTGCACGATATCGGCAAGGCGGTCGACCACGAGCAGGAGGGCACGCATATCCAGCTCGGCGCAGACATTGCGAAGAAGTATAAGGAAAACGCGATGATCGTCAACGCGATCATGGCGCACCACGGCGACGTGGAACCCAAGACGATCGAAGCCGTGCTCGTGCAGGCGGCGGACGCCATTTCGGGCGCGCGCCCCGGCGCAAGAAGGGAGACGGGCACCAATTACGTCAAACGCCTCGAAAAGCTCGAGGAGATCGCCTCAAGTTTCCGCGGGGTGGACAAGTCGTATGCGATACAGGCGGGCAGAGAGGTGCGCGTCATCGTCAAGCCCGAACAGATCGACGACGCAAAAGCGATGTTCCTCGCGAAGGATATCGCAAAGAAGATCGAGAGCGAGCTCGAATACCCCGGGCAGATCAAGGTCAACGTCATCCGCGAATTCCGCAGTGTGGAATACGCAAAGTAAAACTTTTGAAAACAGAGAGCGCACGGCGTCCGCCGTGCGCTCTCTCTTCTCCGTATCCGCACCCGAAGCGGCGCGCCGCGCATAGAATGCAGTGTCGGCAATGCGCCGAATTTATACGGAGGTCAATCACTATGGGCAATTATTCCGGGAACGGCAGCGTCGGCTGTTGTATCATGAACAGTCTCGCGGAGATCTTCGGCAATCTGTTCTCCACCGAGCCTTATTGCGGCTGCGGCTGTCACCATCCTCAAGGGAATTTCAACAGCGGGTTCGTGAGCGGCGTCAACGTCGTGAGCGCGGCGAACGGGTTGGGCAACAGCGGCTGCGGCTGCGGCAACAACTTCGCGAACGGCCTTTCGAGCGGGATCAACGCGGCGAACGCGCTCGTGAACGCCGGCGGCAACAACGGCAATCACGGAGGCGGCTGCGGTTGCGGTTCGAACGCCGATCTTTCGTCTTACACCGCCTGCAACAACCAATGCTACGACGCCTACTATGCGCAGCAGTACGGGCTCTATCCCTTCGACGGGTCGGGCTGCGGCTGCGGAGGGCAGGGGTTCTGAGCCTTTCGGATGGTGCGGCACCGCTTTGTGCGGTGCCGTTTATCCGTCCGCGCAAAAATTCCGTCGAAAACGATTGCCAACCGCGGGTGCAAGTGGTATAATGCTGTGCAGGAGGACTTCCCGAAGGAAGCCGCGCGCAAACATGGCAAAACCCAAACACAAACTGAAAAAACCGACCAAACGGCAGGTCCTGCGCTTTCTGCTGAACAGCCTCATCATCTTGGTCGGAAATGCGATCGCAGCCGCAGGGACGGCGTTTTTCATCATTCCGAACAACTTTGTCATGGGCGGGACGACCGGTCTCGGCATCTTCGTCCGCAACCTCATCCCGGAGACGCTGTCTTGGCGCGAATGGGTGGTATCCATCACCGTTTATACGGCCAATATCGTCCTCTTCGTCATCGGGGCGGTCCTCCTCGGGAAGAAGTTCGCCGCCGCAACGCTCGCGGGAACGCTGTTATATCCCACATTCGTCAGTATCTATACTTCGATCAACGACACATTCGATCTGCATCTCGGCATGTCCGAAGATATCGGGAGCCCGCTCTTTGCGGGGGTGTGCGGCGCGATCATTTTCGGCGTGGGGATCGGGATCGTCGTGCGTGTGGGAGCCTCCACGGGCGGGACGGATATCCCGCCTCTCATCTTCCAGAGATTTTTCGGCACGCCCGTCTCTGTCTCGCTTTGGATTGTCGACGGCGCGATCATTCTTCTCCAACTCTTCGCGGGCGTCGGTCTTGACGCCGTCCTGTTCGGCTTTTTGATCACATTGCTCACCTCCATCGTCATCGATAAGATCTCGCCCATCGGCATGCGGCGCACGCAGGTGAAGATCGTCAGCGCGCGCTATGAGGAGATCCGCCAGATGATCTTGACGAAGGTCAGCCGCGGCGTCACCGTACTGTACGGCGAGACGGGGTATCTGAAAGCCGATTGCCGCGTCCTGCTTACGGTGATCTCCCACCGCCAGCTCACCACGCTCAAAAAAGAGGTGGAAAAGATCGACCCGCAGGCGTTCATGATGATCTCCGACGTCTCCGAAGTGCGCGGCCGCGGTTTCCATTCGGATGGGGTCGACTTTTTGATCCCCGAGACGAAGGACGATCCGCCCCCGCAGGAGGAAAAACATGAAAAAGATTGAGAGCTTCTGCGTCGACCATACGCGGCTGCTCCCGGGGCTGTACGTCTCCCGGAGAGACAGAAAACTGCTCACCTCGGTCACGACTTTCGATCTCCGCTTCACCGCGCCCAACCGCGAGCCCGTCATGGATATGCCCGCGGTCCATACGATCGAGCACCTCGGTGCGACGTTCTTGCGGAATTCATCGCGGGCGGGGGACGTCGTCTACTTCGGCCCGATGGGGTGCCGCACGGGATTCTATCTGGTCATGTTCGGCGCGCTCGAACCGCGGGACGTCGTCGGCCTCGTCAAGGCGATGGGGGAATTTATCCTCGCGTTCGAGGGGGAGATCCCGGGCGCAAAGCCTGCCGAATGCGGAAATTACAGCGAGCAAAATCTGAACATTGCAAAGTACTACGTGCGGCGGTACCTCGCCGAACTCGAACAGAAGCGGTTCACCTATCCCGCATAAACGCGCAGATATAATGAAAAAAGGCAGGGGAAACCTTGCCTTTTCGCTTTCTTTGCGCCCAAACGCTTCTACTGTAAAGATCCCTTGTATTCCGTTCCCCATTCCATCATCGCGTCGAGAATGGGTTTTAATGACATTCCGAGCGGGGAGAGAGAATATTCGACGCGCGGCGGCACTTCCGCAAAGACTTCTCGCTCGATTAGCCCGTCCTCTTCGAGCGCGCGCAAATTGTCCGTAAGAACTTTTTTACTGATCGGGATCGTCTTGATGAAATCGGAAAACCGCTGCTTTCCGTTGTAAAGCAGATTGCGCAGGATGAGCAGTTTCCACTTGTTGCCGATGAGTTGTACAGTCGTCGCAACGGGGCATTCGGGCAGTTCGTCCTTTGTCAACATGATTTTTCCCTACCTTATGGAAGTCGCTTTGAGTGTATCATAAATCGGAATATGTGTCAATCGTTTCAAACAGAAACTATGTAACAAATTTATTATCGGCTAATCAAAAAGTAACCTTCTTGCATTTCTTTCGCCGATTTGCTATACTATGGGTGTGATCGGCAAGGTCACAGATCATTTTTCGGAGGTCAAAATGGCAAATTACAACAAGGTCAGCGAAAAAAACGAAGCGCGCACCGAACTGCACGACGCGCTTCATCTCACGGGCGCGGAAGTCAGCGTCAACGTGCTCCCCGCAGGGGCGAGCGTTCCTTTCGTGCATGCGCACAAGCAGAATGAGGAGATCTACGGGATCCTCGAGGGGGAAGGTCACGCCGAGATCGACGGGGAGTGCGTCCCGATCGCAGCAGGGGATTGGCTTCGTATTTCTCCCGCCGCAAAGCGCAGATTTTTCGCCTCGGAGAAGCATGCGGTCAAGTACGTCTGTATTCAGGTCAAGGCGGGCTCGCTCGGCGCTTTCACCGCTTCGGACGCCATCATCGGATAACCTACACCAAAACGGGAGGGGGCATGTCTGAGATGTGCCCCCATCAATCATGGAACGGCGGATATGGATCAGGAACAAAAACGAAAATATCTTATCAAATATCTCCTCGCCGAACAAAACGCGCGGGCGAAAATTCCCGATGACGAATTTTCTCAAAAAAGGCTACTCCGTGCCCTATTCAACGTGCGGGAACCGCGCGCGGCAAGTGAAGAATTTTTGCGCGAGCAGGACGAATATTTAGAGGAAGAACTTCGGCGGAAAGGCATCACCGATCTCGCCGACCTTGCGCCCGTTCAGCCCGATCTCTATCTATGGCAGGGCGACATTACGACGCTCAGATGCGACGGGATCGTCAACGCCGCAAATTCTCAAATGCTCGGCTGTTTTTGCCCGAACCACGGCTGTATCGACAACGCGATTCACACCTTTGCGGGCGTAGGGCTTCGGCAGGAGTGCGCCGAACTCATGAGAGCGCAAGGTCACGCCGAACCCGCAGGCGGGGCGAAGATCACAAAGGCGTACAATTTGCCTTGTAAATACGTTCTGCACACCGTCGGGCCAATCGTTTACGGTACGCTCACCGAAAAGCACGAGCGGCTTCTCGAAAGCTGTTACCGTTCCTGCCTTGCCCTCGCAGACGAAAACGGGCTCGAAAGCCTTGCCTTTTGCTGTATCTCCACGGGCGAATTTCACTTTCCGAGCGAACGCGCCGCAGAGATCGCCATTCAAACGGTGCGGGCGTACAAGCGGGAAACGAATAGCAAGATCAAGGTCATTTTCAACGTGTTCAAGGAGCGAGATCATGAACTTTACGCAAGACTTCTCGGCGCAGACCGGTAGACTGAACGCGGCGATCGAACATGCCGACGCGATCGTCATCGGCGCGGGCGCGGGGCTTTCCGCGGCGGCGGGATTCACCTATTCGGGGGAACGCTTTGAAAGATACTTCTCCGACTTCGGGGAGAAATACGGCTTTCACGATATGTATGCGGGCGGTTTTTATCCGTACGATACGCCCGAGGAGCATTGGGCGTATTGGTCGCGGTATATCCTCGTCAACCGCTATACAGATCCGCCCAAGCCCGTCTACCCAAACCTTTTTAACCTCGTGGAGGACAAGGACTATTTCGTCATCACCACCAACGTCGACCACTGTTTTCAGAAGGCGGGCTTTGACAAGAAGCGTCTCTTCTACACGCAGGGGGACTACGGGCTTTTCCAATGCTCCGTTCCCTGCCATAATCAGACATATGACAACGAGGAATTCGTCCGCCGCATGGTGAGAGAGCAACGGGAGATGCGGATCCCGAACGAACTCATTCCGCGCTGCCCCGTCTGCGGAAAGCCGATGACGATGAATCTGCGCGCCGACGATAAATTCGTGCAGGACGAGGGCTGGGAGGCGGCGTGTAAACGGTATGAAACCTTTATCAACGCACACAGGCGGGGGAACGTGCTCTATCTCGAACTCGGCGTGGGGTACAACACGCCCGCGATCATCAAGTATCCGTTCTGGCGGCTGACCGCGCAGAACAGGCGGGCGACGTACGCCTGTATCAACTACGGCGAGGCCTTCTGCCCCGAAGAGATCAAGGAGCGGGCAATTTGTCTGAACGCCGATCTATCGGAAATTTTCTCATAAAAAAGCGCGTCCGTCAGGGCGCGTTTTTTTGTCTGTCATATACGCTCTCTCCGTAGCAGTCGATCGCGACGACGAGGGGGAAGTCCTCGACTTCCATTCTGTAAACCGCCTCGCTGAGCAGATCGGGGAATGCGACGAGTTCGCTCTTTTTCACCGCGTTTCCGTACACGGCTCCCGCGCCGCCGATCGCGGCAAAGTACACGGCATGGTTGCGCACGAGCGCGCGCCTGACGTCCTCGCTCATTTCGCCCTTGCCGATCATGCCGCCGAGCCCGAGATCGACAAGACGCGGAGCAAAGACGTTCATGCGGGCAGACGTCGTCGGTCCGCAGCTTCCGCACGCTTTTCCCTTCGGCGCAGGGCAGGGCCCCGCATAGTAGATAAATGCGTCTTTGAGCGGAAACGGGGGTACCATGTCCGCGTCGAGCAGCTCAAAAATGCGTTTGTGCGCGCAATCGCGGGCGGTGTAGATCGTCCCCGCAAGCAGGACGGCGTCCCCCGCATGCAGCGCAGAAATTTCGTCGCGGGAGAGGGGCAGCGTGAGTTTTTTCATCAGATCACCTCTTTTTCGCAGCGCACGCAGTGGCACTGCATATTGACGGCGACGGGAAGCCCCGCAATGTGGGTGGGGGCGATCTCGCACAGCACCGCGAGCGCGGTCACCTTGCCCCCGAATCCCTGCGCGCCGATGCCGAGCGCGTTGATCTTTTCGAGCGCGTCCCTCTCAATGGAGGCGACGTCCCCGCGGGGATGGCTGCTTCCGAGATCGCGCACGAGCGCTTTTTTTGCGAGAAGGGCGCACGAATCGAAAGTCCCGCCGATCCCGACGCCCACGACGACAGGGGGGCACGGCCTCGAACCCGCGAGCCGCACGGCTTCCACGATCGTCTCCACGATCCCATCTCTGCCCTCGGCGGGGGTGAGCATTTTGAGGCGGCTCATGTTCTCGCTTCCGAATCCTTTGGGGAGAAAGGTCACCGAGACCGCGTCGCCGCCGACAATGTCGACGTGCAGATGCGCGGGGGTGTTGTCGCCCGTATTCTTGCGCGTGAGGGGGTCGCATACGCTCTTGCGGAAAACTTCGCGATACGCTCTCCGCACGCCCTCGTCCACGGCTTCGGCGAGAGGGGCGCCCGTGAGGAACACGTCCTGCCCGATCTCGAGGAGGACGACGGCGTAACCCGTGTCCTGGCAGACGGGCATCTTTTCCCTTTGGGCGACGAGCTCGTTTTCGAGCACGGAACAAAGCGCGAACTTTGCCGCGCCGTATTCCGCGTCTGCCGCCCTTTCGAGGGCGGCGCGGCAGCTTCCCGTAAGACGGGTACCCGCAGCCGTGGCGAGCCGATAGACGCAATCTTCGATCTGTTTGGTGTCCACTGTTCTCATACGCTATCATTATAGAAACATTTTTCGGAAAAGGCAAGGGATTTTATTTGAACTTTTCGGTAAATTCCTGTATAATAGCAGTTATGGAACAGTCTCAAACGACGCCGCGGGATCCGAAGCGGTCTCTCATCGCGGCGGGCGTCAATTATTCGCTCGGGGCGGTCTTGCCTTTTCTTCTCTCCTTTGTGGTCGTCTACGCACTGCGTTTCGCGCTGGGGGAGAACTTTGAGCAAAGCGTTCTATACCGCTATCTGAGCTTTCTCCTGCCGCAGCTCTGCTTTGCCGCGGCCGCGCTCCTCTGGTTTTTGAGGGGGAGGAAGAGATCGCTCGCCCGCAGGGTCTACGCTCCCTGCAAGTGGTACTACTATCTCTACGCACTCGCGCTCGCCTTCGGATTGCTCTTCGCCTTCAACAGCCTCAACGAATTTTTCATCCGTTTTCTCGAACTGATGGGCTATACGCGGCAGACGGACTGGAAGGATTATATCCCGCCCGTCACCGACGCCATGCTCTCCGGGTGGCTCCTTTTGCCGACCATGCTCCTCGTCGCGGTCATTCCCGCCTTCTGTGAGGAGACGATCTTCCGCGGCATCCAAGTATATACCCTGCGCGAGAGCGGATGGGGCACCGTGCCCACCGTTCTCATCTGCGGCGCAATGTTCTCGCT
Source organism: uncultured Clostridia bacterium (assembly GCA_947626685.1). GTDB lineage: Bacteria > Bacillota > Clostridia > Christensenellales > Borkfalkiaceae > Gallimonas. The sequence goes on along the minus strand of CANQTD010000006.1, from coordinate 4,113 downwards.
CTATCACGGAAATCCCGAACAGACGATCTACCAATTCGTCTGCGGCGCGTGTTTCGCCCTTCTTGCCGTGAGAAGCGGGAGCCCCTTCCCTTCCATGCTCGCCCACTTCTTGAACAACGCCGTCGTTCTCGTGATCGGCGCGGTTTTCGGCGCGGAGTGGACGTTGCCCCTTGCCGCGGAGATCCCGCTCGCGGTCGTGGGAGGCGTCCTTCTCGTTGCTGCGCTCGCCGTTCTCATCTTTGTCGACAAGAGCAACCGCCAAAGGGGAGGCATGCGGGGCGCGGGATACTATTTCCTCGCGGCGGGAGCGGGGATCGCCGTGTGCGTGCTCGAATGGCTGATAATGGCGTTTCACGGAGTCGGTACATGATCAGGATCCGCCTCGTATGCGTCGGAAAACTCAAAGAGCGGTATTGGCGGGAAGCCTGCGCGGAATACGCCAAACGTCTCACCCGTTTTTGCAAGCTCGAGATCTGCGAACTCCCCGAACGCGCAAGTCCGAAAGAGGAGGCGGAGGAGATCTTGAGGAATGTGCGCGGGCATGTCATCGCGCTCGCCGTGGAGGGGAAGAAGCGTTCCTCCGAGGAGTTCTCGGCAGACCTCAAACGGCTTTGCGACGCGGGCGCGGAGATCACCTTCGTCATCGGCTCGTCGTGCGGGCTGGACGCGTCCGTGAAGGCGCGCGCGGAACTCGTTTCCTTTTCGGATATGACCTTTCCCCACCAGATGTTCCGCGTCATTCTCCTCGAACAGCTCTACCGTGCGTTCATGATCGCGTGCGGCTCCGAATACCATAAGTGATTTTAGCGGCGCAGGCGGGCTTCCTGTGCCGCTTTTGTCATATTTTTTCCGCATGTTTCATATGGTAACTTAGCAAGAAAATCGGCGGAGGCGATTATGGAAACATTCGGAGTTTACGAAGACGTTGCGACCCGCACGGGCGGCGATATCTTCATCGGCGTCGTGGGGCCCGTGCGTACGGGCAAATCGACGTTCATCAAAAAGTTCATGGAGACGCTCGTACTGCCCTCGGTGGAAGGGGAGAAGAAGAAACGTTACACGGATGAGCTTCCGCAGTCGGCGTCGGGCAAAACGGTCATGACGACGGAGCCCAAGTTCGTGCCCGAAGAGGCGGCGGAGATCCATGTGAAAGACGCCGTTGCGCGCGTGCGTCTCATCGATTGCGTGGGCTTCCCCGTGGAAGGGGCGGCAGGGTTCGAAGAGGAGGGCGCGCCCCGCCTCGTCAGAACACCGTGGAACGAGCTCCCCGTGCCCTTCGACAAGGCTGCCGAAGAGGGCACGCTGCGCGTGGTGCGCGACCATTCCACGATCGCGGTCCTCGTCACGACGGACGGTTCCATCTCCGAGCTCGGGCGCGCGTCATACGAAAAAGCCGAGGAGCGGGCGGTCTCCGAACTCAAACAAATCGGCAAGCCGTTCGTCATTCTCATGAATTCGGCGGCACCCATGTCCGCGACAGAGCTCTCGCAAAGCCTCGAAGAGAAGTACGGCGTGCCCGTCATCGCAACGAATTGCGAACAGCTCGACGCGGAGAAGATCTCGGATATTTTGGAGCGCATCCTCTATGAATTTCCCGTCGTTTCCATCGACGTCGACATTCCCGACTGGATGCGCGTGCTCGAGGCGGACAGTCCCATCATCTCCGAACTTCTGTCGGGCATACGGGAGGTCGCGCCCAAGATCTCCAAACTTTCCGACTGCGCCCTGCTCGACACGCTCTTTTCGGACAGCGCGCGCCTCAAACCGCCCGTCTCCATGCGTCTCGATGCGGCCACGGGTACGGCGAACTGCCGCGTCGAACCGCAGGCGGGAGCCTTCTACGAGGTGCTCGGCGACGAGTGCGGGGAGGAGATCGCGGACGAATTTGCCCTCATGCGGTATGTTCTGAGACTGTCCGAAGCGAAAAAACTGTATGAGCGCGCGGGGCAGGCGTTTGCGGACGCGAGGGAGTACGGCTACGGCATCGTCCCGCCCGACGAGGGGGATATGAGCCTTTCCGAGCCCAAACTCGTGAAGCGGAACGGACGGGTCGACGTCAATCTGCACGCGGACGCGCCGAGCTACCATATCATCCGCGTGGACGTGAGCGGGGAAGTGCATCCCGCGCTCGGGAATGCCGAACAGAGCGAGGCGTTCGTCAAGGGCATCAGCGAGACGATGGTCTCCGAGCCCGAGCGTGCGTGGAACACGAATATGTTCGGAAAGACCCTCAAAGAGATGCTCGGCGAGGAACTCACGGGCAAGAACCGCGCCATGCGGGAAAACGTGCAGCGCAAGATGCGCAAGACGGTCACGCGGATCGTCAACGAGGGCAAGGGCGGGGTCATCTGCATCCTTCTGTGACCCGCCGGCAACGTCTCGCCCGAAAAAGCCTTGCCTTCGGCACGGGATCCGTATCGGAATAGAGAAGCAGCGGCTGCGCCAAAACGCAGCCGCCGTTTCCATTTTCTTCAAACCGCCGCAAAGCCTCGCGCGAGAGGTCAGCGCAGACGCTTTCGTTAAATCGATTTTCTTCCTTATTTATGAGATCGATTTTCCCAATTCATAGGCTTTGACAAGTTCGTTTCGTCCTTTAATATCGCCGAGCCCTACGACTTCGCCGCAAAGAACTTTCCCGAGGCTTTTCCAACCGAGATGTTTTTCCAAGCGGTCGTACCAATACAAACTTTCTTCAAACTCATGGCCTTCCGCCGCCATGAGGAGGACGGTCTCTTTCTGCGGGTTTTGGTAATCTTTATTGCACTCCGCGACGGCAAACAGACGGTCAAAACAAGTTTTCAGCTGTCCGCTTATCGTCCAATAGTACAAAGGTGTAGCAAGAACCACGATCTCGGCTTCCCTGTAAACGGGATAGATTTTTTGCATATCGTCTTTCTGCACACACGGGCTGTTTGTGTCCTTCCCGCCGCCGAAGCATCCCAAACAGCCGTGAATGTTCATAGATTGCAGAAAAAATTCGGTAACGGTATTTCCGCTTTCCGTTGCCCCGCGCGCAAATTCGGAAACAAGCGCGCTCGTATTGCCGTTCTTTCTCGGACTGCCGTTCAAAATAAGTATTTTCTTGCCCATAATTGCCTCGCAGATTATTTTTTGATTGTATTTGAGTTTTGATTGTAGGCTTTGGCAACGCACTTCCATTCGCCGTTCAGTTTCAGAAGAAGTAAGTAGTCGGTAAAATCGATACTGCCGCCCCAGCCCTCTTCCAAAACGCGGACAACGGCAAGTGTCTCTTCCACGGTAATAACGTCAACTCTTGCTTTGAAATTTGCGTCCGCGCCGACCGTATCCACGTTGCGATAGAATTGTTCGATAGAGCCATGTTCGAGCTCGCCGTTGAGGATCCCGAACAAGACGGCTTCATCGGTAAACAGTTCTTTTGCATACTTGCTGTTGCCCTCGGCCACGCTCTTGACGAAGTTCATCGCCGCTTTTTCCACGTCTTGATAGTCTTTCAATGTTGCTCTCATAGATGAGCCTCCTTAAAAATTTATTGACATACGTCTTATATCATGGTATAATTCTTTTGTCAAGTACGCACATTTATGTATGGTACTTACAATTCGGAAAGTATAGGAGAACATTATGGAACGGTGCATTGCCAATGAGAAACTTGCGGACACGGGTTTTTCATACACACTTTCGCTCATCAACGGAAAATACAAGATGACGATTCTTTATACGCTCATGGAGTTTTCCGTGGTGCGCTTTAATGAGTTGCAAAGATATATCAAGGGCATTTCTTATAAGACATTGAGCGTAATGTTAAAAGAACTCGAAGCGGACAAGCTGATCGTCCGCAAAGAATATCCGCAAATTCCGCCGAAAGTGGAATACAGTCTTTCCGAGCGCGGAAGGTCGCTCATGCCCATTCTCGATATGATGTGCGAATGGGGAGATAAGAACAGATTATAGAAACAAGCCCGGCCGCAAGGCCGTAAGATCATTTTTGAGGGCATTCGTTCCGTTTTGTCCGCGGGACTTTTTGTAGCCGGAATTTGGCGCAAGTTCTTGACAGAGCCTCTTTTTTCCGTTATAATTCCCACGAGAGGAGAAAGCGTCATGTTAAAACAAAAGATCAAAGAAGTAAACGAA